>NZ_BAHC01000001.1 GCF_000298195.1 Gordonia rhizosphera NBRC 16068 | reverse complement strand
GGGCGAGGTGCGGCACCACGAGACCGAGGAAGGTGATCGGTCCGCAGGCCGCGGTGGCCGCCCCGATGAGGAGGGTGATGGCGCCGATCCCGACAGCGCGGATCACCATCACCCGCGACCCGAGGCTCTTGGTCATGTCATCGCCGAGGCCGAGCACGTTGAGGAAGAACCCGCTACCCAGCGCCAACAGCAGGCCGACGGCGATGAAGGGCAGCCCGGCCCAGAACACGTCCATCCCGCGGCCGGCCGTCGAACCGACATTCCAGAATCGCCACGCGTCGAGCGTGACGCTGTCCGACAGCACGATCCCCGAGGTGATCGCCAGCAGCAGGGCCGACAGGCCGGTCCCGGCGAGGATCAGGGTGAGCGGACCGGCCCCCGAGAGGGAGGCGAGCCCGAACACCGCGGCCGAGGCGATCAGGGCCCCGATCAACCCGCACAGCATGAACGCGACCGGGCCCTGGATGCCGAGGACGTAGACGCCGATGACCACTGCGCATGCGGCCCCGGCGTTGACGCCGAGCATGCCCGGGTCGGCCAGTGGATTGCGGGTGTGGCCCTGGGCGAGGGCGCCGGCGGCGCCGATGGCCAGGCCGACGATGAGCCCGAGCGCCGTGCGCGGGATGCGCAGTTCGCGGACGATCCCGACCGCGTCGGCGGACATCGACGCCGGGTCTCGATACGGCAACAGTGCGTCGACCACCTCGGCGAGCGGCAAGTACCGTGTCCCAATAGCCACAGACGCCATCACCGACACCACGAGCACCGCGATGAGCAGCAGAAATCCGGTCCAGCGGCGCATGAAGGGTTACCTTACCTTACTTGCGATTCGGCTCTGTTGGATGTCGTCACGGGGAGATCGCGGCCATGAAGTTTGCATAACGAAAGACGCGGCCCGCTGTGAATCGACTGTGTCATCGGTAACGATGCGCACGTCGATGGTCGATAAACCGACCAGTAAGTTCGCGCGACAACGGAGGAGAATTCGATGAAGAAGTCGCTGAAGCGTGCAGGCGTGGCGATGCTGGCAACCGTCGGGATCGCTGCCGGCACCCTCGCCGGAACGGCGCCTGCGAGCGCGGCGTCGCCCGGTGATCTTCAGATCCTCGGGGGGATCGAGTGTCACTTCGGGCAGTGGGGTCAGCCCTGGAATCAGGCCTGGTACATGTATCGCTGGATGACGGTGCGCAACATCGGTGGATCGACGATGCACAACGTGATCCTCAACGAGATCAATGGTGCGTCGGTCCGGGTGAAGGAGCTGAAGCCGGGAGAGTCGATGTCCAAGTGGGACAACAAGGCCAAGCGCTGGGTGCGCCCGATCGAGACGCGCTGGTTCGGCTGCGTCCCGGCGACGATCTCGGGCTTCACCTTCGGGGACGAGGCCGAGAATCTGCTGAACAACTTCGGCTACTGGCAGAACTGGCGCAACCAGCAGAACCCGGGCACGCCCTAACGCCGAGCTCGCCCCACGAACCGGACGGAACTCCCGCCGCTCCGCGAGCGTCGAGCGTGCGCGCGGTTGATGTCTGGGTGCGCACGGTGGACGTCGGCGTGCGCACGGTCGACGGGGGAGGACGGCCGGGGGCAATCCCCGGGGACGGGAACGGCCCGACGGCGTGAGCCGTCGGGCCGTGTGGACTTCCCCGGGTCGGGGGAGCGCGACTACACCGAGGGGCGCGACACCTTGTCAGGCTCGGACGCGGCGAGCATGTCCTCGCGCTCGACGACCTTGATGCGCTCGCGGCCCTCGGCGGCGCCCAGAGCGCGCTCGTGCTCGTCGAGGCGGTACCAGCCGTCCCACGTGGTAAACGGGATGCCCTTGGATTCCAGCAGTTCGATGATCGCGCCCTCGGCCGGGCTGGCCGGGGACAGCAGAGCCTCGTTGGTCATGTCCTCGATGATGCAGTCGACGGTCTCGTTGGCGTCACCCTTGGTGTGGCCGATGAGGCCGACGGGACCGCGCTTGACCCAGCCGGTGGTGTAGAGCCCGGTCACGTGACGCCCCTCGTCGAACACACGTCCGGCCTCGTTGGGGATCACACCGGCCTGCTGGTCGAACGGGATCTGCGGGAGGTTGTCGGACAGGTATCCGACGGCGCGGTAGACCGCGGCGACGTCCCAATCGGTGGTCCTGCCGGTCGGCTTCACATTGCCCGTGCCGTCGAGTTCGGTGCGCTCGGTGCGCAGCCCGACGACCCTGCCGTCGGCGCCGAGGATCTCGGTCGGGTTCTCGAAGAAGTGCAGAAACAGCTTGTGGATCGCGCCCTGCTTGGGTTCGCGGATCGCGTAGTTCTCGATGATCGTCGCGACCTGGTCGGTGATCTTGGAGCTGCGACGTGCCACGGCCGAACCCTCGTCGTACTCGATGTCCTCGGGGTTGACGACGACCTCGATGTTCGGCGAGTGGTCGAGCTCCTTGAGTTCGAGCGGGGTGAACTTGGCCTGCGCCGGTCCGCGCCGGCCGAACACGTGCACCTCGATGGCCTTGTTGGCCTTGAGCCCCTCGTAGACGTTGGCCGGGATCTCGGTCGGCAGCAGCTCGTCGCCGGTCTTGGCGAGCACCCGCGCGACGTCGAGCGCCACGTTGCCGACGCCGATCACCGCGACCTTCTCGGCCTCCAGCGGCCAGGTGCGCGGGAAGTCAGGGTGACCGTCGTACCACGCCACGAACTGCGCGGCGCCGTAGCTGCCGTCGAGGTCGATACCGGGAATGCCCAGTGCGCGGTCATCGGTGGCGCCGGTGGAGAAGATCACCGCGTCGTAGTGGTCGCGCAGTTCGGCCAACGTGATGTCGGTGCCGTAGTCGACGTTGCCCAGCAGCCGCACCTCCGGCTTGTCGAGCACCTTGTGCAGGGCGGTGATGATGCCCTTGATCCGGGGGTGATCGGGGGCGACCCCGTAGCGGATCAGGCCGAACGGGGCGGGCATGCGCTCGTACAGATCGATGCTGACGCCGCGGTCCTTGGCGGTGTCGGACTTCATCAACGCGTCGGCGGCGTAGATTCCCGCGGGACCCGCGCCGATGATGGCAACCCGCAACGGGCGGCTGATGTCACTCATGGAGGATGCTTTCCGTGCCTGTAGTCGTTGACTCGTGCGAGTCGAGGGTGGTGGCCGCATCCGCGGCCCCTATTCCTTCTACGGTAGGCGTTCGGCGCTGTCGGCCAAAATCTCAGAATCACGGTGAAGAAAACCCCGGTGAGGTGAATCTCACCCGGGCGTGACGCTCCCGATCGGGCCGGGTCCGACGCGGCCGGGTCATCGCCTGCCGATAGACTCCGGCGCATGGCGAAGGGCCCACGTGATCAGGATTCGTCGCGGCCGGCCGGTCCCTCGGACGCCGAACCGCGTTCGTGGAAGGACGCCTGGCCGTTCCTCGTGGCGTTGGCCGTGGTGCTGGTCGGGGTGATCTGGATCGCGACCTCCTACCTGATGCGACCGGCCGACGATCGGATGAGTGACGGGGCGCGCGTCCAGCACGCCATCGACGATCTCTATACCGCGCGCGGCCAGCTCGACTATGCGAGTTTCCGCGCCGCGACCTGCGCGGCGGACCTCGCATCGGACTCGTTCCCGAGCGAGACCGCATTCCTCGAACAGAACCGGGCGTCGCTCGAGGAGAACGGGCCGATCGTCATCCCGGAGATCTCCGACATCACCGTGTCGGGGGACCGCGCGACGGCGCAGGTACATTGGCATTTCGACGACAAGCCCGACCAAGAGCAGACGACTGATGTGGTCGTGGTGCGCGAGGACGGGGACTGGAAGGTGTGTACGTCGTGAACTACGCGGGAGACCTCACGCCGCAGCAGGCGTGGGAAAAGTTGGAGAACGATCCGAAGGCGATCCTGGTGGACTGCCGGACGCGGGCCGAGTGGTCCTTCGTCGGTGTCCCGGATCTCGAGGTGATCGGCAAGAAGACCGTCTTCATCGAGTGGGCCATGTTCCCCGACGGTGCGCCGAACATGCTGTTCGTCGAACAGATGCGCGACGCCGGGATCGCCGACGACGATGAGGTGATCTTCCTCTGCCGGTCCGGTCACCGGTCGATCGGCGCCGCCGAGGCGGCCACCGCCGACGGGGTCGCGAAGGCCTACAACGTCCTCGACGGATTCGAAGGCCCCCTCGACGAGAACGACCACCGCGGTGCCGCGGGTTGGCGCGCTCTCAACCTGCCGTGGCGGCAGTCGTGAGTGGACAACTGCCCGAAGGGGTTTCGCCCGACACCCTGGCGGTGCGCGCGGGCCTGGACCGGTCCGGTTTCTTCGAGACCTCCGAGGCGCTCTACCTGACGAGCGGCTACGTCTACGACTCCGCCGAGGCCGCCGAGCGTGCCTTCACCGGTGAGGACGAACGCTTCGTCTACTCGCGCTACGGAAACCCGACCGTCGCGGTGTTCCAGGAGCGGCTGCGTCAACTCGAGGGTGCCGAGGCGTGTTTCGCCACCGCCAGCGGTATGGCCGCGGTGTTCGTCGCGCTGGGCGCACTGCTGAAGGCCGGTGACCGGCTGGTCGCCGCCCGCAGCCTGTTCGGTTCGTGCTTTGTGGTGTGCAACGAGATCCTGCCCCGCTGGGGGGTCGAGACCGTGTTCGTCGATGGTGAGGACCTCGACCAGTGGCAGGCCGCGCTGTCCGAGCCGACCGCCGCGGTCTTCTTCGAGACCCCGTCCAACCCGATGCAGACCCTCGTCGACGTCGCCGCCGTCTGCGAACTCGCGCATGCGGCGGGCGCGCAGGTGGTGCTCGACAACGTCTTCGCCACCCCGTTGCTGCAATCCGGTCTGGACATGGGCGCCGACGTCATCGTCTATTCCGGCACGAAACACATCGACGGTCAGGGCCGGGTGATGGGCGGCGCGGTCCTGGGCTCCAAGGAGTACATCGACGGTCCGGTGCAGACGCTGATGCGCCACACCGGTCCGGCGCTGAGCCCCTTCAACGCCTGGACGATGCTCAAGGGTCTGGAGACGATGCGGCTGCGGGTCGACGCCTCGGTGTCGTCGGCGCTGCGGATCGCGGAGTTCCTCGAGGCCGACCCGCGCGTGCGGTGGGTCAAGTACCCGTTCCTGAAGTCCCATCCGCAGTACGAGCTGGCGCGCAAGCAGATGTCCGCCGGCGGTACGGTCGTCACCTTCGAGATCGGTGACCGCGACGGCGTCGAGGGCAAGAAGCGAGCATTCGAGGTGCTCAACGCGCTGCGCATCGTGGACATCTCGAACAACCTCGGGGACTCCAAGTCGCTGATCACGCATCCGGCGACGACGACGCACCGGGCCATGGGGCCGGAGGGTCGCGCGGCGATCGGCGTGACCGATTCCGTGGTGCGCCTGTCCGTCGGACTCGAGGGCACCGACGACCTGCTCGCCGATCTCGACCAGGCGCTCGGCTAGAACAATCTGGGTGGTCTACCGCGCGGGGTCGTTGCGGTGTTCCCAGGCCTCGCGAACCCGGGCCGGGATACGGCCCTTCGCCAGCACGTCGAGCCCATTCGTCATCGCCCACGCCCGGATCTCGGCGGGCGTGGCGGCCGGCCCGGCCAGCGGTTCGAGGACATCCTCGGTGCCCTTGGCCAGCACCCACTCGTGGCGGGCCGCGCCCAGCCACCGGTAGGTCCACTCCTCGGCCAGACCGCGGGTGTCGCAGAAGACGATCGGCACTGCCGGGAAGCGAACCTGGGCCTCGGCCACCTGCTCGGCGAGCGAGGCACCCGAGACGTACTCGTTCTTGAACAGCTTGCTGTAGGAGGACTCTACGACCACGGCGCCGCGATGCAGAGCAGCCAGATCGGCGAGTTGATAGGTGAGCTTCCCGGACAGCAGACCCGACGACAGGTCGGCGATGCTCTTGCGTTCGACGCTGGCGATCAGCTCGTCACCGTCGAAGATGGCGTAGTCGCCGGCGGGGAGACGGCGGCGTGAGGTCGTGGCCTGCTGGTGACGGAACCCGAACGCGTACTTCTCGCCCGTGTCCACGACGATGTCGACGACGTGGCCGTGTGCCCGGGCAATGGGCAGGGTGACGTTCGGGCGGGCCTGCTTCGCGGTGCGACGCGACTGCCAGAAGATCATCTCGCGACCACGCGCCCGGGTCATCACGAACTGGGAGCGGTTCTCCCGGGCACGTTCGAGGACCAGGTCGATGGCCGCGCCGCGCCGGCTCACCGACCGGACGGGCTGGCGTTCCACGATCTCGGGGCCGGCCGGCCACTCCTTGGCGCGGTGGCAGTAGACCTTGGTGGTGCGCGGCCAGGTGTCGCGGACCTTGAGGATGATGCCGTTGGGGCCGAGCGGGATTCGCACGAGGTAGGGCAGCGAGGAGTCGGCGTCCGGGTTGCGGGCGATGACCAGGTCGTCAGGCACGCTCGATCCCCAGCGCGTTGAGCACGGTGCGCAGCTTGGCGGTGGTCTCGTCGAGTTCGGCCTGCGGATCGGACTCCGCGACGATTCCGCCGCCCGCCCAGGTGCGCAGCGTGTGGTGATCCGCGGACAACTCGAGGCACCGGATGGTGACCAACCATTCGCCGTCGCCGCGCGCATCGCACCATCCGAGCGCCCCGGCGTACAGGCCGCGCGGACCCTCGATCTTCCGGATGAGTCGTGCGGCCGCCTCGCTCGGGGTGCCGCACACCGCCGGTGTCGGGCTCAGCAGCAGCGCGAGGTCGAATGCGGTCACGGAGTCGTCGCGCAGCGTCCCCGCGATCGGCGTCGCCAGATGCCAGATCTCGCCGGTCGAGCGGACCTCGGGCGCCGACGGTACGTCGAGTTCGTCGCACAGCGGGGCCAGACGGTCGCGCAGATAGTCGACGACGAAGGCGTGTTCGCGGCGGTCCTTCGCCGACGACGCCAGCGCCGCCGCGGCCGCGCGATCGGTCTCCGGGTCGGCGGAGCGGGGCGCCGACCCCGCGTACGGGCGGCAGGTCACCCGACGACCTTCCTTGCGCAACAACAGCTCCGGGCTCGCTCCCAGCAGCCAGGTGTCCCTGCCGCCGGCCGCACCGACGTCGACGGCGAACGCGTTGTGCTCGGCGTTGCCGTGAGCAAACGCGCCGAGGAGTTCGGTGACATCGACGGCGGGCTCGACCGTCAGATCCATCGACCGGGCCAGCACCACCTTGTCCACGTCGCCGTCGACGATGTGTTTGACGGCGCGAGTGACACGCTCACGATGCTCGGAGGCGGCGGGATGATCGGCGACCGCGGTGATTCGCCGGCTCGTCGGGGGCGCGCCGTCGAGCGGTGACGGCGAGTGCTCGAGTGAGCGTGGGACCAGCAACGCGGCCGGATCGACCGGATCGAACGGGATCGCCCCGACCACCGCGTGCACCGAAGCGGTGCGCAGCGCCTCGGCGGCCGCGGCGGTATCGGTGAACGACCCGATACAGCCGCGTCCGCGCACGGTGCCGTGCGGCCGGGACAGCACGAAGACATCGCGGTCCGGAGGCGTCACGGCATCGGCGGTGGGCACCACTACACGCTACCGGCGCGAGGCTCCCGGAATGCACCCACAGCGGGTGCACCGTCGAGGATGACATCAACCAAGGGCGCCTCTGCGGGGCGCATGTCGGCGCGGGTCAGGCCTCGCCGCGTTCCCACTGTTCGATGAGTTCGCTCTCGGAGTCCTCGGTGAGCGTGCCGTAGAGCTTGAACCGGGCCATGCCGCCGTCGGGATAGATGTCCATCCGGGCCTCGGTCATCGGACGATCCAGGTCGAGCACGAACCGATGTCGGGTGTCGGGCTGCAGGTCGGTACGCGGCAGCACCTCGAACCATTCACCGTCCTCGCCGTCGCGGCCGCGGACCATCGCCGCACCAGGGGAGTTGCCCAGGAAGTAGCTGGTGTCGAGTTCGACGAGGTTGACCCGGCCACGACCGGCCAGTCGCACCTGCACCCAGTCGTTTCCGCTGTCGCGGCGACGTGACGTCTCCCAGCCCTCACCCATGTGGCGTGCCCGGCCGGGCATCAGCAGATTGTTGGGCGAGCTGTAGAACATGTTCGAGCAGGCCGTGATCAAGCCGCCGTTCTCCAGCGCGGCCAGGTCGAAGTGGCCGTACCGGAAGAAGTGCGGGTTCGGCACGCCGCGGCCGTGCACGCGGAACCGGGCCACACCACCGTCGGGGTACATCGACAGCCGGACGTGGGTGAAGCGGTTCTTGGCGTCGACCTTGAACGGGTTGCGGGTGTCGCCGTCGACGGCGCTGCGCTCGACGATGGGTACCCACTGGGTGTCATCGAGGAGTTGGGCCACCGTCGGCACCCCTTCGACGGCGGCCGCCTCGACCGAGATGAACGGCGGATAGTTGCCCTTGAACCACGACGTGTCGACGACGACGCCATAGACCACACCGGGCGCGCCGAGGCGCACGATCGCCTGATCGACACCGGACTGCCGGCGACGTCGCGTTTCCCAGCCGTCGTAGACCTGTCCCTTGTGGCCGAAGGTGGCCGGCTGGTACTCCGCGGGTGGCGTCTTGATCAGGTTCTGCGCCTCGGCGAACAGATCGTCGTTCGACCAGATGACCGCGCCGCCGAGATCGCGCAGTGCCAGGTCCGGCATGGACGTGAAGTGCGGGCGGTTGCCGGTGGGATTCGGAGGCTGCGGGGTCACGACTTCCGATCGTAGTGGTGGTTTGCCAGACGGCGAACCCCGGCGCATACTTGCCAATGGCAACTGATTGCGATCTGCAAGTAGTTGCGATGTGAAAGGACATTCCGCGGAGGTACACATGCTCGACCAGAGTGCGATCGACGAGTTGTTCGATGTGCTCGCCCGGTACGTACGCATTCGCGACCGGGCCGTGCACACCACGTTCAAGACCCCCGACGGCGAGGTCGAGACCGCGGCGTTCAAAGGCCTGTTCCACCTCTACAAACAGCCCATGCGGTCGAGGGAACTGGCCGAGAGCCTCAACGCCGACCCGTCGACGGTGAGCCGCCACGTCGCCCAGCTCGTCGACATGGGCCTCGTGCGCAGGGAGGCCGACCCCGACGACGGTCGCGCCATCCTGCTCGTCATCACCGATGCCGGCCGGGCCCGCGTCGAGGCGATGCGTCAAGTGCGCCGGACCGCGATGGACCGCGCGATGTCGGACTGGACCGACGACGAGCTGTGGACCCTTGTGGGCCTGCTCGGTCGGTTCGTCGACGCGGCCGAAACCGTCCTCGCGCCGCCCTGTGGGAAGACCGGGCTGGTCGACGGTGAAGCGCTTGTGAAAGGACAGAAATGACAGAATCCTCGGCTGCGGCGGCCGCGGTCCACGACGACGTCGCCGGCGCGGGGCTGACACATCGTCAGATCATGACCGTGCTCGCCGGCCTGATGAGCGCGATGTTCCTGGCCGCTCTGGATCAGACCATCGTTTCCACGTCGATCCGTACGATCGCCGACGACCTCAACGGCTACGACATGCAGGCGTGGGCCACCACCGCCTACCTGGTGACCGCGACGATCGTCACCCCGCTCTACGGCAAGCTCTCCGACATGTATGGCCGCAAGCCGTTCTTCATGGTGGCGATCTCGATTTTCGTGGCCGGGTCGCTGCTCTGCAGCCTCGCGACATCGATGTACGAACTGGCCGCATTCCGGGCTTTCCAGGGACTCGGCGCGGGTGGTCTGATGACCTTGGCGCTGACCACCATCGGTGACATCGTGCCGCCGCGGGAACGTGCCAAGTACCAGGGCTACTTCCTCGCGGTCTTCGGCACGTCGAGCGTTCTCGGACCGGTGCTCGGCGGTCTGCTCGCCGGGCAGGACACGATCCTGTGGATCAGCGGCTGGCGGTGGGTGTTCCTGGTCAACGTGCCCATCGGACTGCTCTCGCTGCTGCTGATCTACAAGGTCCTGAACTACGACCAGCAGAAGGGTGAAGGCGGCCGCACCGACTACTGGGGCGCAACGGCACTGGCCGTCGCAGTGGCGCCGCTGCTCATCGTCGCCGAGCAGGGCCGTGAGTGGGGATGGACGTCCGGCCTGTCGCTGCTGTGCTACGCGATCGGCGCGATCGGTGTGGCGGTCTTCGTCTGGATCGAGCACAAGATGGGCGACGAGGCGCTGATCCCGCTGCGCGTGTTCAAGAACCCGATCTTCTCGCAGGGCATCGTGATCTCGGTCATCGTCGGTGCGGCGATGTTCGGTGGCATCTCGATGCTGCCGCAGTACTACCAGGTGTTGCGCGGATCGAGTCCGATGGTCGCCGGTCTGCAGATGGTGCCGATGGTGTTGGGGCTGATGGCCGGGTCGATCATCTCGGGACAGCTGATCGCCAAGACCGGTCACTACAAGATCTTTCCGATCATCGGGTCGGTGCTCGTCACCATCGGGGCGTACCTCATGCATCTGGTCGGGGTGGACACGCCGATCTACCTGGTGATGCTGATCGCCGCCCTGATCGGTTTCGGACTCGGCAACCTCATGCAGCCGATCATGCTGGCGATGCAGAACATCTTGCCGCCCAGGGACATGGGACTGTCCACGGGCACGTCGACCTTCTTCCGCCAGATCGGCGGGACCATGGGTGTGGCCGTCTTCTTCTCGTTGCTGTTCTCCCTGATGGGACCGAACATCTCCGACGAGATGACGACCGCCGCCCAGCAACCCGAGTACCGGAACGCGGTCGTGCAGGCATCGCAGAGCGACAACGCGCAGGTTCGTCAGTTCGCCGAGGGACTCATGGCGGCTGCCGAGCATCCGGGACAGGGGTCGGCATCGTCGAGCGTCATGTCGGACACATCGGTCATCCAGCAGTTGCCGACGGAACTCGCCCGACCCATCAAGGTCGGATTCGCCAACTCTATGGACACGGTGTTCCTGGCGGTGTCGATCATGTCGCTGATCGCCATCATCGGGACGGTGACCTGGAAGGAGTTGCCGCTGCGGACGGGTAGGCCGATCGGCGATCCGGAGTCCGCGGTGAGCACCTGACTCTTGCGGGCCGGGTCGCTACCGCGTCGTCCGCGATACCACCGGATGGCGCAGATTCCAGCGTGGCAGCGCTGTGGTGACCGACCGCTCGCCGGTGACGCGGATGCGGCCGCTGCGCAACGCCTGCGACCAGCCGAGTCGCCCCCGGTGCCAGTCGATGAAGGCGGCCGACTCGGCGGTGACCTCGGCGGCCGGCTCACCGCCCGGATCGGTGTAGCAGACCTCCGCGGTGCCGTCCTCGACGAGCAGCCAGAAGGTGCGGTTGCCCACTGGCTGGTCGGGGAAGCGGAAGGCGACCACGGTGCGGTCCTCGGGCAGCTGCGTCGGGTCGAGCTGCACGATGCACCACGCCCACAGGGCGAAGCCCGGATCGGTCATCTCGGGTCCCACCTCGACCCAGCGCTCACCCCACGCGGCGAGCTCGTCGAGGACCCCGGCGAGGTCGCGGCCGGCCTCGGTCAGCGTGTACTCCGAACCGCGTCCCGCGGTCTTGGGAGTGCGGGCCACCACGCCGGCCCGTTCGAGCTGTGCCAGCCGGGTGGCCAGCATCGAGCGTGACATCAGCGGCACCCCGTGCGCGATATCGGTGAAGGTGACCGCGCCGAACATCAGGTTGCGGATGACGAGCGGTGTCCACCGCTCGGCGAGGATCTCCGAGGCTCGCGCGATCGGGCAGTACTGGCCGTAGCTGCGCACACCTCCATGGTTGCGAGCCGACCACGCCGGGGCAAGGTCGAAGTTCGATTTCAGGACTTGAATCGAGGTGACGGCGGAGCACGCTGAAACCATGAGCAATGCCACCACCGGACAGGTCAGCGCCACCGCCGCCGAGGTCTACGAGAGTTTCTTCGTCCCGGCGCTCTTCGACCAATGGCCGCAACGTCTCTTGGACCTGACCGGGGTCCGGCCGGGTGATCGGGTCCTCGACGTCGGTTGCGGTACCGGCGTGCTGACCCGCGCCGCGCTGGAGCGGGTCGGACCCCAGGGGGTCGTCGCCGGCGTCGACCCCAACGACGGGATGCTGGCCGTGGCGGCGCGCACCAGCCCGGGCGCAGAGATCCACGCCGGCGCCGCCGAGAATCTGCCCTACCCCGACGATGCGTTCGACCGGGTCCTGAGCCAGTTCGCGCTGATGTTCTTCCAGGACCGTCGCGCCGGGGTTCGGCAGATGGCCCGGGTGGTGCGCCCCGGCGGCACGCTCGGGGTGCTCACCTGGGCCGAGGTCGACACCAGCCCGGGCTACGCGGCGATGGTGGACCTGCTGCGCCGGCTGTTCGGCGACGGGCCGGCCGATGCGCTGCTGGCTCCGTTCTGCATCGGAACCCCGGAGTTGCTGCGCACCGAACTCGCCGATGTCTCCGGAGATGTCGAGATCCGTCGGCTCGACGGCGAGGCCCGGTTCCCGTCGGTGCGGGACTGGGTCCACACCGACATCAAGGGCTGGACGTTGCGCGACCTGATCGACGACGAGCAGTACGCGGCGCTACAGGCGGCGGCCGCCCGCGAACTCGAACGCTTCACCGAGCCGGACGGAACCGTTCGCTTCGCCGCGCCCGCCCTCGCCGCCATCGCCCGCGAGTAGGGGTGGGGGCTAGTGCTCCTTCAAGCGCTCGACGGCGGCCTGCGCGACCTTCTCGGCCTCGGCCTTACCTACCCAGCCGCCGGGAGTGACCTCCTTGCCGGGTTCGAGGTCCTTGTAGTGCTCGAAGAAGTGCGAGATCGGGCCGAGCTCGTACTCGCTGACGTCGGTGATGTCCTGGATGTGATCCCACCGCACGTCGCCGGCCGGGACGCACAGCAGCTTGTCGTCGCCGCCGGCCTCGTCGGTCATCGTGTACATGCCGACGACGCGTGCCTTGATGATGACGCCGGGGAACACCGACTCGGGCAGCAGCACGAGCGCGTCGAGCGGATCGCCGTCCTCACCGAGGGTGCCGTCGATGTAGCCGTAGTCGGCCGGATAGCCGAACGAGGTGTACAGGTACCGGTCGAGGTAGACCTTGCCGGTCTCGTGATCGACCTCGTACTTGTTGCGGCTACCCTTGGGGATCTCGATGGTCACATCGAATTCCACTGTTCCTCCTGGCACGTGTTGTCGCGGTGGTGACCGCAGCCGACGCGGGAGTCGGCTGCGTAGATCGCCTCAACGATACTGTTAGGCCAAGACGTCGTGGGGCCAGACCCCGTTGGCACCTATCCGGAGGTTTCGTGGCCGCACTGCGCAGATCGTCTCGACGCATGCTGTTGTGGACGAGCATCTCGGTGGTCGTCCTCGCCCTGATCGCGGTGGGTGCGGTCGTCGTCGCCCTGCGCATCGACGCCGCCGACGAACTCCCGCCCGGATTTCCCCCGCAGCCGGCGGCGATCACGGTGGACCCGCAGATCCGGCCGGTCAGCGCCGCCGCGCCCGAACCCACCCCCGCCGGAATCGCGGCCGCCATCGCGCAGGAGGTGCGGGCCCCCGAACTCGGCGAGTTCACCGGTCAGATCAGCGACGTGCTCACCGGCGACGTCCTGTGGTCCGACGACCCGACGATCCCGCGGACCCCGGCGTCGAACACCAAGATCCTGACCGCGTCGGCCGCACTACTGGATCTCCCACACGACAAACGGCTGACCACCACGGTCGTCGCCGGCCCGAACGGTCAGATCATCCTGACCGGTTCCGGTGACCCGACGCTGTCCGCACAGCCGACCGGCGCGCAGACCTTCTACACCGACGCGCCCCGGATCGCCGACCTCGCCGAGCAGATCGCGAAATCCGGGGTCGCGGTCACGTCGGTCGCCGTCGACACCGGCGCCTTCACCGGGCCGTCGTTCGACTCGACCTGGGATCGTCTGGACATCGCGGGCGGAGACATCACGCCGATCGAGGCGCTGATGACCGACGGTGGACGGATCGATCCACTCGACGAGTTCTCGCCCCGCCAGGCCGAACCCGCGCTCGCGGCCGGGCAGGCGCTGGCCGAGGCCCTCGGCGTCGACGCGACGGTGACCGCGGTGACCGCACCGGCGGGCGCGGCGGTGATCGCATCGGTGCAGTCCGCGCCGCTGGAGACACGGGTCGCGGACATGATGCGACACAGCGACAACGTGCTCGCGGAGACGTTGGGCATCGAGTTGTCCGTCGCGCGCGGCGGGCCGGCCACCCTGGCCGGGGGCGTGGCCGCCGTCGAGTCGGTCCTGCGCGAGCACGGGTTCGATCTCACCGGCGTCACGCTCGCGGACACGTCGGGACTGTCGGCGGCCAATCGCATCCCGGCCACCCTGCTGGACCGGTTGATGACCGCCGCGAGTGGTCCCTCGCAGCCGCTGATGCGGCCCATGCTCGACGGGCTGCCCGTCGCGGGCGGTACCGGTACGTTGGCCGATCGCTTCGATCCGACGGTCAATCCTGGCGCCGGCTGGGTGCGGGCGAAGACGGGAACCCTCACCGGGGTGAGTTCGTTGACCGGGATAGTCCAGACCATCGACGGCCGTGTGTTGTCCTTCGCGCTGATGTCGGGCGGAACGTCGCCCGCCGACGCGCGACCCGCGCTCGACGACGTCGCCGGCGAGCTGAGGAAATGTGGATGCCGATGAGCAGTGAGCTACAGCAAAGCGCAGCGACCGACGACGACGCGGGCACCGGGCAGAACGAGTCGGTCGGCGCCCGGATCGACTGGGCCCTGGCCGCAGCGACGGGCCGGCGGCTGTCGCGACCGGGGCCGAAGACCACCGGCTACACGCTCGACGCCGCACACGCCGAACTCGCCGACGCGGCGACCCGGGCCGAGGGACCGGTACGTGAGATCACCGGACTCGCCGACGGACTGCGGGTGCCTACCACCCGGATTCTCGACCGCAGGCAATGGGTCGACGCGGCCGCGCTGTCGATGCGATCGATGCTCGGCGTCGAGGACGCGGCCGGCGACACGGCGCCGTCCGGGTTCGCGGCGCTGACCGCGAAAGTCGGTGGGGTGCAGGCCGGGGGTCTGCTCGCGTTTCTGTCGGGAGCCATCCTCGGTCAGTACGACCCGTTCACGCCCGACCCCGACACCGGCGAGCCGGGCGTGCTGATGGTCGTCGCACCCAACATCATCGCGGTGGAACGCGCGCTGCGCGTCGTCCCCAGCGACTTCCGCCTCTGGGTCTGCCTGCACGAGGTCACCCACCGCGTGCAGTTCTCGGCCAATCCGTGGCTGCGGCAGTACATGATCGACAACCTCGAGATCCTGACGTCGGAATCCCAGGAGTCGATCGGCGAGATAACCGCCCGGATCACCTCGACGCTGCGCGGCGACTCCGATCAGCCCCGCGAGAAGGGGGTGCTCGGTGCGATGCAGCTGATGCAGACACCCGAGCAGTACGAGGCGTTCAACCGCATGATGATGCTCGGCACCCTGCTCGAGGGACACGCCGACCACGTGATGGACGCCGTCGGGCCCACACATGTGCCCACCGTCGCATCGATCCGACAGGCCTTCGACAAGCGGCGGACCAGTCCGCGCAACCCTGTCCAGCGCATCATCCGCGCCCTCATCGGGATGGATGCCAAGCTCGCCCAGTACATCCGCGGCAAGGCCTTCGTCGACGAGGTCGTCGACGCGGCCGGTATGACGGCATTCAACACCATCTGGACCTCTCCGGAGACGATGCCGCGGCCCAGCGAGATCGACGAGCCGCGCGCGTGGATGCAACGGGTGCTCTGACCCGAGCGGTCGCCGAGTTCGTCGCCGCCCATCCGACCGTCGGCACCGACGTGTGCGTCGGCCTGTCCGGCGGGCCGGACTCGCTGGCGCTGGTCGCCTGTGCGCTCCGCGCCGGGTTGTCGGTGCGGGCGCTGATCGTCGACCACCGGCTGCAGGTCGGGTCGGGTGGAGTCGCCGCGGCGGCCGCCGAGGCCGCCCGCGCCCTGGGCGCCGACGCCCGGGTGCTCGACGTCGAGGTCGGCACCGAGGGAGGTCTGGAGGCGGCGGCCCGGACGGCGCGCTACGCCGCGCTCGATGAGGCCCGCGCCGGACACGCGGTGCTGCTCGCGCACACCGCCGACGACCAGGCCGAGACCGTGCTGCTCGGCCTGGCCCGCGGTTCGGGTGCGCGCTCGATCGCCGGTATGCGGTCGTGGAGTCCACCGTGGGGGCGGCCCCTGTTGGGGGTTCGGCGATCGCGGACGCTCGCGGCGTGCGCCGAACTCGGTCTGCGGCCCCACCACGACCCGCACAACCGCGATCCGCGGTTCACCCGGGTGCGACTGCGCGCCGAGGTGCTGCCACTGCTCGACGACGTGCTGCACGGCGGTGTGGTGGAGGCGCTCGGCCGCACGGCCTCGGCGCTGCAGGCCGACAACGACGCCCTCGACGCGATCGCCGACGATCTCGCGGCCCTGGCGATCATCGACGACGGGCCCGGCACGGTGGCGCTCGACACGACGGTGCTGAGCGAGGAACCCGCGGCCATGCGGACCCGGGTCGTGCGCCGATGGCTGATCGCCGTCGGCGCGACCGAGCCTACGCATCGGGTCATCTCCGCGGTCGACGCGCAGGTCCTCGATACGACCTCGCGCGCCCACGTCGCGATCGGTGGCGATCCGAGAGCACGCCGGGTCGTCGTACGGTCCGCAAACAGATTGACGGTCCGCCTCGTCGAACGCTGAGGCGGACCGTCGGGGTGAAACGTTCGGTGGCGGGCTAGCCCCTCGGTGGCACGAAGGGCGAGTTGATGGTGTTGAAGTACGTGATCGCGCTGAAGATCAGCGATCCACCGCCGCCCAGCACCAGACCCAAGACCGAGCCGAGCGACGCGCCGAGCAGGAATCCGGGAATGCAGCCGACCACAGCCAGTGCCAAACCGGGCACACATCCAAGAACTCCGCCGATGAGAGCGCCGATCGCGACTCCGACAATCGACGAGATCGACATTCCGGCGCCGAGTTCCTGATTGAACCGCGCCAGTGCCTGGTCGTCCCGTTCCTGCTTCGTTCGGGGCGAATCGACCTGCTGCGCCGCAGCCACTCGCAGCGCTTCGATCTCGACAGGATTCACCGCCGTCGACCTGGCGACATCCTTGGACGGGATCAGCGTCGCGGTGTTGCCAACCGTGCGTGCGTCGATCGGGAACTGCTGGTATTCCTTGCGGTAGAAAAGCGGCATCTGGAATTTCGTCGCGCCGGCGGCGTTGCGGATCAACAATGTGCCGTTGGTCGTGCTGATCGAGCCGTTGTGCACGGTGATCTTGAACGAAGACCCCATCAGCGCGATGTCGTAGGTCGTCGGTGCGGGGCCGGCGGGGGCGGCCTGTGCGACGCCGGCGAATGCGGTGATCGCCGCTGTGGCAAGGGAAATGGCGGTCAGGAGAAAGAGTCGGCGACGCGACTTCGGTCGTATGGCGGCGACGTGTTCATGGTTCATAGGGGAGTCTTTCGGGTTGTCGGCTCGATTGCGGTGAGCCTTGGCGTGCAGGGACTGAACTTGCTGCGTGCAGCCGGGACGAAAAATCGGATTCCCCTCTAACCGATGGTGTCCACGGTCGATGTCACTGTCACAAATTCGCGGTCCAAACTGGCGGGAAATTGTGTCGGATGTGACTGGTGGTAGCAGTCGTGACCCGAGTGTGATGGCGGACCGACCGGTCTCAGATCTGATGTCGTACGAACGATGTACATGCACCGTCACACGACGACGGCCCGTCTCCGAGGTATCTCGGAGACGGGCCGTCCGTTCGGTCCCGTTCGTCGTAATCACCCTTGGGCGGCAGACGCATTCGCGGGTGGCACGAACGGTGCATTGATCGTGTTGAAGTACTGGACGGCGGCGTAGATGAGCGTTCCGCCACCGCCGAGGACCAGGCCTATGATCCCGCCGAGGCCGGCGCCCGCGACCACACCGGTGCAGGCCGCGAAGATCGTGATGATGCAGCCGATGAGCCCGCCCGCGATCGCGCCGATGATCATGCCCACCAACTGAGAGATCGTCATCCCCATCGCGAGCGTGGTGTTGAACTCGGAACGGGCCCGATCGTCACGCTGTTTGCGGGTTTTCGGCGCGTCGGGGTCGACCTTGGGAGTGGCCTTCGGCGTCGACTTGGAGTTGTTCTGCTGTTTGGCCGCCACGGTGCGCAGGGCGTTCACCCCGGCGATGTCGATGACGGGTGTGGACCGCGCCGGGTTCTTCGACGGGGTCAGGATCGCGGTGGTGCCGACCGTTCGCGCATCGATGGGGAATTGCAGGTATTCCATGCGGTAGGCCAACGGCATTCGGAATTTCGTGATGCCCGCGGAATCGCGAATCTCGAGCGCGCCGTTGTTCGTGCTGATCGTGCCGTTGTGCACGGTGATGCGTAACGACGCTGCCGTCGCGTGAAGGTCATAGGTGGTCGGCGTAGGTGTGGTGGGTGCCGCCTGGGCGGCACCTGCGAAAGCCGTGATCGCTACTGTGACGAGGGAAATCGTGGTGAGAATCCGAAGTCGGAGACGGGCGGTCGGCGTGGTGTCGGCCGGGCGGTCAGGGATCATAGGGGAGTCTTTCGGTTGTCGGCTCTGACCAGAGCCGTCACGTATGGGATTTATGGCGATTCGAACGCAGATCGGGCGATCGGATTCCCCCCGGAGCCGATAGGGTCTGCGGCCAGCTTTACTGTCACAAATTCATCTCCGGCGCTGGGCGGAAATGTGCCGGGTGTGACTGGTGGTGCCACTCGTGATCCGAGCGTGATGCTCAACACGCGGTTTGCCTTCTCAAAGTAGTACGAACGACCTACTGGCCTGCGCGGCGGTCCCTCGGAGACCCGAGATCGACGGGCCGTCAGGCGAGTTCACTCTTGACGGGGCTGTCGTAAAGTCGACGGCCCGCCACCACGTGGATTGTGGTGGCGGGCCGTCTTCGCCCTCGGTTGGCCGGGTCAGCCGTGCGGCGTCACCCCTGCGGAGTGGACGCGGTCTTGGGCGGAACGAAGGGGGAGTTGACCGTGTTGAAGTACTGGACGGCGGCGTAGATGAGGGTTCCGCCGCCACCGAGGATGAGGCCGACGATGCTGCCGAGCGTCGCGCCCGCGACGACCCCGGCGCACGCGGCGAACAACGTGACGACGCAGCCGATGAATCCACCGACGATCGCGCCGACGATGAGCCCCACCAGGTTGGAGATCGTCATCCCGGTGGCGAGGGTCGAGTTGAACTCGGCAAGTGCGCGATCGTCGCGCTCCTTCTTGGTTTTGGGTGCATTGGGATCGGCCGCGGACTTGGCCTCCTGCTGCTTGGCGGCCTCGATGCGGAGTGCGTCCACCTCGGCCTTGGCGACCGGAGTCGAGCGCGCCGCGTCCTTCGACGGGATCAACGTCGCGGTCTTGCCGACCGTGTGTGCGTCGATGGGGAACTGCCGGTACTCCATCCGATATGCCAGCGGCATACGGAAGACCTCGGCGCCCGCGTTGTTGCGAATCGAGAGCTTTCCGTCGGCGGTGGCGATCGTGCCGTTGTCCACCGTGATCGTCATCGACGTCGGCGTCGACGAGACGGTGTACTTCACCGGCGCGGCGGTCGTGGGCGAGGCCTGCGCGGTGCCGGCGAGCGCCGTGATCGCGACGGTCACGAAGGACAGGACAGACAGGAAGCGCACGGTCAACTGCGCCGTCCGTCGTGTCTGCGTGCTCGAAGGGGCTCCGTGCTCGGGGGAGGGGAGCGTGGGGGAGGGCTGGAGCATCAGGGGAGGGTCTTTCGATCGACGACTCTGCAGTTCGAGCCGTGGGCTACCGGAGTGGGTGCAAATAAAGAAAAGGCAACATTTGCAATCCCATTGTTATGTTACTGCACGTCAGTATCTAGTCGTACAAACGACCCAATGTCGGCCCGCCCTCGAAGCGGTGGTAACTCCCTCCCACGCGGTGCGGCATGGCAGGGGTGCGGCATGACAAGCTAGACGCGTGCAGCCCGCAGGCCGGTACGGCGATGACATCGAAGAGATCCTGATCACCGAGGATCAGATCAAGAAGCGCACCCAGGAGTTGGCCGACTCGGTGGCCGCCCGCTACGCCGATATCGACGAGGACCTGATGCTGATCGGGGTACTCAAGGGTGCGGTCATGTTCATGACCGACTTCGCTCGTGCGCTCAGTATCCCCTCGCAGATGGAGTTCATGGCGGTGTCGAGCTACGGGTCGTCGACGTCCTCGTCGGGAGTGGTGCGCATCCTCAAGGACCTCGATCGCGACATTGCCGACCGCGACGTGCTCATCGTCGAGGACATCATCGACTCCGGTCTGACCCTGTCGTGGCTGATGAAGAATCTGGCGACCCGGTCGCCGCGATCGCTTCAGGTGTGCACGCTGCTGCGCAAGCCAGAGGCGGTGCGTTCTCCGGTGAACGTCGCCGACGTCGGGTTCGACATCCCCAACGAGTTCGTCGTCGGTTACGGCCTCGACTATGCCGAGCGGTACCGCGACCTTCCGTTCATCGGGCGGCTGCGTCCGTCGGTCTACCAGAACTGACGTCTACCAGCACCAGCGCGCGATCCGGGCGCATCCGGAACGGTTTTCCCTGGAAGTTCGTTGACCGGTAGCCTCAAGAAATACGGACACGTCGACCGGGAAGGACAGTGGGAACGGCGCGGGCACGTCATGTCAGACGAACCCGACCACCACCAACAGGCATGAACCGAAAGTCAGTCTTCCGCAACCTCGCCATCGTGGCACTCATCGTGCTCGCCCTGTGGGGTTGGAGCGTGATGCGCGACTCCGGCCGCGAGTACCGGGCTGTGGACACGTCGGTTGCGTTGACGCAGCTCAACGTGAAGAACACCGCGCGTATCGACATCGATGACCGCGAGCAGCAGCTGCGCATCGAGCTCAAGAACCCGATCAGCGTCGACGGCCAGGACACCACCAAGATCACCGCCAAATATCCTGCGGCGGCCGGTGAACAGGTCTTCCAGTCGGTCACCGAGACCGGGGCTCCCTATCAGACCAATGTCAGCCAGCAGTCGGTGCTCTGGCAGATCCTCATCTTCATCCTCCCGATGCTGCTGCTGTTCGGCCTGTTCTTCTTCGTGATGAACCGGATGCAGGGCGGCGGTCGCGGCGGTGTGATGGGCTTCGGCAAATCCAAGGCCAAGCAGCTCACCAAGGACATGCCCAAGACAACCTTCGCCGACGTCGCTGGTGCCGACGAGGCGGTCGAGGAGCTCTACGAGATCAAGGACTTCCTGCAGAACCCGGCGCGCTATCAGGCGGTCGGCGCGAAGATCCCCAAGGGCGTGCTGCTGTTCGGTCCGCCCGGCACCGGTAAGACGTTGCTCGCCCGTGCCGTCGCGGGTGAGGCCGGTGTGCCGTTCTTCACCATCTCCGGCTCGGACTTCGTGGAGATGTTCGTCGGTGTCGGTGCCTCACGCGTGCGTGACCTGTTCGAGCAGGCCAAGAACAACAGCCCCTGCATCATCTTCGTCGACGAGATCGACGCCGTCGGCCGCCAGCGTGGCGCCGGACTCGGCGGCGGCCACGACGAGCGGGAGCAGACACTCAACCAGCTGCTCGTCGAGATGGACGGCTTCGGCGACCGCTCCGGGATCATCCTGATCGCGGCCACCAACCGTCCCGACATCCTCGATCCGGCGCTGCTGCGTCCGGGCCGTTTCGACCGGCAGATCCCCGTCGGCAACCCCGACATGGCCGGCCGGCGCGCCATCCTGAAGGTGCACGCCGAGGGCAAGCCGATCGACGCGGACGCCGATCTCGACGGCCTCGCCAAGCGCACCCCGGGTATGTCGGGTGCCGACCTGGCCAACGTCGTCAACGAGGCGGCGCTACTCGCGGCCCGTGAGAACAAGACCACCATCACCGCCGAGATGCTGGAGGAGGCGGTCGACCGCGTCATCGGCGGACCGCGTCGCAAGAGCCACGTCATCAGCGAACACGAGAAGAAGGTCGTCGCCTACCACGAGGGCGGCCACACCCTGGCCGCCTGGGCGATGCCCGACCTCGACCCGATCTACAAGGTCACGATCCTGGCCCGCGGCCGCACCGGCGGACACGCTCTCGCCGTGCCCGAGCAGGACAAGGACCTGATGACCCGCTCGGAGATGATCGCGCGCCTGGTCATGGCGATGGGCGGCCGGGCCGCGGAGGAGCTCGTCTTCCACGAGCCGACCACCGGTGCGTCGAGCGATATCGATCAGGCGACCAAGATCGCCCGCGCGATGGTCACCGAATACGGCATGAGCGCGAAGCTGGGCGCGGTGCGCTACGGACAGGACCACGGTGACCCGTTCCTGGGCCGGACCATGGGTACCCACAGCGATTACTCCGCCGAGATCGCCGGCGAGATCGACGACGAGGTGCGCCGACTCATCGAGGCGGCCCACACCGAGGCCTGGTCGATCCTGTCGGAATACCGCGACACCCTCGATGTGCTGGCATCGGAACTGCTCGAGAAGGAGACGCTGACCCGCAAGGATCTCGAGATGATCTTCTCCCAGGTGGAGAAGCGGCCGCGGATCACCGCCTTCAACGAGTTCGGCGAACGCACCCCGAGTGACAAGCCGCCGGTCAAGACGCCCGGTGAGATGGCGATCGAACGTGGTGAGCCGTGGCCGCCGCCGGAACCCGTCAAGCCGGAACCGGTCCCGGTTCCGCAGTCGGTGGGTGCCGGTCCGCAAGTGGGACCGGGTTACCCCAACCCGACGCAACCGCAGCCGTATCCGCCGGTCTATCCGCCGCAGTCGGCTCCCGGTCACCAGCCCTACGGCGGCTACCCGGGTCAGCCGACCCACGGCACCCGTCCCGACTACGGTGCACCGCGCGACTGGTCGGCTCCGGGCTGGCCTCCGCAGGACGCGTCCCCCGCCGGTGGTGGCGCCAACGGGTCCGATCCGAACGGCACCAATGGTGGCCGCGGTGTCGGAGGGTACGGTGCCTCCGACAACGGCGAGAACGGATCGGGACAACGATGACGATCAGCGAGCACCGC
>NZ_BAHC01000002.1 GCF_000298195.1 Gordonia rhizosphera NBRC 16068 | reverse complement strand
ATCGTCGAGCAGGACCTGGGCGCGGGCGACGATCCCCTGATCGTCGCCGCTGATACCGGCCGGCCAGGGCCCGGCCCACCACTGCAGTTCCCAGCTCCGCTCACGACCGTCGCGATCGGTCCGCACCGTGGTGGGCTCCGCGGAGAACATGCCGCGGCCGGTGACCTCCACTGCGTGACCGGCCAGATCCAGTACCCGGATCGGGGTGTCGAGCAGGACCGTCGGGGTCGGCTGCGGTATCCGACCCGGCCAGGGGGCATCCGGTTCCCGCTCCGGGATCCGTTCGTCGCCGAGCGCCACCATCGTGATCCGGTCCCCCGGCCCACGCCCGCCGCTGGGGATCGGGAGTTGCACCGCATCACCCCCGAGCAGGCCCTGCACCCGCACCAGCGACCGACGGACCCGCTCGTCGACCTCCGGGTCCTCGGGTAACCCGTTGCCGCTCAGGACATATTGCAGCGCTCCCGCCGCGACGACCTCGATCGGCTCGAGCCGCAGCAGGCCGATCGGCGAATCCGGCCGCTCCGGCGACCCGGCCCGACCGCCGGTCAACCAGCCCTCGAGTTGCCACCGAATCCGGTCCGCGGTGGCCTCCGGGGTCAACGGTTGGGCACACCGCCAGGTCCGGGCATGACGCTGGCCACGCTCGGTCACCGCCTCCACGGTGAGACGGGTGCAGGCCACCGACACCGAGGCCAGTCGACGCGCCAGTTCATCGGCCAGTCGACGCCCGAGAAAGGCCGCGACATCGACCCGCTCGATCGGCGGGTCGCACACGTGCTCGATCACCAGGTCGATCGGGTGCACCCGGCCCGACGGGGGTCGTCCGGGTGTGGCGTTCGCGAGTCGGTGTGCGACGACGGCATCGGCGGAGAACCGGGAGGCCACATCTCGGATGGACATGGCGGCGAAGGCACCGATGGTTGTAATCCCCAGTCGCCGAAGGAGGTCGACCAGATCGGTCCGACTCGGATCGCTCAGGCTCGGTTCGACGACGAGGTCGGTGATGGGTCGTCCGGCCAAGAAGGCGGCATCGCCGCCGGGTGCCACATGATCCCCCTGTCGCGCCGCGATCACCGCGGTGAACAACTCGTCGGCCACACCGGCCTGAGCCTCCACCCCCACTGCGGCGACCGCGTCGATCAGCTTCTCGGCGAGTACCTCCTCCCCGCCGAAGTACCTGGTGGCATTGGTCGACGGCACCACCAGCAGACCCGGACGCAGCACCTCGACGGCCGGCACCAACCCGGCCACCACCGACACGACCGGTTCAAAGATCCGACCATCCCGATTCTCGTCGGTGGGCACGACGGTCATCTCCGGGCATGCCGACTGCGCCTGTCGTTTCCGCATCCCCCGGCGCACGCCCGCGCTACGGGCCGGCGCCGAACACGCGATGACACGATTGGCTCCCAGCACCGCGATCGGCTGCTGAGGCGGGAGGTCGTCGGCGATCGCGGCGGCGGTCGCGGGCCAATCCGGACACCACAGGGCCAGCACCCGACCTGTCCTCGCGGATCGCGTCCGTACGGTCGGGCGGGAGGTCGAGGCACCCATCAGTTGGCCACCGCCAGGCTCGGCTCCCGGGATTGCGACGGCACCAGTCCCATCCGTGCTTCGGTTCCGAAACCCCTTGCAACGAAGTCGATCTCGCCGATCTTCCGGCGCCGTCCCCGATCCGTGACAGTGACCTGCAGGGACATCCCGCCGATCCTGCCGTAACCGACCCGGGCATCCGCGAGGTCGGACGGCCCAGCCCCGCCGGGCAGATGCCGATAGGCCATCACCTCCGCGTCCAGACGGAGGTGCGCCCCCGGCCACGTGCCGGCAACCACCAGCAGGGTCGACAGCTGCTTGCGCACCCTGCCCATCACCACCCTGGTCCGAGACGGCGGAACCGTGATCCCATCGAGTCCGAGCACCACGAGGTCGAGACCGTCGAGCAGCACCCCGGCGACCTCCACCGGATCAACCCCCGGGTCCGGGACCGTGGCGATGCGCGACAGATCGCCGCCCAACTCCTCGACCGACCCGAAGTTGAGCGCGGGCAGGCCCACGACTCCCACCTGCGCGCCCGACGCACTGACCGACGCGATCACCGACAGCAGGATCGACCGCGCCCCGGAAACCGTCACCACGCTGCCGCGGGCGATCCCGCGCTGCGGCAGCAGATCGGCCAGCGCCTCCGGAACCGGCAACATGTCCGTCGAACGATCGGCGACACCGACGGCGCGGCGGTCGGGGCGCCCGGTCATCGCTGCGATCTGGCGGCGGAGACGGTCGAGTTCGGCGTTCTCCGCGCCAACATTCCCTGCACCACCCATACAATCCTCCTGACCTGCGAATTCCTGTCGAATTTCCGCAATCAGCGCGCAGGGAAGATGCATGCTGTTCGAACATATTTTCGATTCGATTTGATCCTAGGACGGCCTACCGACAACCGTCAACGCGACCGGATTCGACCCAGCTCAGAACAGCGTGAGCGCTTGCTGCAACTCGGGCTTCGCCACCGGATCGGGATCGGTGTCGCGCCGCTCGCCCGACCCCCGCGTCATCGACGACCCGGCCAGCGACGACCCGGCCAGCCCGTACCGCTGCACCAGCGGGCGCATCCTCTCCCGCAGCCAGGAGGAGTATTCCGGGGTCACGTAGGCACCCCGCCCATAGAGCCCGCGATACCGCCGTACCAGCGCGGGGTGCTCGTCGGCCAGCCATTCGAGGAACCATGGCTTGGTCGCACCCCGAAGGTGCATCGGGAACGCGGTCACCCCGGACGCGCCGGCCTCGGCCAGGGCTGCCAACAGACTCTCCAGGTGCGCGGTGGAATCGCTCAGATACGGGATCACCGGCGCCACCATCACATGCGGCGCGAAGCCCGCCTCGGCCACCGCGCGGATCAACTCCAGACGCGCCCGCGGGGTCGGGGTACCAGGTTCCACCGCCTTTTGCAGTTCGGCGTCATGGATGGCCAGCGAGATCGCGATGCTCACCGGGACCCGCCGCGACACCTGACGCAACAACGGGAGATCCCGCTGCAGCAAGGTGCCCTTGGTGAGGATCGAGAACGGGGTCTGCGACTCGGCCAGGGCCGAGATCACACCCGGCATCAGTCGATAGCGTCCCTCGGCCCGCTGATAGGGGTCGGTGTTGGTTCCCAGCGCCACGGTCTCGCGGTTCCACGATCGCCGACGCAGCTCCTTGCGCAGCACCGCGGCCACGTTCAGCTTCACCACCACCTGGGTGTCGAAATCCCGGCCTGCGTCGAGTTCCAGGTATTCGTGCGTGGGACGGGCGAAACAGTACCGGCACGCATGGGTACAACCGCGAAAGGTGTTGACCGTGAACCGAAACGGGAGGTTCGCCACATCCGGTACCTGGTTGAGCGCACTCTTGGCCAACACCTCGTGAAAGGTGATCCCCTCGAACTCGGGAGTCTGCACCGACCGCACCAGACCGGCCTTCCCCAGCCCGGGGAGCGCTCCGTCATCGACCTCGACACCCTGGCCGGCCCACCGCATGCGCACAGTCGAACATATGTGCGACCGAAGTGTCAAGCTCTCGCGCCCGCCCCGGCGGGCCCGACTATCATGCAGCCTATGCCACCCACCGCACCGGAAGGTCACCGCACACCGGGACCGCAGACGCTGGTGGCCGGCCGCTACCGGCTGAGGTCGCGTATCGGTGGGGGCGGCATGGGTACCGTTTGGCTGGCCCACGACCAACTCCTCGCTCGCGACGTGGCCGTGAAGCAGGTCGTGTCCACCGAAGGGCTGAGCGAGGAGTCCGCCGACAACCTTCGACAGCGCGCGATGCGAGAGGGTCGTATCGCCGCGAAACTCGCCCACCGCAACGCGATCGCCGTCCACGACGTCGCCCTCGACCGCGGTGAGCCGTGGCTCGTCATGGAGTATCTCCCCTCCCGAAGTGTCGCCCAGATCCTGCACACCGCAAGGACTCTCGATGTCGACCAGGCGGCACAGATCGGCGCCCAGGTGGCCGATGCGATGGCGACCGCCCACACGGCTGGCATCATCCACCGCGACATCAAACCGGGCAACATCCTGGTCACGACGACCGGGCGGGATGCGGGACTGGTCAAGATCACCGATTTCGGGATCTCCCGCGCCAAGGACGACACCGCCGCGAACCAGTCGGGTGTGATCACCGGCACCCCGGCCTACTTCGCACCCGAGGTCGCCCGTGGCGCCGATCCCGGCGAGGCGTCGGATGTCTACTCGCTCGGCGCGACGGTCTACACGCTCGTCGAGGGCCGGCCCCCGTTCGGCGTCGACGACGACTCGTTGGCGCTGCTGCACAAGGTCGCCCGAGCCCGGATCAACCCGATGACCAGGGCCGACGCGCTCGAGCCGGTGCTGTTGGCGATGCTCGAACCGCATCCGGACAAACGCCCGACGATGGCGCAGGCCCGCGACCGCCTCGCGCGGGTGGCCGCCGGCTCCCGCGGTTCGATCCAGCAGGTGCTGACCAGCCCCCTGCGGCGGCCCGATGGTGGCACCCCGGTCTGGGCACAGCGGTCTCCGCGGCCCTCGCGTAGCCATCCGACGGGTACCCATCGGCCGGTCGTGACCCCGACCGCCGACGACGCACCAGCCGCTACCTCGACGTCCGACCCGGCCACACCCCGGTCGTCGGCCTCACCCGCCCCGTCGGCCACACCCCGGGCAGACGTCATGTCCGGCCCGCGCCCGCGCCCGACACCGCGCCCGACCTGGAGCGGACCGTCGACGTCGACGACCACGGTCGTTCTCGGACTGTTCGCCCTCGTCGCACTCATCGCCATCCTCGTCGGCCTGGCCGTCGCCCTTCTCTGACGCCCACCCCGCCCCGTGTCGGTTCTTCCCCCGGAATTCCGATCGTCCCCCGACTGCCAGCATGGTCGTGAGACAGATGCTGGTGGTGCGGGGCGAGGGGCGGGAGTGCGGTCAGCCGATGTGGCGGGTCGCAGCCCAGCGCGTGAGCGCGTTCCGGTTGGACTGCTGGGTCTTGCGCAGCACGTTCG
Organism: Gordonia rhizosphera NBRC 16068; assembly: GCF_000298195.1. Lineage (GTDB taxonomy): Bacteria > Actinomycetota > Actinomycetes > Mycobacteriales > Mycobacteriaceae > Gordonia > Gordonia rhizosphera. Next base: position 3,730 of record NZ_BAHC01000002.1, on the reverse strand, counting down.
ACGCATGCGTCTCGACGGTCTTGATCGAGATGAACAACTCGTCGGCGATCTCACGGTAGGTGTACCCGCGGGCGAGCAGGCGCAAAACCTCGAGCTCCCGTTTGGTCAGCGAGTCCAGTTCCGGATCCAGCGGCGGTTCGGGTGACGACGATTTGCCGGTGAACGAGTCGAGCACGAAACCGGCGAGCCGAGGGCTGAACACGGCGTCACCGTCGGCAACCCGACGGACCGCGTCGGCGAGTTCGCGACCGTCGATCGTCTTGGTCACGTACCCGCGTGCACCGGCTCGGATCGTGGCGATCACGTCCTCGGCGGCATCGGATACCGACAGCGCCAGGAACACCGGCGCCCCGTCGGGCATCGCGTCGGTGACCCCGCGCAGCACGGCGACACCTCCGCCTGCGGGCATGTGCACATCGAGCAGGACCACATCCGGCCGCAGGCGCACGATCGCCGCGACCGCCTCGACCACGGCGCCCGCCTCGCCCACGACCTGCAGACCCGGTTCGGAGGCCAGCTCGGCGCGGACCCCCGACCGGAACACGGCGTGGTCGTCGACGAGAAAGATCCGGCACGGCGCCGCCTCGGTCATCGATGTCCTTTCTCTTCTTTGTGTGGCTGTTCCGCCGGCACCGCGATGCCGGGTTCGGCATCGGATCCGGCGGCGTGGCCGCGCGGCATCGTCAGGCGCACGTTGGTGCCGCGCCCGGGAGTGGAGTCGATCGCGACCTCACCGCCCACCCGCTGCATCCGCGCCCTGATCGACCTCGCGATCCCCTGACGGTCGTCGTCGATGAGATCCTGATCGAAACCGACACCCCGATCACGAACGAACACCTCGACCTGATCGTCGGTCACCTCTCCGTAGACGTCGACCTTGCGCTCCCCGGAATGTTTGGCCGCGTTGATCAAGGCCTCGCGCGTGGCGCCGACGAGCGCGGTCCAGCGGCGCCGATCGGCGGGCGGTTCGTCGTCGGGTCGCAGATCGCCGACGGTGATGACGTCGACCTCGATGCCGTAGTCGTCCTCCACCTCGGCCCCGACACCCTGCAGACTCGCCGACAACGAGCCCGCCCGTTGTGCGGGATCGCCGAACAGCCAGCCGCGCAGCTCCCGCTCCTGGCTGCGCGCCAGGCGTGCGACCTCGTCGGGTTTGCCTGCCTGTTTCTGGATGAGCGCCAGCGTCTGCAGCACCGAGTCGTGCAGGTGGGACGCGATCTCCTCGCGTTCGGCGTTGCGGATGCGCGCGGCCCGTTCCTCGTTGAGGGCGCGCAACATCTGCATCCACAGCGGCACGGTCAGCAGCAGCACTCCGATGAGGGTGGCGGCGACGGCGAGCAGCGTCGTGGAGAGCCCACCGAAGTTCTGATCACCGGCGAGCACGATCACCACGAGCCCACCGATCACGAGCAGGGCGCCGCCGATCAGCCGGGTCCAGGTGAGCACAGGGGTGCGCGGTGACGCTCGTGAGGTGTCGAACTCGCGCCACACCAGACTCGCGCCGACGGCCACGAACACGAATGGCACGAGGTAGGCGGCCGGAGTACCCGAGGCGGCGAACCCGACGACCGACATCGCGACCAGGCCGACGATGGCGAGTCCGTAGGCCTGTCGCCGTTCCCCCGGCGAGGGCGGGGCCGTGTCGTGGCCGGGCGGGCAGAAGAACCACAACAGACCGTAGGCGAGCACGCCGGCCCCTGCCATGGCGGCCAGCACCGTGAAGACGACCCGCACCCGGAAGGCGTCGACACCGAGATGATCGGCGATCCCGCCGGCCACGCCACCGATGACCCGGCCCCCGCCACGGCGCACCAACCGGGGCGTCGACGACGCCACGGAGGATGACGCGGGCACGGGGGCACGACCACTCACACTTCGATGGTGGCACGGTCGGGCCCCGATGCACATCAGGGACGTTCTCAGGGTCGTCCCCGATGTGCGGAGTCCGCGCGACGACGACGATGGGGACCATGGACACGAAGCAGTTCGAACGGATGTGGGCGACCCGACCCGTCCGGCCCCGCGGCAACCGCACGGTGGCCGGGGTGTGCGCGGGTATCGGTGCGCGGTATCGGGTCGATCCGACGCTGGTCAAGGTCGCCTTCGTGGTGGCCACGCTGTTCGGCGGCAGTGGTCTGTTGCTCTACATCGCGGCCTGGATCACGATGCCCGGCCAGGACCGGGCCGACCAACTCGGAACCGGTGCCACCGAACGATGGGATGGACAGCGCGGTCGCGCGAGCATGACGCAGCGCAACGGCAAGTTCATCCTGCTGATCGTCCTCGCGATCATCCTGTTGACGTCGTTCGGCCCCAACGCCACCTGGAGTTCGGGAGGCCTGGTCGGTGCGGCCCTGATGCTGCTCGGTTGGTGGCTGCTCTATCAGCGCACCCCCGAACCACCACCCGGAACCAGTGCCGACACGTACCGTCCCGCCCCGGTCACCGGCTGGTCGGGTACCCCGGATGATCTGCAGCGGTGGGTGCCCCGTTCGATGACGGACACCGCGACGGGAGCGACCACGCCGGTGCCGCAACAGTTCTCCGCCGAGAACCCATATCCGCCGTCGCCCTATCCCGCCGCACCGTATCCCGCGGCGCCCTATCCCGCCGCACCGTATCCCGCGGCGCCCTATCCCACGGAGCCTTATCCCACGGGGTTATTCCCGACGCCGTCCTCCCCCACGGCGCCCTATCCACCCAACTCGCCTTACCCCACTGGACCACAGCCCCCGGTGACCGATCCCGGCGCACCGGTCCCCCCGGCGGACTCCGGCCCTGCCGCCTCCGGCGCTGCGGCTTCCGGCGCCTTCGCCCCCGACGATCCGCATCGGATACCCCCGGCCTGGGATCCGCTGGGCGCCGCCGAGTTCGCCTGGGATCTCCCCGAACCCGCACCTCTGCCCACGCCGGGCGAGGTGAAGGAGCGTCGATCGCCGTTGACCCTCGTCGTCCTCGGTCTGGCGGTCATCGTCGGCGCGGCCGGTGCCGCGGCTCATCAGGCGGGCGTGGACTGGTTCACCACAACCCGGGTCCTGGCGCTGACCCTCGCGGTCGTCGGCGTCGGGTTGGTCCATGCCGGCCTGCGACGGCGCAGGTCGGGTCGGCACAGCACCGGACTCGTCCCGGTGGCGCTGGCCCTCGGTGTCGCGGTCGTGGTGTCGGCGGCGGTCGCCAACCTCGACGGGCTCCCACCCGGCGGCACGGGTGAGCGCACCTGGAAGCCACTGAGCGAGAACGAGATCCAGAGCGAGTACACGCTCACGATGGGGCGGATGACCTTGGACCTGCGATCGGTGGAACTCACCGGGGACCGCACCGTCGACCTTCACAACGGTATCGGTGAGGTCGCCGTGCTGCTGCCCCCTGGGATGAACGTCCGGGCGCACTGCGAGACCCGGATCGGTGACGAGAGCTGCCCCGAGGGGCTCTCCGGCGGCGACGACGGCACCGAAGGCCCGGTCCTGACGATCAACGCCCGCAGCAACGTCGGCCATGTGGAGGTGACCCGATGAATGACATGAACACCGAATCGGAGGCGACAGACACCCGCCACCGTTCGCCCGGCCTGATCATCCTGGGGATCGTGGCACTCGTGCTGGCCGGCTGGGGCATCGCGGGGAACCCGGACCTGCCCGACGCCGCCGATCTCGGCTGGATCGCCGTCGCGGTCGGACTGCTCATCGGGCTGGTGCTGATCCTGACCGGCGCACGCTCCTCGCGCCGCCAC
>NZ_BAHC01000003.1 GCF_000298195.1 Gordonia rhizosphera NBRC 16068 | reverse complement strand
CTGCTGCGCACCCTGCCGCCCGCCAACCCGGATGCGGTGACCGGACTGCGCGCGGCGGCCGCGGCGCTGGGAGTGTCGTGGCCGGCCGACATCACCGTCGGCCAGTTCCTCGCGGGCCTGCCCAAGGGCCGCCCGTCGACCCTGGCCCTCATGTCGGCCGGCGCGAACCTGATGCGGGGCGCCGACTACCTGGTGCTCGACCCGGCACAGGAGCGGCCGGGTGCCGATAAGGTGCGCCACGCAGCGATCGGAGGCGTCTACGCGCACGTGACCGCACCGCTGCGCCGCCTCGGTGACCGCTTCGCCACCGAGGTGTGTCTGGCGATCACGACGGGGCAGGCGGTACCGGGTTGGGTGTCGCGGGCACTGCCGACGCTGCCGAGGCTGCTGCGCTCGGCGGGATCGCTCGCGTCGTCGGCCGAGCGTGCCGGCATCGACCTCGCCGAGGCCGTCCTCCTTGCGGGACGGGTCGGTGAGAGGTTCGATGCGGTCGTGCTGCACGCGGCGACCGAGCACCGGCCGGCGCGGGTCTTCCTCACCGAACCGGCGGTCATCGCACCGTGCGACGGTGACCCCGGACAGGGCGAGCGTCTGACCGTCATGCTCCGCGACGCAGATCCCTCGACGCGGAAGGTGGCCTTCGCGCCGGCCTGACGGACGCCGCGCTCAGAGATCCTTGGCGACCGCCCGGTAGGCCTCGAGGGCGCGCGCGCTGTCGTTCTCCTGACGGGCGTCGATGCGTCCGAGCACGAACAGGTCCTGGCCGGACGCGGTCCCGGAGCCGACGATCTCGGCGAGCCGTTTGCGGTTGATGGCGGTGTCGTTGAAATCCCCGAGCGCCGACTGGATGTCCTTGGCGGCCTTGGCCACCTTGCGGTATTTCTTGCGGCCCAACGGTTCGGCCGCGTCGGTGCTGTAGCGCAGCCGCTTGGCGCGCCGACGGATCAGATGCAGTTGCTCGGTCCATTCGTGCGAACCCTCGGGCAGCGTCGCCAGCGTCGCCTGCGCTTTCCTGATGCTCTTGCGGTTCTTGGCGATGGACCGGTCGACCGCCTCGGTCGCCTCCAGGTCGGCGTCCGGACCGGGCGGCGGCGAGGCGATGAGCTCGTCGATGGCGTCGAGCAGCGAGAAGTAGCGTTCGGAGTTCATCGCGCTGTGCGCCGCCTTGATCGCACGGTCGTGGACTGCGGTCTCGGCGCCGGCCAGCGTCGCGATGAGCTCGTCGGATGCGTTCTCCGAGCGCAGCAGAGACTCGTCGAGCGCGAGCTGGACCTCGGAGTCACGGGCCTCCCCGAGGATCCGTGCCAGCAACTTCAACTCCTCGTTGAGGTGAGCGGTGCGCGCCTCGTCGAGCACCGTCGGGAACCCGGAGAAGATGCTGCGCAGCCGGCGGCATGCCACCCGCATCTGGTGGACGGCGTCCTCGGCGTCGACACGGACGAGTGGGTCGTAGGCGACCAGCGAGTTGCGGTGGATGGCGATGTCGGTCACCACCAGTTCGAGTGCAGTCGGCCGCTTGCCGACGTGCGGCTCGGTGACCGACGGTGTCGACCCGATGGCCCGGGCGAGTTTCGAGGCCGACGACGGTGCCCGGCCACCGGCACGCTGCAGGATTTTCTCGGCCGCTTTCAGCACGTTCTTGTCAGGGCGGTCGCCCAGCAACTCGAATTCCCATTCCGCCCACTCCTGGAAGTGCCCACCCGGCAGCAGGGACTGGGCGGTCACCAGGTCCTCGGCGAACTCGGCGACGGGACTGCCGTCGGAGCCGAGGAGTGTGGTGACCGTGCGTTTCGTGGACAGCGCGGCCACCGGGATCAGTTTGCGGGTCCGGACCAGGGCCACCACCGGGGTGAGCATCTCGGCCGGGACGTCACCGTCGGCGGGCGCGTCGTCGAAGCCGACACGCAGTTCGCGTCGGGCACCCACGGTGCCGGTCGGCCGCTTCAGGTGCCAGCCCGCATCGTGTCCGCCGGTGCGGCGCCGCATCGTGATCCGGTTGCCGGCGAGATCGAGGTTCTCGGTGTCGAAATAGGTGGCGTCGAGGGTGAACGTCTCGGGTTCGGTCGCGCCGATGACACCGGGCAGAGCGCGCAGGTCGGGGGCCGTGTGCCCGGCATCCACGTCGAACTTGAGCTCGATCTCGACCACCTCGGATGCAGCCACCCGTTCCTCCCGTTCCGCGGCCCGGCGGGCGCCGCCGAGTCACCGTCGATGTCGTCGGAAAGTCTAGTCGGACTCGGCCGCGAATCGGTCGGTGGCGGTGATCAGATGGTGTTTGATCCCAGGCTCGAACGAGGCGTGTCCCGCGTCGTCGACGATGTGCAGTTCGGCTTGAGGCCACGCCCGGTGCAGATCCCACGCGCTGCGGGTCGGGCACACGACATCGTAGCGGCCCTGGACGATGACCCCGGGGATGTGTGCGATCCGGTCGATGTTGGCCAGCAGCTGCCCGTCGTCGAGGAAACCGCCGTGGACGAAGTAGTGGTTCTCGATGGTGGCGAAGGCCAGGTCGAAGCGGTGATTCTCCGCGTCGGGCGCGTCGGGTTTGGGGAGCAGGTAGCTCGTCGCCTGCTCCCACCCGGTCCAGGCGCCGGCTGCCGCGCGAGCGATCTCCGGATCCCGCGAGGTCAGTAACCGGTGATAGGCGGCGACCAGATCCCCGCCGCGTTCGGCCTCGGGGATCGGCGCCAGATACGACTCCCACAGATCCGGGTAGATGTGGGCGGCACCGCCGTTGTAGTACCAGTCGATCTCGCTGCGCCGCAGGAGGAATATGCCGCGCAGCACCAGTTCGGTCACCCGCTCGGGATACGTCTGGGCATAGGCGAGCCCGAGCGTCGACCCCCACGACCCGCCGAAGACCTGCCACCGATCGATCCCCAGGTGCTCGCGCAGGCGTTCCATGTCGGCGATCAGGTGGTCGGTGGTGTTGACGGCGAGGTCGGCGCCGTCCGCGATGTGGGGACGGGATCGCCCGCAGCCGCGTTGGTCGAACAACACGATCCGGTACCGGTCCGGGTCGAAGAACCGGCGCTGATCCGGCGACGTCCCGCCACCGGGTCCGCCGTGCACGAAGAGCACCGGTTTGCCCGTCGGCGTCCCCGACGTCTCCCAGTAGACGAGCTGGCCGTCCCCGACGTCGAGCAGGCCCTGGTCGTAGGGTTCGATCTCCGGGTAGAACTCGCGCATCAGCACAGCCTATGCGCGTGGCGTGTCAGTAACTGTGTTCGGGTGCCGGGAACGAACCACGACGAACCTCGTCGGCGTATTCTTCTGCGGCGGAACGCAACTGGTCGCCGATCTCAGCGAACCGCTTGACGAAGCGAGCGGTGCGGCCGTGGGTCATCCCGGCCATGTCCTGCCAGACGAGTACCTGGGCGTCGGTCTCGTTGCCGGCACCGATACCGACGGTGGGGATGGTGAGCTTGCGGCTGATCTGCCCGGCGAGTTCGGCCGGCACCATCTCCATGACGACGGCGAAGGCGCCCGCTTCCTGGACCGCGATCGCATCGGCGATCAGTTGGTCGGCGGCGTCGCCGCGCCCCTGGACGCGGTAGCCGCCGAGTCCGTTGACGCTCTGCGGGGTGAAACCGATGTGCGCCATCACCGGGATGCCGGCCGCGCTCAGTGCGGCGATCTGATCGGCGACACGTTCGCCGCCCTCGAGCTTGATCGCCTGCGCTCCGGTCTGCTTGAAGACCTTGACGGCGGATTCGAGGGCCTGCTGCGGTCCGGCCTCGTAGCTGCCGAACGGCAGATCCGCGACGACCAGCGCATGCGGCGCACCGCGGACCACCGCGCGGATCAGGGGGATGAGCTCGTCGACGGTCACCGGGATCGTGGTGTCGTAGCCCAGCATGACGTTGGCCGCGGAGTCGCCGACGAGCAGCACCGGAATCCCGGCGGCGTCGAAGATGCGGGCGGTGGAGTAGTCGTAGCAGGTGAGCATCGACCACTTCTCGCCGTCGGCCTTCATCTGGGCCAGGTGCTGTACGCGGGTCGCGCGGCGGTGGGGGGTGGCTGTCTGCGATGAATCGGCCGTGACCGGACCGGACGCGCCGTACACCGAGGATTCCGACATCGTTGTCTCTTTTCTGCCTCGAGTCCTGGCCTGCAGGTACCCGGGTTGGATCGGACGAGGTCCATTGTCTCATCGGAGCGCCGCAGATCGGCGCCTCTGACCTGTGGTTTTGCTCACATGCCGGGGAGAGTCCGGGCCGTGGACGGCGGTGGATAGGATGCCCCGGGTTCTCCGAGCGACGCCGCCCGGCGGAGGAGCGCGGGTCTGGCGACCATCTCATTTCGGCGAAAATCCGTCTCGAATAGTGGGATGGGTCGCGCAAAACCGCAGTACGTAGAGTTTGACTTGAATCCGTAACACGGATTTAACAGGATCCTTCTAATCTCCGGGGCATGGATCGCCAAAAGGAATTCGTGCTGCGGACCCTCGAAGAGCGTGACATCCGATTCGTGAGGCTGTGGTTCACCGATGTCCTGGGCTACCTGAAGTCCGTGGCGATCGCGCCCGCCGAACTCGAAGGGGCATTCGCCGAGGGCATCGGCTTCGACGGCTCGGCCGTCGAAGGGTTCTCCCGGGTATCCGAGGCCGACATGATCGCCACGCCGGACCCGTCGACATTCCAGATCCTGCCGTGGACGACCTCGAGCGGGCGCCATCACTCCGCTCGCATGTTCTGCGACATCGTGATGCCGGACGGGACGCCGAGCTGGGCGTCATCGCGGCATGTCTTGCGACGTCAGCTCAACAAGGCCGCCGACCAGGGGTTCAGCTGCTATGTGCACCCCGAAATCGAATTCTTCCTGCTCAAGCACGCACCGTTGGACGGCAGCGTCCCGACACCGGCCGACTCCGGCGGATACTTCGATCAAGCCGTCCACGACTCGGCGCCGAACTTCCGGCGTCACGCCATCGAGGCCCTCGAATCGATGGGGATCTCCGTGGAGTTCAGCCACCACGAGGGTGCCCCCGGCCAGCAGGAGATCGACCTGCGTTACGCCGATGCCCTCTCGATGGCCGACAACATCATGACCTTCCGCTACGTGGTCAAAGAGGTCGCGATCAACGAGGGAGCCTGGGCCACCTTCATGCCCAAGCCGTTCAGCGAATATCCCGGCTCGGCGATGCACTCGCATATGAGCCTGTTCGAAGGTGACACCAACGCCTTCCACAATCCCGACGACCCGATGCAGCTGTCGGACACCGGCAAGAAGTTCATCGCCGGAATCCTCCACCACGCGAGCGAGATCAGCGCGGTCACCAATCAGTGGGTGAACTCCTACAAGCGGCTGATCCACGGTGGCGAGGCGCCGACGGCGGCGACCTGGGGCGGCGCGAACCGCTCGGCGCTGATCCGGCTGCCCCTCTACACCCCGAACAAGGCGTCGTCGCGGCGGATCGAGGTCCGCAGCCCCGACTCGGCCTGCAACCCCTACCTGACGTTCGCGGTGCTGCTGGCAGCCGGGCTGAAGGGCATCGCCGAGGACTACGAACTCCCGGAACCGGCCGAGGACGACGTCTGGGCGTTGACGCCCGCCGAGCGACGAGCGATGGGTTATCGCGAACTCCCGGGCAGCCTTGCCGAGGCGCTGGGTCAGCTCGAGAAGTCCGAGTTGGTCGCCGAGACGCTGGGGGAGCACGTCTTCGATTACTTCCTGCGCAACAAGTGGGCGGAATGGACCAACTATCGCAGCATGGTCACACCGTTCGAGCTCAAGAACTATCTGTCGCTGTAGGACCGTCGAGGACCCGCCCTGCCCGGTCGTGGCCGCGTGCGGCCCGCTACCTTTTGAGTGTGACTTCACCTCGTGGACGTGGGCGCATTCCCAGCGCCGGGAGGCTCGGACTTCTCGAGCGCACCGCGCCGGACCACCTCGCGGACCTGGGGTGGAACGACGAGGATTCGGTGGACGTGCTGTGGTCGCTCTCGCGTGCGCCGGACGCCGACCTCGCGTTGCGTGCGTTGGTTCGGATGAAGGGGGCGGTCGGTGAGGACTGGGCGGAGGTCGACCGGCTGATCCGCACCGACAAGGGTTTTCGGGGGCGGCTCTTCTCGGTGCTCGGCGGCTCGGACGCCTTCGGCGACCACCTCGTCGCCGAGACGGAAAGCTGGCGGCTGTTGGCGGAGCCGGCGCTGCCCACCGTCGAGGAGATCTACGCGCGGATGCTTGCGTCGGTGGACGCCACCGGGGAGCCCGGTGAACTCGAGAAGGGCAACAAGGTCTACCGCGCGGCGCTGACCGGCCCGAAGGCCGTCGTCGCGCTGCGGATCGCCTACCGGAATCTGCTGCTGCAGTTGGCCGCCCACGATCTGGCGTCCACGGTGGAAGACGAGCCGGTCATCTACCTGCCAGAGGTCGGCGGGTTTCTCGCCGATGCCGCCGATGCGGCGTTGACCGCGGCGCTCGCGGTGGCCTTCACCGAGGTGTGCGGGGACAAACCGATCTCGGTGCGGATGGCCGTGATCGCGATGGGCAAATGCGGTGCGCGGGAACTGAACTATGTCAGCGACGTGGACGTGATCTTCGTCAGCGAACCGGCCGACGGGCGCTCGGCCCGGATTGCCGGCGAGATGATGCGCATCGGGACGCTGGCATTCTTCGAGGTGGACGCGGCCCTGCGGCCGGAGGGCAAGGCGGGGGCGCTGACGCGGACACTGGACGCACACGTCGCCTACTACAACCGCTGGGCGAAGACCTGGGAGTTCCAGGCGCTGCTGAAGGCGCGGGCGATGACCGGCGACATGCAGCTCGCCGACGAATACATCGCGGCGCTGAAGCCGATGGTGTGGACCGCCGCCGAGCGCGACGATTTCGTCCCCGAGGTGCAGGCGATGCGCCGCCGCGTGGAGTCGCTGGTTCCCGAAGACCTGCGCGAGCGCAATCTCAAGCTCGGCAGCGGCAGTCTGCGCGACGTCGAGTTCGCGGTGCAGCTGCTGCAGATGGTGCACGGCCGGGTGGATGAGGAGATCCGTGTCCAGGCCACTGTCGACGCGCTCACCGCCCTCACCGCGGGCGGCTACGTGGGTCGCGACGACGGTGCGAACCTCAAGGCCTCCTATCAGTTCCTGCGGCTGCTCGAGCATCGGCTGCAGCTGCAGCGTCTCTCGCGGACGCACGTGTTGCCCTCCTTCGACGACGAGGGCAACATGCGGTGGCTGGCCCGCGCCGCGCACATCCGACGGGAGGGCGAACACGATCCGACCGAGGTGCTGCGCGAGGAACTCAAGCGTCAGAAGGCGCGGATCCGGCGACTGCACGAGAAGCTCTTCTACCGCCCGTTGCTCAATGCCGCGACACGCTTCAACACCGACGAACTGACGCTCACCGACAAGTCCGCCGAACGCCGGCTTGCCGCGCTGGGATACGCGCAGCCCGCCCGGGCACTGAGCCACATCCGGGCGCTGGCGTCGGCGCCGCTGCGGCGCGGGCAGATCCAGCTGCTGATCCTGCCGTCACTGCTGGAGTGGATCGGCAACACCCCCGACCCGGACGCGGGTCTGCTCAACTATCGGCGACTCTGCGACGCGATGGACAAGGAGGAGTGGTTCATCCGGCTCCTGCGCGACGACGGTGTGGTCGCCGAGCGGCTGATGCATGTCCTCGGCACCTCGGCGTACATCGCGAACCTGCTGATGCGTTCGCCGGATGTGATCCACCTCTACTCGGACGGGCCGAACGGACCGAAACTCTGCGAGACCCGTCCCGAGGACGTCGCCAAGGGACTGATCGCGTCGACGATCCGTCAGCAGGACCTGAAACGCGCCGTGGCGGCGGCCCGGTCGCACCGACGCTTCGAACTCGCCCGGATCGCCTCGGCCGACATCCTCGGGATGATGGATGTACCGCAGGTGTGCGCCGCGTTGTCGAGCGTGTGGGCGGCGGTGCTCAACGCCGCGCTGACGGTGGTCATCGCGGAGTCCGAGCGCGAAAGCGGTGAGTCGGCCCCGGCGCGGATCGCGGTGATCGGCATGGGGCGTCTCGGTGGCGGCGAACTGGGCTACGGTTCCGACGCCGATGTGTTGTTCGTCTGTCAGCCCAACGAGGGCTTCGACGAGGTACCCGCGGTGCGCTGGGCACAGACGATCGCGGAGAAGGTGCGCTCGATGCTGGGTTCTCCCAGTGAGGACCCGCCCTTGGAGGTGGACACCGGTCTGCGCCCGGAGGGCCGGAACGGTCCGGTGGTGCGGACGCTCGCCGCCTATGCCACCTACTACGAGCAGTGGGCGCAGCCGTGGGAGATCCAGGCGCTGCTGCGCGCCCACCAGGTCGCCGGCGACGACGCCCTCGGCGTCGACTTCCTGCTCATGGCCGACCGTATCCGCTATCCGGAGGGCGGTGTGTCATCGGAGGCGGTGCGCGAGATCCGTCGCATCAAGGCGCGCGTGGACTCTGAACGTCTGCCGCGCGGCGCGGACCCGGCCACCCACACCAAACTCGGCCGCGGCGGACTCGCCGACGTCGAGTGGACCGTGCAGCTCCTGCAGCTGCGCCACGCCCATCGCTTCGCGACCCTGCACAACACTTCCACGCTGCAATCGCTCGACGCGATCGGTGCGGCAGAGCTGTTGAGCGAGACCGACGTGGCGCTGCTCAAGAACGCATGGCTGACCGCCACCAAGGCCCGCAACGCGCTCGTGCTCGTCCGTGGCAAGCCCGTCGACCAGCTGCCCGCGTTGGGTAAGCAACTGCGCGCCGTCGCCTATGCGGCCGGCTGGCCCGAGGACCACGCGGCGGAATTCCTGGAGAACTACCTGCGGGTGACGCGCCGGGCGAAGGCCGTGGTGCGCAAGGTCTTCGGGGAGTGAACGGGCGCGTCGGCGTTCGGCCGGACAACCGGACGGACGCCGACGCAACCGCCGCTATTTGGCGGTCTCGTTGTCCTCGCGGGCCCGCGAGATTCCGGCCTTCACGAGAAGGAACGGCACGAACATCGTCGCGAGCGCGGTGACCAGCCAGACGATGACCGTGGCCGCGATCCAGGTCGCCGCTCCGGTGATGTCGATCCCGTTGCTGACCAGGGTCGCCAGGAGCAGCGCCACGAAGGTCGACACCAGGCCGACGCCGCCGAGAAATGCCTCGGCGTTGTTCTTGACCACCTTCAGGATGAACGGTCCGAGGATCAACTGAGCCGCGGAGAACACCACCACGGCGACGATGAACCCGCCCCAGTGGATGGCCAGATCGTCGAGGATCAGGTCGGCCACCAGGAGCCCGATCGCGGCGGAGATCAGGTAGACGAGCGTGCGGATCAGTATGCGGATCATGTACTCAATCCTAGGCTTGACGTCCCTGTTATCGCGTGATCCTGCGTCGGGACACGGCGATCGAGCCCCGAGTGGGTCGAACTCAGACAGGTCGGCCGCCGCGAGTCCGTGGACTACACGACGGCCGCCGGGATCCGGGGAGTCAGAGGATGTCGACCTTGGTGCCCACTGATAGGACGACCTCGTCGCGCTCCTCGGAGCTGTTCACGAGTGAGATGACGAGGTCACCGTCATCGTTGGGGAGTGCGGTCTTCACGACGCCACGGTGGCCATCGATGCTGATCCGGTCTCCGGGTGCGAGGTCTTCGACGAAACGGCGGGTGCGTACGGTGGTGGGCATGGTCTCAACCTAAAGCCAACACCGGTGAATCGGCAGGGTACAAAGGCCTTAACGTGACATGAATCACATGGGCATTTGTCGAGGTAGCGTGCGGTCGACGTGAATTCGAAGGGACCACGAAACCCAAAGGGCGGCCCGGGAATGATTCCGGGCCGCCCTTTGAGTGTGTCGGTGCTCAGCAGTCGTAGTAGAGCGAGAACTCGTAGGGGTGCGGACGGATCTGCACCGGCTCGATCTCGTTCTCGCGCTTGAGCGCGATCCAGGTCTCGATGAGGTCCTCGGTGAAAACGCCACCGGCGGTGAGGTATTCGTGATCCTCTTCGAGCTTGTCGATGACCGCGGACAGCGAGGTGGGCGCCTGCGGGATGCCCTTGGCCTCCTCCGGCGGGAGCTCGTAGAGGTCCTTGTCGACGGGCTCGTGCGGCTCGATCTTGTTCTTGATGCCGTCGAGGCCCGCCATCATCATCGCGGCGAACGCCAGGTACGGGTTGCCCGAGCTGTCCGGGCAGCGGAACTCGAGGCGCTTGGCCTTCGGGTTGTTGCCCGTGATCGGGATACGCACGCAGGCCGACCGGTTGCGCTGGCTGTAGACCAGGTTGATCGGGGCCTCGTAGCCCGGAACGAGACGCTTGTAGGAGTTCACCGTCGGGTTGGTGAACGCCAGCAGCGAAGGTGCGTGGTGCAGGATGCCGCCGATGTAGTAGCGCGCCAGATCCGACAGACCCGCATAGCCGGCCTCGTCGTGGAACAGCGGCTTGCCGTCCTTCCACAGCGACTGGTGGGCGTGCATACCCGAGCCGTTGTCACCGAAGAGCGGCTTCGGCATGAAGGTGACGGTCTTGCCATTCTGGTAGGCGGTGTTCTTGATGATGTACTTGAACAGCAGCACATCGTCGGCCGCGTGCAGCAGGGTGTTGAACTTGTAGTTGATCTCGGCCTGGCCGCCGGTGCCCACCTCGTGGTGGCCGCGCTCGAGCTCGAACCCGGCGTTGATGAGGTTGGTCGACATCTCGTCGCGCAGGTCGACGTAGTGGTCGTAGGGCGCGACGGGGAAGTAGCCGCCCTTCGGCCGGACCTTGTAGCCGAGGTTCGGGCTGCCGTCGGGATCGGTCGGCGAACCGGTGTTCCACCAGCCCGACTCGGACTCGATCTCGTAGAAGGTGCCGTTCATCTGCGAGTCGAAGGCGACCGAGTCGAAGATGTAGAACTCGGCCTCGGCGCCGAAGAAGCAGGTGTCGGCGATACCGGTGGAGGCCAGGTAGTCCTCGGCCTTGCGGGCGACGTTACGCGGGTCGCGGCTGTAGGCCTCACGGGTGAACGGGTCGTGGACGAAGAAGCTGATGTTCATCGTCTTCGCCTTGCGGAACGGGTCGATCCGCGCGGTGGCCGGGTCGGGCAGGAGCATCATGTCCGACTCGTCGATCGACTGGAAGCCGCGCACCGACGAGCCGTCGAACGCCAGACCGTCCTCGAAGACCGATTCGTCGAAAGCCGTTGCCGGGATCGAGAAGTGCTGCATCACGCCGGGCAGGTCGCAGAAGCGGATGTCGACGTACTCGACACCCGACGACTTAATGCCCTCGAGAAGTTCTTCGTTGCTGCTGTACACCGTCCGGTGACTCCTTAACTTGTTCGGGTGGGCCAGTGACCTGGCGCGCCTCATCCGCCCCGCGAACGGCAGCGGACCTCAGCCTGAACCGTATGGACGCGAGGTTGCCCACACGTCAAGTCTGTGTTTCTCGTGTGTTACACGGACCCGATGAGTGGGTAACTCAAACAACATCCCGGATCGAAACGATGCCATGTCCGCGCAACGCGCACAGCGGAACCCCCAGAGAAGTCGCCTGACGGCGCCGGAACCGCAGGTGAGAACGGCTGCGCGCGCCGACTACGATGAGGGCATGCGTCAACCCACACCGCCGTGCCAGCCCTCGTGTCCCGACATCGAGAAGCGGGGTCGGTGATGGGGCGCGCGACCGGTTCCTGGTTGTCGGGACCTCAGATCGGTCCGGGCGGTGGCGGCGACGTCGAGTACCGGGGCCAGGACCTCGGGTTGCCCGCCGACGGCCCCGGGTCGCTGGCCACGGGATGGCAGCGCACGATGGGTCTGCTCGTCGACTGGTTGCTTGCCGGCGGCATCTCGCTGCTGTTCGTGCGCTTCGGCTCGCCGAATCTGGGCACCGTCGTCCTCGGGGTGTGGTTCGTGATCGGCGTCGTGTCGGTCTCGTTGTTCGGGTTCACCCCCGGTCAGTTCGCGCTCGGACTGCGGGTCGCGCGCGTCGACCACGGCCCCGAGCGCGCCGAGGCGGAGGCCACCGGCAAGGTCCGGTTCGCGGCGGTCGGTGTCGTGCGCGCCCTCGCGCGGCAGGTGCTCATCGTGTTCCTGGTGCCGGCGCTGATCAACGACTACAACGGCCGTGCCCTGCACGATCGATCGACCGGGACGGCGATGGTGCGCACGCGCTGAGTGTCGATCGTCCGCGCCACTGTTCACTCGGTGTGGCCCTTGAGGATCTCGTCCTCGATCGTGCCGCCGAGGCCCTCGGCCTCCGGGTCGAATCCGTGCAGGCCGCCGGTGACCGCATACTCCTCCTCCGGGGACAGCACCAGGCGATGCCGGCCGTAGAAGCCGAAGATCAGCAGGCCGATGACGTAGAAGACGACGATCGCGATCACTGCCGACCGGTAGTCCGGGTTGATCAGCACGCCGACAAAGGTGATCGCGGCGACCACGAAGGCCACCCCCGCACCCCACACGCCGGTCGGACTCACATACGGCCGTCGCGCGTTCGGGAACTTCTTGCGCAGGATGACGAACGAGACCATCTGCAGCATGTAGGCGAGGACCGCACCCCACACCGCGATGTTCAGCACGATTGCGCCGGCGCCGGAGATCCAGTACTCGATGATGAGCAACGCGACGAATCCGACGACCGCACCCGCGGTGAGTGCGATGAAGGGGGTCTGCCGCGACCCGGTCAGCGACAGCACCTTCGGGTAGTAGCCCGCGCGGCTCAGCGAGTAGAGGTTGCGACCGTAGGCGAACATGATGCCCTGCAGACTCGCGAGCAGGCCGATCAGCGCGAAGGCCGACAGCACCGACGCCCACCCCGAGGGCAGGAAGGCGCGGAACCCGTCGAGAAGCGGTTCGTCGGCACCTCCCAGCGCCTCCGACCCGGTCACCGCGGGATTGAGGAAGAAGACGACCGCGGCACAGCCCACCAGTGTGACCATGCCCCAGATCCCGGCCCGCGGAATGTCCCGGGTGGGTTCGTGGGCTTCTTCGGCGGCCAGCGGCAATTCCTCGATCCCGAGGAAGAACCACATCGCGAACGGCAGCGCGTACAGGATGCCCATCACGCCGAAGGGTAGGAAGTCGCTCGCGCCGGCCTTCGACGTGTCCGGGTCGATGTCGAGCAACTTGCCGAAGTCGACAGCGCCATTCGCGATCGCCAGGATGCCGAACAGCACCAGGATGCCGATCGAGACCACAGCGACGACGATCGCGAACTTGAACGAGGCCTCCGCGCCCCACGAGTTGAGCCCGATGAACACCGCGTAGAGGATCAGCCACCACACCCAGGCGGGCAGGCTGAGTCCGAACAGGTCGTCGGTGATGGCGTTGGCATACGACGCGGAGAAGTAGACGACGACGCCGGTGGTGAAGACGTACTCGATCGTCTCCGCGAATCCGGTCACGAACCCGCCCCACGGGCCCATCGCCGCGCGGGCGAAGGAGTAGGCGCCGCCGGTGTGCGGCATGGCCGCCGACATCTCGCCGATCGAGAAGAGCATGCCGAAGTACATGACGATGATGATCAGCGCGGCGATGCCCAGGCCGCCCCAGCCGGCCTGTCCGATGCCGAAATTCCAGCCCGAGAAGTCGCCGGAGATGACCGCGGCGATGCCGATTCCCCAGATGCCCCAGAACCCGGCGCTGCGTTTGAGTTGTCGCTTCTCGAAGTAGCCGTCCTCGGCGTGGGTGTAGGTGGCTCCGGACGACTTCAAGGCCGGTTTCGCAGCGTCTGCCATGGCGGGTTCTCGCTCTCGGTGTGGGCCGAATCTGGCGTGGGCGTGATCGCTGGCGGCGACGGTGCCTCCAGGAAGGCAGAATAGGACCTCAAAGGTCGGTATTCCCACCTTTAGAAGAAACATCTCGGTTAAATCGGGTGGGGTGGTGGAGTTGGGCGGCCGTCCAATGGTTGACTGGGCCTGTCCGGACCCGACGGATCCATCCACGACAGGAGCGCCGATGACCGAGGGCATGCTCGACATGACCGACCTCCGGGGGCTCGTCGCGGCGGGTGAGCTCGACACGGTGATCGTCGGATTCGCCGACATGCAGGGTCGGCTGACGGGCAAGCGGGTGTCGGCGCGCCTGTTCCTCGACGACGTCGCCGCGCACGGCGCGGAATGCTGCAACTATCTGCTGGCCGTCGACGTCGAGATGAACACGGTCTCGGGCTACGCGATGTCGAGCTGGGACACCGGTTACGGCGACATGGTGATGATGCCGGATCTCTCGACGCTGCGGCGCATCCCGTGGCTGCCCGGGACCGCGTTGGTGATCGCCGATCTCACCACCGTCGACGGCACGCCGGTGGCGCCCGCACCGCGCAACATCCTGCGGCGACAGCTCGATCGACTCGCCGAGCGGGGGCTTGCGCCCTATGTCGGGACCGAACTGGAGTTCATGGTCTTCGACGACACCTACCGCGACGCGTGGGCGCGGCGCTATCACGGCCTCACCCCGGCCACTGACTACAACGTCGACTACGCGATGCTCGCCTCGACCCGGATGGAACCGCTGTTGCGCGACATCCGCCTCGGCATGACCGGCGCCGGGATGTACTGCGAGGGAGTCAAGGGCGAATGCAATCTGGGGCAACAGGAGATCGCCTTCCGCTACGACCACGCGCTGGTCACCTGCGACAACCACACCATCTACCGCAATGGGGCCAAGGAGATCGCCGACCAGCACGACAAGAGCCTGACGTTCATGGCGAAATACGATGAGGCCGAAGGTAACAGCTGCCACATCCACATCTCGCTGCGCGACGACGACGGCCGTCCCGTCTTCGCCGACAACACGGCACCACACGGGATGTCGCCGCTGTTCGGGCACTTCATCGCGGGCGTACTGGGATCGCTGCGTGAGCTGTCCCTGTGCTTCGCGCCGAATATCAACTCCTACAAGCGATATGTCGACGGCAGTTTCGCGCCGACGGCGATCGCCTGGGGGATGGACAACCGGACCTGTGCGTTGCGGGTCGTCGGGCACGGCGCGGGGATGCGGGTGGAATGCCGTACCCCGGGCGGCGACGTCAACCAATACCTCGCCGTCGCCGCGCTGATCGCCGGCGGCCTCGACGGGATCGATCGTGAGCTGCCGCTACCGGAGATGGCCGTCGGCAACGCGTATGCGGGGTCCGCGCAACGGTTGCCGACGTCGCTGGCCGAGGCTGCGGAGGTGTTCGGCGGATCGGACCTCGCGCGCTCCGCGTTCGGGACCGAGGTCGTCGAACACTATCTGAACAACGCCCGGGTGGAGCTGGCCGCGTACGGAGCAGCCGTGACCGATTGGGAGAGGATGCGCGGCTTTGAACGACTCTGACCGCCAGGAGTGGGCACACCCCGTCGTCGGGATGACCACGTATCTGCAGCAGGCGCAGACCGGGGTCTGGGACGTGCGCGCGAGCTACCTACCGGAGGTCTACTTCGACGGGGTGGGCCGCGCCGGCGGCGTCGCGGTGCTGCTGCCGCCGCAACCGGTGGACGATCGGGTCGCCGCGCATATCGTCGCCGGACTCGACGCCCTCGTGCTCACC
The DNA here is from genome assembly GCF_000298195.1 of Gordonia rhizosphera NBRC 16068. GTDB lineage: Bacteria > Actinomycetota > Actinomycetes > Mycobacteriales > Mycobacteriaceae > Gordonia > Gordonia rhizosphera. The sequence goes on along the minus strand of NZ_BAHC01000003.1, from coordinate 7,525 downwards.
GGCGGCAAGGACGTGGATCCCGCCGCCTACCAGCAGGATCGGCACCCGCAGACCGATGAGCCCGACGACGTCCGCGACGCCTGGGAGTTCGCGCTGCTGCGCGCCGCGCTCGATCGGCGGGTGCCCGTGCTGGGGATCTGCCGTGGCGCGCAGGTGCTCAACGTCGCGATGGGCGGCACGCTGCACCAGCACCTGCCCGACGTCGTCGGGCATTCTCGCCACCGCGCCGGGAACGCCGTGTTCAGCACCACCGAGATCGTGGTCACCCCGGCCACCCGCCTGGCCTCGCTGCTCGGCGACCACCTCACCGCCGAGTGCTACCACCACCAGGCGATCGACCGCCTCGGCGACGGTCTGGTGGTGAGCGGTCGCGACGCCGAAGGTCTGATCGAAGCGGTGGAGATACCCGGCGACGACTTCGTGCTGGCGGTGCAGTGGCATCCCGAGGAACGCCTCGACGACCTGCGGCTGTTCTCCGCCGTGGTCGATGCCGCACGCATCCGTCGGGTCCGCACCCAGCAGGAGGTGGAGGTATGACAACCTTCGAACTGGTCAATCCGGCGACCGCCGAGGTGATCGGCGAAGTCGATCACTCCGACGCGGCCGCGGTCGACGACGCGGTGGCCGCAGCGCAGTCCGCGCAGCGCGTGTGGGCGGGGCTCGCGCCGGCCGCCCGCGCCGGCCGATTGCGGGACTTCGCGGCGGCGGTGGCGGCACACCGCGACGAACTCGCCGCCCTCGAGGTCGCGAACTCGGGCCACCCCATCGGGCAGGCGCGTTGGGAGGCCGACCACGTGACCGATGTGCTGACCTACTATGCGGCGACCCCGGAACGATTGTCCGGCAAGCAGATTCCAGTCACCGGGGGAATCGACATCACCTTCTGCGAACCCATCGGCGTCATCGGCGTCATCACGCCGTGGAACTTCCCGATGACCATCGCGTCGTGGGGTTTCGCTCCGGCGCTCGCCGCGGGCAACGCGGTGATCGTCAAACCCGCCGAATGGACCCCGCTGACCACGATCCGACTCGCCGAGCTCGCCGAGCAGGCGGGGTTGCCGCCGGGGCTGTTGCAGGTCCTGCCCGGTCGCGGGGATGTCGTCGGTGAGGCGATGCTCGGGCATCGGGGGATCGGCAAGATCGTCTTCACCGGGTCCACCACCACCGGACGGCACGTGATGGCGCGGGCGGCGGAATCGGTGAAGCGGGTCACCCTCGAACTCGGTGGCAAGAGCGCCAACATCGTCTTCGCCGACTGCGATCTCGAGCGGGCCGCGGCCACCGCCCCCTACGGCGTCTTCGACAACGCCGGCCAGGACTGCTGTGCGCGCAGCCGGATTCTGGTGCAGCGCAGCGTCCACGAGAAGTTCATGGAGTTGCTCGAACCTGCGGTGACCGGAGTGCGGGTCGGCGACCCCACCGACGAGAACACCGAGATGGGACCGCTGGTCTCGCGGGCGCACCTCGAGAAGGTGTCCTCCTACGTCTCCGACGACGCGCCGGTGGCCTTCCGCGGCACCGCCCCGGACGGTCCCGGATTCTGGTTTCCCCCAACGGTGCTCACACCACAACCGACCGACCGGGTGGTGACCGAGGAGATCTTCGGGCCGGTGGTCGCGGTGCTGCCCTTCGACGACGAGGCCGACGCCGTCGCGATCGCGAACGCCACCGACTACGGGTTGTCGGGGTCGATCTGGACCGACGACCTCTCCCGCGCACTGCGGGTGTCGCGGGCGGTGGCGGCCGGGAACCTGTCGGTCAACTCGCACTCGTCGGTGCGGTACTCCACACCGTTCGGCGGATTCAAACAGTCCGGCCTCGGCCGCGAACTGGGGCCCGACGCCCCGCTGGGGTTCACCGAGACCAAGAACGTCTTCATCGCCGTCTCCGACGGGGAAGGGAAACCATGAGCAGCACAGTCGATCTGACGCAGCGCCTGGCCGGACGGGTCGCCGTCGTCACCGGCGGGGGCAGCGGTATCGGTTTGGCGTCGGCCCGTCGGATGCGCGCCGAGGGCGCCACCATCGTCATCGGCGATGTCGATCCCGACGCCGGCAAACGCGCCGCCGACGAGGTCGGCGGCCTCTGCATGTCCGTCGACGTCGCAGACGGCGAACAGGTCGACGCGCTCTTCGACTCCGCGGCGGAACGCTACGGATCGGTGGACATCGCGTTCAACAATGCGGGCATCTCACCGCCCGAGGACGATCTGATCGAGACCACCGAACTCGACGCGTGGCAGCGTGTGCAGTCGGTGAACCTGACGTCGGTCTACCTGTGCTGTCGGGCGGCGTTGCGGCATATGACGGCGGCGGGCCGCGGATCGATCATCAACACCGCCTCGTTCGTCGCGGTGATGGGTTCGGCCACGTCCCAGATCTCCTACACGGCATCCAAGGGCGGGGTGCTCGCCATGTCGCGGGAACTCGGTGTGCAGTATGCGCGGCAGGGAATCCGGGTCAACGCATTGTGTCCGGGGCCGGTCAACACGCCGCTGCTCACAGAACTCTTCGCCAAGGACCCGGAGCGCGCCGCACGCCGCCTCGTGCACGTCCCCGTCGGGCGTTTCGCCGAACCCGAGGAACTCGCGGCCGCGGTCGCCTTCCTTGCCAGCGACGACGCCTCCTTCATCACCGCGTCGTCGTTCCTCGTCGACGGCGGTATCAGCTCGGCCTACGTGACGCCGTTGTAGGCCATGACCACCACATCCGGTGCCGGGGATCTGTCCGACGCTTTGCTCGCGCCGGTCAGGCCGGCCAACGCGTTCGAGGAGACCGTGGGTCGGTTGTTGCAGATCATTCGGCTCGGTGTGTTCGCGCCCGGTGAGGCGATCCCACCGGAACGAGACCTCGCCGGGCGGCTCGGCGTGAGCCGCGACACGGTACGGGAGGCGATCAAGGCGTTGGCCGACGCCGGCTTCCTGGTGTCGCGCCGCGGTCGGTATGGCGGCACCTTTCTCACCGACACGCTGCCCGCGCCCGAACCGGTGTCGCAACCGGTGACCGCCGCCGAACTCGACGACGCGCTACGAGTGCGTGAGATCCTCGAGGTGGGAGCGGCGCGGATGGCGGCCGGGCGGACCTTCTCGGCCGCCGAGCGTGAGGCGTTGTGGGGCAGGCTCACCGACATGCGCGGCGCGGGTGGCGATGACTACCGCCGCCTCGACTCACGGTTGCATCTGGCCATCGCCGAGGCCACGGGCGCGCCGTCGCTGGTCGCGATGGTCGCCGACAACCGGATGCGGATCAACCGGCTGCTCGACCGTATCCCGCTGCTCGATCCCAACCTCGCCCATTCCGAGGAGCAGCACGAGGCAATCTTGATCGCGATCCTGACCGGCAACGCCGACGCGGCCGCCGACGCGATGCGGGTACACGTCGAGGGCACCGCGACGCTTCTGCACGGGTTTCTGGACTAACCCGGCCTCGGCCCACACACAGAACTCGCAGTTACACGAAGAGTTTTCCGTGCATCTGCGAGTTTCGTGTGTGTCGGAACTCGTCGGCCCGGATCAGCTGCGGCGTCGCGCGGTGCGCTGCATCCCACGCACCTTGGCGTTGCCCGGGATCGGGCCCTTGGGCATACCGGGGCCTTGGGGATTGCGCCCGCCGAGCGCCGCCAACCGGCCCTCGAGGGCGTCGATCCGCTTGCCGTTGATGTTGGACGGCAGCTTGTTGACGTGGCGTTCGAGCTTGCTCAGCGGGACCTGACCGTCGTCGTTGCCGACGATGATCTCGTAGATCGGGGTGTCTCCGACGACCCGGGCGGCCTTCTTCTTCTCCTGCGCCAGCAGCGACTTGACGCGGGCGGGGGAGCCCTCGCCGACCAGGATCACGCCCGGCTTGCCGATCACGCGGTGCACCGCGTCAAGGTGGGCGTTACCGCTGACGGCCTGCGAGACCCGCCATTGCCCGCGCATGTTGCTCAACGCCCACCCGGCGGCACCCGGCTGACCCTCGGCCTTGGTGTAGACGGTGCGCTGCACGCGTCGTCCGAAAAGGAGGAACGCGGCAAGCAGCCCGAGCACGATACCCAGCGGCAGCAGGAACCAGAGCATGCCGAACACGAGCCCGAGCACCACGAAGACCGCGACGATCAGCACGAACGCGCCGACCATGTACGGGATCAGCCGTGGGTCTTCCTTCCGCTGCATCTGGAAGGCCTGCCACAGCTGCTTGTAGCGTTCCCTCGATGCCTGCCTGCGGGCCCGTTTTGCTGCGGCCTTTGCTTCTTTGCTCGCCGACGACGCCTTTGCCATGGTGTCCAGCTTACTTCGCGCGCGACGCCCTGCGGACCCCCCGTCGGACTTCGCCGGGAAGTCCAGGACACGCCCTAGCGAGCCAGACGCTCGAGCAGACTCGTGGCCTCCTGGGCCGCCGACCCCTCCTCGGCGAGGTGCGCGAGCTCCGGGGAGATCTCGCGGCCGTGATGGGCCATGGCCTGCGCGTACAGACGTCCGGCACGGTAGGAGGAGCGGACCAGCGGACCGGCCATGACCCCGGCGAAGCCGAGCTCGGTGGCGAAATCGGAGTGGTCGACGAACTCTTCGGGCTTCACCCACCGTTCCACCGGATGGTGGCGCGGCGAGGGCCGCAGGTACTGGGTGATGGTCAGGATGTCGCAGCCCGCCTCGTGCAGGTCGACGATCGCGGACTGGACCTCCTCGGGGGTCTCACCCATGCCGAGGATCAGGTTGGACTTGGTCACCAGACCGAAGTCACGGGCCTGCGTGATCACGTTGAGGGACCGTTCGTAGCGGAACGCCGGACGGATGCGTTTGAAGATCCGCGGGACGGTCTCCAGGTTGTGGGCGAGTACCTCGGGGCGCGCGTCGAAGACCTCGGCGAGCAGATCCGGCTTGGCGTGGAAGTCGGGGATCAGGTTCTCCACGCCGGTGCCGGGATTGAGGCGGTGGATGGCGCGCACGGTCTCGGCGTAGAGCCACGCGCCTTCGTCGGGTAGGTCGTCGCGGGCGACACCGGTGATGGTGGAGTATCGCAGACCCATCGCCTGCACGCTCTCGGCGACGCGGCGCGGTTCGTCGCGGTCGAGTTCGGCGGGCTTGCCGGTGTCGATCTGGCAGAAGTCGCACCGCCGGGTGCACTGTTCGCCGCCGATCAGGAAGGTGGCCTCGCGGTCCTCCCAGCATTCGTAGATGTTGGGGCAGCCCGCCTCCTCACACACCGTGTGCAGGCCCTCACGCTTCACGAGGCCCTTGAGTTCGGTGTACTCGGGGCCCATGGTGGCGCGGGTCTTGATCCAGTTCGGCTTGCGCTCGATCGGGGTCTCGGCGTTGCGGACCTCGATCCGCAGCAGCTTGCGGCCGGCGGGTTCGGGTGGGGTGTGGTCGGTGGATGGGGACACGGTCACCGCTCCGATCCTACGCGGGCGGTTTCTCGGGTATCGGGTGCGCGTCCCTCGGCGTCGAGGGCCTTCGACACCGCGGCGGCGACCGGGTCGATCAGCTCGGCGACGCGCAGTGACCGCCCGAGCTCGCGGCTCAGCGACGTCACCCCGGCGTCGGCGATGCCACACGGCACGATCGCGTCGAAGGCCGACATGTCGGGGTCGATGTTGAGCGCGAAGCCGTGCAACGTGACCCCCCGGGCAACGCGGATGCCGATCTGGCCGAGCTTGCGTTCGGAGTCATCGCACACCCACACCCCCGAGCGTCCGGCCACGCGGCGGGTTTTCACCCCGACGTCAGCGCACACTCCGATCAGCGCTTCCTCCAACCGGCGCACGTACTCGACGACGTCGAGCGGTTCGGCGAGCTTGACGATCGGGTAGCCGACGAGCTGCCCGGGGCCATGCCAGGTGATCCGGCCACCCCGGTCCACGTCGATGACGAGGGAACCGTCCGTCGGGCGGTCGGAGTCCTCGGTGCGCTTCCCGGCGGTGTAGGTCGAGGGATGCTCGAGCAACAGGAGTACGTCGTGGTCGAGTACGCCGTCGGCGCGCTGTTCGGCGAGGCGGTGCTGCAGTTCGTAGGCCTCGCGGTAGTCGACGACGCCGAGGCGGCGCGTCTCGATCGGCGTGGCGTCGGCCCGGAGGGAACGATCACGCATTCGCGTACTCCAGTGCGGCGTCGATGGTGGGGTGGTCGAAGGAGAATCCGTGTTCGGTGAGCACCCCAGGTGCAACGCGCTGACTGATCAGAATCATTTCCTGCGCCATCTCGCCGCCGAGGCGACCGGCGACGAAGCCCGGCACGGACATCAGCGTGGGCCGGTGTACGGAGCGGCCGAGGGCGTCGACGAACTCGCCGTAGGGGACCGCGCCGGGCGCCGCCAGGTTGACCGGACCGGAGATCGACGACTCCAGCAGGAAGGCGATCGCCCGGATCTCGTCGGGCAGGCTTATCCACGAGAAGTACTGCTTGCCGTTGCCGATCGAGCCGCCGAGGCCGAGCTTGAACAGCGGGCGCAACCTTCCCAGCATCCCACCGCGGCGGGACAACACCGGCGCGGTGCGCAGAAGCACCACGCGGGTGTCGGGTCCCGCGTTCGCGGTGGCCGCCGACTCCCAGTCGGTGACGAGCCCGGCGAGGAAACCTTCCCCGGGACCGTCGGATTCGGTGGCCGCCCGCGACCCGGTGTCGCCGTAGTAGCCCGTGGCCGACGCGCTGAGGAAGGTCGGGACCCTCGCGGCCGCGACGGCCTCGGCGAGCACCTCGGTGGGGGTGATCCGGGAATCCCTCAGCTCCTGTTTGAACCGTCCGGTCCACAGCTGGTTCCCGATCCCGACCCCACCGAGGCCGATGACCGCGTCGACCCCCTCGAGGCTCTCCGCCGGAACACCGAATGTCTCCGGGTCCCAACTGAATTCATCGTCCGACAGGGCCTCGCGGCGGACCAGCCGGACCACGGTGTGCCCCGCGCCACGCAGCGCGGAGACCACCGCGGAGCCGATCAGACCCTGCGAGCCGGCGACGGCTATACGCATCGGGCCCTAGAGTCCGAGATCGGCGGCGAAACTGCCCGCCTCGAGACGCTTCTTGATGGTGGTCAGGAAGCGTCCCGCGTCGGCACCGTCGATGAGGCGGTGATCGTAGGTCAGCGGGAGATACGACATCGAACGCACCGCGATCGACTCCGAACCGTCCTCGCCGGCGATCACGACCGGCCGCTTGACGATCGCGCCGGTGCCCAGCATCGCCGCCTGCGGCGGGACCAGGATCGGCGTGTCGAACAGCGCGCCCTGGCTGCCGATGTTGGTGATGGTGAACGTGCCACCGGCCAACTCGTCGGGTTTGAGCCCACCGGCACCCTTGCGGGCGCGGGCCGCGATGTCGGCGATCGCGCGGGCGAGTCCGGCGATGGACAGGTCGTCGGCGTTGTGGATGACCGGCGACAGCAGGCCCTGCTCGGTGTCGACGGCGATGCCGAGATGCACCTTGTCGTAGTAGGTGATCTCCTTCTTGTCCTCGTCGATCGACGCGTTGACGTTCGGGTGCGCCTTCAGCGCCTCCACGACCGCTTTCGCGATGAACGGCAGGAACGTGAGGTTGACACCCTCGGACGCC
>NZ_BAHC01000004.1 GCF_000298195.1 Gordonia rhizosphera NBRC 16068 | reverse complement strand
CCGATGAGGGCACACCCTCGGTGTCCGCAGTGGCTCGCGCGGCGGCGGCGCGCCGTCGCTGCCGCACCTCGGAGACGATGAAATACCCGGCACCGAGCGGTGCCATGATGCCGAACGCCAACCACTGCAGCCCGTAGGACAGGTATGGACCCGAGTCGAGCTGGGGCAGCGGAATCTCACCGAGAGCCCCCGGCTGACCCGGCGACAACTGCAGATAGAACGGGTCGAGAGCGGTGTCGGTGGCCCGGCCCACCTCGACGGGGTCGATCGTGTAGACCGCCAGGGCGCCCGCCTCGGAGTGCGCGCCCCGCCCGGGCGTGGTGCCCTCACTCTTGCGGATACGGCCCACGATCGTCGTCTCGGTCGAGGGTGCGACCGGAACGTCGGGCAGGGCTCCCTGCTCGGGGCGCACATATCCGCGGTCGACGAGCACCACCCGGGAACCGTCGCCGATCGCGAACGGTGTCAGCACCTCGACGGCCGGCCGTTCGGAGACCGAACGCAACCGGACGAGCACTTCCCGGTCGGTGAGATAGCGGCCCGTCATCGACACCTCACGCCACTCCGTCGACGGGTCGAATCCCCGGCCCGCCGGAGCGACCTCGCTCAGCGGTGCGGTGGGTGTGGACACGGCGGTCTTGATGAGCCCGTTGCGCTCGTCGGTGGCGGTGTTCTTGCCCAGCTGCCAGGGTGCGAGGACGCTGAAGCACAGTGCGGCGAAGGCCACGACGACCACCGCCAGGGCGATCCACCCGGGCCGCAGGAACGTCCGCACGACATGCACCCCACAACGGTACCGACGCGACCGGCCGGTGTGCGCGCCGCTACCGGGAAGGGCGCTGATCGGCAGGTAGCGTGAAAGCAATGCGAGACTTCCTCTGTCGGAAGTGTGGTCAGCGACTCTCGTTCGAGAACAGTCTCTGCCTGCACTGCAAGAGCCCGCTCGGGTTCTGGCTGGCGACCCGTACCATCCATGTCCTCGACGAACGCGGCCGCACCGAGATCGACGGAAAGCTGGTCGAGCGGTGCGCCAACACCAAGGTGGCGCAATGCAACTGGCTTGTGCCGTGGACGGGGGTGCCGGGCCTGTGTGAGTCGTGCCGGCTCACCCGAACCCGGCCGGCCGACTCCGACCTCAATTCGTTGCCGGATTTCGGTCGTGCGGAGGCAGCCAAGCGCCGGCTTGTCCTCGAACTCGACGAACTCGGGTTGGCCCGCCGAGGCCGCGACGACGACCCCGAAACCGGGCTGGCCTTCGATCTGCTGTCCAGCGCTCACGAACCGGTGGTCACCGGCCACGCCTCCGGAGTCATCACCCTCGACCTCGCGGAAGGAGACGACGTGCACCGGGAACAGATGCGAGTCGAGCTCGACGAGCCCTATCGCACAGTCCTCGGACACTTCCGCCACGAGATCGGGCACTACTACCAGATGGCGATCATCGACGACGACGTCCGCCCGCGATTCGAGGAGCTGTTCGGCGACCCGGATCTCGACTACCAGGCGTCCCTGGGCCGGCACTATTCCCAGGGTGCGCCGCCCGACTGGCGGCAGAACTATGTCTCGTCCTACGCCACCATGCATCCAGCCGAGGACTTCGCCGAGACGTTCGCGCACTACCTGCACATCCGCGACACCCTCGACACCGCCGCCGCCTTCGCGATGGCCCCGGCCGGTTCGACATTGGACAGCACGCTACCCGGTGACGTGGGCTTCGATCGGATCATCGAGTGGTGGCTACCGCTGACGTGGGCGCTGAACCAGATCAACCGGTCCATGGGGCATCCGGATCTGTATCCGTTCGTGCTCGCCGATCCGGTGCTGGAGAAGATGCGCTTCGTGCACAACCTCCTGCTGCCCGACTGACGCGGGTCGCGGGACGGTTCGCCTCCCCGGACCGGCCGGGGTGCGCGAGGTGGGGCCCTCAGGCGCCGTCGAGGGTGGCGTGCACCCAGGCAAGGAGTCCGGGGACGGCGGCCTCGATCTGTTCGCGGGTCGCGGCGAAGTCCTCGGACGTGCCGTAGTACGGATCGCTGACGTCGAGGCTGTCGGGACCGGCGGTCGGGTCGAAGGTGCGCAGGAGCCGCACCCGGTTGCCGAGCCGTTTGCGTTCCAGGTCCCGGACGTGTCCGGCGTCCATGGCGACGAGCAGGTCGGCGTCGAAATGGGTGGGCGAGAATTGCTCGGCGACATGGGCGTCGGAGTAGCCGTGGGCCAGGAGTTCGGTGCGGGTGCGGTTGTCGGCCGGTTCGCCGGTGTGCCAGCCGCTCGTGCCGCAGCTGCTCACCCGGACCCGGCCGGCCAGGCCCGCCTCGTCGAGTGCGGCGCGGAAGATGTTCTGTGCCATGGGCGACCGACAGATGTTGCCGGTGCACACGAAACAGACGTGTAGTTGCTCAGACACCCAATACCTCGCGCAGATGTGCAATCGACCCGACACTCCACGCTGCCGAGCCATCCTCCCCGTCCTGAGCGTAACCCCATCCGACGAGGATCGCTGGGATCCCGAACGTCGCTGCACCCTCGACGTCGTGGGCCCGGTCACCGACCATCACCACCGGTGCGGCGGTCACACCACTGGTCGGATCGGTCTCGATGCCCAACTGCTCGAGTGCATGGGCGATGACATCCGATTTGGCCCGCCGAAGCCCGTCGTCGCTGGCACCCGCGATGACCCGGAAGTGGTGTGCCAGGCCGAAATGCTCCAGGATCACGTGCGCGGTCACCTCGTTCTTGGACGTCGCCACCGCGAGGGTGCGGCCCGCCGCGGACAGGTCGGCCAGCACCGAGTCCATGCCCTCGAAGACCGAGTTCTCCAGCCAGCCGACCTCGGTATAGCGCCGGCGGTAGGCGATCATCGCGGCATCGGCGGTCGACGGGTCGAGGCCGATCGCGGTCAAGGTGTCGATCATCGGCGGACCGGCGATCCCCGCGACGACCTCCGCGGGCGGTTCCGGGGCGCCGACGGAGGCCAGGGCGTGCCGGAAGCTGTTGGCGATGCCCGCGAAACTGTCGGTGATCGTCCCGTCGAGGTCGACCAGCAGGGTGGTCGACGGATCGGTGGGATCGGGCAGTGCAGCGGGGGCTGCGGCGGTCTCAGGCATCTCGGTCACCGTTCTATCGTGCACGTAATGTGATGATCTATGACATCGGGGCTGTTCGCGCGCGACCGGCACGGCGATGCCGACGCGGAGCCGGGGCTGATCGATTTCGCGGTCAACGTGCGGGGCGGTCCGCCGGCCTTTCTGCGGGACGCCCTGACCGCCCGGATCGGTGATCTGGCCGGATATCCCTCGGCGGCCGACGAACGGCGGGCGATCGAGGCCATCGCCGCCGCCCACGGCCGGCGACCCGACGAGGTGCTCTTGCTGTCGGGGGCCGCCGAGGGTTTCGAGATGCTGCCCAAGCTGGCGCCGCGGCATGCCGCACTCATCCAGCCGTCGTTCACCGAACCCGAGATGGCGCTGGCCGCGGCGGGCGTACCGATCACCGACGTCGTGCTGCCGGAGCCCTGGGCGCTGACGTCGGGGGCGGTCCCCGACGACGCCGACCTCGTGGTGCTCGGCAACCCGACCAACCCGACCTCGGTGCTGCACCCGATCTCGGCGATCGAGGCGCTGCGCCGGCCCGGTCGCATCGTGGTGGTCGACGAGGCCTTCGCCGATATCACCCTCGATCCGGTCAACGGCCGTCACGAGCCGTGTTCGGTCGCGTCGCCGGCGGCGCCGGACGTCATCGTCATCCGGAGCGTGACGAAGACTTTCGGACTCGCCGGCTTGCGTGCCGGATACCTGCTGGCCGACCCCGACGTCGTCGCGCGGCTCACCCACGGCCGACGTCCGTGGCCGCTGGGCACTCTGGCACTGACCGCGCTCGCCGAGTGCGTGGGCGCCGCCGGCCAGAACCATGCGCGGGCGCAGGGCCGGGCGATCGCGGCCGACCGCGCCGTGATGTTCGACATGCTGGGCGCGGCCGGCATCAAGGTGTGTGTACCGCCGCAGGCATCCTTCGTCCTGGTGACGCTGCCGCGGGCGCTGGAGATCAAACAGCAGCTGCGTGAGCGGGGTTTCGCGGTGCGCAGCGCCGCCAACTTCGTGGGTCTCGACGACGACCACGTGCGTCTGGCCGTGCGGGACCGGGCGACGACCGCGGCACTGATCGAGGCCATCACGGCGATTCGGAAGGAGATCGGGGTATGAGTGCGACGGTGACGGGCGCCGAGGTGATCGCGGTGCTCGATGGTGCCTACCCGCGGCATCTGGCCGAGGACTGGGACTCGGTCGGGCCCGTGTGCGGTGACCCGTCGGAGTCGGTCTCCGGCATCCTGGCGTGTGTCGACGTCACCGACGCCGTGGTCGACGCCGCCGTCGCCATGGGCGCGCAGATGGTGGTGGCCCATCATCCGCTGCTGTTGCGCGGGGTGGATTCGGTGGCCGCCGACACGGCCAAGGGACGCATCGTGCATCGACTCATCCGCTCGGGCATCGCGCTGTTCACTGCGCACACCAACGCCGACAGCGCCCGGCCGGGTGTGTCGGACGCCCTCGCCGATCTGCTCGGTGTCGTCGACACCGTCCCCATCGCACCGAAACCGGCCGTAGAGATGGACAAGTGGGTGGTCATGGTGCCGGAGGGCAACGCCGAGCAGGTCACCGAGGCCATGTTCGCGGCGGGCGCCGGGTCGATCGGGGAGTACCGGGACTGTTCGTGGTCGGTGGTCGGCACCGGACAGTTCGAACCGCAGGCCGCGGCCAACCCGGCGATCGGGGTGATCGGCGAACGCACGCGCGTCGACGAGGAGCGCGTCGAGATGGTCGCCGCCAGAAGGCTGCGCCGAGCAGTGCTGTCGGCGCTGCGTGGCGCCCACCCGTACGAGGAACCGGCGTTCGACATCCTCGAACTCGCCGACGCCGGCGGACGGGTGGGGCTGGGGCGAATCGGACGGCTGCCGCAGCCCATCACGGCCTCAGAGTTCGCGCGGGTTGTCGTCGACCGGCTGCGCAGCCCGTCCGGGGTGCGCATGGCGGGTGACCAGGACGCCCGGATCACAACGGTGGCGGTGTGCGGCGGTGCCGGTGACTCGCTGCTCGGCGCGGTGGCTGCGGCCGGTGCCGACCTGTACGTGACCGGGGACCTGCGACATCACCCCGCCGACGAGAGCGCGCGCCGCGGCGGACCGGTGCTGGTCGACGCCGGTCACTGGGCGAGCGAGTACCCGTGGTGCGATCAGGTCGCCGACCTCCTTGTCGCAGCCCTCGACGTCACCGTCGCCGTCCATCGAGAACCCACCGATCCGTTCATCGTGGCCGCCGGGCGGTAGACCTCGATCCTCGGTGCACCGGGCCACGACGGGCGCGTACCGTATGGGGCACCGATCGGGCCGGCACGGCACAGATCGGCAGAACAGCACAGGGATACGGCGACGACGACGGGTGCGTCGCGGTGTGGCAACGCCGGAGGTGGGCACGATGAAAGTGGATGCCGGGATTCAACGACTACTCCTCGATCTGGCCACCGCCGACACCGACATCGCGCGGCTCGACCACCGCAGCACGCATCTCGCCGAGGACGCCGAGCTCGCCGACCTGGACAAGCGGCTGGAGGCAGCGCGCGACGACCTGGTCCGAGCCGAGATCTCGGCCGAGGACCTCACGCGCGAGTACCGCCGCATCGAGGGCGAGGTCACCGGGATGACGGCTCGCGAGGCCCGCGATGCCGAATTGCTCACCGGCGGTGGCCTGGCACCCAAGGCGCTCTCGGAGCTGCAGCACGAATTGACGAGTCTGGCCCGACGGCGCGAAGCATTCGAGGACGACATGCTCGGCGTGATGGAACAACAGGAGGCGCTCGCCGCCGAACAACAGCGCGCCGGCGCCACCATCTCCCACCTCAACGGGGAACTCGCAACCCTGAGTGAGCGACGCGCGGCCGCACTCGGGGAGATCGAGGCCGACCGTGCGGTCGCCGCGCGGCGCCGCGACGAACTCGCCGCGGAGATCACCCCTGACCTCCTTGCGATCTACGACCGCCAGCGCGCAGCCGGCCGCGTCGGAGCGGGTCTGCTGCGGGCGCGCCGGTGCGGCGCCTGCCGGATGGAACTCGACCGCGGCACGCTCGCCTCGATCGCGGCGAAGGAACCCGACGATGTCGTGCAGTGCGAGGAGTGCGGCGCGGTGCTGGTGCGGACCGCGGAATCGGGCCTCTAATGGCCGGCGGGAAGGCACCCACCTGGCAGGGACAACGTAGCCGGCCCACCCGGCTGCTGCTGCTGCGTCACGGGCAGACCCCGCTGTCGGTGGAGCGGCGCTACTCCGGACGCGGCAACCCGGCACTGACCGACACCGGCGTGACGCAGGCGCGTGGGGCGGCCGCGCGCCTGGGTGGCATGCCCGAGATCGCTGCGGTCGTGTCGTCACCGCTGGAGCGTGCCCGGACGACGGCACAGGCGGTCGCCGACCGGCTGGGCCTCGGGATCGTCGTCGACGACGGGTTCATCGAGGCCGACTTCGGGGCCTGGGAGGGCCTCACTTTCACCGAGGCCGCCGAACGCGATCCGGAGCTGCACGCCCGATGGCTCGCCGACACCGAGGTCCCCACTCCGGGCGGGGAGAGCTTCGCCCAGGTGGGTAAGCGTGTCGTCGAGGCCAAGAATGGTCTGCTGCAGCGGTTTCCCGGTCAGACGGTGGTCGTCGTGTCGCATGTGACGCCGATCAAGTCGCTGCTGCGCGATGCGCTCGGTACCGGCCCGGAACTGTTGTTCCGCCTGCACCTGGACCTCGCCTCGCTGTCGATCGCCGAGTTCTTCCCCGACGGCGGTTCGGTGGTGCGGCTCGTCAACGACACCGGTCACCTGGAGTGACGAGGACGCCCGGCTATCCTGTGTGAGCGAACGAGTCGGCCGGGCGGCCGCGGCGTACGGAACGGCCCAGGGATCTGGGCATGCCGTCGTCGAGGAAAGTCCGGACTCCGCAGAGCAGGGTGGTTGTCAACGGCAACCCGGGGTGACCCGCGGGACAGTGCCACAGAAAACAGACCGCCGACGTCGGGTCCCGCGTGGATCGGGCGCCGGTAAGGGTGAAACGGTGCGGTAAGAGCGCACCAGCGGCGCGGGTGACCGCGCCGGCTCGGTAAACCCCACCCGGAGCAAGGCCGAAGCTCGCATCTCGGAGCGATCCGGAGTGCGGGTGCGCGGGTGTTCGAGGGCTGCTCGCCCGAGCCCGCGGGTGGGCCGCTCGAGGTACCCGGCGACGGGATACCCAGATGGATGGTCGCCACCCGGTCACCGACCGGGGACAGGATCCGGCTTACACGCCGGCTCGTTCGCCCCCGCTCCGGTCGGACCGGTGACCTTCCGGACACGCACTAGAGTCGGGGTGTGCAGCGCTTTCTGTCCGCCCCGGAGATCGACTTCGGCGCGATCCGCGACGAACTCGGGGTCAGTGAGGACTACGGAGCCGAGGCACAATACGAGGCCGACCACGCCGAGGACCGGTACGCGGCCGACCGGGAGGACCGTACCGATCTGCCGCTGGTCACGATCGATCCGCCGACCTCGCTTGACCTTGACCAGGCCGTGCACATCACCGCCGACGCGGACGGATTCCTCGTGCACTACGCGATCGCCGACGTGGGCGCACTCGTGGTCCCCGAAGGTGCCCTCGACCAGGAGAGCCGTCGACGGGGCACGACCATCTACCTGCCGGACCGCTCGGTCCCGTTGCACCCGCGCTCATTGTCGGAGGGTGCGGGGTCGCTGCTGCCCGATCGGACGCGACCCTGCATGCTCTGGACCATCCGGGTGAGCGCCGACGGTACGGCCACCGATGCGACGCTGCGCCGGGCGCGGGTGCGGTCGGTGGCGAAACTCGACTATGCGGGGGTGTCCGCCGATGCCGCGGCGCGACGTCTGCACCCGTCGATCGCCGCGCTCCCCGCCTTCGGGGAGTTGCGCCGGCGCGTCGCCCTCGACGGTGGCGCGGTCGAACTCGATCTGCCCGATCAAGAGGTGATCCGGGACGGACGGCACTGGACGCTGCGGCTCGCGCCGGACACCCCCGCCGACATGTGGAACTCGCAACTGTCGCTGCTGGCCGGATGTCCGCCGGACGCA
>NZ_BAHC01000005.1 GCF_000298195.1 Gordonia rhizosphera NBRC 16068 | reverse complement strand
GGGAATTTCTCGGATTGGCGATTTCACCGGGGGACCCTCCTAGATTTTTGGTCTGACCTATTGTAACGTTGGTCCGTAACGATGTGGAGGTTCGGATGGATCTGAATGATTCGCCGCAAGAAGCGCGGTTCAGGGCTCGCGTGCGGCAGTGGTTGGCCGACACGTTGCCGACACTGCCCTGGCCGGAGCCGGCGCGGCTGGAGGACAAGCGCGGGTTCTGGTCGGTGTGGCAACGCAAGTTATTCGATGCCGGGTTTGCCGGATTGTCGTGGCCGACAGAATTCGGTGGTGCCGGTGCCGACGCCAAGGTCAAGGCGATCTTCAACGAGGAGATGGATCGGGCGGGAGCTCCCGACCGACTGAACATCATCGGTGAGGATTTCGCCGGTCCCACGATCGTGGCCTTCGGCGACGACGACCAGAAGCGCCGCTACCTCGAGCCGATCCTCACCGGCGACGAGATCTGGTGTCAGCTGTTCTCCGAGCCGGAATCGGGTTCCGACCTCGCGTCGCTGCGCACCAAGGCAATCAAGGTCGACGGCGGCTGGCGGGTCTCGGGCCAAAAGATCTGGACATCCCGCGCCCAGATCGCCGACAACGCCATCCTGCTGGCTCGCACCGGAGGCGGGGAGCGCCACAAAGGCATCACCTACTTCCTGCTCCCGATGACGTCGGAGGGGATCACGGTCCGGCCGCTGGAACACATGCTCGGCGAGGCGGAGTTCAACGAGGTGTTCCTCGACGACGTGTTCGTGCCGGACTCCGCGGTCGTCGGCGAGGTCGACGGTGGCTGGACGGTCGCGATGGGGACACTCGCCTTCGAGCGGGTCGGCATCGCGACCGGACGCGTGAACACCAAACAGGCCGTGGCGGATCTGATCGACCAGGTCAAACGCACCACCACCGATGAGGGTCGCGCGCTCACCGCAAAACCCGAGATCCGGCAACGTGTCGCCGATCTCTACGGCCGGGCGCTGACCCACTATCTGATCGGACAGCGGGTCATCACCGGAGCGGCCTCGGGGCAGCCACCGGGCCCGGTCACGTCGATCGGCAAGCTGTACTTCTGCCCCCTGGTCGAGGACATCGCCGATTTCGGGCTGGAACTCAGCGACTTCGGCGGTCAGTTCGGGCTCGCCGAGGACGGCGACGACGCCGATCCCGACCAGCAGCGGTGGCTGCGACTCGCCTATCAGGCACGCGGAACCGCCATCGCCGGTGGATCGACCTTCATCCAGCGCAATATCGCGGCCGAGCGGGTGCTCGGGATGCCCCGGAACTGAGAGAGGTGGCGTGATGAGCAGCTACGTGTGGACTCCGACCCCCGACTATATCGAGAACGCGAACGTCACTCGGCTCGCCCGTGCACACGGCATCGACTCGATCGGTGATCTCCGGGCACGGTCGACCGATGACGTCGCGTGGTACTGGGACGCCGCGATCACCGACCTGGGCATACCCTTCGCCACGCCCTACACGAGGGTGCTCGATACCGCCGGCGGAGTCGAATTCCCGGACTGGTTCGTCGACGGCACCTTCAACGCGGTCGATGCCTGCCTCACCCGCTGGCTGGCCGACGGCGCGGACCGGCCCGCGATCGTCCACGAGGCCGAAGACCAGTCGATCGCGACGCTGACCTACGGCGAACTCGCCGAGCAGGTGGGTCGCGTCGCCGCCGGCCTGGCCGAGCTCGGTGTCGGCGAAGGTGACGCGGTGGCGATCTACCTGCCGATGATCCCGGAGGCCGTCGTCGCCCTCTACGCCGCGGCGGGCATCGGCGCCATCCTGGTACCGCTGTTCTCCGGGTTCGCCGCGCCGGCCATCGCCTCGCGACTCAACGACGCCGAGGTCAAGGCCGTCGTCGTCGCCGACGGCACGATCCGCCGCGGCCGCACGGTCGACATGGCCGCCGAACTGATCAGGGCGCTGCCCGACACTCCGTCCGTCCGCTCGGTCATCACGATCGACAACGTTGGCCGCACCGTCGATTTCGGCGACCTCGACATCACGACGATCGCGTGGGACACGCTCGTCGACCCAGGCCGCGCGCCATACGAGTTCCGCCCGTTCCCGGCGATGCAGACCCTCATGCTCGGCTACACCTCGGGTACCACGGGCAAACCCAAGGGTGCGGTCCACACCCACGCAGGTTTCACGATCAAGGTGGCCACCGAGGTCGCGTATTCGTTCGACATCTCCGTGGGCGACACGTTCTGCTGGATCACCGACATGGGATGGGTCATGGGTCCGCTCGCGGCGTTCGGCACGCATGCCAACGGCGCGACGCTGGTGCTCTACGAAGGCTCCCCCGACGTCCCGGACACCTGCCGCCTGTGGGATCTCGCGCAGCGCCATGAGATCACGATGCTCGGTGTGTCACCTACGCTGATCCGGGCGATCAAGGGCACCCCACTCGAGGAGATCGCGAAGCGTGATCTGTCCGGCACCCGGGTGCTCGGTTCCACCGGCGAACCCTGGGATCCCGACTCCTATGACTGGTTGGCCGCGGACGTCTTCGGTGGCCGCGTGCCCGTGATCAACTTCTCCGGCGGCACCGAGGTCGGCGGCTCCTTCCTCGCGCCCTACCCCGTGGAGCCGATTCCGAGTTGCTCCCTCGGCGGGCCGTCGCTCGGTATGGACGTCGACGTCGTCGACGACGACGGAGCGCCGTTGCGCGGCAGCATCGGTGAGCTGGTCTGCCGTCAGCCGTGGCCGGCCATGACGCGTGGTGTGTGGCGGGACCGGGAGCGCTACCTCGAGTCCTACTGGTCGACCTTCCCGGGAATGTGGTGTCACGGCGACTACGCCCTCATCGACGACGACGGGCGCTGGTACATCCTGGGCCGCTCCGACGATGTGATGAACGTCGCGGGCAAGCGGCTCGCCCCGGCCGAGGTGGAGTCGGTACTCACCACCCATCCCGCGGTCGCGGAGGCCGCCGCGGTGGGGGTACCCGACCCCAAGAAGGGCGAAACCGTCTGGGCCTTTTGGGTTCCCCGCAAGGACGCCGACACCGAGGGCGTTTCGGATGAACTGCGCCGGTTGGTGGCCGCCGGCGTCGGAAAGCCGTTCGCGCCGGCACAGGTCTGGATCGTCGACGCGCTACCGAAAACCCGCTCGGCCAAGATCCTCCGTCGCGCCGTCCGGGCCGCCGCCATCGGGACCGACGTCGGTGACCTGTCGAGCGCGGAGAACCCCGAGGCCGTGGACGCCATTCGTGACGTGGTGCACGGCGCCGACCGAACCGCCGTGCAGGGCACGGGCGTGAGCTGAGGAGACCAGATGCATTGGGAGTTGTCCGACGAGCAGGAGCTGTTCGCCTCCTCGCTCCGTGAGTGGATCGCCGCAAAGTTTCCCACCGAGACGGTGCGGGAACTGGAGGCCTCCGACGGCATGAGCAGTTTCACCGATGCCCTGATCAGTGAGGGCTGGTGGGGCGTGGGATACCCGGAAGAGGCAGGCGGTCAGGGCGGCGGGGTTCTCGAACTCGCACTGGCTGCACGGGAGTTCGGACGAGCCGCGGTGCCCGACTCCAGGTGGTTGGCGGCCGCGCTGGTGTCACCGCTGCTGAGCGAGGACGAACTGGCCGCCCAGCTCAGCGGTGAG
>NZ_BAHC01000006.1 GCF_000298195.1 Gordonia rhizosphera NBRC 16068 | reverse complement strand
ATCCGTCAGTGGTGGTATTTCGTATGGCGGTGCGGTGTCACTTTGATGCGCCGCACAAGGATAATTACCGCGCAAGTCGGCAATACCATTCAAACGTTGATACAACGAACAGCAAGGTGGATCGGGTGGCGGCGCCTGCGGGCCATAATTGTCCTGATTTCAGTCAGTGGTGCACTGCTTATGGGAGGGCTCATCGCGTATAGGAATGCGAATCCACCATTCCCGTTACCGCGTTCCACTGACAATTCTGGTGGCATCCTAATCTATTCCGACTCCCCCAATTCGCATCTGAGAATCAATGCATGCTTCAGACCGGACGGACACTTCCAGCTCTCAGCGGAGGAAACTGATATACTTCGGAATGGAAGCTATCTTGCGGTATTTTCAGGTTCTGGCGGAGTGGACGAAGCGACAGTCGCTAAGTGGCCCGCGCTCAGAAAGAGGGACAGACAGCGTATCGCGATTCCAATGATTCCACCGAATTCTTATATACACGCCTTTCAGCTATCGGAGTCGTCGTCAGCTAGGTTGGACGAGAAGGCGGCAGTTGTACTCAACGACGCGTTCGTCAGTACTGAAGCGCGTAGCTATCAGTATCACATGAGCGGTTACTCGGGCGAGCGCAGTGAAGTGGTGGTACGTGCCGGCGAGTTGGGTCGTGCTAACGGCTCTGGCATTCCGCCTGTGCCGATCTCGGGCAGGCTTGCAGCACGTCTGCAGGAAACTTCCGGCTCGTTGACGATCGGCGGACTTCCTATGGTGGGCGGCGCGCCCAACAATTTTACGATACGGGTTTTCCGTTCATATTCTCCTGTCGAAGTTGAATCGGTAGTAATCTCCGGTCAACCTGAAACTAAGTGGTATCCACCCTCTGCCGTCGACGTTTCGATTGTTTTTGAATCTGAACAAGAAGACTGTCGCTCCGGTGTATTATCGTCTCGCAAGCAGCTAGACGGTGCGGTCCCGGAGACGGTTGGACCGTCGCAGTTATCTTGGCTGAGCACGAGCCGCGTATCTCCGACTTGGACTATCACAGACTTGAGCGATAAGCGTGGCGAGTCGAATATCCTCTTCGTGTCCGGATTGATGCTTGGAGCGGCATTCGCTTTCGCTGGCGCAGCGATCGAGCGAGCGCTGCAAGGGTACGATTAATTCAATTTGCATTCCGCCCGATCTGGTCGACGATTTTCGAAACGCGCTGCGCCTGGATCTCGACGAACGCGTGCCCCCATTCATCCCGAGCTCGTTACCGCGCTCGACACGACAAGGTGACCGCACCGTCGGCGTGAGGTTCCCCCAAAACCGTAGAGACATCGATAATGAGGAGCACGATGTCTGAGAACCCGCCGGCGGCGACGCCTGTCGCAGGAGGCGATCGACGACATGGCCCTCGTCCTGGCGGTCCTGATTCTCGTTGGCGGTCCTGGTGGGCCGTGGCTATTGGCCTGCCGAGGAATCAGAGGGGTGATAGCAGGCCCGACAGTGGGGAGCTGGGCAGCAGTGGTCTGCGGTGTCGTTCTCGTGCTGATCTTCGTGGCCATCTTGTGGTGGATCATCACCGCCGCTGACGATCCTGGGTAACCGCTACGAAGTGCTGGCACGGCACACCACCTCAGCGTTGGCGGCACTGGCGTGGCGTCACCGATCCACTGGGATTACGTAAAGCTGAGGTCGTGCCCGTGGGAGCTGAGACCCAGTGACGTGTATCTGGGAGCGCGACACCACCGAGCAGACCGGGATGTGCAGAACCAGTTCCGCGCCAGGTGTCACCGGGCTGGCTCGACGGCCGCTTCGGTGGGCTGTCTCAGATCGTTTGGCACTGCCGCGCCTGCAAGATAACCTTCGCCCACCGAGCCATGAGGAGGGAAGATGCTCGACGGCTACAGCGATGAGGACGACGCGCGAGGAGTCGCGGCGTGGTCTCGGCTGATGCACATCGGTGCTCACGAAGGGGACACCAGCACTCGCCCAGGGCTCGCCGAACTCGGCGTCGATGAAGTGCACCGCGTCTGCGTCCGCGCATGGAAGTACAGCCGCAACGACTTTGAACCGGATACGTTCGCAGAACTCAGACGCAGCCAATGGCGCGAAACGTGCGCGCTCGCGGGATCAATGGCCGAGTCGCTCATGCTCGGTAGTGCGGCCTACGTCGAGGCTGTATGGCACCAACGAGCCATTGGCGCCGATACAGAGCCCGCCGGTATGGCCCTCGCGCAGCGCTATCTCGCCGACGGTGCGATAGATAATGTCGTCAGCGTCGGGCACCGGCTCGCCAACTTCGTCGTGCGAGTGGCGAGGACCTCTCCTACTGCTCAAGCTGCCCTCGATAGAGTTGAGAAACTGCGCCCCCTGGGGCCTATATACGTCCCGTTCGCTACAGACGATCCCAGTGCCTGGCTGTCGCTCAACGGTGCGACAGTGACGCGCCTCAGGAACGTCCTCGATCCAAAGCTCCATACGGCCCCACTCGACGCACTCGATAGCCTTGTCGCATCGTCAGAGTGGGTTGTCGCAGTGGGCAACCGGGCGGAGAACTTCCACCGATGGCGCAAGGAACATGAGTACGTGACCGGAGTGGACGCCGAATCCGGCAACGCGCGAGACATCTACGACGCGACGAACCAACACATCGGTCGTGCTGTTGGCGGGCACGGGCGCCGGCATAAGATCAGCGACGGTCTGACAGCAAGAACCACAGATGCAGCCGGAGAAGGGCTCCGGCGAATTGCGCAAACGCTCGACATCATCCTGACCAACACCGTCGACCTCGTGCTCCCAACACAGCACGACGGTTTCACAGTCGAGATTGACGATCCCAACCGTATCGGCACGCGTCGTCGAACCCGGAGCACTTGATGCTTTGACACAGCCAAGGTGCGAATTCGGTGACGGAGATATCGAACAGTCCCAACTACCTGTCACTAGTCTCGCCTGGGTGTCATCCAACAGGCGGGCGATGAAGGCGGCCATGCCGGGCGCGGTGAAGCTGATCCGTCCGTGTTCGGGGGAGTACACGATGCCTTTGCGGATGAGTGCGGCCCGGAAGGGGCGTTATGGGGAATCGACAGCGACGCCGGCCGTCTTGGGGGACAGAAGCGCAAACACGGCGCCGTCGCGATCTGACACTGTCAGAGTCGAGCATCCTGCCTCTGCTCACCAGCGACTCGAGGAGCTTCCATGACCACCCACCATCCCTACGCCTACGTGTGCACTCGCTGTCAGCACCTCGCGTCCCGCCACTACCTCGCCACCGGGTCGACAGACACCGTCGCCGGGCCGTACCTGTGCTCACACCGAGACTTGCGCCTGCACCATCGACCAGACGGTGGCGCTGACCGGAATCCGCTGAACTGCTGAGCGAGCCGAGGCATAGTCTCAGCAGTTGACCGGAATCACCCAGGCGCGGTTCGAGCAGTCGTTCGCCCATCACCTCGACGAGTACACCGAGAAGCCTCGATGAGCGACATCCGGGAGGAACATCTGAATCGTTCCCTGACCCGCGGCGTCGTCTCGTCGTCGTCAGGCACCCAGCGCAGGACACCTTGCGACCCTCTCGGATGCTTGGTGCTGGTGGTGCTCGATATGTTCGGATGACGTCAAGCTTGGCTGTACCTCGCGACTTCGTGGCTTCGCCCAACCCGTCAAGCGACGCCTGCGTGACCGCAACGAAAAAGCTCGTTGTCCAGGCTGGACGTCCACGCCGGGCGTCGCGGGAGGGCTCGGTGTCGCGGCAGCGCGGATCGTGGTTGTTCGTCTTGGATCATCTTGCGAAGGGCTTCACCCCGACTGTGGCCTACGAGCTCGACGACATCAGCGAGGAACTCCGCGATCAGATCTGGCTGCTGTAGAACAGCGTTAAGTCTTATGTCCTGGGCAACTCACCGTTACCGTTTGGATTTTACTGAGATCGATTGAGCGACAACACCTCCCGACATTGTTCCTTCTCGAACTCGCGGGTCTGTGAACGACACGCCGGACACGCCGGAGTTCACGATCGCGCATAGGCTGCGACCTGCGAGTTTCACGAATGTTATTCACACACCCTTGTGATGCACCTAAATTGCCGGGTCGGTGGCATAGAGTTGTTGCCGGGTCTGGGACGGCTTTTGCCCGGATACCCACAAACGCCCCCATCGGGGGGTCACATGGACCGCCCGATGGGGGCGTTCGCGATGCACCGTCAGGTGCCTTCGACAAGTACGACAGTAGCATCGCAGCGATTGCCATTGCGGCATTTCCTTTCCTCGGGCGATTCACGCCGAGAAGTTGAGGAGAGTTTCGTTGTCCGTTGATAGTGTTTCGTGGTTCTCTGCTGCCCTCGATGCGGCTCCGCGAGAGTCGATTCCGTTGTTGATCATCACGGCCCTGGTGGTGGCCGGGGTGCCGTCGGCGTGGCTGCCGTGGGCAGGGGCGGTCCTGGTGATGGACGCGGGGCGCCGGCTGCTGCGTGATGCAGCGGGCTCGGATGACCCGCCCGGGGCTCACGCAGCGGGATGAGATCTCGTAGCCGCCCAGCGGTTGCGGAGTCCGCTGGGCGGCTACGAACGTCAGTCGAGGCCGATGAGGCCTGTCGATGAGGCGATGAATGGTGGCGTGCCGGCGGATATGGGTGCCGGCGATACCGAAGTCGAGGAGTTCGACTCTGCCTTCGGTGGTGGGTGCAGATCATCGGTTGCCCATCCCCGCGTGTCAGCACCCGCTCAACGGGCTTGTCCGGAAGGCCTGCGGCGATCCGCCGACCCGATACCTGGGGAGTACGTCAGGTCGGCGACTCTGCCCGATCAGCCGGGGAGTGCGTCGATGATCTTCATGGTTTCGACCGCGACCGTGGTGATCTTCGCGATGAGCTCGGCGATGTAGGTGGGGTTGTCGTGTTCGTCGCCCCAGTCGTTGGGGTCGTTGGTGATCTGGGCGGCCTTGTCGGTCTTGACTTGGTAGCGGTCGATGATCCAGCCGAGCGCTGATCGGGAGCCGAGCATGTAGCGGTCGGCGTCTTCAGGGATCCCGGAGATGGTGACCTTGGCGTTGTAGATGATCGTGGTCTTGTCGTCGATGTTCTTGCCGGTTGCGGGGTCTTTCTTCTTGGCCCACTTGATCTTCTGGACTCGCCACGTCTCGGGGTCCTGGGGGTCGACGCCCTGCTTGAGTTGGTAGTCCAGCTCGTACGGTTCGACGTCCTGATAGTCGGCGTGCAGATCAGCAAGTCTACGGCCGGCGACGGCGAAGGTGTCGAACTCCACGCGTGACTCGGGTGTTGGGATACGGGGCAGCATCTTTTTCAGATCTGCTCCGTACTTGCTGCGGTAAGACGGTGAATGCAGGAGGCCATATACGAAGTAGAAGATGTCGTCTCGGCGGATGTCATCACCGAGCGTCGAACTGTACAGGGAGTGGATGGTGTCGGTGATGTTGTCGGAGCGCCAGTAGCCCCACTCGTCCACACCTTCCAATGTGGCTGAGAAATCCAACATGCCGTCGCCGGGAGCGGGCTTGTCGTAGGTGTAACGAGGGAAGAACTGGCCCGTATCCAAGGTGTGAAGATTGGGAAGCAGCCGTGTGATGAACGGTGTGAACTCAAAATGCGACGCCGGGGCGGTCAGGACGATGCCAATGTTCTTGTGGTGTGGTGTCGGATAGAACTTGGGTAGCTGGGATCGTTCGTGGTTGAGGTAGGCGTCGAAGTAAACGTGCTCGCGGCTGAAGGGTCGATAGGTACCGTCGATGAACCCTGTACCGGACACCTTGATCACCCGGTCCCGAGCAGCATGTGCTCGCAGGCTTCGTGACCACTTGATTTTCGATTCGTCGGATGCGGCTGGTGAGTCTTTGAGGAATTCGGTGACCGTGGCCTCAGTGGGTTTGGTGATGTTCTGGCGTGCGCAGTAGGCCTTGAAGTGGTCGAGGATGGTGTTGTAGTTGGCGATCAGCCGTGTCACGGATTCTTCGAGCGCCTGCTGACTGTAGTTGTATACCCACGCATCTCGGTTGGTCTGTAGCCCTGCTGAAAATGTCTGAAAGACAACGGTTTGTCCGGGTTTGGGTTTCTTGTCACCGATGGCTGGGTAGGTGCTGTAGTTGCTGTCTCGTTGGTTGATCCAGTCTCCGGCGGTGTTCGGAGTAATGGTCACCCAGTCGATTCTGGGCAATGGATCGGCGTCGAGAATGCGGAGTTTGTCGTCTTGGCTGAGGTAGTCGCCGATGTCGCGGTAGTGGATGGCGGCGGGCCCAGTGTGTGAGGGGTTCTTGACACCGATGAAGATCGCGACGGTATTGCGGCTTCCGGCTCCGAAGATCTTGCCGCCTTCCTTGCGGCTGAGTTCTCCCGCGGTGCGTTGATTTCCGCGGAGGTTGTAGACGTAGATGGCGCTGTAGTCATCGGCGAGGGTGAGGCGCACGCCGTCGGCGGTGTTGCCATCGATCCATCCGCCGTTGGAGACGAAGGCGACAATGCCGTGGTCGCCGATGCGGTTGGTGGCCCATCGGTAGGCGCGGATGTAGGAATCGTAAAGGCTGTTCTTGTTGGTGGCGGTGGATCGGGCGGCGTAGGTGTTTTCGATGTGGCGGTCGAGGCTGGGGTACTTGACGTTCGCGTTGTTGTCGTTGGCGCTGTCTTGGCCGACGGAGTAGGGCGGGTTACCGATGATGACGTTGATGGGTGTCTGGAGCTGTCGGGTGATGCGGTCGTTGTTGGCGGGAAACATTTCCGCGTCCATCGAGTCGTCGGCTTCACTGATCTGGAAAGTGTCGGCGAGAACGATGCCAGGAAAAGGTTGGTAGTCGCCGGCGTCGGTCTTGCCAGCGAGGGGGTGGTAGGTGGATTCGATGTTGACCGCGGCCACATAGTAGGCGAGCAGCATGATCTCGTTGGCGTGCAACTCGTTTGCGTATTTGCGGGCCAGGTCGTGTGGATGCACCAGTCCGGTCTGCATGAGTCGCGTGATGAAGGTGCCGGTACCGGTGAATGGATCGAGGATGTGGACGTTCTCATCGGTCAGTCCGCGGCCGAAGTGTTCGCGAGAGACGGTGTCGGCGGCGTGCAGGATCCAGTCGACGACTTGGACAGGGGTGTAGACGATGCCGAGGGCGTCGGCTTGTTTCTTGAAGCCGATCTTGAAGAACTTCTCATAGAGTTCGGCGATGACCTGCTGTTTACCTTCGGCGCTGGTGACCTGTTCAGCGCGGAGGCGGACACTGTCGTAGAAGCCGGTGAGGTCGCGGGTTTCGGCCTCGAGTCCCGCGCTGCCGAGGGTGGCGATCATGGTTTCCATGACTCGCGAGACAGGGTTGTGTGAGGCGAAGTCGTGGCCGGCGAACAGGGCATCGAAGACGGGTTTGGTGATCAGGTGCTGGGCGAGCATGCTGATCGCATCGTCTTGCCCGATGGAGTCGTTGAGATTGTCACGCAGCCCTTGGAGGAACTTGCCGAACGCCTCCACAACTAGGGGATCTGCGTGGGTAAGGGTGGCGTTGATGCGTTGGATGAGGCGGGTGGCGATGTCGGCGACGTCTTCGGCCCATTGTTCCCAGTAGACGCGGGTGCCGACCTTGTCGACGATGCGCGCGAGGATCGCTTCCTGCCATTCCGACAGGGCGAAAAGCGCCATCTGCTGCGCCATGCTCACATCGGCGGCAACTCCGGATTCGCCGTCTCGGGTAAGTGATTCGTCGTGTGTGGGATCGGTGACCGGGCCGAGGTGGGCGCCGAGGAGTTTGGTGGTGCCTTTGCCCTTCTTCTCGTCGGTGGTGGAGTTCAGTGCGATGGAGTTGACCATGGCGTTGAAGCGGTCGTCGTGGGCGCGTAGGGCGTTGAGGACCTGCCAGACAACCTTGAAACGCTTGTTGTCGTTCAAGGCCGCTGAGGGGGAAACGCCGGCGGGGACGGCGACGGGGAGGATGATGTAGCCGTAGTCTTTGCCCTCGGCGCGGCGCATGACGCGGCCGACGGACTGGACGACGTCGACGATGGAGTTGCGGGGCTGCAGGAACAGGACGGCGTCGAGTGCGGGGACGTCGACGCCTTCGGAGAGGCAGCGGGCGTTGGTGAGGATGCGGCACTCGTCTTCGGGTACCGGGGCTTTGAGCCAGGAGAGGGCTTCGTTGCGTCGGAGCGCGTTGAAGGTGCCGTCGACGTGCTTGATGTCGCAGGTGAGGTCGCGGTTGGTGGTGTCGATCTGGTGGCCTTCGGTTTCGCTGTCGGTAAGGAGGTCCTGGTAGGACTCGACGACGGCGGGAAAGACGGTGGCGAGGTGTTTGGAGTCGGCGATGTCGCGGGCGAACGCCACCGCGCGCTGCATGGGCCGCTCGCCGGGGGTGAAGCCCTGCTCGCCGCCCGGGGTGGTGCCGGAGCGTTTGGCCAGGCCGTTCCAGCAGCCGATGATCTTCGAGGCGTCGTCGAGGTCGAGTTCGTTGAAGTCGCCGGCCAACTCTTTCTGCAGCCGTCCGCTCATCACTGATTCGTCGACGGTGAGCACCAGGACGCGGTAGTCGGTGAGTAGCCCTTGGTCGACGGCCTGTCCGAATGTGAGCCGGTGGAAGACCGGTCCGAACACCATCTCGTCGTCCATCGACGCCAGTTCGGCCGAGTGTTCGGCGGCGTGGGTTTTGGTGTCCTCGCTGTAGAGGCGTGGTGTGGCGGTCATGTACAGCCGGCGGTGGCCCTTGATGGTGTCGTTGTTGTGGACGAGGACGAAGTTCGAGGCGTCCTCACCGGCGAGGGTGACGCCGGTGGTGCGGTGGGCTTCGTCGCAGATGATCAGATCGAAGGGGTCGACCCCCAATTCTTGGGCCTTGGCGATCGCGGGGAGTGACTGGTAGGTGGTGAAGACCACCGTCAGTCCTTTGGCACGTTTGCGATGGGCGAGTTCGGCGGCCAGGGTGGCGCCGTCGGTGGTGACCGGGATCGCAAGGTCGTGGGCCGCGACGTCCTCGGCGGCCCGGGCCACCTTGGTATCCGAGCACACGCCGAACGCGCGCAGATCAAGTTGGGTTTGCGCGGTCCACTCCCGCAGTGTTTGCGACAGCAGCGAGATTGACGGAACGCAGAACAGGATGCGGGCCGAGCCGTGATTGTCCTCGACGGTGCGTTCAGCGATCTTGAGGGCGGTGAAGGTTTTTCCGGTTCCGCAGGCCATGATCATCTGGCCGCGGTCAAGACCGCGACCGAACTCGGCGAAGACGTCGTCGATCGCGGCCTGCTGGTGTGGTCGGGGTTCATGGCGCTTGGCTTCGGACAGATCGACCTGGAGTTCTCCTTGTGGCCAGGCGATGTCCCAGTCGATGGGGGACTCGGCGATCTCGGCCATCCCGATGCGCTGCACCGGGATGGTCTGCCCGTCGAGGGCGTCTTCGGCGTTACGTCCCCATTTGTCGGTGGTGGAGATGATGATCCGGTTGGTGAACGGCTTCTTGCCGGACGCGGTGAAGAACGAATCAATGTCGTCTTTGGCGAGGGTGGTCGTCGGTTCGTAGAACTTGCACTGGATCGCCGTCAACGCACCGGTGTCACGCGTGCGGGCTACCAGATCGATACCCGTGTCGGGTTTGCCGGCCCGGTCGGGCCAGTCGATCCACCGCCACACCTGGTCGTACTGCTGGGACATCGTCGGGTCGAGTTCGAAATAGCGCACCATCAGCTTCTCGAACTTCGTACCCCGCTCAGAGTTCGACGGGGCCTGACGGAACGCCTCGATCACCTGATGGATCGAACCCACATCGCCCTCCACCTCTCAACGAACAGCCGGCTTGTCGGAGCCTATCCAACGGCGACACAGCGACGCATGCCCGCGAGCTGTATCCGGACGAGCGACCGGTGCCGCCGGCGGAGTCGGTGCTCGTGCCGCTGGTTGCTAAATGGGCCCTAGACCTAGAGGCAGAT
The DNA here is from genome assembly GCF_000298195.1 of Gordonia rhizosphera NBRC 16068. Classification (GTDB taxonomy): domain Bacteria; phylum Actinomycetota; class Actinomycetes; order Mycobacteriales; family Mycobacteriaceae; genus Gordonia; species Gordonia rhizosphera. The sequence continues at coordinate 38,569 of NZ_BAHC01000006.1, read as the reverse complement.
GCTCGCCATCTTTCCATCTTGAGAGAACGGAACTCCCCAACGTGGTGCGAAGCGCGAGTTGGCAGGACTTGACTCGCAGTTCCACAGTCAGCTCGGCTGACCCGGTAGCCCAAGGGTCGCGCTCTTGTGCTACCGCGCTTGTCTTCCCGTAACACGCACGAGTGACGAAGCCATCTCGGACAGTCCCCAGTTACTCAGTTAATAGAGGCGAGCGCGTTGCCAGCTAAGGGGGCGGGACTGGCAAGCGTGTGGTGAGTAGGTGGCCAACGGTTCGGCGGGCTCTGGTTGTCCCGATGAGGCGCGCGACCATTGCTGAGGCCGTCCATTCCTGGGGGCTGAGCGAGCCGAGGCATAGTCTCAGCAGTTCAGCGGATTCCGGGTTTGCGAGTGCGGCGTCGACGAGGGGCGCGTCTCCTGCGTGTGTGGTGGTTATTGGCCAAAGATCCCCGCAGCGTGTACGGGTGAGCATGAGTGTCGATAGGTCGCTCATAGCTTCGTGAGCCGGGGCTGCATCTTGTGGTGCGACGGCTGCGCTGAGATCGTCGAGTGCAGGCCGAATGAGGTCGGCAACTGAGACTTGGCCTAGGTGGTCAGCTGTTGGTAGCCGGTATTGCCAGATATCGGCGGCGCGCTGGAGGTCTGCGTCGGTGTAGCTTCCCGGAATCCGGCTCGATCCGTATTGGCCGTAATGCATGAGGAGTCGTGCGATTCCCTGTCGTTCCCCGGTGGAGGCTTGCGCTTTGGCTATTGCGTTGCGTATGCGTTGGCTGTCAAGTTGGCGTCTGGACGCGGTGATCTCTAGTGCGTTGGCGAGCGTCTGGGGTTCTCGAGGTAAAGGGCCGTCGAGGCTACGCAGCGCGACGTCGATTAGGCGGGTTTGGTCGTTGGGCCTATCGGCGACCAAACCGTCCTCAAGGAGGTAAGCAGCGAGTTCGGGACCGGCTGGGCATAGCCAGGCTGGCCAGCTGGGTGTGTCGTCACAATGCTCGACGATGTCGATGAGCATCTCACGACGATGGCGACCGTCGGTGGCGAGTTTGCCGGCCGCGAAGAGCCACGCATTGCGCCAATGTGGGCTTAACGCTGCCGCCTCCAGGTTTGCGCGGATCTCGTTGTCGTCCCCATCGATCATGCGGCACCCGGCCATTAGCTCCTGCAGACTACGCACGTCGAACGAGACAGTGTCGTCTTCGTCTGCGGTGAGGAGAACGAGCCGCTGTGTGGCGACGTCGAAGATCTTCGCGGCGAACGAGGCCACGTCCGTGTCGTCGTGACCGGCGTCGCGCATGTACTGTCCGGCTAGCTGCGAAAGCTCATTGCGAGGCATCTTGGCAACGACCTCTTCGGTGGTCTCGCAGCGGGTTTGGAGTATCCCGCCGACGATTTGGTGCAGCTCGATGATTGCTGCTTTGCGGTCGCGAAAGAACGCTCTGTTGGTGGTGTTCTTGTTCGCCTCGCGTTTGAAGACGGTCTCGAAGTAGGTCCAGAAGAGTAGGTACCGGGTTGTGGGTAGCGCGCCGGAGCCGCCGAGGATGATGGTGAGGATCAGCACCTGTAACGGTGTTTTGAGTAGTCGTTCGATGGCGGGATTGGTGACGGCGTCGTCGAAGCGAGCAAGCACGTGAGTGCGGTGTGCTGCATCGTCATTGAGGCGCTGCGCGGTAATGTGGCGGGCGTACTGGATGGCCTCGGCGGTGGTGAAGTCGGCCAGGTCGATCTGGTCGAAGTGCTCAGGCAGGATTTGTTCGGTGTAGCCTGTGCGGCGGGTGGTGATGATCATCAACAGGTCAGCGTCGACAGTGTCGGCCCACTCGAGGAGGCTGCTGATTTCGTCGACGACGCGGTGGCGAAGCTGGGGCATGGTGACCTCGTCGAAGCCGTCGAAGATCAGCAGCGTCGGCCACGCCGCGATCCATCGGCTCAGAGAGGCTGGCTCTATTGTGAGCTCGGTGTTGTCGGTGACGAGGCTGGCGAGCCAACGCTTGATGTTAGGGCCTCCTGCAGGGCCCATCTCGTTGGCCATGGTGGCGAGGTCTACGCGGAGGGGCCATCGTGGATTCTTGGGTGCGGACACGTTGATGCGTTCGAGTGATCCTTCCGTACGGTTGACGAGTTCGATGACTCCCGCTTGATTCGCCTCGTGGCGGACGAATTGTGCCCGGTATACTTGGGTAATATACTGTACTGCTGTACTTTTGCCGTTTCCCGGTGCTCCGGTGATGACGAGGTGGCGTGGGTTAGGAGATTCCCATACCGATGGGCGGGTGATCTGGTCGGCCCGGAGGATCACGCGAGTGAGAAGGGACCGGAGTCGGCGGCCGTCGTGGCGGGCGGGGAGATCGACGATGGCGTCGTCGATGCGATGGCGTGTTTCGGGGGTGTCGCCGGCTTCATCAAATCGAAGCCATTGCTCTTGACGGATGGTGCTCTGGGCATGGTCGACAAGCAGCGGTGCAAGGTGTTCAGGCTCTATCAATCCGGGGAGTGCGGCCAACCGTGTGAGTAGGTCTCCGACTGTCAGCAGGGCTGGGAATGCGTCACGTATCGCGGTGTTGCCAGAAACGAAAGCATTGAGGGTGTCACGGTGCCACACGAAGACGTTGCGGAGTCCCTGGGTTCTGAGCGATGCTGTGGGCTTGCCGTCATCACCAATGCCGGTTTCATCAAGCCTGCCCGTGGCGTACCGCCCGATTTGATCGACTCCACCGGATTCGTCGACGGCCGACAATCGGGCGTTCGTCACGAACAGCAGGTTGTTCGGTAGGCGGCTCCGGGTCCCCGTGGCCCAAGCATCTAGTTCTTCGCGGATCTGCCCTTTCAGCCACACCAGGTCCTGATCAGGTGGGCCGACGCGCTCGCGCTGCTTGGCCTGTACCACGGTGTACCCGGTCCACCGCTCATTCGGCCCAGCAGCACCGTCTGCGATTTCTGGCCACTCGATGACCCCGGTGTAAGTGGCTTCCCGCCCGCCGTCCTTGCCAGAGCCATAGACGTTGACCTCAGGCCCGATCAGTGAGGTGGCCAGGGCGACCGCCAGCTGCTCAAAAGCACGCGGCGCCAACTCTTCGAACGCCCAGTCGCTCGCCATGAAGAAAAACGTACCGCGTCACAGCTCTTGACCCCGCCGCAACGCGCGCTGGTAATAGGCATTGAGTTCGATCGATTTGGTCGTCCCTTGAAATCGGAGAGATGACCACGCTGGGCCTCGAGCAGCTGGGCCCGTAGCTGCGGTGAGGCATTCGTCGCGCAGCCAGTTGTTGAATGGCCGCAACATCGTCACTGAACTTAGAAGGATCTCTTCGGGTTGAACACGACAGGACTGCGATTCAGCAGGATCGTCGATAGTTTGTCAGAGCGCAGCGCTTGCATTCATCTAATGAATAGACGTGCGCGGATACCCCCGTCGGGCCACGGCATTTCCAAGGCACGTCTCGGTCCCGGCGGACGACCACACTCGGATCCAACGGCAGGAACCGCCAGATGACCTGTTCAACAGGTAAATACACCGCAGTGAGAAACGTCACTGTGACGAATATCGAACCTAGTAGACGCGCTGAAGTGCGGGAACCGGACGGACACCCAATCGCCGCGTACGGGTGCATCGGCGCGTAGATCCCATTCATTAGATGAATGATCTCAACATGTCTGCACGTCATCGTTACGGCAGCCCGGCCATAAGGCGCCTCCGGCCAGTTCGGCGATGGACAATGATTGCTGGTCAGCGGGTTTTAGCACTCGTCTCGAGTATTCATCTGTTTTCGAACTCGATAGGTAACTACGCCGATAATAATGATTATGTAAAGTAGTGGTTTACTCACAATATAAATCATGGGCCCTGACAAAGTCGGGACGTGCCAGCACTGCCAGATGGTGCGGGTCCGGCGAGCGAGTCGAGAAGGTATACGCAAGAAACCAGTGTGTGATCCCCCGTTAGGATTACCCGGCTCGAAATCTGGCGGATCTGGGCCGGTATTACGGTGCGGGCGGCGCTCATCCAATAGGCGCTGTCTCCGCCTGGGCGGAAGCCGTTCGTTCGGGCAGCCCGTCTCTCGTCTTTTTCTGCGTGGGGGGCGGGGACCGTCGGGGCTGAGCTGGGTGCCTCACTCGACGACCGAGACACAGTGAACATGGGAACCGGGTCGGTTCGGCCCGTGGTGGAGCATCACCCGATGCCCAGCACGGGCAAGGCGCACTGCCCGCTGATCGGGCCGGCTCGGGGCGGAGTGGCCGTAGTACTCCGAGGACGGGAGAGCCGTCCACATGGGGAAGGGCCACAGCGAGGAACGCAGCACGGATATGGTCATGCCACAAGATGCGTCGGTGAATATCGGCGCCTGGACAGGCACGCCCGCTGAGGCGGCCGACCGGGTAGTGGGGATTCAAACCAAACTGCACCGATGGGCGACGGCCGATGCCGGTCGTCGCTTCGATGATCTGTTCAACCTGGTCTGCGACCCGGCGTTCCTGCTCACGGCATGGACGCGGGTGCGCACCAACACCGGGGCGCGCAGCGCGGGCATCGACAGGCGCGTGGCGTCGCAGATCGAAGCGCTGTCAGGCGGGGTCGAAGCGTTCCTGAACGACCTGCGTAAGCAGGTGAGATCAGGGACGTTCGCTCCGCTCCCGGTGCGGCGGGTGATGATCCCGAAAGCGAGTGGAAAGCTGCGCGCTCTGGGTATTCCCACGGTCGCTGACCGTGTGGTCCAGGCCGCACTCAAACTCGTGCTGGAACCCATTTTCGAGGCGGGGTTCTCGTCCTCGAGCTACGGGTTTCGGCCCGGCCGACGCGCTCACGACGCCATCGAGGACATCCGCATGCACGCCCATAACGGCTACGTGCGGGTGTTCGAAGGTGACATCCACGCGTGCTTCGACGAGATCTCGCACACCGCTCTGCTGGGCAGGGTGCGCGATCGGATCAAGGACAAACGGATCGTGGCGCTGGTGCGGTCGTTCCTGAAGGCCGGAGTCCTCGCGAGTGACGGGTTCGTCCGCGACACTCCCGCCGGAACACCGCAGGGCGGGATTCTGTCGCCACTGCTCGCCAATATCGCTTTGAGCGTGCTCGATGAGCATTTCGATGCGAAATGGGTCGCGCAGGGCGACACAGCCTCGGCACGATGGTGGCATCGCAAGAAGGGCGGGGCGTCCTATCGCCTCGTCCGCTATGCGGATGATTTCGTCGTGCTCGTCCATGGCACCGACTCGCATCTGCACGCCGTGCGTGACGAGATCGAGGACGTGCTGGCGACGATGGGGCTGCAGCTGGCAGTGGACAAGACACACACCGTCCATATCGACCAGGGTTTCGATTTCCTCGGGTTCCGCATCCAGCGGCATACCCAATGGGGAAGCAACCGGCGATACGTCTACTCCTACCCTTCGCACAAAGCGATGCTTTCAGTGAAGGCAAAGATCAAGGCGCTCACCAACAGACAGATCACCGAACGCGATCCGATGCTCGTGATCCTGGAATTGAACCGGGTCACGCGCGGCTGGGCGAACTACTTCCGTACTGGTGCATCCAAACGCGCATTCCGCGACATCGACCGCTATCTGTGGTGGCGGGCATGGCGCTGGCTCTGTGCGAAGCACCCACAACGGGGCGCCCACTGGATCAAGCGGACCTACTACGTGGACGACCCGTGGTGGCCGTCCGCGGAGGGATGGCTTCTTGATCATCCGGCACGTATCCGCATCCAGCGGCACGCGTACCGCGGTAATCAGATCCCCACCCCGTGGACCGCGTAGCGACTCCCGACGTTTCCTCGGGGAGAGCCTGGTGCCGGGAAACTGGCACGCCAGGTTCGGAGGAGCAGCCACGGGAAACGGACCCACCGCAAGGTGGACACCGCGCCCGTGGTCGACTCCCACCTGCTGACCGATGCGGCCGGGTTTCCGTTGCAGATCGAGGCATTCGAGGGCAACAAGGCCGAGTCCGCGACCATGATGCCCACCCTCCGAAAGTTCATGGACGCCCACCAACTGGAGGATGTCACCGTGGTCGCCGATGCGGGGATGATCTCGGCGGCCAACAAGGAAGCGATTGAAGCCGCCGGACTGTCGTTCATCCTCGGTGACAAGATCCCCACCATCCCGTACCTGATCAGCCAATGGCACACCGATCATCCCGGTCAGACCCCGCCGGATGGGCTGGTGCTGACCCAGCGGTGGCCGGCCAACGCCAAGACGCGGCATCGCCGCGATCAGGTCGTCTACTACGCCTACAGCGCCGACCGGGCCCGGCGCAGCCTGCGGGGGATCGACGAACAGATCGCGAAGGCCGAAAAGGCCGTGGACGGGAAGATCCCGGTCAAACGCAACCGGTTCGTCACCCTCAAAGGTGCCGACAAGAGTGTGAACCGGGAGTTGGAGGCCAAGGCCCGCACGTTGGCCGGGTGGAAAGCCTACGCCACCAATATCGGTTCTCCCACAGCGGAATTCGTGATCGGTACCTACCACAACCTGTGGAAGATCGAGCAGAGCTTCCGGATGTCCAAACACGACCTGGCCGCCCGCCCGATCTACCATCGGCTGCGCGACTCCATCGAGGCGCACCTGAGCATCGTCTTCGCCGCCCTCGCGATCACCCGGGTCATCGAGACCCGCACCGGTTGGTCGATCAGAAAGTTCGTCACCACCACCCGCCGCTACCGGGCCATCACCGTCAAGGCCGGCGAGCACACCATCAACGCCGCCGACCCGATCCCCGCCGATTTACAGGCCGCGATCACCGCGATCCGGGGTGGACACTAATTTGAGCCAAGTCGGGTACTACGGCGAGATGGAAATGCGGCGACTGGCCGCGCCAGCGTGGTCGGTGGAACGGTGCCTGCTGACCGGGTACTGGTTGGTGGCAGGGTACGGGCTGCGCGCCTGGCGGGCGTTCGTCGCGCTCACCGCCGTGATCGTGGTGGCCGGCTGGTGTTTCACCAATCACGCGTGGGCACGACTCACCACCACCGGCACACCCACGTCGGTGAACCTGCAGCCCGGTGCCATCATCTCGACCGCGCCGCCCCCGCAGGGGCTATCGCTTGCGCGGGCGTGGTTGTTCGCCGCGCAGGAAGCCGTCGCCCTGGTCCGGGCCAGCCGGCCTGTCCAGGGTCACCCTCACCGGGCCACCACCTCGTGGACTTCGCTGTCCGGGTCCTCGGACCCGTGCTGCTGGCGCTGATGGTGCTGGCGATCCGGAACCGCACCAAACGCATGACCTGGGATGAGCCGGGCGACCTGGTGTGGCGGCCGATATTCCTCACTTACGTCAACTCAGTCCCCTATGGCACAAGGGTATGACACCAACCCCGGAACCACGGACATCGATCATCGTAACCCTGTCGGATGACAAGCTAATTGAGACTTTGACATCTTAGATGAGACTCAGTGACATCAACATGAGACTCGACCTCTGGGGCTCCCCCGAAAAAGTGGACACGTTTAGCTTGATTGTTGGCTTGCCTGTTCGGCGATCTCGAAGTGGATAGGTGAGATCATTCCCAACGCCGTGTGTCTCCTGTCATGATTGTAGATTCGAATGTAATTGTCAAGTCCTGCAGTCAGATTCGCGATCGTATCGAAGGCGTGGCGCTTGTAGTATTCGTGCTTGACCGTCGACCACAGCGACTCCGCGCCGGCGTTGTCCCAGCACACCCCGGTCGCGCCCATAGAGCGTTTGAGGCCGTGCTTGGAGCACGCGGCAGCCATGTCGTGGCTGGTGAACTGGCTGCCTCGGTCGCTGTGCATCACGGTGCCGGCCACCGACCCGCCACGGGTGTGCACCGCGGCATCGACGGCGGCCACGACAAGCTCGGTGCGCATGTGGTCGGCGACCGCCCAGCCCAGGATTCGGCGCGAGTGCTCATCGCGGATCGCGCACAGGTACACATCACCTTCCCCGCAGGTCAAGTACGTGATGTCCGACGTCCAGACGGCGTTGATGCGGCCCTGGTCGAACTGGCGGCCCACCCGATCGGGCGGGAACGACGCGTTCGGATCGACCTGCGTGGTGGTCTTGAACGTGCGTGGGCTGATGCCCTCGATGCCCATCTCGGCCATGATCTTGGCCACGGTGTTCTCCGAGACCGCCACGCCTTCGGCGTGCAGGTCAGCGGTGATCCGCGGCGAGCCGTAGGTGCGTTGCGATGCCTTCCAGTGCGCGGCGATCTTGACCTCGAGATCCCGACGCCACAGCTGACGTGCCGTCGGTTCGGTGCGGCGTTGCCGAGTCGCCCAAGCATAGAACCCGGACCGTGAAACACCCAGCAACGCAGCCAGTTTCGAGATGTCGTGGTCGGCGCACTCCGCGGCGATGAGCTCGAACTTGCTCACCGATGTTGTTGCGCCGCAAAGTACGCCGATACTTTTTTCAGGAACGCGATGTCCCGATCCTTCTCGGCGAGCTCCGCACGCAGCCGGGTCAACTCCGCGCGCTCGCTGCCCGAGAGCTCGCCATCCGGCGGGGCGTCACGCACCTGGTCGATGACACCGTCACGAAGTCGTTCGGCACGAACCCATTTACCCAACAGGTTCTCATGCACGTTCAACTCACGTGCGATCTCAGTGATCGGCCGGCCGCCGTCGATCACCCGACGAGCAGCCTCCACCTTGAACTCAGGTGTGAACGACCGACGCGTCCTGGACATGGTGACATCCTTCCAGCAGGACCCCTCGCCCCGCTATCTCGGGTGTCCACTGAAACTGGGGAACCTCACTCCTCGGCCACCTGCGAAAACCGCCCGCGTCATCGAGGCCCGCACCGGCTGGTCGATCGAGAAATTCGTCACCACCGCCCGCCGCTACCGCACCGTCAGCATCCAGGCCGGCCAGCAAACCGCCACCGCCGCCGATCTAATCCCCGACGAACTCCAAGACGCACTCAACGCGATCCGCGATGATACGCACTAATTGACAAAAGTCAGGGTTTCATGGTTAGACCCGACGATGTTGCCTAGACTTAGTCGAGTGGGAAGTAATGTGGTTCCGGGGAATGTGCCGCGTAAACCATCTGAGCACTATGCCAACACTTTGTCGATGGGTTCACCGGCTCTCGCCCGTCTAGTTAGTGAACTCATCGACGGTCACCCCGCCCAGCCTGACTATGTTGAGCTGCACCTCCAGCCAATCTCGGAAAGTCCCATATATTCGCGGATCACTGCGCATGACGAGGACCCCAATGCAAAAGCAAGCTTTGTCGTCGACTTGTGGTCTCGGACAGACAACGGCAGCCTCGGCGAGTGGGACGGACGTGGAACGCCGTCCTTGCTGACCGATGTCCGCCAAAACGGGACATGGCAGCTCTTCAACTGCTGCGTCGCCGTACGGCCCTTTGACCGCGCCGACCTCTACGCCGGCAAGTACCCTGACCCCTGATGTGCGTCGGCGGTCACCCCGAGATGGAGCCACAGGCAAACGCCAGCCTGAACCAGCGGGCCGCTTCGGCGGGATTGTCTGCGTGGCGGGCAAGATTACCTAGCCGCCACATCACCCCGACATCCAACCGCGGTACGTCCGTCAGAAGCGCTTGAACATATTTCGCGCGGGCCTCGACCGGATCGGTGGACTCCAGCTGTTCTCCCATCAGCACCGTTAACCGCTGCTTCGGGTCTTTGTGAATCCCCAACTCCATGAGACGGCCCGACACATCGCCATGGACGTCGACGGCGCGGCCCGCCGCGACGGCCTCGCCAAGAATCTTGAACGCGTCCCGCACCGTGTCTTCAACGTCAGAGCCCTTCGTGCGCCAATCGTCAAGCTCGCTGTCCACGCTACCGTTTGCTTCGAAACTAGCAGCTACTCTCGGCCATGCCTGCGCCGATGCTCCAACCTCGTCCGTACCTGCAGCGTCCGTAGCCACATTCTCGCGATTGACATCCAAGACTGCCGTGCCGCCGTTGACCATCACGGAGCTGTCGTGGTCCGACTCGGCTATTGCTTGCGTCGCTGGTTGTGAAGCTCCGTTCCCATCCTCATCACCAGCACCAAGGCTGTCCGCGAACTTCATAGCGTCATCGATCGATGCTTGCGGGTTGCGTTGATGGTACTCAAGGATTGCCTCCGCCACGGCGCTGACAGCTACAGGGGTAGGTACTACCTCCGGGCGGGGTGCTCTTGCAGGTGTCAGCATTCCGTAGACGTGACCGTCCTTTTCGACGATACATGGCAGTCCAGCCTCCGCGGCCGCAATCTGACGAGACAAGCCTTCGCGAGAAAAGTTGCTGGCGCTGAGGGTGGCTAGATCCAGATTCGGCGACGAACGTAGCGCCGCGACGTCCCCGGGAACAAGTGCGTACGGGCGGAACGCGGCCACGATCTGTCCATATTTGGAAACATAGATGACCCTGCCGACCTCAAGGGCCCCAAATATAGCTGTAGCCTGCGCTTTCAGTGCTGAGACTGGCAGGACCGCTGGCAGGACCGTGTATCCCTGTTTGGTAGCAGACATGCTTGGGCCTTCCTGTTGCTCCGTGCTTTCGTGGGCGGGGAGTTCATCGATTGCCCTCGCTGCAACCGCTGGCTAGCTATTCTACCGACAAGTGTCGGTAACAACAAGGTGGTTGCGCTGTGCCCATGCCGAAAGAAGCCGAAACGGCCAAGTGGCTCATGACCTTCGTTCCCATCACAATCATCATCACGCTTGTGCTAGCCGTTGCTAGTCAAGGCAGCGCGATCCAGACTGTGGGGGTCACAACTTGGATCTGTGAGCACCTGCTAGCGACCATTGGACTGATCTGCACCCTGCTCGCGGTTGGGGTGATCGTCTTTTTGTGCCGCAACGTACTCTTAGCGGAGGCCGACAAATGGTCCGACCTGAAAAGCCAAGCTGGATGGTTCTCGGATGCATTCAGCAAGCATGCCGTCGGACTCCCGCTGTTCCCCGCGTCAGACGACTTCACGCGGGCAGAGGCAAAGGCAGCAAGCGACGCCACCGCCGCGGAGTATAACGCTCTCACAACCACCACTCAGCGGATCATTGAGCTGTCTGAGGCGGAAAATACCCGGAAGGAATTCCGCAAGTTCAGCATCGGTTACATTATCTGTCTCCTAGTGATCATCATAGGTCTGGTTGTCTCTTTTGTCTCTATTGCCACAGCGCCAACCAGCCCAGAAGAGATCACCAAGCCAACCTCGGTCACCATCCATATGCCCCACATGCCACCGACGGCTGAAGATCAAAAAAAGTTCACCGCCAACACTGGATGTACCGTCCTCGGCGAGACCACCGCGATCGCGGTGGGCGGGTTCTGGGACCACCCGAAGCTGCGACTGATCGGACCGGGTTGCACAACTAGTGACTGGACACCACCCGACGATCTCGGGATCGTCATCGTGCCCAAGTAGCGCTCAGCTCCCGGGCGGAGTCCGGTGGAGACTTCAATCTCGCACGGCATCACGTCGGATCATCCGTCCAGGAGGCTGCGCGTGGAGGTAGCGAAGGTACGACGTGAGCTCGTGAAACCTCAACTCTTTGCTGTTCGCAGTGGATACCTTCGCGATATTCCGTTCCCCAATACCCGTCCGTACGACTCGCGCTGCCGCTCGATCGTCCGGCGACGGAGGAATGGCCATCGAAGAAATCGTTGAAGTGACCCGACTTCGACGGCAAGGTCCTGTCCAGCTACGAAACCGTGCACTTCGGCATCGGCGACACCACCTACGAGTTCGACACGACACCGCAGCGCGCCGCATTCCGCACCGACCTGCTGACCTACCTCGAGGTGTCCCGGTCAGTCCCCTACAGCCACGCGACACCACCGAAGACCACTCGAGTCCCGGCCGCCGGCAGTGGACCGACCTCCACCGAACAGAAACGTGCGATACGGGACTGGGCACGCACCAACGGATTCCGCGTCAGCGACCGAGGTTGCATTCCCGGCGACATCGTCGAGGCATTCGAAGCCGCCCACAACTCAGCCTGACACCGACGGATCATGGCCATGCCAGCAGACGCCCGATAATGACCCGTTACGTCAACTGAAAGGAGTGTCTCAGTAACGCACCGACATCGCGAGTTACACAGGATGATTATGGACATGAGTTTCGAGACGCCCAACGCGCAAGAGGAGCGTTGCACAATCAATGTGTCCTGAAAACGGTCGTATTCGAGACACGTCATAGCATCGGCCACTCTCGCTACCCCACGGGTCGAGGGATGAAGGCTTTGGACCGACTCAACTCAGACTGGTGTTCATCGGGATGAGAAGGTCTGAGGTAGGCAAGCTACAGGTGAGTCACAGCAGGAGCGTGCCAAGCGAGAGATGAGCGACCCCCCTGTCCCCGCAAAACACCAATCCCATTCCAGTGGCAGCAATGACCGGCTCGAGGGCTGTGACAGAGCCTCCTGTAACCAAGGAGACCAAGCAAATGCCCAGATCCGGGTCCCATATCGATATCTTGCCGTCGTCGACCTGGCTGGCGGTGGCCAGCAGGGTCCGCCCATCTGGCATCGGTAGCGCAGCGATCGCCAACCCCGGGCTCGTCGTGAGGGTATGCACAAGCTCGCCCGTCTCCGCGTCCCATATAGAAATCCCGGGATAGCCGGCGATGGCCAGCAACATTCGCCCACCTGAGGTGGATACCGCCGCTAGATGCCTCGGTTGCGCTCCGGTCGTGATGGTTCGCACCTGCCGCCCGGTCTCGAGGTCCGCCACCGCCACCCCGTCTGTGTCGCCAATGACAAGCAGTGCGCGCCGATGCGGTGCGGAGATCACCGCCAACGCCTCCATCCCGCCTATTTCGATGTAGTGATCCCACACCTGCTGCCCCACCCCGGGATCCCATACTGACACACCGCCGCCCTGGCCAATAGCCAGCAGCATCTGCCCATCTGACGTGGGTACTGCCGCTAGATGCTTCGCTGGGCCTTTGGTCGTGATGGTTTGCACCCGCTGACCGGTCTCGGCGTCCCACACGGATACTCCATCGTGGTCGTTGGTGGTGGCCAGCAGCGCGCGCCCATCTGACGTGGGTACCGCAACCAATGTGTACCCATGTCTGGTCTTGAGGGTCCGCACCTGCCGACCAGTCTCGGCGTCCCATATCGAAACCCTGTGGTCGCGGCGGCCAACGGCCAGTATCGATCGGCCGGCTAACGTGGGCATTGCAGCCAACGCCGTTGCGCTACTGACGCCGTCGAATTCCGCTGCAGGTGCAGTGGACTTGGTATCCCATATCGATACTTTGCCGCCGCCAGTGGCCAGCAAGGCTCGGCCATCTGAAGTCGCCATCGCCGCCAATGCCGAGGTATGCTGGCCGGCCGGAAGAGTGCTGCATAGCCGCCCGGTCTCGGGGTCCCATACGGAAACTCCTTGGTTGGTGGGGGCGGCCAGGAGCGCTCGTCCCCCTGACATGGGAATTGCAGCTAGCGTTGTTGGCGGATGACCTTTGACCCTGAGGGTGCGCACCCGTTGACCGGTCTCGGCGTCCCAAATGGAGACCCCAGTTTCACTAGCGATGGCCAGGAGTACTCGCCCATCTGACGTGGGTACCGCGGCCAATGCCTTCACATAGTTTTCAGTTGTAAGACTTGGCCTTCTGTATAGGTCGAGGCTCGAGGCGAAACCGGACAAGGAGGCCATCAGCGGATGGGGTTCTTTCGTGGGGGTGGGCAGCAGTTTTCCGGTGTCAGGATCCCTTATCGACACGCCGCCGGAATGGCCGACGACCAGCAGCGTTCGCCCATCCGGCGCGGGGACTGCCGCCAGTGCCTCTATGAACAGCATCTGCCCCTCCGGCGCACCGACTCCTGCCAGCGCCCCGCTCAACCCTCCGAAGTCGATTCTGGTGTCGAATTCCCAAATCAGTTGTCCGGTTGCCGGATCCCACATCGATATCGCGCGATAGCTGGCGGTGGCCAGCAGTGTCCGCCCCTCTGACGTGGGTACCGCGACCGCCATCGAATGAGTTTCAGACTGTAGAGTGCGCACCCGCTGACTGGTCTCAGCGTCCCATATGGAAATGCCGTGGCGACCGCAGACAGCGGCCAGCAGTACCCGCCCATCCGGCGAACGTACGACCGCCATTGCTGACACGCCTTTGATCGGCATCGGATGACCGGTAGGAGTTCCGGATTGCGGGTCCCACATGCGAACAGCGTCAGAGCCACCAATGGCGAGGAGGACGCGCCCACTGCGAAGGGTGACCGTGCACAACACTGGCCGAGCAGTGGCCGCATCCAGTATGTTCCCACGGGGGAGACGCCAGTGTGCCCAGAGAGGTCGCAACGGCAGGCCCACGGCAATTTCGTGTGTCTCCAACTTTGCTGCCTCGCAGGCAAACACGTGGCTGATACGGCGCGTCATTGGGTCCGCGTCGTGCAGAAACGGCTCGACTCGCGCCCACACCGTGAGTGGCCCGTTCGCGAGCTCCGGTGGAGGCGGCAGTCCGAGCAGACCCCGCACGCGCGACCCCAACTCCCATGGCAGGAACTCCGGCGGTATGTGGTCGTCGTCGAGCACACCGCCCCGGGCGGCGTGCTCGACAAGGTACCGACGCACGTACGGATGCGGCGGAATCGCCCCCCCTAGACCAGAAAGTGCGACCGTGATGCGCCGGTGCACATGCACCGCATCCTCGCTTAGGCGCAAATGATCCGCCGCGAGGAACGCATCGGAGGCTGTCGCGAGCAGGGTTTCGGCTTCATCGCGGAGCGTCTCAGCAATGCGCTCGTGGCTGGGCCGATGCACCACGCGCCCGTCCTCAACATCCTGGGAAAGGTACCCACTCAGCCGACTGGCAAGAACGGCGGCGATAAGCGTGTCCACATCGAGGACCGCGCGGCCCAGGATGGCCTCGGCGACTGCGGCCCACACCTGTGACCACGACAACCCTCGCCCCAATCCGAACGCTGCCGCTCTCAACACCGCGAGGATCTCCATCACCGAACGGTCGGCCGCCGTGGCGACGTCTGCCAGATCGTCCCGAAACAGTGCTACCGTCCCCTCGGCGAGGGTGCCTAACCACGCCGGGTCGTGCAGGTCCTGGTGAGTACTGGCGGCGCGGAGTCGTTGCCCGGCCAGCCGGGCGTCGAGAAACGACGGCGCCACCCTTTTGGCCACCGTGGCTGCCGCCGCTGCGACCACCGCAGTGTCGGCGTGGGTGTACGGGCCTTCGCGCCGCAGCAGCGCCGTCACATATGCTTCGATATCGGTGGACACCGACGGTTCTTCGTCGGTGCGCTCCACCCGAACGGGCACCAAGTCCGTCGCGCGGCGGAGTTGGTCGAGCAACGCGTGCCCGATGTCCCCGGCCAAGGCCGCATCCGGCGTCGGCTTGGCGCTACGCAACCCGAGAACAAGCCGCACCAACGGCATCCTCGTGTGCGGGTGTCGCAGACTGATCAGAGGGGCGAGGACATCGGTGACGAGCCGATCTGGGTGCAGCGCCTCGTCCAGACCGTCGATTACCACGGTCCGCTCCACACCTGACGCCGTCACCAGCTCGCGTAGGATCTCCAGCGCTCGGTCCGTGCCGGCGCCCACGCTGCCACCGAGTGCGACGACCACGTCGGTGAGAATGTGGGTAGAACTCTTGCCGCGAGCCAGGATTGCCGCATTAATGGTGCCTGTTGGAGGTCTCGTGGCCGGATCGACACCGTCGACAATGTCGGGATGCGCCGTGACGAAGTCGGGATCAGACAGCGTGACTGCCCGGGCGAGTACTGCGGATTTTCCAGACCCAGCGACGCCGGTGATCACCAACACTTGGTCATCAGATCGCAGAAATGACATCACCGACGTATTCAGGTCCTTACGCCCCGCAAAGTGCCAAGCATCGTCGTCGGGTCCGACGCGGCCACTGGCCCTCGACACCCAGTAGTCATCCAGTTCCGAAGCCGTGACCGCAACCTGTTCGAGGGGCGATTCGACGAGCGCGATCTGACGCTGGTATCCCGGGTTCGGAAGACACTGGCTCTGCTCGAATAGACCCGGCAACCACACCCACAGCGGCTCTTCCAAGGCGCGACCACCGTCGGTACGGAGGACGGCGCCGATCTCGGTCACCAAATCCGCGAAGGTCAGGAACGGTTTGACGATCTGGGCAGGTCCGCGCAGGCGGTCGTGCACCAGGCTCATCAGCGTCGTGAACTCTCCGACCCGCGGGCTCTTGTCGAAGTCCGCGCTCGCCAGCACCCCCAAGGTCGACAGCTTACGACGAGCCTGGGGAAGATTCTTGCGCAGGACTGCCCATTCGGCATCCAAGGCGCCCGCCTGGCAGGAGTCAACGATGACCAGCACGTGTTCGGCATCGGTGCCCAACACCGCCTCGAGTAATGTCGACGTGCGGTAAGCGGTTGTGCCTATCTGTTGCTCATCAGTGTCGCCGAGCAACAGGAAATGCTGTCCACCTCGCCCCTCCCGGCCATGTCCTGTTACGTAAACAACCACCACATCCGCAGGGCCGAGGTGGCGAAGCCGAGTCTTTCGGACGAAATCGTCAATGTCGTCTCTCGTGACCGGGTTAACACCCTGAAGCTCGAATGCCCGTTCACCGAGGGCAGGATCGGTCAGCCACTTAACCAGTACCGATACTTGACTATCGATCCGCCCCGGAAACTCTTTGGACTCGTCCGGGTAATCCCGTGCGGCGATGGTCACCAGCTGGCGCCTAAGACCCCCACTCTCGTTCAAGACGTCGCACCACTGACGCCCGCCACGATCGCTGTGGCCGTCTCCGCGTGTCGCAGGTAGCGCGTGAGCGCATGTGGATCGCCACGTCCGTTGTCGACACGGAAGTCCTCGTGCGCAAGTGGTTTGAGACCATTGCCGCCGGTGACTACGTCCCAGTCGTCGTACACGTTGACCCAATGCACCGCACCCATGTTCGACCCTGCGAACTTGGCCTCGAGGGCTCGGCGCACAGTGGCCAACCCCAGCGGCGATCCCAACGTCACCAACGTCGAGACCTGTGGAGCCATGCCTCGGCGCAGCAGGTCGTAGGTCACCACGCTGCCCAGCGAGTGACCGACCAGGACCCGAGAGTCGGCACCGACCTCGTAGAGGACGTCCTGGCGGATTACCTCCCCCGCTCCTTCCCGATGTAGGTAGGCGTAGACCTGACGCAGCACCCCTACCCGCAGCACACTCGTTCCACCGCCGAATCGTCGGTCGATTGCGGCCATGCCCCTCAACAAAGCCGGCGGAACAATCCCTGGAGGACCCAGCGTCGCCCTGGTCTCGTCCAACTCGGTCACATCCGCGTTCGACGTCTCCCCCAACCCCTCTTCCAGCGCGGATACGATGAAGGCTTCTTCTTCGGGGCCTAAATCTTCGGGCTCCTCGTCCGGACCTAGATAAGGCGAACCCTCACGAAAGAGCCAACCATAAAACGCTACCGCCAACGTCGGCATCGGACCACTGCGCCAGGCGTTCGCCATTCCCAACGAATCAGCCCACAACCTGAACTGCCTTTCCCGTGTTGAACGTTCCTGTGCGATCCCATGTACGCCAACCACCTCCGCCACGACACCTCCCGCTCCACCGACAGTGAGTGTTCCGACCCATTAAATCTGATCGCAAATAGCTAGCTTGCCCTCCGCCACGTCAAAAAAGAATCTCGACATAGCGACGGTGTTCGGAAAGAGAAATGGTCGGCCTCCGTTCATCTGTCGTTCATCTGTGGACAAACATGCAGGTGCGCCAACTTAACTGAGACACGCGGTGCGGGATGCGTCAGATCAAATGAGACCGCCACATCAACTGAGACGGAACTCGTGCGAATGCGCGAGACGGGCAGCGGTCACGAAAACCTTCCCAAGAGCGCCCGCCGCAACTTGCGCACGATGTCCTCCGCCGAGTGACGCTTGCGTCCTGCCATGTTCCTCATCGCCCTTCTACGCCCTCACCACCAGGGCAATCAGGACTCTAAAACCGGACCGATCTACGGGGGACACGCCACGCCGATAACTCGCACTACTGTCAACCTGGCCTGGCAGCCAGCCCCGCCCGGTTCCCCCTACCGGTGTTCGGTCTCGATGAAGTTGGCCAGTTTCTCACTACATCTGGCCATCTACGGCGCGGCGCCCTTCGTCTCAGTAAAGCTGGCCATACGTTCGGAAGATGCCGATCAGCGCGAAACCACCTTAGGTCGTTGCCGGCGAACGGAACGGATTCGGACCCGGGTGTTGCAGCGGTTCGACGGTCAACAGTAGGACGATTACCGGATCTCCGTAGCCGATGACGTCGGAGTCGAGGTGGATCAGCTCCCTGCGAAAAGGCCAACTCTATTGAGAATCGGGCAACCGAATTCTTCTCAGAATTCTTGGCCTTTCCGCAGGTCACGATGGCCAGCATTAACGAGAACGGACAACCGGCGGCCCGCCGCCCGCCGCCACGGTCAGTGCGCCGTGGAATCTTGCAGCGGTCGTCGACCGACTTTTCGCCCACTACCGTCGGCGACCACATCATCCAGGCGGTGGTCCCTTGCGGCAGTCGGCCGCTGGAGAAAAATGACCCCCCCACGGCGGAACCGGTGTGCGGGTGGCCTCATGTGGGGGGGAATACGTCTACTAACGTATCACCCGTGCCAGATGTGTCAAAGGAAGGGGTCGCGGCGGCCGGCCTACAGGCAAAACACGTGTCAAAGCAACGCCTGGCTACCTACCTTGCAGCGACGCACAACGACGAACCAAAGGCCCTCGCACTCTACGCGTGGGGGCGGCGGCTGTCGGCAGCCTTCTTTCACGACATCTCTGTCCTCGAGGTCGCTCTCCGAAACAGTCTCGATAGCGCGCTCGCTGAAAGTCACGGCGACAACTGGTTTCGCCTCAGCTCGGCTTTGTTCGACCAACGAAGCTACAGGCAGATCGCGGAGGCTTGGGATCGTCTTCCTGCGAAATTCCACAGTTACCAAATGGCTGAGGGCAAGATTCGCGGGCGATTACTTGCAAGCTGCATGTTTGGCACCTGGGTCGCGATGCTGGACGTCGGGGGTGTCACAGGACTGGAGGGTCCGTGCGGCCGCGCGAATCACGATGAAGTCTGGACTCGCGATGTGTTGATTCGAGCCTTCCCTGGCGCCAACAGAGAAGCCGGAGCGGCTGACCGCACAAAACTCGACCGAGCCTGGGTCCACGAGCAAGTTCGCGAAGTACACGTATTGCGCAATCGAATCGCCCACCACGAGTCCCTGGTTAAGGGCTATCCAATCCCGGGCACCAATGACGAAACGTCGACTCCTGTGCGCCGCACCGCTCAGGAGGGTCAGGCAGCCTGCATGCGTTTGGCTCGAATGATCGACAGGGACCTCGCTCAGTTTCTCGAATCGTCATCCACAGTCGCAGATATCCTGATGCAGGACCCCCGAATCGGTTGGGGTTTCGTCTGAGAACTCTGGCTGTCGCAACCAGGTAATCGTTGCCGCGGGGATGTTTAGATGTTGCTGCGCAACAGTCGTCGTCACTGAGTGCTCGGTTCGGGGACGCTCATCGTGCCCGGCAACCGCCGACGTCATCGAGTCCGGTGACAGCGAGCGGGAGGAGGATCGATCCGATCCCTGTGGGTTTTCTGCACACAGTGACCAGATCCACGCGCGCCCCTACACCTGCAATTCCTCTCTGCTTCATCACGATTCACATGACCGCTCAATCATGGCTGATGTAAACCAGACGAAAAACGGGATGTTCGGGAGACTACTTCTTGGCGGCCGTCAGTTTCCTGCGAGATGTGTCGGCTGCCGCCGCCGGTGTCTTCTTCTTTCGCGTGAGCTTCTTCTTCGGTCTAACGGTCACTTCTGGCGACGTCGTGCCGTAGAGCGCGGGGCCGGTCACGCAATACTCGTTTCGAACGCGGTCCGCGGTGAATGTCCGGGTTGGGGACGTCGAAATCGGTTTGCGTTTCACCGTCAATAGCTTTGCCTCGACCAGTTGTTTGGTGCCGCGCGAGCGCGTGGCGGGCGAGAGTCCGAAGCGGCCCTCGAACACCGAGGTGGCCCACCAAACGGGTGCTCCGGGTGTTGACTGATCGACGAGAACGGCAAGGAGCATCGCGATCGCCGGAGCAGACAGGGTCTGCAGGCTGCCAGTAATCCAGAGGTCATCGGGCACGTGGAAGTACCGGTCGCCGGCCGCTCCGCGCGGCGGTATGTACGGATCCCCGTTGCCGGATTCGTGGAGCAAGGTGAGCTTAGGGGCGGCACCGGGTTGCGCGGTGCTGTCGATCAGTTGCAGGCTCGTCAACGTCTTGACTGCATCGCTCACCCGACGAGCGCCGCGTCCACTGGGGTCGGGCAATGCAAGCAGTTCCGCCCACCGACGAGCCGGGATGGCAGTCGCAAACGGCTCCTTAGCGCTGCGCCACAGCAGCGACAGGTAGAGCTTGAGCGCCACGTCGTGGCCTCGACCACCGCCACTCACCAGCTTGGCCAGCGGCGCCGACTTCTGTCCCCCAACATCGCGCACAAAGGTCGATCGGACCGGTGCACTCCTGCGCCTCCCAGATGTCTTGCGGATCTCCTCTGCAAGCGTACGAGCGAGATCGAGCCGCTCGTCCACCGACGCCACGGTTGCTGACATGTTCCAACCTCCCATCCATGTACTCGTATACTGGAAATAGATGTAGTCCTCTATAGGTCTATACGCAAGGGTAGTGTCACATCGTCAACAAAACAAATAGCACATCATCAACAAACGTGATACTTGATCGTCTTAGAGCGGCCGCTCCGACTCGCACCACACACTTGAATTATGTCGAAAATATGTTGGCATGAGCCGAAATTGGGCAAACGAATCACATGCTCCCGAACACCATCGGGTCATCAACATCCTGATGACCCACTTCGGCAGCAGAGGTGGTGGCGCCCAGTCGTATGGCGTGCTATTGTCGACGTCAAGCCGGAACAGTCGAGCGGATCAATTTCGTATACGCGCTCTTCCGACGGGACGGACGGTCCTCGCAGTTCACGAGGGCAGCCGATCGTCCCCTCCCGGCCCGTAGCCCCGGTGCGGCCTGGAAACCGCCCGGGGTTTACTCATTCTACCTGCGGAAACGCCGATCCATACGTCGCACCGACACACACCAACAAGTCCCCGTACTACCGCAGTGGCATTGCCTTTGGTCCAAGGTAGCCGAGGTGCGTCCGACGACTCCCGACCACCGCTCTACGGGCAGCGATCGCGCACTACCGTTAGGGTCACATGGCACCGACGATCGAGTAACGAGTGTGACTGGCCGTGGAACGAAAGCGCCTGTCGAAGTCGTGGGGGGCGACTATCACCATCAACAGCGGATGGCCGAGATCCGCCAGCGGCTCATTGACCTGGCCGGCGAGCGGGTCGAGGCGACAGAGAGTCAATGAGCAGGCCGTCCGAAGGTCATGGAATACGAGGAGAGCGAGCCCGGACACCGAGGAAGTGGAATCGGCGCATATCGATCTCCGTGCAGCGATTGCCAAGCGTAAACCTCGCAAAGAAGAGCAAGGATAAGGTGCCGGACTTTGATCGGCAACGGAGAGTTCTGGACCAAGGACGAGTGCCGCAGGTTTGCCGGTCGTTATTCCGGCAGAGACGCTGCGACACCGGGGTGTCCGGATGGCGGCGGTCAAGTCGGGTGGACCATCGTGACGCCTTCCTCGTGGCCGCTTTCATCGCCGCGATCGTGCTCGTCGCTTGGCCCAGCGAGGAGCACCGCACCGCACACCTGAAAAGGGAACGAGCAAGAGCCGGATCATCGAGTTTCGGCTGAAACTGACTCCGCGGCGACCCACCGATATTCCGCTTCTGTCAACCCACCGGGGTACCAGTACGCCGTCATTGCGCGCGATCGTCGGCGGGAGCGAACATGCCGAACCGGTCGGACCCAGCATGGAGCGCATCCCCTAGCCCACGGGGCCGCGAGCCCGAGCGCTCCGACACCGACCAGGGTCATGACGCTCCCCCGAACGGGTTCACCACTTCCCCATCGGTTGTCACCCGACAGCCGCCGTGCCGTGCTGGATGCGGATGAGATGCTGGTCGGCATGTCCGTCGTGAAAGTGCCCGTATACCAAGACATGCTGTGGCCGACGCTGCAGGCCGTCATCGCGCTCGGCGGGTCCGCGTCCATCGAGGAACTGGACGCGGCGGTGATCGAGCGCGAGCACTACCCGCGGGACATGCAGGATGTGTTGCACGGGGACGGCCCGACCACGGAGATCAAGTATCGACTCGCCTGGGCGCGAACATACCTGAAGGGCATGGGTCTGCTGACCAACAGCAGGCGCGGCGTGTGGAGCGTGACCGAACGCGGCAGGGCCACGCCGGAAAGTCAGATCGAGCCGTTGCGCGCCGGCTACATCCAAGCGGTGCGGGACAACAAAGGCACGAAGCAGCAGACTCCCCCACCACCGGCAGCGGCACCGGGCACCGAGCCCGCGACGGTCGATGAGCACGACGCTGATGACGTGCAGTGGCAGGACCAGTTGCTCGAGGTCCTGCTCGCCATGTCGCCGGCGGGCTTCGAGAACCTGGCGAAGCGACTACTGCGCGAGTCGGGGTTCTCCAGCGTGATCGTGACCGGCAAAAGCGGCGACGGCGGCATCGACGGCATGGGCGTCCTGCAGGTGTCGCTGCTGAGCTTCCCGGTCTACTTCCAGTGCAAGCGGTACCGGGGCAGCGTCGGATCGGCGTCGGTGCGTGACTTCCGCGGTGCCATGGCCGGCCGGGGCGAGAAAGGTCTGCTGATCACGACCGGCTCGTTCACCAAAGACGCCCAGGATGAGTCCAAGCGTGATGGCGCGCCGCCCATCGACCTCATCGACGGCGACAAGCTGTGCCAACTCCTCAAAGACAACGCGCTCGGTGTCGACACCCGCGAGCGGGTCGTCGAGGACATCACCGTGAACCCCGAGTTCTTCACCGCGCTCGAGCCTCGCTAGGTCCACGGTTGCCCGCGCTCAGCGCATCGTGCGACCAAGGCACCCCGTGTCGACGGGGGAGGTCGACCGACCAACTCATTAGGGACACCGGCCCTAATCATCGCCGATGTCGACCCCGTGTGCGGCCACCGCGAACTGTTACCGTCTCGACCGGACAGAACGACCAGGAAAGGACGCCGAGTGGCCACAAGAAAAGTTCTTCAGGTAACCGACGACTTCGACGGCACGGTCCTGTCCAGCTACGAAACCGTGCACTTCGGCATCGGCGACACCACCTACGAGTTCGACACGACACCCCAGCGCGCCGCCGCATTCCACACCGACCTGCTGACCTACCTCGAGGTGTCCCGGCCGGTCCACCACAGCCACGCGACACCACCGAAGACCACTCGAGTCCCGGCCGCCGGCAGTGGACCGACCTCCACCGAACAGAAACGTGCGATACGGGACTGGGCACGCACCAACGGATTCCGCGTCAGCGACCGAGGTTGCATTCCCGGCGACATCGTCGAGGCATTCGAAGCCGCCCACAACTCAGCCGGACACTGATCGGGATCATGGCCATGCCAGCAGACCCCGATCAGTGTCCGAGCTGAGCTATGCCAGCTGCGCGAGGCCAACGCCACAAGCTGTAACCGTCATCGACGGTAACCGTCATGCTCTGACCTGAGAGTTCCGGCTGGTCGTCGGACCGGAGAGCATTGAATTGATATGTCGGTCTGCGGGAGTCGGGGACGGATCAGACGGACTGGATATTTACGGATAAACCTTGACCCCGAACGACAACGATGAGTCGTGAAGCTCGACCGCCATGATCGCTGGATCACCCTCTATCGCGAACCGGACCACCGTCGCGATGGCGTCCCCAGGGTTGATCCTCACCCGGTCTCCGATACCGTCGCAAAGCTGGCATTCAAACCCACCCTCCGGAATAGGACCAGTTTGTGGCGGAAGGTTCCTCAGTAATCTCTGATTTTCTGGGTCGAAGTCGTGAGAAATGTCGTCGGTGTTTCCCACGGCCACCGCCACCTTGGCGTAGCCGTTGTTGCACACTTCTATTGCGCTGACGATGAACGCCAAGTCACCGTCCCGCACCTCCTCGCCGATCCCGCCTGACTTGTTCCACGCATCAGATAGAGAGTCTTTGAGGCTGTTCTCTTGCACGAAGTCATTCCGGCTTGGGTTGGGAGCCGCCGGGGAACAGGCGTTGCGATGATGGTTGACGATGCCTACGGCCCCGATCAGCCCCATCGCGGTGGCGGCAGCGACGCCCACGGCGGTGGCTCTCATTCTGCGGGATGAGTTCGCCCACCAAGAACTACTCGGGGAGGGCGCACCCAGTGAAGGTGGCGGGGAAACGAGAGCCGTTTTGCCTGTCGGATGAGCCGGAGCGGCGGCGGATGAATCCGAAACGTCAGTCGCCTCGGCAGTCGCCGCCGCTGCGGGCTCCTGTGCACCCCATGTGCCGCCCTGCCAGTACCGGCGACCTCCGCTACCGGCAGGATCGGGATACCAACCCGGCGGCGCTGTTGACGGCAAGGGTTCGGCCGGTCCCCATGTGTCGCCGTCCCAGTACCGACGACCACCGCCGCCAGCGGGATCGGGATACCAACCCGGCGGTGCTGGCTGTGTGGTCATATCGCCCCCGATTGTGTGAGAAGTGTTCAACGTTGACGGCTGTGAGGCTAGCTGTCGACTTCCTGTGGGCCGCTAGCCCCCCTCGTGAGCCCAGGCCGACCCACTCGTGTGTCGGAAACAATCGCGTGTGCGTGCCCAACATTGACCGGCGATCTTCGATTTGTCCTGTCCGAGTCCCACTGTCCGCAGACACAGTCCGGAAGTTGGTGCGTTGACCAGATAGACCGTCACGGTTTGGGCTGATGGACGCGATCAGGTGCTTAACCAAAGGGCGATCAGGCCGGTGTGACTCCATAGTCGAGGTACATTAGTAACGTACTCGGTACAAAGTACGTACTTCTGATCGATTTCTCAGGTATTATTGGTACGTATCGAGTACAAGTTCTGAACCTGACCGAATGGGAGGCTTGACTGATGCCGACACGACGAGACGTCACGACAGCCGCGATCGCCGACGCGTTCGCGACGCTGACCCGGGAGGGCCGCCCGGTCACGGTGCGGGCGTTGCGCGAGGAGGCCGGCGTCGGCACCGATGCGGCCCGCGAGTGGCTGGCCAAGAACCGGCCAGCCCGCGACGTGCCGACCGTGCCGACCGAGGTCCTCGCGCCGGTGTTCGCGCCGCTGTGGTCGGCGGCGGTCGCCGCCGCGCGTGATGAAAACGCGGAATCGGTGGCCGCGGAACGAGAAGCACTGCTGACCGCGGAAGCTGCGGCGCTTCAGTCCGCGGAGCAGGCCATCGCCCGCGCCGACGCCGCCGACGCCCGCATCACCACGCTGACCGCCGAGCTCGAGAAACTGCGCACCGATCTCGCAGCGAGCATCGACCGCGCTCAAGCCGCGGAGGCGGCGGCCGCGACTGCGCGTGATACCGCGGCCGCCGAGATCGCCGCCGAACGCGATCGAGCCCGCACCGCCGAGCAGACCGCGGCCGCCGCTCAGGCCACCGCCACCACGCTGCGTGAAGTCGTCGACACCCTCAACACCCGGGACCGAAGTGGCAAATGACGGGAGCTGCTCGACCGCATCGCCAACATGTGTCGGCAACACCTTAGAACTAGACCCCAATTGCTTAGTGGGACTTGCTGTTAGACCGAGTTCAATTCCTGGTATTGCTGGTTGAGGGTATCGAAGTCCTGGGTTCGCGTGTGGTCTTCGTGGGTGCGGCGGACGGTGTCGGCGAGTTCTGCCCATCTGTTGATGGTGCTTCGGTGTACGCCGATGATCTGGGCGGTCGTGTCGCGGGGGAGGCCGCGGCGGTCCAGGACGAGGGTGTGCGCCACTGTCTGTGCATCGTGTTTGACGCGACCGGTGCCGCAGATGCGGCGTGCGAGTTCGAGGTCGTCTTCGGTGATGTCGATGTCGATGTCGATGTCCGAGACGTTGACCTGCTGGGGGTCCCCTTCCCAGTGCTCCGTAGTGCTGTCGTCCTCGTCAAGGGTTGTTTCGGTGCGGGCGATGGCCTGAGCTTCGTGCCTGATGCTCTCTGTATCATTCGGCGCTGGCTTGTCGGGTTTGCCCGTCGGCGGGGCTGTTGAGTTCGTTGAGTTCTCGGTGGCGTGGGGCGTCGGATCGTCGATGCCAGCCGGCGGCTCGTGCTGGGTCGAGGCTTGAGCGTGCCATAGGTGGACGATCAGTCCGTGTGTGCTCGCAAGGAGTGCTAGTGGTGCAACGACTGCGATGGCGGCGGATACGAGGGCGGGGAGTTCTCCCCTGCCCACGACCAGGGCGTGGTAGCCGTTGCCGAGCACGCTGATGGTGCTGAAGAGCACGAGCATCGAAAGGTGGTATCGCCGGCCTTTCGAGTCGCCGCGCCGGGTCGAGTACACCAGTAGCAGGGTGGACATGATGATGTATGCGTCGACCACGATGGGCAATAGCCATGCCCATCGTTCGGGGAACACGCCGGCCATTGTGGCCAGCTCCCATAGGGCGAAGAACGAGAGTGTGAACGCGGCAGTGGCAATGACGACGGTGAGTACCGCCGCGAGAAGTGCGGTTCCGCGCATCGCCGGCTGAGTAGCATGAATCAAAGGTCACAGCTCCTCTGTGATCGAATGGGTCCTGGCAGTGCCGCAATCACTGCCAGGACCTCTGGGGTGTATACCGACCAGCACGCAGCTAGCTCAGCTAGCTATTGGTGCTAGCAGCCGTGTTTTTTGAGGTATTCGTCGAGGGCCTGGTCGGTGATCGACTGCAGGCTGATGCTGGAATCGCCTGTCTCATACCGCAGTTTGCTGACCGCCCGGAACGCTCTTTCCTTGACGCTGGGGCGAATACGGACGTTGTGCTGCTCTGTCATCCGCTCCTCTTGCGTCCGGTCTGCCGTACTCCGCGCGGGAGGTGGCGACACCGGTGGCGCGTCGCCAGCCGAGGTGTTCGGGCTTGCAGGTTGCGGCCGCTCCGGTAGATCTTCTCCTGGGTGCCGGTTGCGGCCGATGGCGGGTGTGCGATTCACGGAACTCACGCTGTCTCCTTCACACTCAGATCAAGTTCTCCGAGAAGGTCGGTGTACGCCAGCTGTAATGCGATGGCTCGGCCACCCCGGAACTCGTGGATGGGTGTGTGTGCGCTGTGCGCGTCTTGCCGGGCGGCGAGTTCGGGAATTGCTGTCCTGGCGACGAGGTCTCCGTACACCTCGCGCAGTTCTTGTTCGCGATAGGTGTGCTCGCCGGTGTTCCGGCGGCGACTGAGGATGATCTTGTCGAACGTGAGACCAGGATTGGGCCGCCGGACGACGTTTCGGATGGTTTCTTCCAGGTTCCCCACTCCACGCACGCTGTCGATTGTCGGCTCGGTGACGGCGACAACACCGTCGGCCGCGCAGAGCACTGCGAACAGGAGCTTGCCCAGGCTTGGCGGGCAGTCGAATAGCACGAGTGAGTAGGGCGAGAGATCGACGCCTTCGAAGGCGACGTCGAGTCGGAAGATCAGGTCGTTCGCGCCATCGGCCTCGATGTTGGCGAGTGCGACACTGGCGGGGATGAGGTCAACACGATCCCACGGCGTTGCGATCACGGCATCGGCGGCGGTCCCCTCCTGTGTGCGTGCCATGAGATCGAAGGACGTCAGAGTGTTCTCGTCCACGACGACATTCAGCCCGGTCGTCGCGTTTCCTTGCGGATCCATGTCGACAACGAGTACGTGCTTACCGGCGGCGCTGAGAGCGGACGCGAGGCCGAGCGTGGTCGCGGTCTTGCCCACTCCCCCTTTCTGGTTCGCGACGGCGATCTTTCGTGGCTGCATGTGCGGTCGTCCCCTCCAGTTACTCGGTTCAGCGAGCTAGCAAAGCAAGCACAGCGAAGCTAGCACCGCTAGACAGCCAATCGTGGGACGCACGCCGAGCGTGTCTAGCGTTGCTAGCTATCACCGTTGTCTTACGTAGCCGAGCGCACACCGCTAGCGCAGCGAGGCGCGCTCGACTAGCGGTGATAGCTAGGTAACCGCGCAGTGCTGCGATAGCTAGCGCAGCAGTCTTGCGGTACATGTAGCTAGCGCGTGCACGTAGCTGCAGTAAATGCCAAATAAAAACCGAAATTGAAAACCCGAAGAACCATCTTGACATTGGGCTTCCCTAGCTACGCGCGCTAGCTACGCTAGCTACTCTCGCCTGCAATGCGATGCCTTTTCTCTCTTGGCTCGTTGCAGGCAAACAACGCTGCGACGGCCGAAGAGAACCGTTGGTGTCCGCCAACGTGCTACGCAACCTAGGTAACCTAGGTCTGCTAGCCCAGCGGGTAAAGATAGCTACGCGTTCTCACTTGGCCGCACACCAGAGGGGGTCACCGTTTGCCGTGCCTAGTCGAGCGCACACCGCTAGCGCAGCTCGACTAGCGGTCATAGCTAGGTAACCGCGCAGTTGCTGCGATAGCCAGCGCAGGCATCATGAAGTCGTTCTGGGAAAGATGCGCAAACACATCAATCGAGGTCAGGCCTGGGATTGACAGGCCCGTCATCCACACCTCATCAACACGGATTGCAGTCCTAGCTACGCGTGCTAACCCAGCTAGGTCCACCGACAGGCACCCAGAACGGTTCGCTGGACCGAAACCCTGGCGTAGCTAGGGGCCGTCCTGCTGGGGTACCCGCCGGCGGTGCCTCGATGTGTGGCGGGACGACCGCCGCGCATCGGGGAAAGGCAACACCGTGGCCGTAGCGTCGGAGTGCGTCAACCGTTCTCGAAGAATTTGTAGACCGCGTTTGCTGCGCGCCTGTTCGGACCTCGTTTCCGAATGCCAGCACCGTCTTTCAGCGACAACCCGTGCGCTGATCTGTCGCGATCTGTCCGTTGCACCGCAGGCACGCGCGGCCACATCAAGCGTGGAACCTGGGGCTGCCTGCCAGAGGGTGCCCCGCCCTCGGCCGCTCCTCGTGACCAGGCCGAGGGTTTCCAGGGTGTGGAGGTGCTGGAGCAGGCCGTGGGAGTGGTCACCGGCCGGGGTACCCGTGGTCCTCGCGAGGGCCTTGGTGCTCACCGCCTGGCCAAGGGAGGTCAGCTGGAGCCATGTACGGCGAATCTTGTGCCCGACCTGCCCCCAGAGGGGGTGGGGGAGGGAGGTGCGGGCGGGGGGACTTGTGACGTCATGGGCCCGATCCCCCCGGTAAATGCGAGGTGGCACCGTAAGCGTGTACAAATTCGCGCGCCGCGGGTTATTGGCCGGCCACCGTTCGACCAGGGTGAGAACGCCCCTACGCGCCAGTTCACCGAGCGTGCGACTGGCGGTGCCGTCGGAGAAGTGCATGAGCGTGTTCAGGTCTCGGCGCGCGATCGGCCGAGCGTGGATACCGTGTCCATCGGCGAAACGGTGGTAGATCAGGGCGGCGGCGGTCGCGGCGAGATCGGCTTCGGGCCACCACGTGAGTTCCTCGAGGACTGCGTCGATGACCGCCTGGTCCGCGACGGGGATCTCCGGTTGGTGTGCGCGTGCGCGCCGCACAATCGAGTTCCAATGACTCTGACAGGCGTCCCAACGCATCGGGCCACGTCCACCACGCTTGCGGTGGGCCTCCAGGTCGCGATCACGGAACTTGGTGAAACACGGCAGCCGTTCGTACCACCAGCGTGCCGCAGCAAAGGACCGCAGCCCATGTCGCCACAACCGCCAGGCGCCGTCCGTGGCAGCCAACGAACGATCAGCACCCAGATCGTTGAGGACGTGCCAGTCCTCGGCCGACAAGGGAGTCCGTGCTCGCCACGCTCGGGGCGCCTCCCACTGCAGCCCACTGGCCTCGTCCTCGGCAGCAGCGTGGTCGTCGAGCCGTGGGGCAGCGATGGTCGGGCGGGGAACCCGCTCGGTGTGCGGAAGCTCCTCGAGGGCAGCAGCGGCGCGGTGGGCGGCCGCGATCGCGGTAATAGGTGCGAGGGTGTGTTCATCGACAGCGACACACGGGGCGTGGCCCTTGAGCGACACACTGCCGGGCAGACGGATCGGCTTGCGACCGCGGACATCGATACCCGCGGTCTCCGACAGAGCAGGCCCATGCCGGCGGCGCAGGTCCTCGACAAGGCGCAGGAGGTACTGCATCGCCAGATCGGTAGGGCAGGCCAGCGCCACGTGCAGACAGTCGGGTCGACCCGACGCGGCACAGTGCGCGACGCCGGCCCCGACGTCGGCAGCCGCATCCCGCAAGGTCGGCCACACAACATCCGCGCACTCGTCGATATCAAGCACCAGCAAATCAGCGCGCAGTGGCGCAACGACCGCCCACGCCGCGTGACCAGCGCCAGCCCGCTCGGCTTCACTCATCAGCGCGCCGGCATCACCTGAATTGACCTTGATCGGCTTGTTCGATCGTGCGGTGGGCGCCAGCGCATACGCGACCGTGCCCGGCGCCAGAAGGAGCCGGTACAACTCACACCATTTCGACTCCACCGCAATGGAGTCGAAATCCGACACGCTTGAGTCAGGTGTAGCGGCGCTCTGAAAACGCACGCTATCCTGAGACCAGTCCGGCAAGACTGTCCCTTCGGGGTACTTGAGTGTGAGATTCCCGCCTCGCACTCACAAACTTCACGAGCGCCCCCGGTTCCCGCCGGGGGCGCTCGTCGTTTAGTTAGGCGCTACTGCGCAAGTCCAGAACCTCCTTCAACGGCGGCACACCAGGTATCGGCTGGCCGAGGTCATTTGCGACCAGGGCGCCCAGGTAATCGACGACGTACATGCCGCGCGCCTTCGCCGCAGCATGGATCGTCGCCCGCAACACCTTTGTGGTGGACAGGCTCAAGTTCACGAGGTCCTCACCGGACGGATCTTTGCGTGGGCGACCAGCCATAGGGACTATTCTGCCCAGCAAGAATGCCGACCGAGGTCAGCGACACGCCGAAAAGAACCGAACATAATGCACATCGTACGTGCATGTTCGGTTCATACTCGGTGGGTATTGGCTAGCTTCAGTGGTGAGCAGACACAATTACATGGCTTCTGATCGTTTCGGCGAGCTCTGTCGGGTGGGTCTCGGGCAACCAGTGACCTCCGTCGAGCTCAGTAAACGAGAGGTCGCTGACGACCTTCGTTGTGCGCTCGGCGACAGCGCGATTGAAGAACAGATCTTCGTTGCCCCAGATGTACTGGGTTGCTGGCGTGTGGGCGCCGACAGGAGGTATCGGTCGTGCTGGTGGCCGGATCTGCTCCACGAGCATCTGGCGGTACCAGTTGAGCGCGCCTGTGGCGATGCCCTTTTGGTTCATGAGGCTTTGGTAGTAGCTGGCCCGCTCGTCTGGCAGACCTGTGGCAGCGATGAGCTGGGCGAGGTGGTGTCGTACCACGAACTCAGGAAGAACGGGGAGGGCGATGGCGGCCATGTACCAGCTACGGAGTAGTTGGCCTGTGTGTGTGCAGGCCCACGCGAGCGCACTCGGATGAGGCGTTGAGACGATGGTCGCCGAAGTCATCCGGTGAGGGTGGGTCTTTCGCATCGTCCAGACCAGAGAGCCTCCCCAGTCGTGTCCCACGATGTGGGCTTGCTCGAGGGCTTGTGCGTCGAGAAGGGCCAACACATCTCCGACAAGGCGGTTAACTCCATAGGAGGATCTGTCGCGGGGGCATGCGCCCGGCGAATACCCACGCAGGTTCGGCGTGAGGACGCGATGGCCTCCGCCGGCGAGCTCGGCGGCAGTCGCGCTCCAAGAAGTGGCGTCCTGGGGAAATCCGTGTAAGAGGACGATAGGCTCGCCGGTCTTCGGGCCATGTTCGGTAACCTGAAACGTCAGCGCGTCCGAGGTGAAAGTGGGCACGGTGGGTTTGGTCCTCTCCATGAAGGGGCGGGCCTGGCGCGTGTATGCACCTAGACTGTCAGAAATCGGTCGCCAGGGTCGGTACGGTGTTTTGGGGGTTTCGTGGAGGATTTCACGTATGTCAAGTTGGGCCCTTCCCAACGTGCGGCGCCGAAAGGCTACGCCCAACAGGGTTGAAGCGATTCTCGCTGAGGTTCCGGTCATCCCGCCATGGACTGTCGATGAGTTCTGTGCGTGGCTTGAAGCTCGGTACGAACGTGCTGTCGTGTTGTCGCCATGGCAGACAGAGGCGCCCGAAGCAGGAGAACCCGGGTCGTGTGGGCTGCTGTGGGTGACGAAGAGTGCCTTCGTGATCAACTACGACGACACCCGCAGCGAGCGACACCAGAGACAACAAATATTCCACGAGATCGGTCATATTCTCTGCGATCACCAGGGGGATTCCTGGAATCCGGACTCGATGGCCGCGCTGGCTGAGGGCCTGGACATAGAGATGGTCGAACGGGTTCTGCATCGCAGTGTCTTCGATTCGGAGGAGGAGACTACCGCCGAGCTCGTGGGCACGCGCCTAGCAGTGTTGAGCCGAAGCCAGCGTGGAGATGGGCGGTTTGATCGAATCGCGAGCGCGTTCTTCGAGCCGGTGAAGCAGTGACACCGAGTCAAACGTTGGTGGACCAGACGACCACAGTCGTGCCCACCTCGGTCATCGGCCCTGTGCTGGCCGCAGTTGTCGCACTGATTGCGTATCGGATGCTGATCATTCGAGATCGCCGGCCTACGACCACCGCCGCGCACTGGTACGCAGCATTTATCGTGCTCTACGCCGTGCTACGAGTGCCGGAGGTTCAGCACTGGCTAGACGAGCTGTTTGGCCTCGACCTCTCTGATGTCCGGCTTTTGGGTGCAATGTTGCAGGTGTGCTCGGCGTCCGCTCTACTGCTATTGGGCCTTCGATGGCGCTCGAGAAGTGGTTTGACAGCGCGGTGGGTATGGCTGGCCATTGCGACCGGCTGCGCCGCAATCTGTGTCGTCTTGATCGCAGTGAACGAGCCGCTACGTTCAACCGGACTGGCGGTGGAGCAGCTCAGTAGTTCATGGCGCACCGGCGCGTACCTGACACTGCACAGCTTCATGTTCATACCAGCCGAACTCGTAATAGTGGTGACGCTCTGGCAGATGGCCAAGTCGGCCACTTGTTGACCGTCGCCGAGGATGACGACGATGGCGTCACTGTGGATGCAGACCTGATTTCGGGAGTTGGTCTGCATGGTGACGGGGTGATCGTCGCCGAGACGCGATGGTCGTCATAGTGACGGCTACCTGCGGGCACGACGATGGTGCCCCGGGCGGACGCGCGGGGCATCGGAGGGGTCAGCCAGGTGGCGCCAGAAGCCGACCGCGGGTGTACATCCCGATCAGGGTCCACGGCGCCTCATCAAGGCCGTAGCGGTGGTGGTCCCAGTAGGCCGCCGCGGCGAGCAGCGACAGCGCGTGGTGCAACATGTTCCCTTGGTAGCGCAGCGTGGTGAACGTGTCGGGGTCCAGGGCGAGCAGCTGCTCGGTCCCGGCGCGTGCGAGACGGTCCATGTGTGCTGGCGGTAGTCGACGAAGCCAGCGGCGTACGGTGGACAGCGGCCGTCCCATGGTCGCCGAGATGCTTCGGTGTCCGAGTCCATTTGCCCTGTGCAGCAACGCTGTTCCGATCACTGCGGTGGTGTCGGCGTGACGTGGCTGCAGGGCGGCGGGCATCACGATATGTGTCGCAGAGCAGGACCGGCATCGGGTGCGGCGGGGGCGAACGGTGATCGTGGCGTCGTCGTGATCGCGTACGGTACGCCGCCGGCCGTAGCCCCACGAACTCAGTTGGCCGTCGCGGCACAGCGGGCAGCGCAGTTCGCCGGCAGCGAGTAGTTCCTCGGCCAGTTCGCCGGTGCGCGCGACGATCACCGCAGACCCAGTCCATGATGCACCAGTCTTACCTATCACCCGTGGGCTGGCATAGGGGTCAGTTCGTGTTGGGCGACACCACAATCGACGCGGCCGCCGTCACCGACTGTGACGATCTCGGGATTCGGCATCGCGCCGGAGCCGAAACGGAGTCTCGACGAGCAGAGCAGCATGGGTCCGTTGGTGGGCGCGCTGATGATGCAGACCACCGCCGTCCCCGACACGGGCCGTCGACAAACTCAATGACGATGACCCCCGCCGTGGTCGTCACACAGCGAGACGGTCAACACCACTTCGGCCCGCCGGCTCCTAGTTTCTCTACTGTTGGCTGCGATCGCATTCAGCATCATCAACGTGATGCAAGTGATGGGCAGTGCATGGCTCATGAGCGCAGGCATTGGTGGGTCGTGGACCGAGCCGCGTAGCGCCCTGAGAAACGACGTTGCCCTCTACCCAACCCTCTTGCCCTGGTTGCCCGTAGGTATTCCAGCGGTGATCGCTGATGTGCGTCGTCGTACCGGGTTAGAAAGGGGCCCGCAAACTCGGATGGCTCAGCTCCGACCACTCTGGGAACATCTCACGAATATTGCTCCCGCTTACCGGCTCGCGGAGTTGGGACCAGACGACGGACTCCCAAGCGAAGCCGAGCGAGAGCATCGCATGAGAATCGAGCTCGAAGACATCATCTTTGCAGTCTCGCGGTGGCTTCCAGCCGGGACTGTGTGGCCTGAGGGGGCTCGCGATCGAGCGGCAGTGCTACACGAGGCATGTGAGGAGTTCAGCCAAACCTGTGGACAGCCCGCAGTTAGGGGTAGCGCACTGTCATCACCACTGTGGGCAGTTCACGACGATGAAGTAGACGACGTCGCCCGCGCATGGGCAACGTTGCAGCCGCGCGGACAACAGCTAATCTGACGAAGCCTGTGGCCGTTTCGTCATAGCTGCGAGAGCCGCTCGCAGCTTATGAACAAGCCTCGGATCCTGGTCAACATCTCTGGTCGCAATATGTTGCACTCCGAGGTCTCGAGCTTCTATGAGAAGTGCGAGACGCTCGTGCATGACGAGTACTCGATCGATGTCCGCGGCGGCGACCGGGTCGGCAAAGTATCCATGATCTCGAATACCGAACACCTGGGCGAGAGGCTCGACCAGCCCCACCGGCACTGCGTTAATCGTCCCATCCCGCAGCTCACGAATCAGCTGCTCAGAGATCTCATCTTGCAAAGTAGCCGACACCTGGTCAGCTATTTCTCGACTTGTCAGCGGTGATTCACTGCGCGAGTGGGCGAAATCGACCGCTCGATTAAGTCGCTCCTTAAGCGGTGGGATCATCGGTCTCCTCGTTCGGACTCCAAAGCCTTTGCGAACCGCCGTTCGTAGCGTTGCTGGTCTTCATCTGTCGTGGTCTCGTACCCAGCCAACCATCGAAGATACCGAAGGTCATCGATATCGGCTTGTGTGCCCGCCGTTGGTGGAGACCGAAGGTGGTCGTCGAGAACTAGGATGAGGTCGGACAACGTGTCATCGCGCCGAGCAATCTCAGTCTGTCGAATGATCCATGCGCGGGTGATGCGGTCGATTGCGTGCCTAAGTTCGGCAACGGAGCTAGTGAGGTCCGTTGTAAGGGCGGGCAGTTCATCGAGAGCCCGCCCCTTGCGTGTTAGATCCGCTAAGGCGTCGGTCCGAAGTATCACACCATGATCGATTGCGGTGACCGGTTGCGCTGGCCGGCGGCGCGTATCAACTGGCATCGCCTGTGGCTGTTCCGACGCGTCTGACGGCAGCGGAGTGGGCTCACCCCCTTGAAGCGCACGTCCTGCGCTTCCTGCCGTCCATTTAAGCGCTCGATCAAGCTTGCCGAGCGTCACGAAATCCGGACGTGCGGTATGTCCGCGCTCGAGCTTTCGCACAGTGAGATCGCTTGGGCCACCCGCGTCGCGCACATCAGCCTGCGACATCCCTAGCTCCTGACGCCGAGCCTGCACGATTCGACCGAAACGAAGGATGTCTGCCACGACCCGAACCTTATGCTGTCCGCCCGCTCGATTTTGCAAGGCGGCATGGCGCACCTCTGGCGCGCCCTTTCGACTTCGGCATACATTCGGTGTATCTTCGGTTCTACTACTCATGCAGACATCACCGTGACTTAAAGTGAAGCGAATATATACCGATACTTGTCCGATTATGTCATCACCATGACTGCGCAGGTGGGGGCGGTGCCTAGCCCATGCCTAGCCCCGGTCACAGAGATAGCGGCCGACCTGGAGAAGAAGGGAGCGGTTGGCACTGGTGCCGCCCAGCAGGGTCGTGGGTTCGGGCCTGGTGGTGGCGGCGGGTGCCAGACGGCCGCTGGGCGTTGAGCTTTGCCGTTTCCGCGGCTGGGTCGGCGTGGTGTCCAAGAGTCCGTTTCGACTGTCTTGGGCAGCTTCATATGTAGCTGTGCGGGCGGTCATCAGTTGAAGGAAGTCGCTGCATGATCAGGTTTCGGGTGGTGCCCGCGGCGGGTGCCGCGGTGATGTCGGTGGTGGTGGTGGCTGGCCTGGCGGTCGCGCCGGGGACTGCTTCGGCGGCGCCGGTGTGTGCCCCGCTGTATGTGGTTGGTGTTCCGGGGACGGGGGAGACGTCCCCGACGGGGTCGACTGATCTGTCGTCGGGGATGTTGGGTGCGATTACTCGGCCGTTGGCGTCGTTGGCGGGGTCGCTGACGAAAGATGTTGCCGTTCCTTACGATGCCGGTTTCGGTGGGGCGGTGGGCGGCGAGCTGCCGTATGCGCAGTCGGTCGCCCAGGGCGATACCCGTCTGGCCGCGACGTTGACGCAGATCGCACACAGGTGCAGCACCGCGCAGTTCGCGTTGGCGGGTTATAGCCAGGGCGCGCAGGTGGTGTCGATGGTGGCCAAGAAGATCGGTGAGGGTGCGGGTCCGATCGACGCGTCCCGGGTGGCTGGTGTTGCCTTGTTGGGCAATCCGGTGCGGCAGGCCGGCGCGCCGACGTTCGCCGGCGGTAGTGACCGTCCGGAGTCTCCACCGGGCGGCGGTTCGGGGTCGTTGGCGAATATTCCTGCGTTCCGGGCTCCGACGGCGGCGGGTGGGGGGATTGGTCCGACGGCCGACACCGTCGGGGGTTATGGCCAGCTCGATGGGCGGGTCGGCGATTTCTGCACTCCCGGTGATCTGGCGTGTGATGCGCCGTCGAACTCGCCGCTAGTGCATCTGGTCACCAACCTGGCGGGGTCGAGCACGCTCGACCAGAAGGACCCGGTCGGCACGCTCGCCTCGATCGCCACCGCTCTGGGGTCGACGGCGATCAAGGCCGGGGTGGACGTGGTGAACGAGGACGTGTCCGGTGACACCGTCGACTCGCTGTCGTACACCCCGTCGGTGCCACTGTCGCAGCGTCTGGCCACGGCGTCGGACCCACGGACCCCGATGCCCGGGATCAGCGACGCCGTGACCGCGTTGTTGAAGGTCGGCACCATCGGTTTCAACGCGGTGGCGACCGTGGTGCAAACCGTGTTCACCCCCGACACGATCGCCCAGATGGCTGCGGTCGGGCTGGCCAATCCTGCGGCGGCGCTCGGTGTTCTGGCTGCCAAGATTCCCGCTGCGGTGGTGGCGCTGGTGCCACCGTCGACGGTGTCGCGGTGGGCTGATGAGGCGTTCGAGGCGGTGAAGACCGAGGTCACCGCCAACAGCGATTTGTTGGATCTGACCAATCTGGTCTCCTACTGGAACGCCGGCACGACCCACCAGTCCTATGGTCGGGCGTCGGTGTCGGCGGCGACACCGAGCCCGGCGCTGTATATCGCGCAGTGGTTCGCCGCGCTGGCCCATGACGCGGCCGGACAGTATTCGTTCCGGCCGTACCGCGCCGACGGAATCCTCAACTACGACACCAGCTCCGGGGTGTCGGAGTCGTCGGTGTTCAGCCCGTCGGTGCCGCCGCTGTCCACCGCGCCCACCTCGCCTACCTCGTCGCCCCCGCTCGACCCCGGATCGGTCGGCGACGGCTCGTCCTGGGTTCCCTCGGGCGGTATCACCGCCGGAGCCCCGACCACCCCAGCACCCACCCCCACCGCCGACCCGTCGACGACGACCTCGTCGGCATCGAACTGAAACGAGGAGCATTCCTGTGTCCCTGCACCACACTCAGACCCACCGGGTGACGACGATCGCCGTGGCGACGCTCGCGGCCGCGGTGCTCGCCACCGGGGCGGCCGGAGGGGTCCTGGCGGCCCCGCCCGGCTCGGCACCTCCCTCGACCGACACGGCTCCCGGCACTGCGCCGCCCACCCCGACCCCCCCACCGGCTCCGGCTCCGATGGCGCCGCCGTCGTCGGGTCCGAGCATCATTCCGCCGCCGACGTATGACGCACCACCGGTCTATGAGGGCACCTCGGACTACACCCCGCCGGTGTACTCGGGACCGTACAACCCGATTCCGCCGCGGTTGACCGCGCCGCGGCCGGTGACGCCGGTGAACCCGGTGCTGCCGCGGCCGGGCGTGATCAAGCTGGGCAATCTGCACTTCCCCCAAGGCATGATCTCCGACGCCGATGCCCGCAACCTCAACGGCCAGGCGGCGACCATCCAGGCGCGGGTCGCGACCTATTACGAGTCGATCGGCTACCCCAAAGACCAGGCCGCCCGCACCGCCGCGTCCACCACCCTCGGCATCCTCGTGGGCGGCACTGCCGGGGCGATCGCCCTGGGTATCCCGGTTGCGGTGGCCGGTGCGGTGCTCGGCGCCGGTGTCGGGGCAGCAGTCGGTGCGATCGCCGGCGCAATCCTGGGCGGCGTCGGGGGAACCCCGATCGCGCCGGGGCCGGGAACCGCTGCCGGGGCTGCGGCGCTGGCGGGTCCGGGCGCGTTGATCGGCGGCGGCGTGGGCGCCGGGGTGGGTGCCC
>NZ_BAHC01000007.1 GCF_000298195.1 Gordonia rhizosphera NBRC 16068 | reverse complement strand
GAACTCGGTCGAGCTCGCCCCGTCGAGTCCGGCCGCGCGCGCGGCCTCGATGACCGCGCACTGCAGACCCAGACACAGCCCCAACAGCGGGATCCCGCGGCGGCGTGCATAGGTGATCGCGCCGACCTTGCCCTCGATACCGCGGATGCCGAATCCACCGGGGACGAGCACCGCGTGGACGTCGTCGAGCGCGGCCTGCGCACCCTCGGGGGTCTGGCAGTCGTCGGATGGCACCCATTTGATCTCGGTGCGGGCACGCCAGGCGAAGCCGCCGGCCCGGATCGCCTCGGTGACCGACAGGTAGGCGTCGGGCAGGTCCACATACTTGCCGACGAGGGCGACGGTTACCGACTCGCGCGGGTCGTGCACCCGCCGCAGCAGGTCACCCCACTCGGTCCAGTCGACGTCGCGGAATGGCAGGCCGAGCTTGCGCACCACGTAGGCGTCGAGCTGCTCGCGGTGCAGCACCTTGGGAATGTCGTAGATCGACGGCGCGT
The DNA here is from genome assembly GCF_000298195.1 of Gordonia rhizosphera NBRC 16068. Classification (GTDB taxonomy): domain Bacteria; phylum Actinomycetota; class Actinomycetes; order Mycobacteriales; family Mycobacteriaceae; genus Gordonia; species Gordonia rhizosphera. The sequence goes on along the minus strand of NZ_BAHC01000007.1, from coordinate 9,018 downwards.
CCGGCGTGGAGATGACACCCTCGACGTCGACGTCACACATCAGTGCGATCTTGTTCTTCAGCGGCTCAGGGACGTCGCGGTCGCAACGCAGGATCAGTGCGTCGGGCTGGATGCCGACGTTGCGCAGGGCGGCCACCGAGTGCTGGGTGGGCTTGGTCTTCAATTCACCCGACGGCGCGAGGTAGGGCACCAGGGAGACATGGATGAAGAAGACGTTGTCGCGTCCGACATCGTGGCGGATCTGCCGAGCGGCCTCGATGAACGGCAGCGATTCGATGTCGCCGACGGTGCCGCCGATCTCGGTGATCACCACGTCGGGTGCGTGACCGTCTTCACCGGGCTCCTGCATGGCCAGGACGCGGGACTTGAGTTCGTCGGTGATGTGCGGGATCACCTGGACCGTCTCCCCCAGGTACTCGCCGCGCCGCTCCTTCGCGATCACCGTCGAATACACCTGTCCGGTGGTCACATTCGCCGACTGGGACAGATTGCGGTCGAGGAACCGCTCGTAGTGTCCGACGTCGAGGTCGGTCTCGGCGCCGTCCTCGGTCACGAAGACCTCGCCGTGCTGAAACGGGTTCATCGTGCCCGGATCGACGTTCAGATACGGGTCGAGCTTCTGCATCGTGACCCGCAGGCCGCGTGCGGTGAGGAGCTGACCGAGACTCGATGCCGTCAGTCCCTTTCCGAGGGACGAGGCGACACCGCCCGTCACGAAAATATGCTTGGTGCCATCTTGCACATGGCGCAGTGGTCGCAAAACGCGTCTCCCGTCGGCTGAATCAGGCCACAACAGCCTGCTTACCTACGGGACTCCAGGGTAACACCTCACCGGCGGTTCGACTGCCGCCACACCGCTGTGCCCCGGCGACGACTACGCAGCCGGCCCTGTATCTCCGCCGACGGTGATCGACCGGGCGCCGGCTCCCGTGCCGAAGGCGCCGGTCCTGCCCGACGACTCGTTCTCGAGTACCAGCACGGTGGTGATGCGACCCGTCTGCTGATCGACGTTGTCGACCGTGGACACCGCGTTGCCGAGTCCGGGGTCGGCGCGGACGACGGCGATCGGGGAGCCTCCGGCCGCGGATCCGCTCCGACCGACCAGTGCGCCACCCTGCCCGCGGGCGGCCATCGCAGCGGCCAGACGGGCGAGCAACTGCCCCTGCGCTCCGGAATTGGCGGGCAGGGCGTCGCCGGTGACCATCACGACGAGGTCCGCCGAGCGCACGGCACGGTCGGCGAAGGAGATGAAGCCACCCTCGCGCAGCGCCTGCAGTCCGAGCCGGGCATCGCTCGTCGACGCCGGAGCGGCCCCGTCGCGGTGCAGCAGCAACGCGCCGAGCAGGTCGCCGCTGCGGCCGCCGGAATCGGTGAGTTCGGTACGCAATGTGGTGCCGGGCGGAATCGTCTGGTCGACGATCGTGCGGAGCTGTTCGGCGTCCTGATCGCGCACCAGCGCATCGGTCAACGCGATCTGGCCGGCGAAGCGGCCGCCCGCCGACGCGATGGACTCCTTGACGGCATCGACGTCGGCATCGACCGCACCGGGTGCGGTGACCACCAGCACGGAGTGGTCGGTCAGAGTGCCCTCGATCAGCCTCGGCGCGATCGCCGCCTCGAAACTGTTGGCGGCGTTGAGCTGCTGGTTGAGTTCGTCGCGCTCCCTCTCCAGATCGCCGATGCGATCCCGGGAGGTCCCGGTCACGGAATTGACGCTGTCACCGATGAACCCGGAACCGAGGAACAGACCGACCGCGAGGGCCAGGAACACCGCGACGAGCGAGATCGCGTGTTGCCGAAGGGAGATCATCTGCTACCTGCTGTTCCAGACCTCATGCGCCCAGTCGACGGCCTGGTGGTACTGCGCGATCCCCCAATCGGTGATCTCGGGGCCCAGGCTCGAGAGCATGACCGCCGCGATGATCGCGATGAGGGCGGCCAGGATCACGAACGCGATGGCGGCCCCGGAGACGCGGCTGCGATACAGCGTGGCGATGGCCTTGGCGTCCACCAGCTTCGGGCCCACCTTCAGCCGGGTCAGGAAGGTCGACGGGTTGCTCTCGCGCCGGGACCGGTCGAAGAAGTCGTCGAGCGTGCCGGGGTAGCCGACGGTGACGATCAGTTCGGCACCGTGATAGTCGGTGAGCAGTAACGCCAGATCCGCCGCCGAACCGGCCGCCGGGAAGGTGGTGGCGCCGATCCCGAGATCCTGAATCCGCGCGAGCCCCGGGGCGTGGCCGTCCGGGTCCGCCGGGAGCACCAGCTGCGCACCGGATTTGAGCGTGGCGGTCTTGATCTCATCGGGGTCACCGACGATCAGCGCCGGCTTGTGCCCGGCCTTCATGAGCGTGTCGGCGCCGGCCCCGACGCCGACGATGACCGGCGCGTACTCCTTGACGAACGGTTTGAGGGCCTTCAGATCCGCGGCCCGGTCGGGGCCGTCGGCGACGATGACGACGTGGCGGCCCGCGAGGTCGACGTCGACGTCGGGCACCCCGACCCCGTCGATGAGCAGCGGGGATTCGCTGCGGATGAACTCGATCGTGTTGCCGGAGAAGGCCTCCAGATGATCGACGAGTCCGGTCTTGGCCTCGATCATCCGGTCGGCGATGTCGCGCTCCTCGAGCTCGGTGCCGAGAGCGAGACGGCGTTCACCGACGAAGAGCCGATCGTCGTCGATCCGTACCTTGGCGCCGTCCTTGACCTTCTTGAAGACCTCGTGTCCGACGTTGTCGAGCAGGACGATGCCCGACGCGACCAGGACCTCGGGCCCGAGATTCGGGTAGCGCCCCGAGATCGACGCGGACGCGTTGACGACGGCCACGACGTTGGCTTGCACCAGCGCATCGGCGGTGATCCGGTCGAGATCGACCTCGTCGATGATGGCGATGTCGCCCGGGCCGACCCGGTCGAGCAGTCGGCGGGTGTTCTTGTCGATCCTGGCTATTCCGGTGACGCCAGGCAGTTCGTTGGTCGTACGGGCAAGCAGAGCAGGCATCTTCATGACGCCCATGATTAACGCGGGCACACACCATCGCGTGGAGGCGCGCCGTAACAATTACAACTTTTGTCACATCAGTAACAGCCGTCAGCGCTCATCGAGGGCTCCGGCCTTCGCCTTCTCGGTCTCCGCGGTGGCGAGAAGTTCTTCCGCGTGTGCCCGACCGGTGTCGGAGTCGCCGAGGCCGGCCAGCATCCGCGCAAGCTCGGCGACCCGTTCGTCACGGTCGAGCGTGCGCACCGTACTGGTGTGTGGACCGCGTGAGCGCGCCGGGGTGGAGTTCTTGCCGATCACCAGGTGGTTGTCGGCGAAGGCCGCGACCTGGGGCAGGTGGGTGACGACGATGACCTGATGGGCGCGCGCGAGACCTGCGAGCCGTCGCCCGATCTCGACCGCGGCACGACCGCCCACACCTGCGTCGACCTCGTCGAACACCATGATCGATCCGCTGGTGGGGGCCGCCAGGACCACCTCGAGCGCGAGCATCACGCGAGACAGCTCGCCGCCGGAGGCCGACTTGGAGATCGGCAGCCCGGTCGCGCCCTTGTGGGCGAGGAGCGCGAACTCGACCCGGTCGGTACCCGCGGACCCGGCGTGCACACGGCGCCCATCGAGTTCGATGGCCAGCCGGTCGTCGTCGGAGGCTTCCTCGGGCGTGACACCGACGGCGAGCAGCGCGTCGCCCATCGCCAGCCCACGCAGCTCGGCGGACACCTTGGCGGCCATGGACTTCGCCGCGGTGCCGCGGCGCCGATGCAGGGCCGCGGCGGCGTCGGAGACCTTCGCCTGCAGGGCTGCTGCGGTGGACTCGAGTTCGGCGATGGACCGTTGCGGATCGTCGATCTCGCCGAGTCGGGACTCGGCGGCATCGCGCCACTCGATGACCCCGTCGATGTCGGGAGCGTACTTGCGCACCAGCGCCTTCAACTCGGCCTGCCGGGTGAGCAGCTTCTCGAGTTCCTCGGCGTCGGCCGGCAGGTCGGCCATGAACGAGGTCAGTTCCTGACCGACGTCGGTGACCACGGTCAGCGCCTCGGTGACCCGGGGCAGCAGATCGCGCAGCGTGTCGTCGGGTGTCGCGTCGAGGATGCTGCGCAGCTGCCCGAGACCGTCGATGACCGATCCGGCATCCCCGGCGACGATCTCGTGTGACTGCGCCGCGGCCGCGCGGATGGTCTCCAGGTCCGACAGCCGCCGGATGGTCGCCGCGAGGTCGACGTCCTCGCCGGGCCGCGGATCCACGGCCGCGATCTCGTCGATCCCGAACCGGAGCCGGTCTGCTTCCTGCGCCAGCTCCCGCGAGTTGGTGCGCCGGGCGTCGAGCTCGTCGAGGACCTCGAGCCAGCGGTCGCGCGCGGCGCGATAGGCCTTCAGCGCCGCAGCGACCGTGGCTCCGCCGAAGGCGTCCAACGCGGCCCGCTGATGTTCGGGTTTGAGCAGCCGCAGCTGGTCGTTCTGGCCGTGGATGGTGAGCAGCTGGTTGGTCAGCCGGCCCATCACCCCGACAGGCACCGAGCGGCCACCCAGATGAGCCCGGGAACGTCCATCGGCGCCGACGGAACGCACCGCGATCATGGTGCCGTCGTCGTCGACGTCGGCACCCGACGACTCGAGGATCTCGGCGACGACCCGATCCCCCTCCGCGAGCAGAAACCGACCCTCGACGGTGGCCTTCGCATCCCCGGTCCGCACCCGGGAGGCATCCGCGCGGGCACCCGACAGCAGGTGGAGGCTGGTGACGATCATGGTCTTACCCGCGCCGGTCTCACCGGTGAGCACGGTGAAGCCCGGATGGAATTGCGCCGAGGCCCGTTCGATGACACCGAGGCCTTCGATGGACAGTTCTTCGAGCACCTTTTAGCTCTGCCTCCCCCGCCATCCCGTCACGGGCAGATCGAATTTGGTGACGAGGCGATCGGTGAAGGGGTCGGAGTCGATGCGGACCCAGAGCACCGACAGTTCGCTGCGGACAACCTCCACCCGGGCACCCGTGGGTACCTCGATGCGCCGCCGGCCGTCGCAGAGGACCACCGCGGGCCGACCCTTCTTGTCGATCTCGATGGCAACGCGTGACCGTGGGCTCGTGACCAGTGGCCGCGCGAACAGCGCGTGCGCGTTGCTGGGCACCACCAGGATCGCCTCGAGGTCGGGCCACATCACCGGCCCACCCGCGGAGAAAGCATAAGCGGTGGAACCGGTCGGGGTGGATACCAGCACACCGTCGGCACCGAAGGCCGACACGGGGCGCCCGTCGACCTCGGTGACGAGCTCGAGCACGCCGTTGTTGGTGCGGTTGAGGATGGCAACCTCGTTGAGCGCCCAGGTGTGCACCGGTGGTTCACCGGGCCGCGTCGGGTCGATCACGCTGACGTCGAGCGTCATCCGCGGCTCCACCCGGTAGTCGCGGTCGATCAGCTGCCGCATCACCTCGTCGACCCTGTTGGCCTCAGCCTCGGCGAGGAACCCGATCCGGCCGAGGTTGATGCCCAGGACCGGAACCTGTGCCGGGTAGGCGAGTTCGGCGGCCCTCAGGAACGTGCCATCACCGCCGAGCACGATGACGACCTCGCACCCCTCGGCAGAGGCCGGTACCGCGGAGGTGACCTCGACGGCGGCGCCCATGCTACGCAGATGCTCCGGATCGACCGGGTGGCTCTCGGGCCGGGCGGGTTCGGCGCAGGGCCGGGCCGGCACCGTCACGTCGTGGACCTTGGTGTCGTGGTCGACGACGCGCAGCTTGACCCCGGCAGCCGCGCAGTGCCGGGCGATGGCGTCCATCGTCTCGGTGACGATGTCGCGTCCGGTGTGGGCGACCACCAGGAACTCCCGGTGCTCGGCCCTATCGGCGGCCTCGGCTGTGGCCACTGTGGTCCCTTCGTCGGTCATGCCGGCCCGTTCTCGACGGCTCTCGCGATCATGGCGATCAGCGGTGCGTCATCGGTCCCCGCCCCTGCGTCCTCTCGGTCTCCGACCTTATCGGGGGCACCGACGTGCTCGTCGGGCCGGTCCTGCTCGACCTCACGTGTCTTGTGCAGCCACAGGAAGTACTCGACGTTCCCGGACGGACCGGGCAGAGGGCTGGCGACCACTGCGCGCGTGTCGAGACCGAGCCGCCCAGCCGTCCGGGCCACCGTCAGCACCGCTTCGGCCCGCAGGGCGGGGTCGCGGACGACGCCACCGGAACCCACGCGTTCCTTACCGACCTCGAACTGCGGCTTCACCATCGGGACCAGGTCGCCACCGACGCGCGTGCAGGCCGCCAACGCCGGTAGTACCAGCGCCAGCGAGATGAACGAGAGATCTGCGACGACCAGGTCGACCTCGCCGCCGATGTCGTCCGGACTCAGGTGGCGCACGTTGGTCCTGTCGTGGATGTCCACGCGCGCGTCGTCCTGCAGGCGCCAGACGAGCTGGCCGTAGCCGACATCAACGGCCACGACCTGCCCGGCGCCCCGCCGCAGCAGCACGTCGGTGAAGCCCCCCGTCGAGGCCCCGGCGTCGAGGCAGCGCCGCCCCGGTACCGCCAGGCCCATCGGCTCGAACTCCTCGAGGGCACCGATCAATTTGTGTGCGCCGCGCGACGCCCAATCGTCACCGACGCTGTCCACCACGACGATCGGCGTGTCCTTGGCGACATTGGTCGCCGGTTTCGCCGCGACCACACCGTTGATCTTGACCAGTCCGTCGGCGATGAGTCCTCGGGCCTGCTCCCGCGACCGGGCCAGGCCACGACGGACGAGTTCGGCGTCGAGGCGCGCGCGTGGGGCCACGTGTCAGCAGCTCCTATCGAGGGTCGACATCTTCCAACGCGTGAGTCAACGCCTCGTGGGCATGTTCGAGCAGCTCGGTCTGACGGGCGAGCGCCGCGGCATCGAAACCGTCTCCCGTCGCCTGCCGGATCTCGTCGACCTGGGCGAGCAGAGCCATCACCGTGTCGGTGACCGCCGACGGATCCACCGTCTCCTCGGCCACCGCACGCGGCATCAGGTGTGGTCCCGGGCGCGGTGGACCCGGGACCGGGCCGCGAGACGTCGGTTCGGTCATGATGGCATCAACGCTAGCGCACCGCGCCGACGCCGGCCGACTCCAACAGACCGCTCACCTGCTCGTCGGCACCGGACACCTGCAGCAGCGCCGGATCGAGGCCGTTCTCGTCGATCGCGTGCCACACCGACGCGGCCAGCGCCGGCAGGAGACCTTCGCGGCGTCCGTCGCCGTCGGCGTGCACGGTCACGGCGTTTCCGTCCACCGCGATCCGCCACCCCGGCTGCTCACCAGCACGGACGCTGTCTGCATCCGTGAACAACCCGGTCAGGTCGGCGATGACGTAGGTCGGCCGCTGTTCGGGCGGCGCGACCAGCAGGTCGGCCACCGAGCTCACGCCGGTGAGGACGAGCGCGCTGTCCACGCCGACCGAATGCGCGCCCTCGATGTCGGTGTCGAGCCGGTCCCCGACCACCAACGGCTTGGATCCGCGGCTGCGGGAGATGGCGTCGGCCATCAGCGGTGCCGCCGGCTTACCGGCGACGAGCGGTTCCTGCCCGGTGGCGTTGGCCACCGCGGCGACCATCGATCCGTTGCCGACGAGATTGCCCCGTTCGGACGGCAGGGTCGCATCGGTGTTGCAGGCGATCCACAGCGCACCGGCATTGATGGCCAGGACCGCCTCGCACAGCTGGGCCCACCCGGTGTCGACGGAGTGACCCTGGATCACCGCGGCGGGTCGGTCGTCGGCGCTGCGGGTCACCGCGATGCCGACCTCACGTACCTCCTGGGCGAGGCCCTCGGTGCCGATGACCAGGGCTCGCGAACCGGGCTCGAGATGCTCCGACAGCAGCCGCGCCGCCGATTGGGCGCTGGTGACGATGTGGTCGACCGAGGTCGAGAAACCGAGTTCGGAGAGATGCCGTAGCACTTCGGTGGGTCGTCGGCTGGCGTTGTTGGTGACGAAAAACTGTGGTGTGTTGACGTTTTCGAGCGATTCGCGAGCGCCCGGAAGGGCACGTTGCCCGGCGAACACGGTGCCGTCGAGGTCGAGCAGCAACGCGTCGTAGCGTGTGCCGAGGGCACCGTCCTCGGGGACGACGCCCGATGACGCCTCGGCTCCGGACTCCGGCCCGTGGCCGTCGGTCGGGAGTTCGATGTCGGGTTCGGTGTCGGACGCCAGATCGACCAGACGCAGTTCGGCATCGGTCACGTCGTCGACATCGGCCGACGCCGCATTCATGAACCAGGTGATCGCGTCGTCGGTGCGCCCCGCCGCCGCGAGCGCCGAGGCGTACGCGTAATACAGGCGCGCCACCGGGGTCCCGGAGCGCCCGGGCGAGAGATCCTCCGATTGCAGTGTCACCACGGCCTTTTCCGGTTCGCCCAGGTCGACACGGGCCCCGGATTCGACGATGCGCATCTCGGTGGCCTCGTCTCCGGTGAGCGCACGACCTTCCTCGCTGCGCGCGATCTCGATCGCCCGTGCCGCACGACCGAGACCTCGTTCGGCATCGGCGATCAGGGGCAGCAGCGCCGAGTTCCCGGTGATCCGCCGGGCCGCACGCAGCTCGGAGAGCGCCTCCTGCCACTCGCCCGCGTTGTAGGCGGCGATACCGACAGTCTCGCGAACCAGGCCCACACGACCGGCCCGCCGCCGCGCCGCACGGGCATGTTCGAGGGCACGGGCCGGATCCTCGTCGAGGAGACGCGTCACCATCACGAGATGGCGCGCAACGTTTTCCGCGTTCGTCTTGTCCAGCGTCAGCAGGTCACGACGTACCTCGGTGTCGAGGTCGGAGGCCGCGACGTCGTCGGGCAGTGCCGGCTCGTCAGGACGGCCCGCGGAACCTGTACCCCGCGTGCGTTGCGGACGGGCAGGTGCGCCGCCCCGCCGGGGCGTGCGGTCACGATCTGTCATAGCAGCCAATCTATGCTTCGAAGCCTCTGTGAAGAAATCGACGGGGACGACATCGGACCCCAGAACAGGACGAAGGCCCTGTATCCGGATGAGGTGTTCATCGGATACAAGG
>NZ_BAHC01000008.1 GCF_000298195.1 Gordonia rhizosphera NBRC 16068 | reverse complement strand
AACATCCAGACACCCAGCATCCGGGGGCTTTCGGTGGCCACCCCCCGCGGGTGTCAGCTGTGGTCCGCACGCCTGTCCTTCAGTGCCGCGGCCGCAGCGGCACGGGACCGGACACCCAATTTCGCGCGTGCGTTGGCGACGTGGCGGTGTACGGTGTGCGGGCTCAGCATCAGGCGTTCGCCGATCTGGATGTCGGTCAACCCTTCAGCGACGAGTTCGAGTATTTCTCGCTCGCGATCAGTGATTGCTTTGCGGCCGAGGTCGGCGGGGTGCACACGAACGCGGTGACCCAGGCCGGCCAGCGTCGCATCTGCGACCGCGGCTGCATCTCCGCGCCACGGGAAGTGGTCGTCGCCAGGGAGTTCGACCATCACCGAGTTACGTACTCTGCGGGCCACATCGAGTCCGAGCGTGAACGGAATGGCGCGGTCGTTCCGGCGATGGATCACTGTGGTGGGAACCTTAAGGGCCGCGAGGTATTCGGTTGCGTCTAGTGCGTAACTGGCGGTCAGTGAGCGCGCCGCCTGCTCAGCTGTGGCGGACTGGCGTTGAAAGCGAGCGAATCTTTCGCGTTCGATGTTGCTGGCGCCGGGCACGAAGACGTCGGCCAGGAGTCTTGATCCGAGTCCCCAGTGGGCAGCGATGGCGTCGACCATCGCACGGCGGGCGGCCTCAGGCGCGATGTCGGTTCCTCGTGCATACGCGCCATAGAGCACGAGTCGGTGGACGCGGCGTGGTATCCCGGCGGCGAGGCCGGCGGCCACGGCAGCGCCGGACGAGGCGCCGAGCAGGGCGAAGCGCTCCATCTGCAGCAGGTCGACGAGTTCGGAGATCATCTCGACCTCGGATTCGAGATCAAGCGGAGTCAAGGCACGCCCCGGACCCGACGCTCCACGCCCAGGCTGGTCGTACCGGACGACAGTGAAGTGTTCGGCCAACCGGCCGAGGTACGCACGGAACAGGGGGTCAGCCCAGTTGAGGGTCAGGTGGCTGCACCACCAGCCACCAACGAGCAGCGGGGGTCCGCTGCCGACCGCGGCGTATGCGATGTCACCGCTCGAAGTTGCGACGCGGCGGACGAGTTGGTCTTCAGCTCGAAGCATTGGCGTCTTCCCTACATCACCCGACCTACCAATGATGGCGGACCCGGTCCGTATTGTGCTATCGCCGGTCCTGATCGTCGACCCGACCGACATCAACTGATCGCCGGAGTCAGTGGTCGCGCCCGGCGAATGCGCATTCTTGCGAGCAGCCAGAAGGGTGCGGGCAGACGCGCACATCGCTCATGCCGACATCGGGTGCCGGGGCTCCGGGCGATTACGAGAATGGCCCGAATCGGCCATGTGGAATCGGCACGGGAATCGGCATCCTCAAGGCATGACAACCAACACCGTGAATCAACGCATATTCGCCGCCTGGTACCCAGGCTTCATGAGCCGCGTCGAGCGCTCAGGCCAGGCGGCCATTCGGGCCGAGCAACTGTCTCACGCCCACGGCCGAACCCTCGAGATCGGGGCCGGCAACGGACTTTCCATCTCGCACTATCCCGACGATCTCGAGGAGCTCGTGCTTCTCGAACCAAACCCCAGACTACGAGCGCGATTGGCAGCGCGAACTGACGGGCCGGGCGTTCCGACGACCGTCTGCGACGGCGATGCGCATGCCCTGGATTTCCCCGATTCCTCGTTCGACACGGTGACTGCGTCGCTGGTGTTCTGCTCGGTCACAGATCCGGCGCGAGCACTCGCCGAGGTGCACCGCGTTCTTCGACCCGGGGGCTTGTTCCTCTTTCACGAACACGTCCGCGGAACCGGCGCCCGTGGTTTCCTCCAGGATCTCCTCAACCCGCTCCAGCAGTTGCTCGCCGACGGATGCCACGCGAACCGCGACTTCGTGGGCGAACTGCGGGCCAGTGCCCTGCATGTGGACGAGATCAGCCACCTTCGGATGCCGACAGCGATGCCGACAATCGTGCCGCTGGTCATCGGTAGCGCCCGGCGAGTGAGCGAGGACGAGCGGACCCAGACCAGGCAGATGGCGGAGTCGCAGAGCATCTGAAGAGAGCCGTCATGATCGCAGCCCAGACGATCTGGTCTTGGGAGCCCAGCCAGCTGGTCGGGAACCTCGAGGCGATAGCCGTGGCCGCGCAGGGTGGTGATCACAGGGCTGCAGACGTCCGCGAAGGTCGCAGCGGCTGCGAGTCGCCCTCGAAGCGCTGCCATGGTGACGTCGAGAGTCTTGGCTAACCGAACCATGTGTGGCAACCGATTCGGCAGCGGCACCTGACCTGATACGGCCTGCGGCGCGGCACCTGCCGGTATCACCATCGGGGTCGCGTTCGGTGACTGCCGGTTCGTTGACGTTGACCATCAACTTTGACACGACGTGGCCGGTTGGTCGCGCACTGCCCCGTCGTCGACGCGCATGTGCCTGGCGGCGACATCACCGGACGCGGCAACGAGCAGCCCCGCGGAGGTGTTCGCTGTCGGTGGGGATCGCTCTGATGCGGACCGCTCGCCAGCCGATCCAGGACAGGCCAGCGACCTGCTCGAGGAGGCACTCCGGTGTCGTATGCAGGTCGGTGTCGACGGTGGCGCACCCTACGCGGCGGTTCGGGGCACGGTGAAGGTGAGCGCGCCGTGCGGACTCTGGCTGACCAACGACTGCGCCTCAGCGGCTGCAGCTCGGACGGGGTGTTCTGCGGTGGCCCGGTCACGATCGCAGTGGCTCCTCATCGGAGCGCTCGCCGGGTGCGAGGTGGACGGCACGCCCCAGAGCGGCAGATCCTGCGATGGCGGGCCCCTCGGCGGCGGGCTCCTCGGTGTCGGCGGCCGACGCGGCGGTGGCTGCTCGCGATCACGTCGTACCGAGCGCACCCACGATTACGGTCTCCCATCCCTGCACCGCCGAGGCCATCGGCACCGATATCTGCCGCACCCTGGCTGTGTCCGTCCGCTGCTACCCGGATTGGCGTGCGTTGGCCGGGGCGGTCCCGGGACAACGCTGCCGACCGATTTCGCCGTGCTCCCGAACTCCCGGTTCGACGGTGAATACTGCTCTGGGAGAGGAGATCTCGGGATGTCGGTCCCGATGACCCGCCCGCAGTGCGACAGGCTGGGCGTCGCCGTGCTCTACAGCGCCACGACGCCGGGCCGATACGCGACCGAGGTGTCCGGTGCGCCGGCGGCGCCTCCGGGAGCGGCCCATCTGCGCGCCGAGCAGTCCAGCCCGTCTCTGCGGGCGCGCAGCGTCGAGAGTAACCCCATCGACGCGGTGTACAAGCCTGCGTGTACACTGGGGCCGAGGTGTGCGCCGCCGTCCGCGCGAAGGTGGAGATGGATGGCAGATGGCTCGACACCTCGAGCGATCAGGCGACC
>NZ_BAHC01000009.1 GCF_000298195.1 Gordonia rhizosphera NBRC 16068 | reverse complement strand
GGTGATCGCGCTGTGGACCAAGATGCGTACCGATCAGATCGGTTCGGCCGACACCATCGAGGCGCTGTGCGACGGTGTCTCGTCGCGCCGCAACCAGCTGCTGCTCGACATCGGTGGTGAGCTCGGACTCGGTGCCATCGACGGTGCCGCCGAGGCGGACATGAACGCGCTTGCGTCGACCGTGTCGACGCTGGCCCGCGGATACAAGCCGCTCGGCCCGGTGCTCACCGACGCCGTCGGTGACCAGGTCCGCAAGGTCCTCGGCCCGGTCGGGAAGCGTCAGTCCTACATCACCGACCGTGTCTCGGGCGTCTGGCAGCTCGGCCCGGGCTGGGGTCTGCACACCACCGTGGCGCTCGCCCTCGGAACCCGTGAGGGTGCCAGCGTCCGTGGCGAGGCGCTCGGCAACCTGCTCGACGGTCCGCTGGCCAACACGGATGCGCTCGACGCGCTGATCGACAAGGCAGTCACGTCGGTGGGTGCCGCGCGCGGCATCTCGGTCGCCAAGCCCGCCGCCGACGGTGGCGGCGGCGCGACGGTCGACGCTGCGGCGCTCGGCGAGTTCACCGAGCAGCTGACCGGTCGTTCGGGTGCGTTGGCCTCGGCCGCCTACACCGTGCTGTCCAAGCTCGGCCTCGCCGACGTCGCGGAGACCGCGGCCCTCGCCGAGGACCCGAACGCGGCCATCGCCGAACGGGTCAGTGCCGAACTCGGTTCCGACTGGGCGCGCACCGTCGCGCCGGCGTTCGACGCCGCGAAGGTCGTCCTCGTCGACGACCGGTGGGCGACCAGCCGTGAGGACCTGGTCCGCATCTGGCTGACCGACGAGCAGGAACTCGACGCCGACCACGACAAGCTCGTGGCGCGCTTCGAAGGCGCCGGCAGCACCGTCGCCCAACACGCCACCTGGTGGCAGGGCAAGGCGCTGGCGACCGGAAACGCGGTGCACGCCACGATCTTCGGGTCCATCGCGCAGGCCGCGGAGCAGCCGGGTGTCGGCCAGTGGGCCGACGAGATCGCGGTCGTGACGGGTGCCGGCAAGGGGTCGATCGCCTCGGGCGTCATCGCAGGCCTGCTGGCCGGCGGTGCCACCGTCGTCGCGACGACCTCGAAGCTGAGCTCCGACAAGCTCGCCTTCTACAAGAAGCTCTACCGCGAGAACGCCCGTCACGAGGCCGCGCTGTGGGTGGCGCCGGCGAACATGGCGTCCTACACCGACGTCGACGACCTGGTGGAGTGGGTCGGTTCCGAGCAGACCGAGAACCTCGGTGGCACCACGGCGGTCATCAAGCCGGCGATGAAGCCCACCATGCTGTTCCCGTTCGCGGCGCCGCGGGTGGCCGGTGACCTCACCGACGCCGGTGGTCGCGCCGAGCTCGAGATGAAGGTGCTGCTCTGGTCGGTGGAACGGCTGATCGCCGGACTGGCCGACCTGCGCGCCGACCATGACATCGCGGCCCGCGTCCACGTGGTGCTGCCCGGTTCCCCGAACCGCGGCATGTTCGGCGGCGACGGCGCCTACGGCGAGAGCAAGGCCGCCCTCGACGCCCTGGTCACCCGCTGGTCGGCGGAGGACTCGTGGAATCAGAAGACAACGCTGGCCCATGCCCTCATCGGCTGGGTTCGCGGTACCGGTCTGATGGGCCACAACGACGTCATGGTGACCGCGGTCGAGGCCGCCGGTGTCCGCACCTGGAGCACCGACGAGATGGCCGCCAACCTGCTCGGCCTGTGCACGCCGGAGCAGCGTGAGGACGCACGGACCAAGCCGGTCCTGGGCGACTTCACCGGTGGACTCGATCCGTCGATCGACCTGAAGGCGCTGTCCTCGGCCGCGGCCGAGTCGGCAGAGGCCGAGGCCGCCGACGTCGAGGTCGCCACCGTGCCGGCGCTGCCGGCGCCGGCTCGTGCGCCCAAGGGTCTGACCCCGCAGTGGCCGACGATCGACGCCCGTCCGGAGGATCTGGTCGTCATCGTCGGTGCCGGTGAGCTCGGACCGTACGGTTCGTCGCGCACCCGCTTCGAGATGGAGGTCAACGAGAAGCTCTCGGCGGCAGGCGTCGTCGAGCTCGCGTGGAACACCGGGCTGATCCACTGGGACGACGCGCCCAAGCCGGGCTGGTACGACACCGAGTCCGGGGACCCGGTGGCGGAAAGCGACATCGCCGAGCGCTACCACGACGAGGTCGTGTCCCGCTGCGGTATCCGCCGCTACGCGGACGAGGGTGCGATGGTCGACAACACCTCGCCGCTGCTCACGTCGGTCTTCCTCGACGAGGACCTCACCTTCACGGTGAGCTCCGAGGCCGAGGCCCGGGCATTCGCCGCGGCAAACCCGGAGAAGACCCGCGTCGCGGAGAACGCCGAGACCGGCGACTGGCAGGTCACCCGCCTGGCCGGCACGGAAATCCGTGTGCCACGGCAGTTCTCGCTGTCCCGTTCCGTCGGCGGTCAGATCCCGACCGGTTTCGACCCGACCCGCTGGGGCGTCTCGCCCGACATGGCCGAGTCGATCGACCGGGTGGCCCTGTGGAATCTGGTGGCGACCGTCGATGCCTTCCTGACGTCGGGCTTCACCCCGTCGGAACTGATGCGGTGGGTGCACCCCGGTCTGGTGGCCAACACCCAGGGCACCGGTATGGGCGGCATGATGTCGATGCGCGAGCTCTACATCAACACGCTGCTCGGCGAGTCGAAGGCCAACGACATCCTGCAGGAGGCCTTGCCGAACATCGTTGCGGCCCACGTGGTCCAGTCGTATGTCGGTAGCTACGGCGCGATGATCCACCCGGTCGCCGCGTGTGCGACGGCCGCCGTCTCGGTCGAGGAGGGTGTCGACAAGATCCGCCTCGGCAAGGCACTGTTCGCGGTGGCCGGCGGCTTCGACGATCTCGGTATCGAGGGCATCGTCGGATTCGGCGACATGAATGCGACCGCGGAGTCGGCGAAGATGACCGCGCGCGGCATCGAGGATCGCCGGTTCTCGCGGGCCAACGACCGTCGTCGCGGCGGATTCGTCGAATCCGCCGGTGGCGGGACGATCCTGCTGGCCCGTGGTGATGTCGCGGCCCAGATGGGTCTGCCGGTCCTCGGCGTGGTCGCCTGGGCGCAGAGCTTCGGTGACGGTGTGCACACCTCCATCCCGGCTCCGGGTCTGGGTGCACTGGGTGCCGCCCGCGGTGCGGCTTCCTCGCCGCTGGCGTGCGCGCTGAGCGCGCTGGGTGTCTCCTCCGACGATGTCGCGGTGATCTCCAAGCACGACACCTCCACGCGGGCCAACGACCCCAACGAGTCCGAGCTGCACGAGCGGCTGGCCTCGGCGATCGGTCGGACCGACGGTGCACCGATGTTCGTGGTGTCGCAGAAGTCGCTGACCGGTCACGCCAAGGGCGGCGCCGCCGCCTTCCAGCTGATCGGCCTGTGCCAGCTGCTCCGCGACGGCGTCATCCCGCCGAACCGCAGCCTGGACTGTGTCGACGAGCAGATGCGCGAGTACCCGCACCTGGTGTGGGCACGCGAGACCCTGAATCTCGGCGAGCGGTTCCCGCTCAAGGCGGGTCTGCTGACCAGCCTCGGATTCGGTCACGTGTCCGGTCTGATCGCGGTGGTCCATCCGGAAGCCTTCGTGGCGACGCTCGATCCGGAGCAGGCCGAGGAGTACCGCCGGGTGTCGGAGGAGCGGGCCCGCAAGGGCAGCCAGCGTCTGCTCGAGGCGATGTGCGGTGTCGAGCCGGCCTACAAGCGCCCGCCGAACCGTCGATTCGACGCTGCGGTCGACGAGCACGACGCCGAGGCCGACGTGTTGCTCGACCCCGCTGTTCGCCTGGCCGCCGACGGCAGCTACGCTCGCGTCAACGTTGGTGGGGCAGAGTGAAGCCGGAGGCGGATGCGGCAATGAATGTGCTCGGAGTCGGAATCGACATCGTGTCGGTCCCGGAATTCGGTGAGCAGTTGAAGCAGCCGGGCACGACGTTCGGGGACCGGTTCACGGTCCGCGAGCGTCGTGACGCGGCGGCCGGCACCGGAGACGAGGCGCGTCATCTGGCCGCGCGGTGGGCTGCGAAAGAAGCCGTGGTGAAGGCGTGGTCGGTCAGCCGATTCTCGCGATCACCGCTGCTGCCGCTCATCCGCCACAGCGACATCGAGGTCGTCACCGACAACTGGGGCCGCCCGGCGATCCGGCTCTCCGGTGAGATCGGTGAGCACCTCAAGGACACCCGGGTACACGTCTCGCTGACGCACGACGGGGACATGGCCGCAGCCGTGGCCATCCTCGAGGGCGTCTGAGTTTCGTTCGAGAACAACACCCGCACCAGGGGCACGGCCCCGGTGCGGGTGTTGTCGTCTGCGCGGCGGTGAGCCCATAATCGGGGCATGTCCGAGGTCAAGACGTTTTCGATGACCCGGCTGCGTCGGTTCGGCGACAGGATCATGTCGATCCCGGTGCGACTGGGTCTGATCCCGCACACCTACCTGCTGACCACACGAGGCCGGAGATCCGGTCGATACCACAGTCATCCGGTGACCCTCGTCGAGGGGGACGGACGTCGCTGGCTGGTCGCTCCGTACGGACCCGTCGGTTGGGTCCACAACGCACGCGCCGCGGGCGCCGTGCGGATCCGGCGGCGCCACGAGGACCGGGAGTGGGCGGTGCGAGAGGTCTCCGCGGAGGAGGCCGCACCGGTTCTCAAGCAGTACCTGCAGATCACCGGCCCACCGCGTGACTACTTCCGTGCGGGGCCCGATTCACCGGTGGAGGAGTTTCGTGCGGAGGCCGACCGGCATCCTGTCTTCGAACTCGCCCCGCTCGCCTGAGCACTCGCCCCGCTCGCCTGAGCACTCGCCCCGCTCGCCAGAACACTCGGGGAGTCAGTCTTCGGCGGTGGTCTCCTCGAGGAGCAGATAGCCGGCCAGCATCCGTTTCAGCTCCTTCACGGTCTGCTCGTGATCGTGGCCGTCCTGCACCGAGAAGCTGAGCACCGAATACGCGGTGTGGACGAGCACCTGTGACATCATCTCGCGGCGGGAACGCTGGGTCGGGGTGAGCGGCGCAAGGATGCGGGCCACCTGGTCGGCGAGCACCTTCTCGTTCTGCGCCGCGGTTGCCCGCGTGGCCGGCGTGGATTGGACCGCCAGCCACACGGCCCGGCGCGACGGGTCGTCGCGCCACAGCGCGGCGAGGTGGTCGAGGAACTTCTCGAGCAGACGTGGCCAGTCCAGTGACGGGATCTCCGTGGCGAAGGCGGCGAGTTCCTCGCGGACATCGACGGTGTCCTGGCGATCGAGCTCACACACGATGACGTACTTGTTGGCGAAGTACTGGTAGAGGGTCCCGATGGGGACCTCGGCGCGTGAGGCGATCTCCTCGCAGGTGAGGGACTCGAAGCCGACCTCGGTCAGCAGGTCACGGGCCGCCGCCAGCATCGCAGAGAACTTCTTCTTGCTGCGCTCCTGCGTGGGCCGCTTGCGCGGGACCAGCGGCTCGGCCAGTGGTGCGGACATGTGTCGTCGGGTCCGTCCGGAAGATCAGACCGACAGGTCGCGCCGGAGTTTGGCGACGTGGCCGGTGGCTCGGACGTTGTACTGCGCCGCCTCGATGGTGCCCTCCTCGTCGACCAGGAAGGTGGATCGGATCACGCCGGTGACCGTCTTGCCGTACATCTTCTTCTCGCCGAACGCGCCCCACTCGGTGAGGACGGTCCTGTCCGGATCGGACAGCAGCGGGAAGGTGAGTCCCTCCTTCTCGATGAACTTCGCGAGCTTGGCGGGTTTGTCCGGCGAGATCCCGAGCACATCGATGCCGGCCTCGTTCAGGTCGGACAGATTGTCACGGAAATCACACGCCTGCTTGGTGCAGCCCGGCGTCGCGGCGGCGGGGTAGAAGTAGACGATCACCTTCCGGCCCGCATAATCGGCGAGTGAAACCGGCTTGTCCTGCGCATCGGGGAGCGTGAATGCGGGGGCTTGGTCGCCGACGGACAACCGCGTGCTGGGTGACATAGTCGTCAGGCTAGTCGATCGGTGCGACGACCGGCCCGGACCGGTGGCCCGACGGGGCCGGATATGCGCGTTTTGCAGGTGCGGCCGGAATGACGCGACGCGCAGCAGATCACGAGGAATACCCGGTGATGCCGTAGTCTCGAACGGTCGGGTGCGTGCGTCAGAACGGGGTGGGTTGGCAACCGGTGAGCCGACCGCTCCGACGCCGCCGACCACTCCGCCGTCGAACTCTGGGAGGAACAACGTGGCCGGGGATACCGAACGTATCGAGCAGGAGATCGCACAGGCACGCGAGGACCTGGCCAAGACGCTCGATGCACTGGCCGAGCGGACGAGCCCGCAGCGCTTGGCCGACGACCTGAAGACCAAGGTGGTCGCCACCCTCAACACGCCGGCGGTCAAGTTCGGTCTCGCGGGCGTCGGCGTGCTCGTCATGGTCATCGTCGTACGGAAGATCACTCATTGAGCACCGTTCGTCCCTCGAAGGAAAGCAACACTCGTCGGCGTCGCGCCGGCCTCGCGACGGCGGTGGCCGTCGGATTGACCGTGTCGGCGCTGGCCGGCTGTTCGTCGGCGCCGACCTACCCCGACACCGTCACCAACGCGGAAAGCCTGGATGTGCTCGCCCAGCCCACCATCTCGGTGACCGGCTGGGGCTCGGCGCCCATGGGTGACCACGCCGTCGGTGTGATGCCGGGCGCGCCCATCACCGTGACCGCGCACAAGGGCAGTCTGTCGTCGGTGGTGGTGACCGGACCGGAGGGTCCGGTGGCCGGGAACACGTCGGTGGACGGTTCGAGCTGGGTCTCGTCGGATGCCCTCGACTACGGGGCCGACTACACGCTCACCGCCATCGCGCGCGGCGTCGACGGAGCCGGCGCACGCAAGATCGCGTTCTCCACCGCTTCGGCCGACTCGCTCGCCTACGCGTCCAGCGTGACCTCCGACGGGGAGACGGTCGGGATCGGACAGCCCGTCGCGATCAATTTCGACACCCCGATCGCGAACAAGCGCAACGTACAGAACGCGATCGCGGTGACGACCGACCCGCCGGTCGACGGAGCCTTCTACTGGCTCAACGACAGCATGCTGCGGTGGCGACCCGAGCACTTCTGGAAGCCGGGAACCACTGTCCACGTCGAGGTGAAGACGAAGGGTATCGACCTCGGCGACGGTGTGTTCGGCGACAACGACCTCACCACGAACTTCCGTGTGGGACGCAGTCTCGTGGCGGTCGCCGACGACTCGACCCACGAGATCACCGTCTCGATCGACGACAAGGTCGTCAGGACGATGCCGACCTCGATGGGCAAGGACTCCACCCCCACCAACAACGGCATCTACATCGTCGCCGAACGTGAGCCCAGTGTGATCATGGACTCCTCGACCTACGGGGTGCCGGTCAGTTCACCGGGCGGATACCGGGAGACGGTCTACGACGCGACCCGTATCTCGTTCAGCGGCATCTACGTCCACTCCGCGCCGTGGTCCCTGGGTGACCAGGGGTATGACGATGTCAGCAACGGATGCCTCAATGTGAGCCCCGCCAATGCCGAGTGGTTCCTGAACACCGCACTGCGCGGCGACATCGTCATCGCGAAAAACACTGTCGGGCCTCCGCTTCCGGGTGACGACGGCCTGGGCGACTGGAACGTGCCGTGGTCGGTGTGGAAGAAGGGCAACGCTTGAGCCCACGGTGCCGGAGACCTTCCTGAGCAGGCGATTTCACTTCTGCCGCTTGGACATGTAAGGTTCCTTCTCGCACCGGCAAGCGCCATTAGCTCAATTGGCAGAGCAGCTGACTCTTAATCAGCGGGTTCGGGGTTCGAGTCCCTGATGGCGCACGTTAGAAAACGCCCCGCATCTGCGGGGCGTTTTCTCTTGTCCCGGAGTTTCGTCGCACCCGGTGGCGGGACCGGCGCGCGAAGTCGGGCATTACGGGCGGCGTCTCGTACACTGGACGACGAAACCGCATCCGATGGGGGATTGGTCGTCCCCGTCGTCGGGGCGCGCGGTGGGAGTCGGCTGACCACACGATTTGGAGGATCATGCGGAACGGTCATACCCGGGGCAGGCGTCGCACACTTCCGGCCCTGATCGTCGCCCTCGTCGGCGTCGTCGCATTGGTCTCATCGTGCTCAGAGGAGCCGACCTACTCCTCGGAGGTCGGTAGCTCGACCCTCTTCGACGACATGCTCAAGCCGGGCGTGGAGATCACCGAGTTGGGGAACCGGCCGCTCGCCGACCAAGCCGTCGGCATTCAACCGGGCGCCCCGATCACCGTGTCGGCCCGAGAGGGGTCGATCACGAACGTCCGGATCGACAAGGCCGACGGCTCTCCGGTCAAGGGGGAGCTGTCGGCCGACGGAACGATCTGGACCAGTGCCGAGCCCTTGGGCTACAACCGTACCTATACCGTGCAGGCCGACGCGGTCGGCGTCGGTGGCCGGAGTACCAAGCGGGTCTCGTTCACCACACAGGCACCCAACAACCTGACCCAGGCGTACCTCACACCGTCGCCCGGTGAGACGGTCGGGATCGGTCAGCCGGTGGCGATCAAGTTCGACGAGCCGATCCCGAACCGCAGGGCTGCCCAGGACGCCATCCGGATCACCACGAACCCGCCGACCGAGGGTGCCTTCTACTGGATCAGCGACTCCGAGGTGCGGTGGCGTCCGGAGCACTGGTGGAAGACCGGTACGACCGTCGACGTCGCGGTCAACACCTATGGCATCAACCTCGGCGACGGTCTGTTCGGTCAGGAGAACGTGCGCACGAACTTCCGCATCGGTCGTTCGATGATCATCACCGCCGACGACAACACCAAGCAGGTCGCGGTCAACCGCGACGGCAACGTGATTCGCACCATGCCCACGTCGATGGGCAAGCCGGGCGACGAGACCGACAACGGCGTATACCTGATCTCGGACAAGCACGACAACATCATCATGGACTCGTCGACCTATGGGGTTCCGGTCAACTCAGCCAACGGCTACCGCACGCCGGTGGACTACGCGACCCGGATGTCCTACAGCGGGATCTTCCTCCACTCCGCCCCGTGGTCGGTGTGGGCGCAGGGCAACACCAACACCAGTCACGGATGTCTGAACCTGAGCCCCGACAACGCGCTGTGGGTCATGCAGAACACGCTGCGCGGCGATCCGGTGATCGTGAAGAACACCTCCGGCGGCACGCTGTCGGGCGTCGATGGTCTCGGGGACTGGAACATCCCGTGGAGTGAGTGGTCCAAAGGTAACGCCTGATCTCTCGGCATCCCGACCTCGTCACTGATAGATTCCACCTGATCACACGACGAGGGGGAGCCGACGATGGCCGCAAGCAACGGGTACCGCGCACCCATTGCGGTGTGCGCCGTCGCACTGACTGCGGGTCTGCTCTCGGTCGTGACACCGGCGACGGCCGATGCCCAACCGCAATGGCTCCCGAGCTCGGGCTGCGAAGCCGACCTTCCCGCCCAACCGCAGTCCAAACCATTCGATCCGCGTGACCTGATCCCGGACCGCATCGGTATCCCGCTGCCGTATCCCCGGATCCGATTGGTACCTGAGCCGGAATCCGCGGAGCCGCCCGCGGTGCGGATTCCGTCGCAGCTGCCGCCGAAGAAGCCGTGCACCGATCCGTGCCCCGACATCACCGATCCGCCCAAGCCAAACGGCCCCGCAGGGAGCATCGAGTTCCCCAAGATCTCGTTCGATCTGGCGCCCAAGGACATTCCGGTGCCGGTGCCGAACCCGAATCCGGCACCGTTGCCGCCACGGCCGCCCGCGGTTCATCCGGGTGTCGACGCCGCCCCGGTCGCGCCCGACCTCCCACCGGCACAGGTCGGAAAGGTGGATTACGTCGCGTCGCTGACCGGCAAGGGGTCGACGAGCCGGACCGACAAGCGTTGGCAGATCAACGGTACCGATCTCGGCATCATGTGGGAGTCCAAACCCGGGCAGGTCGCGATCGTGTTCGGCGACACCTTCGGGAAGGGCTTCAAGCCGCCGGGCGCCAACGGTGGGGATTGGCGCAGCAACGTGTTGGGTTTCAGCGCCGACAAGAAGCTGGCCGACGGGATGTCGATCGACACCATGGTCCAGGACAGTCGTTGTCATGCGGCGCAGCTCATCTCGTCCCGCCGCATCGACCGCCTCGAGCTGACGTCCATCCCCACATCGGGTTTCGCCATCGGGGATCGGCAGTTCATGAGCTACATGTCGGTACGGACCTGGGGGCCGATCCCGGGTACATGGCTGACCAACTACGGTGGCCTGGCCTACTCCGACGACGGCGGTTCGACCTGGACGAAGGATCCGTACGTGCGGTGGGACAACATCTTCGGGACCAGTCAGTTCCAGGTGTCGGCGATGGTCCCGCAGGGCGAGTACGTCTACATGTTCGGAACACCCAACTCGCGCCTCGGCTCGATCGGCCTCGCGCGGGTCGCCAAGGGCGACATCCTGAACAAGACCGCCTACCAGTACTGGCGTAACGGACGGTGGATGCCGGCCCGCGACGGCAACGTGGCATCCACGCTTTTCGCCGGCCCGACGGGCGAGCTGTCGGTGCGCTACGACGCCGAGAGCCAGCGATGGCAGATGACCTACCTGGACGTGATCCGCAGCGCGATCGTGCTACGGACGGCGCGTGCGCCGCAGGGCCTGTGGTCCCAACCCGCCGTTCTCGTGCATTCCTTGGACCACAACCAGTTGTACGGCGGATTCCTGCACCCCTGGTCGACCGCGCACGACCTCTACTTCACGATGTCGACGTGGTCGGAGTACAACGTCTCGTTGATGCGCGCCACGGTCTACTGACGGCGCTCCGGATCGTCGAGCGCGCACCCGGGCGTCGAGCGCGCACCCGGGCGTCGAGCGCACGTGGTCGTCACTTGTACTTCTTGATGAGTTTCTCGACCTCGTCGGCGTCGATGTTCTTCTCGATCAGCTTGCCGGTCTTTGCCTTCCGGACGGAGTACAGGCCATCCTTCTTCGCCTTGGCCACATGTAGTCCGACCTTCTTGGCCGCCTTGTTCAGATCCTCCAGCACGCGCGATATCGTACGCGACGGAAATGAATTCGCGGGGTCGTCGTCACCGCTGGGAGGCCAGGTGGCCGACGGCGGCGTCGGACGGGATCCGGTGGGCGTCGAACAGGTCGGTTTCCCGTTCGCCCCCGGTCCACACGGGTATGAGGCGCCGCAATCGTTCCACGCTGTGGAGGTCGTACCGGAGATCATCGGATAGGACGCAGTGGGCCGCGAATCCGGGTCAGTGGACGTACCTGTAGGTGCTGGAAGAGCTCGCGAGCGCGACGCAGGAGGCAGCAGGGGATCAGAGGGCCTGACTTCCCCGGGAAACAACACCGCCCCACCTGCGTCGCGCGGGTGGGGCGGTGTCTTCGGGGTGAGTGACGGGACTCGAACCCGCGACAGCCAGGATCACAACCTGGTGCTCTACCAACTGAACTACACTCACCATCGGCGTCCGTCACCCAGGTATTGCCTACACCAGGTTCCAGAGCCAAGGACATACTCTAGCGGTCGGGACCGCCGAACTCCAATCGGCCCCGATTCGGCGTGTTCACGCAGGTCCGAGATCCGACACGACGGCCGTGATCGCATCCTGCTCGGGTCCGGGCAGTGGCACGAACGCGGTGGCGCGGTAGTACTTGAGCTCGCGGATCGACTCCTTTATGTCGGCGAGCGCGCGGTGGGCGAGTCCCTTTTCCGGCTGACCGAAGTAGATCTTCGGGTACCAGCGCCGACACAACTCCTTGATCGAGCTGACGTCGACCATGCGGTAGTGCAGGTAGTTGTCGAGTTCGGGCATGTAGCGGGCGAGGAATGCGCGGTCGGTCGCGATCGAGTTCCCGGCCAGTGGTACCGCCCCGGCGGTGGTGACCTGAGACCGGATGTAGTCGAGCACCTGCTTCTCGGCCTCGGCGACGCTCACCGTCGACGCGCGGACCTCGTCGGTGAGACCCGAATCGGCATGCATCTTGGTGACCACGTCGGGCATCGCCGCCAGATCCTCGTCGGAGGCGTGGATCACTATGTCCACACCCTCGCCGAGGACGTTGAGTTCGCTGTCGGTGACCAGGGCTGCGATCTCGATCAACTTGTCCGATTCGATCCGCAGACCGGTCATCTCGCAGTCGATCCATACGAGTTTGTCCTGCATCCGTTCAACCTTAGTAGCCCCGTCCGTACAGTCGCCGGGGTCCTCGGCGTGGCGAGCCCCGTCGCGCGCCCGTCAGCCGTCGCCGAGTTTGCGGTAGAAGGTCCCGACGATGGGTGCGACCACGGAGCGCGGACTGTACCCACCGGCCACCGACATCGCCTTCGACAGCGTTCCCGGGACGATGCGCATCTTGTTGTGGTCCAACGCATCCAGGCTCATCTCGGCGACTTTGGCGCTGGAATGCCACAGGAAGTCGGGGACCAGCCGATCGACGATGGACGCGTCCTCGGGCGCGGGGGTCTCGGTTCGCACCGGGCCGGGCGCCAGCAAGGTGACGTGCACGCCCTGATCGGCGACCTCACCGCGCACTGACTCGCTGAAGGTGTTCACAAACGCCTTCGACGCGGCGTAGGTGGCGTTGTTGGGGATGGGCATGTTCCCGGCCGCGGAACCGACCATGAGGATGCCTCCCGAACCGCGGCGCACCATCTGCGGCAGCACCGCCAGCGTCAGGTCGTGCACGGCGTTGACGTTCAGCCGGACCTGCGCGCGTTCGTAGTCGGGGTCGAGTTCGCTGACCGGGCCGAACGTGGCGATGCCCGCGTTGTTGCACAGGATGGAGATCTCGCGACCGGCCAGTTCGGCGCAGAGCACCTCGACGGCGATGGGATCGGACAGGTCGACCGGACGTACCTCGGCCTTGACCCCGTGCGTGTCGCGGACCTGCCCGGACAGGTCCTCGAGGATGTCGCCGCGGCGGGCCACCAGGATCAGCGAATGTCCCCGTGCCGCCAGGGCCCAGGCCAGAGCCATCCCGATCCCCGACGATGCGCCGGTCACGACGGCGCGGGCGGACTCGGACGGTGCGGGAACCGGCATGTCGGCAAGTCTAGTGGTGCTTGCTCGACTTACCGGCGCCGCGCCCCGGCGTCGGCCGGATCAGGAGATGCCGGCGGCCACCTCGGTGCCCTGGCGGATGGCCCGCTTGGCGTCGAGTTCGGCGGCCAGGTCGGCGCCGCCGATGACGTGGGTGGTGACGCCGGCGACCGTCAGCGGGTCGACGAGTTCACGCACCGACTCCTGACCGGCACACACCACGATGTTGTCGACCTCGAGCAGCCGCGTCTCGGTGACGTTGCCCTCCTCGTCGCGGAAGCTCAGGTGCAGACCGGCGTCGTCGATCTTGTCGTAGGTGGCGCCCGAGATCTGTTCCACGCCCTTCATCTTGACGGTCGCGCGGTGCACCCAGCCGGAGGTCTTGCCCAGTGTCCTGCCCTGTCCGCCGGACTTGCGCTGGACCATGTAGACCTGACGGGTCGCCGGCAGCGGCCGCGGCTTGGTGACGAAACCCGGCTTGGTCAGGTCCTCGCTGACGCCCCACTCCTGTTCCCACTCTTTGAGGTTCAGGGTCGGCGACTCGTCGACGGTGAGGAACTCGGTGACGTCGAAGCCGATGCCGCCGGCGCCCATGACCGCGACCCGCTTGCCGACCTCCCGGTGACCGAGGACCGCATCGGCATAGGACATCACCATGGGGTGCTCGATGCCCGGGATCGACGGGATACGGGGCGTCACGCCGGTGGCGACGATGACCTCGTCGAACTTGCGCTCGATGAGGTCATCTGCGCTGACCCGGGTCTTGAGATGCACGGTGACGTTGGTGATCTCGAGCTGGCGGGTGTAGTAGCGGAGGGTTTCGTTGAACTCCTCCTTGCCGGGAATCCTTGCGGCGATG
This sequence comes from Gordonia rhizosphera NBRC 16068, assembly GCF_000298195.1. Taxonomy (GTDB): domain Bacteria; phylum Actinomycetota; class Actinomycetes; order Mycobacteriales; family Mycobacteriaceae; genus Gordonia; species Gordonia rhizosphera. The sequence continues at coordinate 28,052 of NZ_BAHC01000009.1, read as the reverse complement.
GAGAACTGGCCGCCGATGCGCTCACCGGCCTCGAACAGCTCGACCTTGTGGCCGCGCTGTGCCGCCGAGACAGCCGCGGACAGGCCGGCCGGTCCCGCGCCGACGACGGCGACGCGCTTGGCGCGCCGGGTGGCACCCAGGGTCAGCGTCGTCTCACGTCCGGCGCGCGGGTTGAGCAGGCACGAGACCTTCTTGCCGACGAAGGCGTGATCGAGGCAGGCCTGATTGCAGCCGATGCAGGTGTTGATCTCGTCGGCACGACCGGCCTCCGCCTTGTTCGCGAAGTCGGGGTCGGACAGCATCGGCCGGGCCATCGAGATGGCATCGACCTTGCCGCGCTCGAGGATCTCCTCGGCGACCTCCGGGGTGTTGATGCGGTTGCTCGCGATCAGCGGGATCGACACCTCGTCGCGCAGGCGCTCGGTGAACTTGACGAACGCGGCGCGCGGCACTGACGTGACGATCGTCGGCACCCCGGCCTCATGCCAGCCGATGTCGGTGTTGATCGCATCGACGCCGAGTTCCTCGGCCTTGCGTGCCATCAGGGCGATCTCGTCCCAGGTCTGGCCCTTTCGCACGAAGTCGGCGATCGACTGGCGCAGGATGATCGGGAAATCGCGCGGCACCTGCCGGCGGATTTCCTTGATGACCTCGACGAGGAATCGCTGCCGGTTCTCGGTGCTGCCACCCCACTTGTCGGTGCGGTCGTTGGTGTGCGGGCACAGGAACTGGTTGATGAGGTAGCCCTCGCCGCCCATGATCTCGATCGCGTCGTAGCCCGCCTTGCGGGCCAGCTTGGCCGACCGGCCGAACGAACGGATGACGTGTTTGATGATCGGCTCGGTCATCTTCAGATGCTTGAACGGGTGGATCGGCGACGGTTCGGAGCCCGGCGCGACCTTGAACGGCGTGTACCCGTAGCGGCCCGCGTGGATCAGCTGGGCCGCGATCTTGCCGCCCTCCTGATGCACGGCGCGGGTCAGCCGCTGGTGGCGTTTGACGTCGGCGACGTTGGTGATCTTGCCGGCGAAGGGCACCAGCAGCCCGGTCCGCGAGGTGCCGAATCCTCCGGTGATGATGAGTCCGACGCCGCCGCGGGCCCGTTCGGCGTAGTAGGCGGCCAGCTTGTCGGTGTCCCAGAGGCGATCCTCGAGTCCGGTGTGCATCGACCCCATGACCAGCCGGTTCTTCAACGTCGTCCCGCCGAGCTGCAAAGGCTCGAAGAGATGCGGGTAATAGGGATTCGGTTCGGCCGTGTGGGCTGACATGGCTATACCTTTCGTCTGGATAGGGAGGGACCGGAGATGCTCCGGTCAGGCGGACAATTCGCGTTCGAGGGTGGTGATGACCTCGTCGCACCACTCGACGAAGCCCTCTTCGGATCGGATACCGCCGCGCAGCACCAGATACTGATGCAGCTTGCGGCCGGTGAGGGTGTGCGGGTCGGGGTAGTAGGCGGCCTCGAAGCCGTTGTACAGCTTGAGCTGGGCGACATGCTCGTCGCGGTGCGCCTTCAGCTCGCCGATGACGGCGGCGAGGTCACCGAATTCGGCCGCCCGCAGCTTGACGCCGAGATCGCTGCGCAGAGGCTGCAATGGTGTCGGGCTCATCACCCACTCTGCCAGGACCTTTCGGCCCTCGTCGGAGATCGTGTAGACCTTCTTGTCCGGCCGGCCGTCCTGGGCGACGGATTCGAAGCTGACGAGTCCGTCGGTGTGGAGCTTCTTCAGCGTCCGATAGATCTGCTGGTGCGTCGCCGACCAGAAATAGCCGATGGATCGGTCGAACTGCTGGCCGATCTCGTACCCCGTCCCAGGTCGCTCGGCCAGCGACACGAGAATCGCATGCTCGAGCGCCATACGGTGACAGTAGCACTGCACCTGTGCACTATGCAATTAGGTTCATATGGCTTCAGGCGGTGGCCAGGCTCCCGTCGTGGCTGTGCAGCGTCGCGTCGCGGAGTTCCACGACCCTGTCGGCGATCGCGACGACACGCGGGTCGTGGGTGATCAGCAGAGTCGTGCGGCCGGCGGCGAGGCGACGCATCGGGTCGAGGATGCGCTGTGCGGTCGCGTCGTCGAGGCCGGAGGTCGGTTCGTCGAGGATCAGGATCGGGGTGTCGCGCAGGATCGCGCGGGCCATCGCGACGCGCTGCCGTTGGCCGCCGGACAGGGTGAGACCGTCTTCGCCGAGCATTGTGTCGTATCCGTCGGGCAGATCGGAGATGAACTCGTCGGCATCGGCCCGGATCGCGGCGTTGATGATCTCCGCGCGCGCCGCGGTGGGACAGCCGTAGGCGATGTTGTCGGCGATCGTCGCGGCCTTGATCGCCGGCTGCTGCGGCAGCAGGGTGATGTGGTCGCGGATCGACCGTCCGGTGAGGTCGCGGAAATCCTTGCCGCCGAGGACTATGCGGCCGGAGTCGGGTTGCTCGAAACGGCACAGCAGCGAGGCCAGCGTGGACTTCCCGATGCCGCTCGGGCCGATCAGCGCGGTGATCTCGCCGGATCGCAGGTCCACGGACACGTCGTCGAGGATGGTTCTGCTGCCGCGCCGCAGGGTGACGTTGTGCACCGACAGATCGTGGTCGGGCCCGTGGTGGTCGACCGCGTGGTCGTTGTCGAGGTCGGTGGGAGCGATGTCGAGGAGCTCGGCCAGTCGTTCGGCGCTCACCACGGCCGCGGCGAGGGCCAGACGGACCTCGGCGAGTTCCTGCATCTTCGGGTACAGCATCCCGAGATATCCGGTCAGCGCGAGCAGTTCGCCGACGGTGAGCTCGCCGCGTCGCACCTGCCAGATGCCCGCGAGGGCGATGAACAGGGTGACCACCACCTGGCCGAACCCCAGGACGGCGCCGAAGCCGGCCTCGATCCGGGTCTGCGCCATCCGCGCGCGCAGCCAGGTGACGCCGTGATGATGCAGTCGTGCGTGCTCGCGGCCCTGCTGGTTGTAGGCCACGGCGGTCTCCTGACCGCTGAGCGCGGTCTGGACGGCCACCGCGATGTCGGCGTTGGCGACACGTTCGTCGCGGGTGACGAGGGTCTGGCGGCGTCCGTAGAAGGCCGAGATGGCCCACAACGCAGGGACCGCGGCGAGTGCGACGAACGCGACCTGCCAGCTCATGATCAGGGCGGCGACGACGAGCCCGACCGTGTTGGCCAGCGCGATCAGAAATCCCATCACCCCCGAGCCGACGAGGTATTCGACCGCTTCGAGGTCGTCGGAGTGGCGGGTGACGAGGTCGCCGAGTCCGAATCGGCGGTGGATCACCGGGTTGAGTTGCTGGACGTGGGTGAAGAGCCGATCGCGCAGCCGCAGCACGACTCGCTCCGAGATACCGATCGAGGTGACCTGACCGTAGTAGTCGCAGACCGTCGCGATCGCCGTGATCAGCAGCCACAGGACCGCCAACCGGGCGAACCCCAGGAGGCTGTCGGCCGACAGCGCGCCGTCGATGACGTCGGACAGCACGAAGACCGCGATGATCTCGCACCCGGCCGCAACCAGCAACAGGATTGCGGCCAGGGCGAATCGGCGGCTCTCGCCCCGCAGGGCGGGGACGAAGCGGGTAAAGGCCTCGCGTGTGGTCATGCACGTTCTCCTGGCGCTCGGGTCGTCGGCGATGCCGATGAGCCACAAGCTATCGGCGCCCGCTGCGGGCGCCCTTCGTCGCGACTGGGAGAACGCTGTGTGACCTCAACGCCGCGCACTGCGTTCCGCGGAACGCGGACGACGCCCACCTGCGCAGGAGCACCCGACTCGTCGGATCTATCGGAGATCGGCTTCGCCGGCGCCTACGCGAGGAGGGCGATACCGAGCCAGATGAGCGCCACAACCTTGACGACCTCGAGGGCCACATAGACTATGTGCGCGCGGCTGCGCGGACCCTCGTGACCGGCGAGCACCGCATCCGACCGCCGGGTGAGCATCGGTCGCACCGCGACGAGCTGCACCACCAGCATCGCGATCGCCACCCCCGCGGCGACGGGGACGGCCATACCCGACCACGAGCCCACCACCAGGGCGACCAGGATCGCGATCGCCCAGCCCGCCTCCATCGCGTTCAGCGCGCGGAACACCAGTCGTCCGATGCCGAGTCCGATGGGCACCGTGACGCCGGGGGCGCGGAACTTCAGTGGCGCCTCCACGAACGAGATCGCGATGACCATGCCGAGCCAGAGGAAACAGGCGGCGGTGGCGACGGCGGCGGATGCCGTCATCGCGTGCCCGACCGCAGCAGTTCCGGCCCGAAGGTCTCGTAGTGGATGCGCCCCTCGGCGACGTCACGGTCGAGCAGTGTGTCCCGCATCGATGCGAGGAATCCGGTCGGGCCGCAGAGCAGTACGTGGGTGTCCGGCTCGATGTCGATGCCGTCGAGGGTCATCTGCCCGCGACGCACCGAATCGGAGATGATGTGGTCGGACGCCGACTCGTACCACTGCACGAGCCGCCCCTGCGGCAGCGACTCCACGAGCGACGCAAGCTGCCCGCGATGGGGCTGACGGTCGCGGGACCGGTCCGCGTGCAACACCGTCACCGCGCGCGCATCCTGCTGTTCGGACATGGCGGTGAGCAGGCCGATCACCGGGGTGCAGCCGATGCCGGCGGAGGCCAGCACGATCGGGGCGTCGCCGTCGGGCAGCACGAGATCGCCGAACGGGGTGCTGACCCGCAGTAGATCGCCTTCGAAGACGTGTTCGTGCAGGTGCGCGGAGACCTCACCGGCGAGCTTGACGCTGAACCGCCATTCCGGTGCGGTCGGCGCGCCGGTCAGGCTGTACTGGCGGATCTGGTGCGCGCCGTCGTCCAGCCCGACCTGCACCGAGATGTACTGTCCGGGGCGGAATCCGGGCAGGCGGGAAGTGTCGTCGGCGGCGGCGACGGTGAGGGCGATGGTGTCGGGGGAGATCTGCGTGCGCTCGACGACGCGGACCTCGCGCCACACCTGGCCGGGTTCGACGCCGGCGGCGGCGTAGAGGTCGTCTTCGGACTTGATCAACAGATCGGCCATGTCCCAGTACAACTGGTCCCAGGCGTCGGCGACCGACGGGGTGACCGCGTCGCCGAGGACCTCGACGATGGCGGCGAACAGATGCTCGTGGACCACGGCGTACTGGTCGCGCGTCACTCCGAGCGAGGCGTGCTTGTGGGCGATCCGCTCGAGGATGAAGCGCTGTCGACGGACGTCGGGTTCGAGCTGCAGTTTGGCGAACGCGGCGATCGATCCGGCCAGCGCCTGAGGCTGTTCGCCGGTCTTCTGGTGGGTGCGGTTGAACAGGTCGTCGCGCAGTTCGGGATGGGCCGCGAACATACCCGCGTAGAAGCGTTGGGTGATCTCGCCGATCGCGCCCGCGACCGCCGGCAGGGTGGCGGCGAGGGTTTCGCGTTGGGTGTCGGACAGCATGGGTGACTCCGATCTGTTGTGTTGGTCCGCGTCAGCGGTGTTGCGGGAGGTGTCTGTTCCCGGGTGCGTCGTCGGTCGGCGGCGCGGGGGGAGGAGGGGAGAGGGACAGCAGGACCGCCCCGGTCGGGTCCCGGACGAGGTCGGCGACGGTGTGCTCGTCGAGGCTGTCGAAGAAGGCGCGCTGGGCGCGGGCGAGTGCGCCGCGCAGGCGGCATGCGCTGCGGAGTGGGCACGGTTGGGACCCCTCGCAGTCGACGACCTCGCCCGGGCCCTCGAGGGTGCGGGCCAGCCACCCGATCTGCGCCTCGCGACCGAGGTCGGTGATGGCCAGGCCGCCGGCGCGACCGCGGCGGGAATGCACCGCACCCATCTCCGCCAGGCGGCCAACGACTTTCGCGACGTGTGTGTAGGGCACCGCGAGTTCTCGCGCGAGATCCTTCGTCGTCATCGGTGTGGTGTCCGAGGGTTGTTCACCGGCGACCGCGAGGCGCATGACGATCCGGAGTCCGATGTCGGTGAACCTCGTCAGTTGCATGAGCCGAGTACACCATAATTGGAATCTAAAATGCATATTTAAGATCGGTGATGCCCATCACATCCGTGGGGCCGCTCGTTGCGGGCGCGGAGGAGCGGTGGGTGCCGCAAACTGATGCCTATGACGACGACACCGGAGACACCGTCGGGCGGTTTCTTGTCCTGGACAAGGGTGGACGGTGGCGGCGTCATCGGCCCCGGCGAACGTCTGAGCTGGCCGCGCACGGTCGGGATCGGATTGCAGCATGTGGTGGCGATGTTCGGTGCCACCTTCCTGGTCCCGGTGCTGATCGGGTTTCCTCCGGCGACCACGTTGCTGTTCTCCGGTATCGGTACCGTGCTGTTCCTGCTCATCACACGCAACCGGCTGCCCAGCTACCTCGGGTCGAGTTTCGCGATCATCGCGCCGGTGCTGGCGGCCACGGCATCTCACGGTCAGTCGGCCGCGCTCGGCGGAATCTTCGTCGTCGGCACGTTGCTCGCCGTGATCGGTGTGATCGCGCACTTCGCGGGTATCGCATGGATCGAAGTGCTGATGCCTCCCGTTGTGACGGGCACGATCGTCGCGCTGATCGGACTGAATCTGGCCCCGACCGCGAAGGCGAACTTCGAGCAGGACCCGGTCATCGCGACTCTGGTGCTCGTTCTTCTCGTGGCTTCGGTGGTGTTCTTTCGCGGATTGCTGGGTCGACTCGCGATATTCCTGAGCGTGATCTTCGGTTATCTGATCTCACTGGCCTTCGACAAGGTCGACACGAGTGGGATCGGACAGGCCGCGTGGGTCGGGTTTCCCGACTTCACCACCCCGACTTTCCACTGGTCCGTGATCCCGATGTTTCTCCCGGTGGTGCTGGTACTGCTGGTGGAGAACATCGGCCATGTGAAGTCGGTCGCGACGATGACCGGGGTCGACTACGACCGCAGGATCGGCCGCGCCCTGGCGGCCGACGGGTTGGCCACGATGCTCGCCGGGAGTGGGGGCGGCGCGGCGACCACGACCTACGCCGAGAACATCGGGGTGATGGCGGCGACCAAGGTGTATTCGACCGCCGCCTACTGGGTTGCCGGTGTGGTAGCGGTGCTGCTCGGGCTCTCGCCCAAGGTGGGTGCGGTGATCGCCGCGGTGCCACCGGGAGTACTCGGCGGTATCACCACCGCTCTCTACGGCCTGGTGGGAATCCTTGGTGTGCACATCTGGGTGACCAACCGCGTCGACTTCGGCCGTCCCGTCAATCAGTTCACCGCCGCGATTCCGCTGGTCATCGGCATCGCCGATTTCACCTGGGTGGTCGGCGATCTCAACTTCGGCGGCATCGCGCTGGGCGCCGGCGCCGCACTCGCCATCTACCATTCGATGACGCTGATCGGCCGGTGGCGGGGAACCGTGCCACGCCCTGCGGTGTCACCGCCTGCCACCGAGTCCGAGTGACCAGCGGGTACCCCGTCGACCGTGCGCGCCAGACCCTCGACTGTGCACGCTAGTTCGTCGATCGTGCGCGGGCACCCGCGCACGACGCTGGACTGCGCACGATCGCAGGATTCACGTGCACGGTCGACGCTGTGATGCGCACGCTCGACGGGGTTGGGGTTGCACGGTCGACGTGGGTGCCCCCGGCAGGACTCGAACCTGCGACCTAGGGATTAGAAGGCCCTTGCTCTATCCACCTGAGCTACGGAGGCGTCCGCCGTCGGACGGCAGCGTGGGCGAGTATATCGGGCGGCATCGGGTCGGACGTACCCAACCGCCGGTCGATGGGACCGCGAGGGCCCGCGGGGCCGCACAGGCGGTAGTGGATCAGTGGCTCATCGCTGCACCGAGGACCTCGTCCTCCTCCGCGGCTTCCTCGCGAGCCTCGGCGATGTAGCGCTCGACGGCAGGAGTCGGGAGCTTCACCCACCAGGCAAGGGCGAAGATGATCCCGCTGAAGACGAAGGTCACCGGGAATGCGGTGTCGAAGTGCAGGACACCCAGACCGCCGCCGTAGTCGCCCAGCCAGGAGATCAGCGCCAGGCCACCGAGCCACGGGAGATACCACACCGCACCCTGCCAATCCCAGCTGATGTGACGATCGTTCTCGGCATCCAGGGCGACCATGACACCAAGCATGACGACACCGATCAGCACCGCGATGAACAGCTTGAAGTTGGTCGACCAGCCGGTCCAGTACACGATCAGATTCGCCGACCAGAACGCCAGGAAGGCGATCACGTACACGAACGGCAGTTTGAACGGCCGCCGCTGGTTCGGGATCTGCTTGCGGAAGGTCACGACCGCCAGCGGACCGGACCCGAAGGACAGCACCGTCGCCGAGGTGATGAAGCCGACCAGCTGCTGCCAGCTGGGGAACGGCAGGAAGAGGATGAGCCCCACGACGAATGCGAGGATCATACTGACCAGCGGGACGCCGCGGTGCGTGGTGCGGCCCAGGGATTCGGGGGCGTTTCCGTTGCGTGACATCGCGTAGGAGATGCGGGCTGTGACTGTGGTGTAGATCAGTCCGGTGCCGGCAGGTGAGATCACCGCGTCGATGTAGAGCAGGGTGGCCAGCCAGCCGAGCCCCAGTATCGATGCGATGGCCGCCAGCGGTCCGAAGTCGTTGGTGAAGCTGATGTTGCTCCAGCCGCTCGCGATGTCGCTGGGATTGACCGATCCGATGAACGCGACTTGGAGTAGGACGTAGATGACGACGGTCAACAGGACCGATCCGATGACGGCGAACGGTACATTGCGTTTCGGGTTGTCGGATTCACCCGCCAGTTCGATTCCCTGTCGGAAACCCAAGTACGAGAACACGATTCCGGACGTGGCGATCGCGGTGAAGATGCCGTGCCAGCCGTCGGGCTTGAATCCCTGCGAGGTGAAGTTGTCGGTGTTGAACTGCGTGAGCATGAACGCGGCGATGACGATGGCGATGATCGCGAGCTTCCACCACACCACGACATTGTTGACCGCGGCGAACCACCGGATGCCGTAGTAGTTGATCACCACGAACACGGCCATCGCGATGACCGCGACGACCATACCGAGTCCAGTGAGCGTGTGCACGGTGGCGCCGCCGACGGTGTGTCTGCTGGTGAACGGTGCGTACTTGGTGGCGTAGGTGAGCGCGGCTTCCACCTCGATCGGTGCGACCGAGGCACACGCCACCCAGGTGATCCATCCGGTCATGTAGCTGGAGAAACCACCGAACGCGATGTGCGGGAAGCGTACGACTCCGCCCGACAACGGGAACATCGCGCCGAGTTCCGCGTAGCACAGGCCGATCAGCAGGATCATCAGGCCGCCCAGGCCCCAGGAGATGACTGCGGCAGGACCGGCGATCTGGGAGGCGTTCATCGCGCCGAACAGCCAACCGGAACCGATGATCGAGCCGATACTGGCGAAGAGCAGTCCAATTCGCCCGACATGTCGCCGCAGCGGTGGTGTGCCTGTCGAAGAATTCGAGTAAACGTCCGTGTTCTGATCGGCCATGGTCGGCTCCTCCCGCCGAATCGTCTGCATCGTGTTCGAGCGACGATGCCCGGATTCCTCCAACGGTAGGACGTCGACGTGGTTCTTGCGAGGAATTTTTACCGAAACATTATCTGCAATAAGACAATTCAGATAGACGGAACTAATCGGTCGAACCGGTGATTGGCGTCATTGCGGACATGCGCTCGAGGGGTGAGGTCCCGGCGCGGTTGAACACCCGGTGCCGGCTGGTCTCGACGTCGACCGCGGAGTGGTAGATCGCCGCCGTCACCACCGTGCCGCAGACACGGGCCGGTCGCCACGCGTGGAAGGACCGGTTGTCGTCGCGTCCTCCGCGAGACACAGCGACCGCACCACATTGTGGAACACCACCAGACCGTAGAGATTCGGTGCACCCACGATGCCGGTCGTCTTCGGCAGCATCGCCGAGGTGATCCCCAGCCCGGGGAACAGTTGGTTCACCAGCGCCGCCGCCGGGTCCATGCCGCCTTGGCGCCAAGCGATCTCGACCATACTCGTGGCCAGTCCGTAGGCATAGTAGGCCGCGGTAAGCGACTTCGTCACCGATAGTGACGACAAGGGGACTCGATGGGCGAAGTCCAGTTTCTTGTTCCGGTTGTGGTTGAGCCCCAGGATGATGTCGATCGGAGCGCCACCGACGAACGGCACCGGCGAGAGCCCCAGGCTCAGTGCCTTCTCGATGGTGTTGAAGTCCGCGGGATCGGCCGGGATCGGATTGTCCGGTACGGTCGTCGACCGCATGAAGCGGTCCAGATTGGCGGTGGCCGCACGGATGCGCTGCCCTTGGACGCCGGGCGAGATCGACTGCAGGTAGTCCGACGTCCTGGTGACGATCCGGGTCAGCGGGAGATCGCCGATGGGCTTACACGATCGCGAATCGGCAAGCATGACCTGGCCGGCCATGTCCTTGACGACCTCGGGGACCGGGTAGGCGAACCGAAGGTCCTTGACACTCTTCCCCGCCCGCTCCTTTTGTGAGCGCGTGACGGACACGATGCAGGCGTCGATGAGGCGCTTGCTGACTGTCTGGTAGATCTGCCTCGCACCGTAGACGCCGAGCATGATCGGCAGTGCGATCAGCGTCCCGACCGTCAGCGGCCCGGCGATGGTGGCGATGGCGGGCATACTCCTGGCCGCGACCGACGCCGGGATCATCACGGTCACATACAGATAGAGCCACGCCGTCTCGACCGCCCGCGCCAGTGTCAGGTATTCCACCGGGATCGCCTGCCCGGCGCGACCTTCACGGACACTGATCAGCTGTGTGACCAACCATTGTGAGATCGGATCACGGTAGGTCATGATCGGTGACTCCGGGTCGGCACCCAGATCGTAGGGATGACTCGACACCGCGAGCTGCGAGATCCTCAGACGGTCCATATCCCGGTGCGCGGAGGCCTTGATGTCCGCGGAGCGCGCTCGAACCTGTGTGGGCACAATGCCCGCGATTCGTCGACCGGGAACCTGAGGGTGAGATCCGTCGGCCGGATGTCGATGTCATGTTGTTACTTTCGGGAGGTGCGGAGCTTGAGTTGGCCGGTGTCGTAGAGGCGCAGTAGTCGGACGATGTAGCCAGTGTCGACCTTCACGACCGAATGCTGGCTGACGGTGACACGTTCGGAGAATGTGCCCAGCACCCGCCCGACCATCGGATACCGTGCGGCTGTGGTCTTCATCGGTCTCTCCTGTGCGGTGGGGCTGTGATGGGTGGTCAGTGCGTGATCTTGAGCATCGTGGCGGTGGTGCCCTGCCACAGGGTGCCGTCGGGTCCGATCACCGCGGTGAGCTGGATCGGGTCGTCGAACGGTGTGAGCGCGACCGGAACGAAGGCACGTCGCTGTCCCGTCTCGAAATCGACTGCCGAGTAATAGACCTGGCCGGAATTCTGTTCCCCGCCGAGGTTCACCGGTGTGTTCGCGAATCCGAGGAAGTGGATCTCGCCGTTCGAGGTGGACAACTTGGGTAGGGTGGCCACCTTGTCGCGGCTCCCGGTCTCCCATGCCCGTCGGCAACCCTGCGGCGACACGTCCACCTTGGTCAGGCCGCCCGTGAAGGGGGCGGTCCGCGGAGTGGCCGGTCCGTCCTCGGTGACCGATGGGTATTCGGAACCCCAAGTGCTGGAGAGGATCAGCGAGTTCTTCAACGCGACCGGCGAATTCTCGGTCGCCGGTCCGCCGAAGGTGCCGAACGCGGACATACTGCAGACGGTCGAACCGTCGTCACTGTTGTAGACGTTCACCTTGGGATCCGCTCCGTTGTCGACGATGGCGACGTAGGACGACTTGCCCGGACCGAAATACGTTGGCGTGGTTCCGGAACCACGGCTGAGCTGGCCGGGCTTGCGAATGCCGCCGCCGTTGTCGTAGGCGCGCCGCCACACCGTGGTGATCGTGTCTCCGGCGATCCGCAGCCCGTAGAGCGCGTGGTCGGTGACCACTGCCGCTTGTCCACCGGGCCGGATCGAAAAGCTGTTCTTGATCTCCTCCCCGGCCGGGAGTTGCGCGGTGACCATGGAGCCGTCGGCGGAACGGGCGCCGACGGTTCCGCCGACGGGGCGAACCACAGCCGACCCTCGAAGTCCGGCATGATGGCGTTGATCGCGTCACCGGACCGGATGTGGCTGCCCAGGTCGATCGTCTGGTCGATGAAGAGCTGCCAGCGGCCCGCGGCCTTGCGGTGGGCCAACTTGACGACGCGGTCGGCGCCGGCGCCGATGACCACCCGATCCTTGGAATCGAGGAAGCCATACACTCCCGAGAACAATGAGCCTCCGGGAATCTGTAGGTTCGCCAATGGCGCGGCCGTGACGGGATCGAACAGGGTCACCGACGGCACACCGATCTTCAGTCCGTCGCCGACATAGCGGGTGCAGAGACCCACGGGGATCCCGTCACTGCCGATCATCGTCGTGGGCACCGCTCCGGTGACCGAGCGTGCCGTCAGATGTGCGCCGCGACCAGGTCCGGAGTAGGGGGTGGTGTCGGTCGAGTAGGGATCCCCGTGCATGAGGGACGAAGACATCGGCTCGACGTCGAGGCCGGCGGGCGCCGCGGATGCCCCGGGAGCGGTGAAGCCGAATGTCGTTGCGAGGGTGAGCAGGCCGATCACGGCGTACTTGGTGAGCTTCATCTGTGTGGCTTCCTCGGTCAGGGAGTGATCTTGAGCATCCGGGTCGCGTTGCCGTCGCTCGACGGCCGGATCTACGCCATCCAGGTCCATGCCAATGGCTCGAACTCACTTGCGAAAGCCGTGAACCTCTCGCACCATCTGGGCTCCGGCGATCAGATCCACAGCGCGCTGCCCGATTGGGACGGTCGGGTGTGGTTCACACCGACAAGGCCATCTACCGGATGCAGGCCAACGCCGGTGGCACACCGGTCGTGGACTGGCGCACCGTGTACCCGAATGACGGTGTTCGCAAGCCTGGAAAACTGTCTGCCGGCGCCGGCTCCACCCCGACCCTGATCGACGACACGTGGGTCGCCACCACCGACAACGGTGACCCGACGAGTGTCGTGGTGTATCGGCGTGGTCCGAAGTCGACGGGCGGCGGCACCCAGGTGTGCCGGGTGCCCGTGTTCCCCAAGGGTGCCAGCGCCGACTTCCAAATCTCTGACCTACGCCGACGGGCAGATCCTCGCGGAGAACAACTACGGCTACTCGGGGCCGCAGGCCACCATCGGCGGCCGGAGCACCGTCCCCGGGCTCGCCGCGATCAGCTTCGACCGCTCGACGGAGAAGTGCCGCGTGAAGTGGGTCAACAACACCGTGTCGTCACCGTCGGCGATTCCGCGGCTGTCGTTGGCGAACGGTCTCGTCTACACCGCGTCCAAGCCGCGCCGTACCAATGGTGCCGACGAGTGGTATCTCACCGCGCTCAATTGGCGCACCGGACGCACAGTCTACGAGCTGAAGTACGGCAACGGGCCGCTCCTCAACAACAACTTCGCCGGGTTCAATCTCACGCCCGACGGCGCCGCGTACATGGGCGTGTTGAGCGGGGTGGTCAGGATTGACGACACGCACTGATCCAGGTGCGGACGGCGACCAAGCGCGCTTCCGCCCACCTCCGGAGGGGACTGCCAGTAGCGTGGCCGGCATGGGCAGGCGCTGGTTCGAGGTGGCTGCCCGCGTCGTGTCCGCGCATCCCGCACCGATCATCGCGGCGCTGACGTTCGCCGCGACTGCGTTCGTCATGCGATTTCCACAGCGCGACGGCCGGCCCGGGGACACCTCGTTGCAGGGGTCGCGTACGCCGGGCTCGGCGCCGCGACAGTGCTGATGTGTCGTCGGTGGCCGCACGCCGCGCTCGCCGCGGCCACGGCGGTGTTCATCGTCTATGGGCTCGTCGTCGGCGATTTCAACCCTGCGCTACAGCTCCCGATCATGGTGTGCGTCTATTACCTCGTCACCGAGCGGTCGCCGCTGTGGAGTGCGGTGGTGGTGACCGGGTTGGTCGTCCTCGTGTGGATCATCGCGGTCGCGACCACATCGGGCCACTGGATCGGGCCGAACCGGCTGGGGACGGTCGCCTACATTTTGTTGGCGGCCGCGGTCGGGGCGGTGAGTCACACCCGCCGGGCCTACCTCGAGGCGCTCGAGTCGCGGGCCCGCCTGGCCGAGCGGATGCGGGAGGACGAGGCCCGCCAGCGCGTCGCCGCCGAGCGGCTGCGGATCGCGCAGGACCTGCATGACATCACCGCACACCACCTGTCGCTGATGCACATGCAGATCGCGGTGGCGTTGCGGCTGCTGCACACCCGGCCCGACGAGGCGGCCGAGATCCTCGGACGTCTGCAAGACACCGCGCGTGCCGCGCTCGATGAAACCAAGGCTGCGGTCGGCATGCTCCGAGGCGGGGACGAGTCCGGCGATCTTGCCCCGACACCGGGCCTGAGGGATCTGGCCGAGCTGATCGATGCGCATCGCAAGGCGGGGATGCGCATCGATGTGACCACGACCGGAGTTGTGGTGGACCTGCCGCCCGCCATCGATCTGACCGCCTACCGGATCGTCCAGGAGGCACTGACCAACGCGGCGCGGTATGGCGCCGGTGGCGAGGTCCGCCTGGACCTCGCCTACGGCCTCAACACCCTGACCATCTCGGTGGCCAACACCGTCGCGGCGACTGTCTCGACCCGCGCACGCCCGCAGTTCGGGATCATCGGCACGGAGGAGCGCGCCCGGTCGGTCGGCGGTAGTGTCACGACACGCCGCGACGGGACCGAGTTCCAGGCGGTGTCCCGCCTTCCACTGCACCCGGTCGGCGAGAGTTGGCAGGGCACATCATGATTCGAGTGGCATTGGCCGATGACCAGCACCTGTTCCGGGCCACGTTGCGGGTGCTCATCGACAGCGAAGCCGACATGGAGGTGGTCGGGGAGGCGGCCGACGGTCACGCGGCGATCGAGATCGCTCGCGACGCCCACCCCGATGTGATGCTGATGGACATTCGCATGCGCGGATGGACGGTGTCGAGGCGACCCGCCTGATCGCCGGCGACGCCGCGACCGCGGATATCGCCGTCCTCGTGCTCACCACCTTCTTCGAGATCGACGAACATGTCGAGGCCGCGATCCGGGCCGGCGCCGCCGGATTCGTCGGCAAGGAGATCGAACCCGACGAGCTGCTGTCAGCGATCAGGCGGGTCGCCACCGGTGATCCCGCACTGTCGGCGGTCGCCGGACGCACCCTGATCGAGCGTCTGCGCGCCGGCGGGCCGGCCGCGAGCAGGGCGCTGGACGATCTCGGCGACTTCGACGTCCTGACACCCCGCGAACGTGAGATCGTCATCCTCGCCGCCGAGGGCAGGAACAACCAGGACATCGCCCGTGAACTGACCATCAGTGTGCTGACCGCGAAGACCCACATCAACCGGGCGATGGCGAAGGTCGGGGCCAGGGACCGCGCTCAGCTCGTCGCACATGCGCACACCAGCGGCCTGCTGCGGGGACCGTGACGGGTGATCGGCAGCCCACACCGCGGCATGGCAATCCTGCCCACCACGCGGGTGGTACAAACTGAGCATGCTCGCACGACACGCCGTCCGGTCCGTCGCGATCCTGCTCATGGTCGGCGCGCTGGTCGTCGGCGTTGCGAACGACACTCGGGCGGAAGGGATGCCACGGGCGATCCCACCGGTCTCCGAGGCGGCTCGGGCGGTCGGCCTGATCGACGTGCGCTCGGCGGTGCCGGACGCACTCATCGACCTGCGGTACGCGACCTCGGACAATTTCGTCGGCGAGGCGCTCTATCCCGCGGACGCACGGTGTCTGGTCCACGAGAGCATGCGAGCAGGGTTGGCGACGGCGGCCCGAGCGCTGCGCCGCAGCAACGAGGTCCTGGTGTTCTGGGACTGCTACCGCCCACATTCTGTGCAGCAGAAGATGTTCGACAAAGTCTCGAATCCGGCCTGGGTCGCCGCACCCGGACCCTATTCGCGCAGCCATGAAGCCGGCAGATCGGTCGATGTGACCGTGGCAGCCCGGCTGCCGGAGTGTCCGAAGCCTCGACGCATCGCCGACCGCTGCCTTCTCGACATGGGCACCGATTTCGACTCCTTCACGCCTGCCGCGACGGCCTACGCCACCGCGGGCGTGCCGGTCGCCGCGCAACGCGCGAGGGCGCGGTTGCGCAACGCGATGGCGGCCGGCGGGCTGGCGGTCTACTCGGGCGAATGGTGGCACTTCGACGGCCCGGGCGCCGGTGCCCGACGGCCGGTCATCGACGTCGCGCCGAGGTGATGGCCGAGCGCACGTGATCGCGATAGCGATTGTGGGCTCGCTGGATCATCACCCCCGTTGGGCGTTCACTGGTGAGGCGCGGGGGTGAGGGCTCCTGCCGATCCATCCGAGAACGGAGGCGGGTACGCCATGGGCAACTCGAACGGCATCGATGAGCGCCGGGTCTTCGAGACCGCGGCGGGGCACTTCGTCGATATGGTGCACGGCATCGCGGCCGACCAGTGGGATCGACCGGGCCTGGGGGACTGGTCGGTGCGCGCGCTGGTCGGTCACACCGGGCGGGCGTTGAGCACGGTGGCCGACTACATCGACCGACCGGCCGATGACCAACGGATCCGCGACGCCGCGGACTACTACCTCACCGCGGCGGCCGGGGCCGACCCGGAGGCGGTGCGCGCCCGCGGCGAGCAGGCGGGTCAGGCCCTCGGTGATGACCCGGTATCGGTCGTCGTCGCTGCACGCGACCGCGCGCTGGCGGCACTGGCGCGCGTGGACAACCCGCTCATCCAAACGGTGGTCGGCGGCATGTACCTGCTCGACTATCTCCCGAGCCGCACAACCGAACTCGCCGTGCACGGGATGGACGTGGCGCGGGCCACCGGGCAGGACGTCGCCGTGCCGGCAGAGGTGGTCGAGGTGGCGACGGCGGTACTGGGCGCCGCCGCCGCGCGGCGCGGCGACGGTGAGGCCGTACTCGCCGCCCTCACCGGGAGGTCCGCTCTGCCGGCGGGATTCACCGTCGTCTAGAAATCGGTGGAATTCGTCGAGTAGTCCACAGATCGCGGTCGGCCGCGTTCGCGGCGCCGGATCTGATCGATGCTGACTCCAGCCACGACATCGCGTGGCCAGGGGAGAATCCGAGGAGTCGAGCATGTATGAGACCTACACCACCGTGATCGGGACGGTCATTTCCGAACCGCGCCGGCGCCAGACGAACACGGGTGAGGAGGTGATCTCCTTCCGCGTCGCCTGTAACTCGCGGCGAATGGACCGCAGCAGCGGCGAGTGGACCGATGGTCCCACGCTCTATCTCACTCTGTCCTGCTGGCGTCGCCTGCTGACCGGGGTCGGACTTGCGGTCGCGAAAGGTCGACCGATCATCGCCCACGGGCAGATCCGGACCAATGAATATGTCACCGCCGACGGCGACAAGCGCTCCGACCTGGAGATGACCGCGACCGCGGTGGGCCTCGACCTCAGTCGCTGTGTCGTGAGCTACCAGGGCACGTCGGCCTTCACCGACACCGAGGCCGCCGGTTCGGTCGGAGGAGCGGACGGCGCCGCGAACCCCGACGACGCAGACCCGGCAGATCAGCGCACCGCTGCATGATCATGGTCGGGTGGCGGCGACAAGTATCGCCGCCACCCGGGCACTGCCGATCCCGCTGACGCGTCGCACGCGGGGCGCACTGCGTTCCCCGGAACGGGGTGCGGTTCGCGTTGTCCGGAACGTTGTCTCCGAACGCCCTGCGGTGGGTGCCCCGCCTGCAGGATCACCGCAAGTGCGCGGTGACTAGACTCGAAGGCTGTTGTGCCATGAGGGCGAAGTCCCCTGCGTGTGTCCGGCCCCCGGCCCTCGGGGGTTCCGCGGGGCGACGACCACGGACGAGCAAGCAAAGACGCTGGTAGAGAGGTTGAAGCGTGGCTGAGTTCATCTACACGATGAAGAAGGTACGGAAGGCGCACGGTGACAAGGTCATCCTCGATGACGTCACCATGTCGTTCTTCCCGGGCGCCAAGATCGGTGTCGTCGGACCCAACGGTGCGGGTAAGTCGTCGATCCTGAAGATCATGGCCGGGATCGACCAGCCGTCCAACGGCGAGGCATTCCTCGATCCCGACGCCTCCGTCGGCATCCTCCTGCAGGAACCGCCCCTCAACGAGGAGAAGACGGTCAAGGAGAACGTCGAAGAGGGCATGGGTGAGATCAAGGTGAAGCTCGACCGCTTCAACGAGATCGCCGAGCAGCTCGCGACCGACTACTCCGACGACCTCATGGAGGAGATGGGCAAACTCCAGGAGGACCTCGACAACGCCGACGCCTGGGATCTCGACTCCCAGCTCGATCAGGCGATGGACGCCCTGCGCTGCCCGCCGGCCGACTCCCCGGTGACCCACCTGTCCGGTGGTGAGCGACGACGGGTCGCGCTGTGCAAGCTGCTGCTGTCCAAGCCCGATCTGCTGCTGCTCGACGAGCCGACCAACCACCTCGACGCCGAGAGCGTGCTGTGGCTAGAGCAGTTCCTCGCCGGCTACCCAGGCGCGGTGCTCGCCGTCACCCACGACCGCTACTTCCTCGACCACGTCGCGGAGTGGATCTGCGAGGTCGACCGCGGCAAGCTGATCCCGTATCAGGGCAACTACTCCACCTACCTGGAGAAAAAGGCCGAGCGCCTCGAGGTGCAGGGCAAGAAGGACCAGAAGCTGCAGAAGCGCCTCAAGGAGGAACTCGCCTGGGTCCGCTCCGGTGCCAAGGCCCGCCAGACCAAGAACAAGGCCCGCCTGGCCCGCTACGAGGAGATGGCCGCGGAGGCCGAGAAGACTCGCAAGCTCGACTTCGAGGAGATCCAGATCCCGACGCCGCCGCGGCTGGGTGACGTGGTGGTCGAGGTCTCCCACCTCGACAAGGGCTTCGAGAACCGCGTGCTCATCAAGGACCTGTCGTTCACGCTGCCGCGCAACGGCATCGTCGGCGTCATCGGTCCCAACGGTGTCGGCAAGACCACCCTGTTCAAGACCATCGTCGGGCTCGAGGACCCGGACTCGGGGACGGTCAAGGTCGGCGATACGGTCAAGTTGAGCTACGTCGACCAGAGCCGCGCCAACATCGATCCCAAGAAGACGGTGTGGGAGGTCGTCTCCGACGGCCTCGACTACATCGAGGTCGGCCAGAACGAGATGCCGTCGCGTGCCTACGTCAGCGCGTTCGGTTTCAAGGGCCCCGACCAGCAGAAGCGGTCCGAGGTGCTCTCGGGCGGCGAGCGCAACCGTCTCAACCTCGCGCTGACCCTCAAGGAGGGCGGCAATCTGATCCTGCTGGACGAGCCGACCAACGACCTCGACGTGGAGACCCTCGGTTCGCTGGAGAACGCGCTGGAGAAGTTTCCCGGCTGCGCGGTGGTGATCAGCCACGACCGCTGGTTCCTGGACCGCACCTGTACCCACATCCTGGCGTGGGAGGGCAACGTCGAGGAAGGCCAGTGGTTCTGGTTCGAGGGCAACTTCGAGGCCTATGAGGCCAACAAGGTCGAACGCCTCGGCCCCGAGGCGGCCCGCCCGCACCGGGTCACCTACCGCAAGCTCACCCGCGACTGAGAACGCGCCGAGACGGCTGCCGGACGCGGTCGCGGTCACTACCATCGCAAGGGAGGAGGCACACGCCGGAGATTCCGGTGTCCCTGCCTCTCCCGCGATGGGGTGAACACGGTTGCCGAACATGACATCGCTTCTGCCGCAGGCGATCGCGCGCTACTACAGTGCGTCGCCGGCTGCGGTCCCCGACGAGGCGAATCTGAGGGATCCGGGTTCCCCCGACTCGGACGAGGTCGCCCGCGTGCGCCATCACCTCGAGGTCGCTCATCGTCGTGATCCGGGTGGCCGGCTCGTCGACGTGGTCGTGACCGACTCCGGCGGCATCGAGGTCGTCGCGGTCAACGACGACATGCCACACCTGGTAGAGGCGGTGCTGGCGACCGTCGAGGCCCATGACCTCACCGTCAGCCGGATGGACCACCCGGTCGTCCCGGTCATCCGGAACGACGACGGTACGCTCGCCGAATTCTGCGAGGAGGGCGACGCCACCGCGGTCGAGTCGTGGATTTTCGTCAGCGCGCTGTCACACCGACCCGATGTTGATCTCGAGGCTCTGCGGGCCGATGTTTCAGACGTCGTGGGCCGCGTCGTCGACGTGGACCGAGACGTCGACGAGATGCGGACTCGCATGACCGTGTTGGCCGCGCACTGCGGGACCGTGCCGGCGAGTTCGGTCGCCGGGATCAGTGCCGCCGACAGCGCCGAGTACGGGGAGTTGCTGGCGTGGTTCTCCGGTAATCACTTCATGCCGCTGGGCTACACCCACGTCACCGCCGACGGCACCACCGACGAACGGCTCGGGATCTGGCGGACCGATGCGGTGTGGTCGGACTTCCCGCTTGTCACCGAGCGACCGTTGTTGCCCCGCGTGTCGCGGGTGTACCTCAAGACCGGGATCCAGCGCTCGAATTTCCCGACCCTGCTGCAGGTGCCGACCTTCGGGACCGACGGCGTGCCGACCGGCGAGCACCGTTTCCTGGGTGCCTTCACATCCTCCGGGCTGCATCAGACGGTGCTCGATGTCCCGGTGCTGCGTGAGAAGGTCCACGCGGTCACGACCGAGGCGGGTGTCGAGGAGGAATCCTACGCGGGCCAGTCGATCCTCGAACTGTTGCAGATCTATCCGCTCGTGGAGATGTTCGCGGCGTCGTCGGACGAACTCAAACGGCGGGTGGACGGGATGCTCGAGGCGGTGGCCACCCGCTCGCTGCGTCTGTTCGTCCGAGCCCACCCGGAAGGACGGATGGCCGCCGCCCTCGTGTTCATCCCGCGCGACCGATACACCACCCGGGCGCGCCTGCGGCTGCAGTCGGAGTTGCTCGACGAGTTGGGGGGCTCGGACCTCGAATACACCGCGCGGGTCAGCGAGATGCCGCTCGCGCTGCTGCAGGTGCTCGTGCGCGTGGACGCGGACACCGCGCGTTCGCTCGGCACCCTCGACACCGGAAGTGAACGACACCAGGCGATGCAGGCCCATCTCGCCGACGCCATCCGCAGCTGGGACGAGCGGGTGCGCGCGCTGGGCCGGTCCACGGCGATGTCGATGACACCGGAGGAGATCCTGGCCGAGTGGCCCGCCGGCGGCGTGGACACGTTACTGCGGATGCTGCCGTCGCTGCCCGACGACTACAAGGAGCAGCGCCCGCCTCGGGCCGCCCTCGAGGACCTCATCCACGTGACCCGACTGGAGCCGGACGGGGTCACGGTCACCCTCAGCCGTTACGTCGAAGATGACGAGACGGACCGCGACGCCACGATCGACGCCGGTTCGGTCGGTCAGCGCTGGAACTTCACGCTCTACCTCGGCGGTGGGACGGCCACCCTCACCGACGTCCTGCCGGTCCTGCACAGCCTGGGCCTCGACGTCCTCGACGAGCACCCGTACCACCTGAACCGCCCCGACGGATTGTTGTGTTCGGCATACGAGTTCCGGGTCGCGCTGGCCCAGGACGTGTCGGTGGACCTGGAGTCGCTCGACGACCTCGAGCAGCGGTTCACCGACGCTTTCCGGCAGATCTGGCGGCGTAACGCCGATGTGGATGCGTTCAACGAACTGGTCATTCGCTGCGGGCTGGACTGGCGTTCGGCTGCCATGCTGCGCGCTTACGGCCGCTATCTGCGCCAATGCGGGTTCTCCTACACCACCAGCCACGTCGCCACGATGCTCGGCGAGCACCTGGCGGTGACCCGCGGGCTGGTGGATCTGTTCGCGGCCTCCTTCGATCCGGTGGCCGCCGATCCCCGTCGCCGCGACGACGCGCTGGAGCGGCTGCGCGTCGAGGTCGGCAAGGTGATCAGCCTCGACGCCGACCGGATCCTCTCGGCCTTCGTCGCCGTGGTGACGGCGACATCGCGCACCAACTTCTACGTCACCGACCAGCACGGTCATCGTCCGGTGATGTCGTTCAAGCTGCGTCCGCGGGAGATCCCGGAGGCTCCCCGACCCCGGCCGATGCACGAGATCTTCGTCTATTCACCCCGCATCGAGGGGGTGCACCTGCGGTTCGGCATGGTCGCGCGTGGCGGGCTGCGGTGGTCGGATCGGCGTGAGGACTACCGCACCGAGATCCTCGGCCTCGTCAAGGCCCAGGCGGTGAAGAACGCGGTGATCGTCCCGGTGGGCGCCAAGGGCGGTTTTGTCGTGAAGCGTCCGCCGTCGGCGACCGACGACCCGGCGGCCGATCGCGAGGCACGTCGCACCGAGGGCGTCGCCTGTTACCGGGCCTTCATCGAGGGCCTGCTCGACGTCACCGACAACATCGACCACCAGACCGGGACGGTGGTCCCGGCACGGTCGGTGGTGCGCCGCGACGGCGACGACCCCTACCTCGTCGTGGCCGCCGACAAGGGCACCGCCTCGTTCTCCGACATCGCCAACGACGTGGCGGCACAGTACGGGTTCTGGCTGGGTGACGGGTTCGCGTCGGGCGGCTCGGCCGGCTACGACCACAAGGCGATGGGGATCACGGCGCGCGGCGCCTGGGAGTCGGTGAAACGTCACTTCCGCGAGATCGGTGTGGACACCCAGTCCGAGGAGTTCTCCGTCGTCGGTATCGGCGACATGAGCGGCGACGTGTTCGGCAACGGGATGTTGCTGTCCGAGCACATCCGACTCGTCGCCGCCTTCGACCACCGGCACGTCTTCGTCGACCCTGACCCGGATGCCGCCGCGTCCTTCCGGGAACGCGCGCGCCTGTTCGAGTTGCCGCGCTCGTCATGGGACGACTACGACACGTCGGTGATCAGCGATGGCGGCGGTGTGTGGTCCCGTGAACAGAAGTCGGTGCCGGTCAGCGCCAAGATGCGGGACGTACTCGGACTTTCCGGCGACGTCACCGAACTCTCGCCTCCGGAACTGATCCGCGCAATGCTGCTCGCCCCGGTCGACCTGCTCTGGAACGGCGGTATCGGCACCTATGTGAAGGCGTCGACCGAATCCGACGCCGAGGTCGGTGACAAGGCCAACGACGCGATTCGGGTGAACGGAGACGAGTTACGGGTCAAGGTCTTCGGGGAGGGCGGCAACCTGGGTGCCACCCAACGCGGCCGCATCGAGTTCGACCTGGCCGGGGGACGGATCAACACCGACGCGATGGACAACTCCGCGGGCGTGGACTGTTCGGACCATGAGGTGAACATCAAGATCCTGCTGGATTCGGCGGTGTCGTCGGGCGACCTCGACCGCGCGCAACGCAATCCGTTGCTCGAATCCATGACCGACGAGGTCGCCGACCTCGTCCTGACCGACAACATCTCGCAGAACTCCGAACTGGGGTTCTGCCGGTCCCAGTCGACCGCGCGGGTCGACGTGCACGCACGGATGCTGGCCGACCTCGCTCACCATCACGGGGTGGACCTGCGGCTCGAGGCGTTGCCGGAGCCGGTCCAGCTCGAGAAGCGCATCGATGGCGATATGCACCGCGGTCTCACTTCGCCGGAGCTGGCGACGGTGATGGCGCATGTGAAGTTGGCGACCAAATCCGATCTGCTGGTCACCGATCTTCCCGACAACGAGGTGTTCGACGAGCGTCTGTCCGCCTATTTCCCGGTCCCGCTGCGCGAACGATTCGCCGCCGGTATCCGTGGGCACCGGCTGCGTCGGGAGATAGTCACCACCACGCTCGTCAACGACGTGATCGACAAGGCCGGGACGACGCACCTGTTCCGCTTGAGGGAGGGGAGCGGCGCGACGATCGAGGAGGGGGTGCGCGCCTACGTGGTCGCCAATGCGGTGTTCGGGATGGACGACCTGTTCGCGCGCATCCTGCACGCGTCGGCGCCGGTGACCGCCATCGACGAGATGCTCCTCTACAGCAGGCGGCTGCTGTTCCGGGCGTCGCGCTGGCTGCTGGCGTTCCGTCCGCAGCCGCTGGCCATGGCAGCCGAGATCACCCGCTACGCCGAGCAGGCGGCCGAACTGTCGTCGCTGGTCGACACCTGGTTCGGCGCGAGTTCGGCACTCGACGTCGATCAGCGTGTCGACCGCTACCGCGAGATGGGGGTCTCGGAGGATCTCGCCCACGACGTGGCGGTGAGCCTGCACCGGTTCTGTCTGCTCGACATCATCGACGCCGCGGAGATATCCGACCGCAATCCCGTCGAGGTCGGGGAGACCTACTTCGCGGTGATGGAACACTTCGGTCTCGAGGAACTGTTGACCGCGGTCTCCAACCTCGAGTACGGCGACCGCTGGCATGCGCTGGCTCGTCTGGCGCTGCGTGACGACATGCAGGGCGCGCTGCGGGCGCTGACCCTGAAGCTCCTCGAGATCGGGGAACCGGATGAGTCGCCGTCGGAGAAGATCGACGAGTGGGAGATGTCGAATTCCTCGCGGCTGGCCCGGGTCCGATCGGTCCTGACCGCGATCGAGGAGTCCGGGACCGCGGATCTCGCGGTCTTGTCCGTCGCCGCGCGGCAGTTGCGCAGCATGATTCGCTGAGCAAACAACTGTCGGGGGCGTCGCGTGCCGGGCTATCGTTCTGTCATGGCCCGGACCGCGCTGCGCATCTGTCCGTTCTGTGAGGCGACCTGTGGACTCACCCTGAACCTCGATGAGGACTCGCGGGTGCTCGGCGCCCGCGGTGACCGCGACGACGTGTTCAGTCACGGCTTCATCTGCCCCAAGGGAGCCAGTTTCGCCGAACTCGACAACGACCCCGACCGACTGTCGCGACCGGTGATCCGGCGCGGTGACGAGTTCGTCGAGGCCGGCTGGGAAGAGGGTCTCGCCGCCGCGGCAGATGGTCTGGCGGCGGTCATCGCCGAACATGGTGGCCCGGCGGTCGGGCTGTATTTGGGCAACCCGAATGCGCACACGGTCGCCGGACACCTGCACGTGCCGCTGCTGGCGCGGGCGATCGGCACCCGCGTGCTGTTCAGCGCCAGCACCCTCGACCAGATGCCCAAGCAGGTCGCCCAGGGACACATGTTCGGCGATCCCTTCGCGTTCTCGGTCCCCGATCTCGACCGCACCGATCATCTGGTCATCATTGGCGCGAATCCCGTTGTCTCCAACGGAAGTCTGGCCACCGCGGCCGATTTCCCCGGGAAACTGGCCGCCCTGCGCAAGCGGGGCGGTCGGCTGACCGTCATCGATCCGGCGGCCACCCGTACGACCCGGCTCGCCGACACCCACCTCGCGCCCCGGCCGGGGACCGACGCCGCGCTCCTGTTCGGCGTGGTGCACACGCTGTTCGACGAGGGGCTCGTCGCCCCCGATCTGGGCGGGATCGCCGAGCACGTCGTCGGCGTCGACGAGTTGCGCGCCGCGGCGACCGATTTCGCGCCCGAACAGGTCGCCGAGCACTGCGGCGTCGCAGCCGAGGAGATCCGCGATCTCGCGCGAGCCATCGCGGCATCGCCCTCGGCGGCGGTCTACGGTCGCATCGGCACCACGACCGTCGAGTTCGGCACGACCGGCAGCTGGCTGATCGACGCCATCAACATCCTCACCGGCAACCTCGACCGGCCCGGCGGTGTGATGTTCCCGCTGGCGCCGACCGCCCCGACGCCGCGGGCCCGCCCGGGACGCGACTTCCGGATCGGGCGATGGCACAGCCGGGTGTCGGGATTTCCGGAGGTGGCGGGCGAACTGCCGGCCACAGCCCTCGCCGAGGAGATCGAGACCCCCGGTCCGGGGCAGATCCGGGCACTCGTCGCCGTCGCGGGCAATCCGGTGCTGTCGGCTCCCGACGGACAGCGCCTCTCCCGCGCACTCGAGGGCATCGGGTTCATGCTGGCCATCGACCCATATCTCAACGAGACCACCCGTCACGCCGACGTCATCCTGCCGCCGCCCCCGCCGTCGCAGAGTCCGCATTTCGATTTCACCCTCAACCGGCTCGCGGTGCGGGCGTCGGCGCGGTACTCGCCGCCGGTGCGGCCCCCGGCCGACGGGCGGCCCGACGAGAGCGCGATGCTGTCGCGGATCACGCTGGCGCTGAGCGGTTTCGGTGTCGACTCCGACCCGGCGCTGGTCGACGAGCAGGTGATCGCCACGATGCTCGCCAAGGAGGTCGCCGATCCGACGTCACCGGTCGCCGGGCGCGACGTCGGCGAGATGGTGGCGATGATCCCCGACGGCCCGGGCTACGAACGACGGTTGGACACGATGCTGCGGCTCGGCGCGTACGGGGACGGGTTCGGTGCCCGGCCCGACGGACTGACGCTGGCCGCTGTCAAGGAGTCCCCGCACGGCATCGACCTGGGGCCGATGCGCCCCCGTCTGCCCGACGTGCTGCGTACCGCCACGGGGAAGATCGAGCTGGCCGCCGACGCTCTGCTCGCCGACGTGGCCCGGCTACGCGCCTCGCTGCACCGGAGCCCCGACGACATGCTGCTGATCGGCCGTCGGCACCTGCGCTCCAACAACAGCTGGATGCACAACCTGCCGGCACTCTCGGGTGGCAGCAACCGTTGCACCTTGCGCATCCACCCCGACGACGCGGCGCGGCTCGGTGTCGACGACGTGGCGATCGTCAAGGGAGCGGGAGGCGAGCTGCGGGTGGCCGTCGAGGTCACCACCGAGATCCGGCCCGGTGTCGTGTCGCTGCCGCACGGGTGGGGACACGATGTCGAGGGGACGCGGACGTCGGTCGCATCCGCCGACCCGGGCGTGAATGTGAACCAGCTCAACGACGGAGCCCTGCTCGACCCCCTCTCGGGCACCGCGGTCCTCAACGGTGTCCCGGTGCACGTCGCACCCGTCTGAGGCGATCGGAGCGCATGCGTAGGGTAAAGCCGCGACACTTCGGTCGCCCAACGTGCCGACCGTAGGGGAAGGACAGGCGTGCTCTACGAGGACGCGGGGTTGTGAACTGTTTAGCCTGGTGTGAGTTTTCGTGATCGAATGTGTGTTTTGGTGAGTGTGTGAAGTTGGCTGAGTGGGCGCGGACGCAGGGTGTGCATCCGCAGACTGCGTACAGGTGGTTTCGTGAGGATCGGATGCCGGTGCCTGCTCGTCGTCTTGAGTCGGGGACGATCTGGGTAGAAGCGCTTGCGGCAGAAGAGCGCTGTACGCGCGGGTGTCGTCGCATGATCAGCGTGCTGACGTGGACCGTCAGGTCGCCCGGCTCACGCAGTGGGCTACCGCGAACGGCCACGAGGTCGGGGAGGTGGTGACTGAGGTCGGGTCCGGGGTGAACGGGAAGCGACCGAAGATTCGGCGGGTGCTGTCGGACCCGTCTGCGAGTGTGGTGGTTGTGGAGCATCGCGATCGCCTGGCTCGTTTCGGGGTCGAGCACCTGGAGGCAGCTCTGTCGGCGCAGGGTCGGCGGATCGTGGTGACTGATGAGGGCGAGACCGAGGATGATCTGGTCCGGGACATGATCGAGGTGTTGACGTCGATGTGCGCGCGGCTTTATGGGCGTCGTGGTGCGCGGAACCGGGCGATGCGCGCGGTCACCGCGACCAAACACGACGAGCCGGTCGAGGCGTCCTTCTGATGGCCAGGTTCGAGATCCCTCGGGGTTGGACGGCGCAGGCATACACGTTCGCGGTCGATCCCACGCCGGCGCAGGTGCGGGCGTTCCGGTCTCATGCAGGTGGCGCGCGCACGGCGCACAACACGATGCTCGCGGTGGTGAAGGCGGTGCTGGATCAGCGGGCAGCAGAGCGTTCCTACGGGCTCGCCGAGGAGGAGTTGACGCCGTCGTTGAACTGGTCGCTGGCCGGTCTGCGTAAGGAGTGGAACGCCCGCAAGGGCGAGGTAGCGCCGTGGTGGGCCGAGAACTCCAAGGAGGCCTACAACACTGGCCTCGACAGTCTGGCTCGCGGCCTGGACGCGTGGAGCAAGTCCCGCGCCGGTGAGCGGGCCGGGAAGACCGTCGGGTTTCCGAGATTCAAGACCGCGCGGTCACGGCGGTCGGTGCGGTTCACCACCGGAACCATCCGGGTCGAACCCGACCGGCATCACGTCACGTTGCCCAGGATCGGCCGGATCAAGACCCACGAGTCCACCCGCAAGCTCGCCCGCCGCGTCGAGGCGGGTACCGCCCGGATCTTGTCGGCCACCCTGTCCGAAGACTCCTCGGGACGGTGGCATGTGGCCTTCCAGGTCCTCGTGCAG
>NZ_BAHC01000010.1 GCF_000298195.1 Gordonia rhizosphera NBRC 16068 | reverse complement strand
GCGGCGAGCTTTCGCACCAGCGGCGTCACGTACGGGGTCGACTCCATGGTCTCGGGTTCGGCCTTGGCCGCGGCGACCGGAGCGGGTTCCGGCTCGGGAGCCGGCGCCGGCGTGGCCTGCGCCGGTTCGGGTTCCGGCTCGGGCTCTGGCTCCGGGGTGGGTTCGGGAGCTGCGGGTGCCGGTGCCGGCGGCGCTGCGGGTGCGGCCGACGCGTCACCGATCACGGCGAGCTTGCCGCCCACCGCGACGACGTCGTCCTCCTGTGCGCTGATCTCGAGCAGCGTTCCGGCGACCGGGGACGGGATCTCGGTGTCGACCTTGTCCGTGGACACCTCGAGCAGCGGTTCGTCGGCGGCGACCTCGTCGCCCACCGACTTCAGCCAATTGGTTACCGTGCCCTCGGTGACCGACTCGCCGAGTTCGGGCATCAGCACGTCGGTGCCCTGTGCCGGACCGGTCGAGGCGGCGGGAGCCGGAGCCGCTGCGGGTTCGGGTTCGGGTTCGGGAGCCGGCGCAGCCTCGGCGGCGGGAGCCGGCGCGGGCTCGCTGGGCGCGGGCGCCTCGGCAGGTGCCTGCTCACCCGCCTCGCCGATCAGGGCGAGTTCACCGCCGACCTCGACCACGTCGTCTTCCTGGGCGATGATCTTCGTCAGCACACCCGAAGCGGGGGCGGGGATCTCGGTGTCGACCTTGTCGGTTGATACCTCCAGCAAGGGCTCGTCGGCCTCGACGGTGTCGCCCTCCTCCTTGAGCCACCTGGTGACTGTTCCCTCGGTGACACTTTCACCCAGGGCGGGCATCTGGACGGAGAAGGCCATCGTTGTTGACTCCTGAACTCGACGTGTGGTCACTAGGTCGGTCCACCGCGGTGTGTGCGCCGTCGGTGCACGCTGGACGGGGTGGCGGGTGAGCCGTCCGTCCCTGAGTCACCCTACCCGTCGCTCGTCACGGCTACGCGCTGTGGCCACACATTCCGCACCGCGAGTCGGCGCACCGGTTCAGCCCTGCGCGGCGATGTCCTCGAGCACCCGCGTGATGGTCCGCACCGGCACCCCGGTACCGCCCTTGGGGGTGTAGCCCCACGGGCCGCCGGTGTTGAACGCCGGACCCGCGATGTCGATGTGCGCCCAGGACACCGACGCCGGCACGAACTCCTTGAGGAACAGCCCGGCCGAGAGCATGCCGCCGTTGCGGTGATTGGTCACATTGGCCAGATCGGCCACCCGCGACTTCAGATCGGCGCGCAGTTCGGGCGGCAACGGCATGGCCCAGCCGTTCTCGCCGACCTCACGCGACAGCGCGGCCACGCGGTCGCGGAACTCGTCGGTGCCCATCACGCCGGGCGTGCGGGCGCCGAGTGCCACCATCTGCGCTCCGGTCAACGTCGCGGTGTCGATGAGGTAGTCCGGTTCGTCCTCGCAGGCGCGCACGATGGCGTCGGCCAGGATCAGCCGGCCCTCGGCGTCGGTGTTGAGGACCTCGACCGTGGTGCCGCCGTACTGGGTCAGCACGTCGCCCGGGCGCTGCGCGGTGGCCGACGGCATGTTCTCGGCCATCGGGACGGTCGCGGTGACCGACACGTCGAGGTCGAGGCGGGCGGCCAGGATCGTCGCCGCGATGACCGCGGCGGCACCGCCCATGTCGGAGGTCATGTGGTCCATGTTCGCGGCCGGCTTGATCGAGATGCCGCCGGTGTCGAAGGTGATGCCCTTGCCCACCAGCGCCACCTTCTTGGCGTCCTTCTTGCCGGTGTGGGTCAGGCGCACCAGGCGCGGCAGGCGCGAGGACCCCTTGCCGACGCCGATGATGCCGCCGTAGCCCGCCTTCTCCAGTGCCTTGTCGTCGAGCACCTCCACCTTGAGTCCGGCCGCGCTGCCCAGGCGTACGGCACGGTCGGCGAACTCCTCCGGGTAGAGATGGCTCGGCGGGGTGTTCACGAAATCGCGGGCGATCGCAACGGAGTCGGCGACCGCGACCGCATGCGCCAGTTCGGTCTTCGCGGTCTTGCCCTTGTCGTCGACGAGCAGCGTGATCGTCGACGGCGGGGTCTTACTCGGCTTGGTCTTGTCCGACCGGAACGCGTCGAATCGGTAGGCGCCGAGGAAGAATCCCTCCGCGGCCGCAGCCAGGTCGATCACCGACAGCGTGGTCGCGGCACGGTCGACCCCATCGAGTTCGCGGGCCGCGATCCCGGCCGCCTGGCGGATCTGGTCGGCGTCGTCGAGGTTGTCGGCGTCGCCGAGCCCGACCGCGAGCACGATGTCGGTTCCGAGGCCCTCGGGCGCCGCGAAACGGGTGACCTCGCCGTGCGCACC
Source organism: Gordonia rhizosphera NBRC 16068 (assembly GCF_000298195.1). Taxonomy (GTDB): domain Bacteria; phylum Actinomycetota; class Actinomycetes; order Mycobacteriales; family Mycobacteriaceae; genus Gordonia; species Gordonia rhizosphera. The sequence goes on along the minus strand of NZ_BAHC01000010.1, from coordinate 5,622 downwards.
GGACGCGCCGAGACGTCGAACGGCCGAGCTGATGGCGTCGGCCTGCGCATCGTCGAGTAGTCCGTCGCCGATGGCCAGCGTCGGTTCGCGGTCGTCGTCGCCGTTGGTGTCGGGTTTGATGAGTCCGATCACCAGGGCCTTGTCGGCTTTGCCGAGGGTCGTCGCCAACTCCAGTTCCGGGCCGCGCACGCGGTCGACAGCATCGTTTTTGGTCACGGCACAACTGTGCCACAGGCCCGAGATGGGCCGGGCCCAGTACGGTGTCCCCATGACTGATCTGCTCGCGGGACCGATTGCCGACCGTCATGCTGCTCTGGGGGCCTCGTTCGCCGCATTCGGTGGCTGGGACATGCCCGTCTCCTACGCCGGTACCGTCGCCGAACACACCGCGGTCCGCGAGGCGGTGGGCATCTTCGACGTCAGCCACCTCGGCAAGGCGTCGGTGTCCGGTCCGGGTGCGGCCGACTTCGTCAATCGCACCCTGAGCAACGACCTGGGCAAGATCGTGCCGGGTAAGGCGCAGTACACGTTGTGCTGCAACGAATCCGGTGGGGTGGTGGACGACCTCATCGCCTATCTCGTCGGCGACGACGAGGTCTTCCTCGTGCCGAACGCCGCCAACACCGCAGGCGTCGTGGCGATGTTGTCCGCGGCCGCGCCAGACGAAATCACGGTGACCGACCGGCACCGCGAGTATGGCGTGTTCGCGGTGCAGGGACCTCGTGCCGTCGACGTGTTGTCGGCGGTCGGTCTGCCCACCGACATGGAGTACATGGCCTTCGTCGACGCCGACCTGCCGACCGCGGCCGGTTCCTGCCCGGTTCGGGTGTGCCGCACCGGCTACACGGGGGAGCGCGGTTACGAGATCCTGCCGCGGTGGGCCGAGTCGGGGGCGGTGTTCGACACACTGCTGGCCGCGGTCAGCGACCACGGCGGTCAGCCGGCAGGCCTCGGCGCCCGCGACACCCTGCGCACCGAGATGGGCTACGCATTGCACGGCCACGAACTGGCCCCGGACATCAGCCCTGTGCAGGCCCGGGTCGGCTGGGCGGTGGGCTGGAAGAAGCCGGAGTTCTTCGGCCGCGACGCGCTGGTCGCGGAGAAGGCCACCGGCCCGGTCCGTCGGCTGTACGGGTTGAAGGCGACCGGACGCGGGGTGCCGCGGGCCGACTGCGTCGTGCGCGCCGTGGGCGGTGCGGCGGACGGCCGGATCGGTCACTGCACGTCGGGTACCTTCTCGCCGTCCCTCAAACAGGGCATCGCGCTCGCGCTGATCGACACCGCCGCCGGTGTCGAGGTCGGCAGCGAGGTGGTCGTCGACGTCCGCGGGCGTGATCTGCCCTGCGAGGTCGTGGCGCTGCCGTTCGTCGCGTCACACGTCTGAGCGTCGATCGCGTCCCGACACAATCGCGTTCCGACACAAGGTGGCGGGGGCGGAAACCGTTTGCGGCGCGGCGGTACGATTGCGCAATGACCTTGCAGTTCACGCGTACCGAACATCCCCACCCGGTGTCGGAGAGCCGGCGGGCGGAGATTCTCGCCGCCCCCGGTTTCGGCAAGCACTTCACCGACAACATGGTGATGATCGACTACGACGTGGATCGGGGCTGGTACAACGCGCAGGTCAAGCCGTACGGTCCGATCGCGCTGGACCCGTCGGCGATGGTGCTGCACTACGGGCAGGAGGTCTTCGAGGGTCTGAAGGCCTACCGTCAGCCCGACGGTTCGATCGCCGCGTTCCGCCCTGAGGCCAACGCGCTGCGCATGCAGCGTTCCGCCGAGCGCCTCGCCATGCCGCCGCTGCCGATCGACGACTTCATCGAGTCGCTGCGGGCGTTGCTCGCCGCCGACAACGAGTGGGTGCCCGCGGCGGGCGGCGAGGAGTCGCTCTACCTGCGTCCGTTCATGTTCGCCTCGCAGGCGGGGCTCGGTGTCAACGCGCCGTCGAACTCCTACATCTATTCGGTCATCGCGTCACCGGCGGGTGCCTACTTCTCCGGGGGGATCAAGCCGGTCAGTGTCTGGCTGTGCACCGAGTACGTGCGGGCAGCGCCGGGCGGCACGGGATTCGCCAAGTGTGGCGGCAACTATGCGGCAGCCTTCCTCGCGCAGGCGCAGGCCACCCATCACGACTGCGATCAGGTCGTCTGGCTCGATGCCGTCGAGCGCCGGTTCATCGAGGAGATGGGCGGCATGAACCTGTTCTTCGTCTTCGGCTCGGGTGCGGACGCGCGCCTGGTGACCCCGGAGCTGACCGGGTCGCTGCTGCCCGGTATCACCCGGGAGTCGTTGCTGCAGTTGGCCACCGACGCCGGTTTCGCCGTCGAGGAGCGCCGGATCAGCACCGAGGAGCTGCGGAAGGGCGTGGCCTCAGGCGACATCACCGAGGTGTTCGCGTGCGGCACCGCCGCGGTCATCACCCCGGTCGGCCGGGTCAAGGGCGCGACCGAGGACTACCTGATCGGCGACGGCTCGGCCGGCGAGGTCACCCAGGCGCTGCGAGACACCCTCACCGGCATCCAGCGCGGCACCTTTGCCGACACCCACGGCTGGATGACCGAACTCTATCGTCGCTGAGCTGGGTAAATGCGCCCCTGAGTGGTGCCTCCGGTGGCGGGAGCATCGACGATAGGTCGGTCGATCGTGCCGCCCTGGTGGGCGCTCAACTCGGGCGTTGTCGGGGACAAGGGCCTCAGGCGAGCAGCCCGACGACGGTGATCGCCGTAGCGAGTTCGATGACGGCCCCGAGGACATCCCCGGACACCCCGCCCATCCGTTTCGCGCAATGCCGGGTGAAGACCCAGGTGAACCCGAACACGACGGCCGTGACCGCCACGGCCTGCAGCGCGCGCACCGCGTCGGGCCCGACCAGGGCGGCCGCGGCGAACCCCAGCGCCGACCACACGACGGCCGAGGCGCGCTGGGTGCCCGCGACGAGTGCGCCGAAGCCGTTCGGGTGTGCCGGGGACAACCCGGCGCGGGCGGCGAGTACCGCACAGACTCGGCCCAGCGCGATCGCGAACGCGAGTGCATACCACTGACCGCGGTCGACGAGGGCCCCGAAACCGACCGTCTGCACGATCATCACCCCCGCGATGGTGGCCACGCCGAACGGTCCCACCGTCCCGCTGCGCATCACCTCGGTGACCCGTTCGGGCGGACCGTAACAGCCCAGACCGTCGGCCGTGTCGGCGAGCCCGTCGAGATGCATCCCGCGCGTGACCAGTGCCAACGCGGCGACGAGCAGCACGCCGATCATCGTCGGGGGCAGGTCGGTGTGCGACAGTGCCCACGCCGCCAGCGACGTCGCGGCGCCGATGACCGCCCCGACGACAGGCACCGCCGACATCACCGCACCACCGAGCCGGCGATCGATCGGTCCGTATGTTCCGTTGGCGGCCTTCGGGATCGGCACGACGGTCAGCCAGGAGAATGCGACGCCGACCGCCCGGACCGGTGAGATCACAACCTGATCAGACCCCGGCGGCGGTGGCGCTCGCCGAACGCTCGGCGCCGGTCGTGTCGTCGAGGTCCGACCCGCTCACCCCGGCGTCGCCGAAGGTCGCCATCGACCCGAGGATGTCCACCGCGGAAGCGACGATGGGCAGCGCGGTCAACGCACCGCTGCCCTCGCCGAGCCGCATCGACAACTCCAGCACGGGTTCGAGGTCCAGATGTCCGAGCGCGATCGTGTGCGCGGGTTCCACCGACCGGTGACCCGCGAGCCACCACCGCGCCGCCCCCGGGGCCAGTTCGCCGGCGACCAACGCGCAGGCCGTGACGACGACCCCGTCGAGGATCACCGGAGTGCGACGCACCGCCGCCTGCGCCAGGAACCCGGCCATCGCGGTGAGGTCGGCTCCGGCGACCGCCGCCAGCAACGACAACGGGTCGTGCACGTGGCGACGGGCCCGGCGCATCCCGTCGCGGATCGCCGCGGTCTTGCGGATCCAGCCCGCGTCGTCGATTCCCGTTCCGCGGCCGACGATCTCGACCGGTTCCCGACGGGTGAGGGTGCCCACCAGCACCGTCGCCGGGGTGGTGTTCCCGATCCCCATCTCGCCCGCGATGAGCAGGTCGGCACCGGAGTCGACGAGTTCGTCGGCGATCGCGCGACCCGCCGCCAGCGCCTGCCGCGCCTCCGCGATGGTCAGCGAGTCGGTGACCCGCAGATCCCCGCTGCTGCGGCGGACCTTGTAGCGGGAGACCTCGGGCGCGGTGTCGGCGTCCACCGACAGATCCTGCACATGGACCGTCGCGCCCGCTCGTCGCGCGAGCACGTTCACCGCGGCCCCGCCGGCGGCGATGTTGGCCACCATCTGGCCGGTCACCTCGGGCGGGAACGCCGACACCCCGGCCCGTGCGACACCATGGTCCCCGGCGAACACGACGACCGTCGGTTGGCTGAACGGCCGTGGGGGACAGACGCCCTGACACGCCGAGATCCACACACCGAGATCCTCGAGGCGGCCCAGCGACCCCGGCGGTTTGGTGAGGGTCAGCTGGCGCGCCCGCGCAGCGGTGGCGACCTCGAAATCCGGCGGCGCGACGGGCCCGAACACCTCGGCATCGGTGGGGTCGACGGAGGCCGGAGCCGGATTCGGACCCGGAGCCGAATTCGGGCGCGGGGCCGGCACGGCGACGGGCGCTGGTACCGCTGCGGGGGCCGGTACCGCTGCGGGGGCCGGTACCGCTGCGGGTGCCTCTACCGCTGCGGGTGCCTCTACCGCGGCGCGGGTCCCGGTCAGGTCGACGACCTGGCCTGCGACCACCAACACGACGCGGTCGCAGACGGCTGCGACGGCTGTGTTGAGCGCGCCGAGCTCGTCCTGGAACCGCCTGCCGGCCGGGGTCGGCGGTACCAGCGACAACCCCACCTCGGGACTGATGATGACCAGATCGCCGGTGAAATCGCTGATCGCCGAACAGATCTCGGATGTCAGGTGGGTGAGGTCGACCGGGGTGTCGGCCCAGCCGCCGACCGCGTCGAGCTGGGCGGCGAGCCAGTTGCCGAGATCGTCGAGGAGGGTGGGTGTCGTCGGGTCGGAGTGCAGTGCCCCGGCCACGTCGACGGTCTCGACGGTGGCATACCGCCCGTCGCGGCGTGCGCGATGGGCGGCGACGCGCGCCACCCATTCGGTGTCGGTCGACGTCGTCGGGCCGGTGGCCAGATAGCGCACCTGTGGGTGGCCGCCGAGCAGCGACTCGCCGTGACCGGATTTGCCCGAGCGGACCCCGCCCAGCACCAGTGTGCGGGTTCCCCGCGATACCACCGGGTCAGACCTCGTCGCCCGGCGACACCTGCGGTTTCGGCGCACGCATCATCCGCATCTGCATGGCGCGCGTGAATGCGTACCAGCCCAGCCGGAACCCGGTCTGCGACGGATCGGTGTCGGGATAGCGTTCCCGGACCCGTCGGTTCACCAGGCGACCAAGGATCACCGCGTCGACCACCATGAAGATGACGAACAGCAGCAGCACGATGTTGGCGTAGACCGCGATCGCCGGCAGGAACATGACCACGATCAGCACGATGGCGAACGGCATGAAGAGGCCCGCGAAGTTGCGCCGGGAGTCGACGATGTCGCGGGTGAACCGGCGGACCTGCCCCTTGTCGCGCGG
>NZ_BAHC01000011.1 GCF_000298195.1 Gordonia rhizosphera NBRC 16068 | reverse complement strand
GGACTTCCGGGCGGGCGTGCGGTTCGGGGTGCACATCGTCTACTTCCGCCCGACGTCGGTGCGGCTGCTCGACGCCGACCCCGACCACCCCTTCTACGGCGAGCGTGAGCTCATGCGCTGCCCGCACGCGTCGTCGGCGGGCAAGTTGTTGTTGGCGTCGATGTCGCAGTGGCGGGAGATCGTGCGTCCGCCGTTGCCGGCGCTCACCGCGTACACCGTCGTCGACCTCGCCACGCTCGCGGCCGAGATCGACGAGGTGCGCCGTACCGATCTCGCCTGTGACGTCGGTGAACTCGTCGCCGAGCAGGCCAGCGTCGCGGTGCCGGTGTTCGACGTGACAGGTCGGGTGCGGGGAGCGGTGATGCTCACCGGTGTCGCGTCGCGGATCGAGGTGCTCACCGAGCTCGCCCCGCGGTGCCGGACGTTGGCCGCCGGGCTCGGGCCGCTGCTCTACTGACGGTCCGTCTCGTCCGGGCGGTCAGAACTCCAGCACGACGGGTGCATGATCGCTGGCGCCCTTGGGTTTACGTGCCTCCCGGTCGACGAACGCATTGCGCACGCGGTCATCGAATGCGGGGGAGCACATCAGCATGTCGATGCGCATCCCCTCGTCGCGCGGGAATCGCAGCTGCTGGTAATCCCAGAAGGTGTAGCCGTCGGCGTACGGCAGCGCCGAGTCGCGGAATCCGGCGTCGCGGATCGCACCCAGAGCGGCGCGTTCGGCCTCGGAGACGTGTGTCCTCCGGTCGAATTCCGTGACATCCCAGACGTCGTCGTCGGTTCCGATCACGTTCCAGTCGCCGGCGAGCACGATCTGCGCGCCCGGATCGTGGGCGAGCCACAGCGCACCGATGTCCCGCAGCGCCGCGAGCCAGGCCAGTTTGTAGCGGTAGTGCGGATCATCGAGAGAGCGACCGTTCGGCACATACAGGCTCCACACCCGCACGCCGCCGCAGACCGCGGAGATCGCCCGCGCCTCACGCTGCGGCGTCGCGTCCCCGGCACCGAACGCAGGCTGCCCCTCGAAGCCGCATTCGACCTCCTCGAGCCCGATCCGCGACGCGACCGCGACGCCGTTGAAGCCGCCGTCACCGAGATGGGCGACGTCGTAACCCGACGCCAGGAAACTCATCAGCGGGAACTCGTCGTCCCGGCACTTTGTCTCCTGCATGGCGAGCACGTCGATCTCGTTGCGTTCCATCCACGCGACCACGAACTCCGAGCGCGCGCGGATCGAGTTCACATTCCAGGTGGCGATACGCATCTCAGGCCTCGAGTATCGCGACGGGTGAACCGGCACGACGCCAACACGTCTCGACGCCCTCGGCCAGGTCGGGGGCGGTCACCAGGATCGCCGCAAAGGTCGCCGTCGGACGGGCGACGTCGCGATAGTGATCCCGGTAGAACCCGAGCGACGACGCGAACCACCGCAGTTCGTCCGGGTCGTCGCGCAGCAGGTGCTCCGCGTTGACGATGACGGTGACGTACGCGGAAGGTTCGTGTCCGTCCGCGACGTCACCGGCGAGATCGCGCATGCAGTCGTCGAAGGCGTCCTTGTTGCGTCCGAAATGGCCGGGGAACCCCCAGGCCCGGGAGAACTCGTCGAACAGGGCCGCAATGGTGGACATCTCGGCCGCATCGACGACGACCCACCGGACCCCGGCGGACAGGGCCGGGGCGTCGTCGCCGGGCCACACCCCGACGACACGTCCGTGACCGCCCGCCGCGGACAGGAACCGCGACATCGGCATCGGTGCACCCGCGGATGTGTTCGTCAACTCGGCCCCCGGATCATCACGAAGGATCGGTAGTGGTCATCGGTGTACCAGGCGGTGCCGTCGCTGCCGGTGACGATCCGTTCGGCGTCGCGGCTCTGCCCGGGCTCCTTCGGGTTGACGTCCCACTCCTGATAGGAGATGCGTTTGCCGTCCGCGTCCGTCGCCGGGAGCAGGCCCTCGTTGTTACGGAAGACGTTGCCGCCCTGTGTTCCGGGTGCGTTCGCCGCCTCCGGCCACTCGCCGGCGTCGATCAGGGCCAGGGTGCGCGTCACCCGGGCCGGCACTTTCGCGGTGGTCGTCGTCGGGGTCGATGAGGTGGTCGATGCTGCGCCGTCATCAGCACCGCCGCCCACGAACCAGCCGATCGCGATGACGGTAAGAATCGCCACCACCGAGAGGGCGGAGAGGATCGGGCCTCGTCGTCGGGTGGGTCGTCTTGTGGGTCGTCGGGTGGGTCCGGTGGGGTGCGTCATCCGATCACCTCACCCGACCTCGAGGTAGCGGGCGGTGTGATGCAGCCCGAAACCGAGTGCGCGATACCAGTTCCCGGCGACCCGGTTGTCGCCCTCGACCTGTACGTAGATGCGCTCGGCGCCCTCGTCGCTCCCCCAGGCGACCAGCGTGGACAGCACGGCGCTCGCCAGACCCGAGCGGCGCCGCGCCGGATGCGTCCAGATCGCGGTCAGACCCAGCCACCGGGTGCCGTCGTCGGCCGCGGTCACCGACGCGCGGCCGATCGATCGGGGCCCGCCGAGTTCGGCGGTGTCGTCGTCGACGGCCGCGAAGGTCACCGGACCCCGCGACGCGCTCACGACCGCGGTCGCGGTGTCGACGTCGACCTCGGGGCCGCGGTAGGCGCGCAGCCAGGCAGGTGTCGGCGTCGTGGCCAACCGGACCGCCCGATCGTGGGCCGCGGGAAAACCGTCGACGTCGCGGACGAGGACATCGATCTCGCCGCTCACCGGCCGGCCCGTGATCTGCCCGGCGGGCACGAGCCGGTCGGGCAGCGCCACCAGCAGCGGCAGGCCGCGCTCGCGGTACCAGGCCCGGATCTCGCCGAACGTCGCATCGTCGGCGCGCGCACCGAACTCCAGCGGGATCGCCGAGTTGGCGCGCCGCGTGAATCCGCCGCCAGAGCGCAGCAGCCAACCGGCGACGGTGGTCGACTCCACCCCCGGCCACGCGGCTGCGGCGGCGCCTTCCAGCGCGCGGATCTGCGAGTTGCGCACCGTCACCCGCGACAGGATGCGAATAGAGGAGATCGCGGTACGCGGGACCGACTCGGGGGTGCCGTCGCGGTCGACCACGAGCGGGTCGCCGTCATCGACGAGCAGGCCCGTGACGTCCGACAGCGTCGCGGTGGGGTTACCGCGCCAGTCGGCGGGTGTCCGGTCGCCGAGCCGGTAGCGGACGACGACGCGGTCGCCGATGAAGGGCAGGCGGTCGGTCACCGGGCTCAGTCGTCGTCGTCGTGACCGAACGGGTCGGTGACCTCGCCGGGGGTCCACGTCAGTCCCGGGGTTCCCCAGCCGTTGCGTTTGATCGCCTTCTTGGCGGCCCGGGCGTTGCGGCCCATCAGCACATCAACGTAGAGAAATCCGTCGAGGTGACCCACTTCGTGCTGCAGCATGCGGGCGAAGAACCCGGTACCCTCGATGACAACCTCGTCGCCGTTGCGGTCGACCCCGGTGACCCGCGCCCAGTCGGCGCGCCCGGTCGGGAACTGCTCTCCGGGAACTGACAGGCATCCCTCGTCATTGTCGTCGGGGTCGGGCATCGTCTCCGGGATCTCGGAGGTCTCCAGGACCGGGTTGATCACCTCGCCACGCCGCCGGCGGGCCTCGAAGCGCTCGCCGTCGGGGCAGTCGTAGACGAACAATCGCCTGCCGACCCCGACCTGGTTGGCGGCCAGCCCGACCCCGTGCGCCGCGTCCATGGTCTCGTACATGTCGTCGAGGAGCGTCACGACACCGGGCGCCGGGCGGCGCTGCGCATCGAGTTCGACGAGTTCCGTCGGATGGTGCAGGACGGGTTCGCCGACGATGCAGATCGGGAGAATTGCCATGCGCCACAGATTACCGAGCGACGTCGGGCGAGCCTGCGAGTCATGGCGAGTCACACCGCGAAGCGGCTCTCTGATCGTGGTTAGATGATCACCGAACCACATTGCTGTGATTCGTTCGTCGACACGAATCCGGCCCGAGAGTTCACCGGTTGATCGGACCGGCCTGGTCGGCGAACATGGCGGCGATGTGATGTGCACGAGGCGATCTTGAGGGAGCGAGATGGACGGCGCAGCTGCGCGAAGCCCGAAACAGGGCGATCAACCCACACCCGCAGACCCCACACGTACCGACGCCGCTGCTGACCCGACCACGAATGCCGCCGACCCTCATGAGGTCGGGCCCGATGGCCTGTCCCGTCGCGAGCGCGACATCCTGGCGTTCGAGCGGCAGTGGTGGAAGTACGCCGGTGCCAAGGAAGAAGCGATCAAGGAACTGTTCGGTCTGTCCGCGACGCGCTACTACCAGGTGCTCAACGCACTCGTCGATCGACCCGAGGCGCTGGCCGCCGATCCGATGCTGGTCAAGCGTCTCCGCCGGCTCCGCGCGTCCCGGCAGAAGGCGCGCGCGGCACGGCGTCTGGGCTTCGAGATCACGTAGGTGACCGCGGGGCCACCTCGACCGGCCGATCGGCCGGCGTGAGCTAAGGTTCTCGGTGATGAATCCTGATCGCGAACCGAGCCGCCTGCCGTTGCGGGCCGGTGCCATGTTGTTGTTGGCGGTCGCCATCGTCTTCGTCGGTCTCGGCTGGCATTCCGCGGCGACCTCCGGGGACAACCCGGAGAAGGGCCTCGAGGAGGCCCAACGGCAGGTGGCGACCACCGCCCCGGCGAGTACGTCGGCGAAGGCGTCGGCCGACAAACCGCGGGTGTGTGTCTACAACGCCGGGACGATCGCCGGGCTCGCGGGCGACATCACCGACGAACTGAAGGCGCAGGGATTCGAGACCGCCACCCCCGGCAACCTGTCCACGTCGTCGATCACCGAGAACACCATCTTCTACGACGACGGCCAGAAGGCACAGGCCGAGGTGGTGGCCGAGGCACTCGGCGGTGACGCGAGTGTCGATCCCCGCCCGTCCTCGTTCACCCGATGCTCCACCGGCATCCCGGTCATCGTGGTGTCACGATGACCGTCCGCGCCGAGGCGCCCCGAGTCTGCACCACAACAACCGGCCCGTTCAGATCGCAAGGAGTGACATGACCGTCAGTTCGACCAACGCCTCGACCGCCACCGGATCGAAAGGCCGGACCGCTCGACGCGCGCTGACCGTGCTCGCCGCGGCGGGCATCATCGGTGCGGCGCTGGCTGCGTGCACCCCCAACGAGCCGCCCAGCGACGTCCCCGGCACGACCCCGTCGGTGATCACGGGCAACCAGGTGCCGGAGCTCCCAGAGGTCGGCGAGGCCTACCACAACTTGGAGACGGCAGCCGAGAGCGCCTCGGCGTCGATGGAGAGCACTCCGGAGTCGGCATCGGAGAGCGCTGCGGCGTCGACGACCGAAAGTGCGCCGGTGTCTGAACCCGCCCAGCCGTGATCTGGTGTCGATGAGGTCATCGAGGCGGCGCATGACATGGCGCTGCGGTGATCCGTGGTCATGATCACGCCGATCGAGTTCGACGGCTCTCCGACCCCGTCGCTGGGGGTGGAGTGGGAGTTCGCGCTGACCGACAAGGAGTCGGGGGACCTGTCGAACTCGGCGGCCGCTCTGTTCGCCCTGGTTTCCGAACGGGTGCCGTCGCGTCGCGAGAAGATCCACAAGGAGTTGCTGCGCAACACCGTCGAGCTCGTCACCGGGATCTGCCGGGACACCCCCGAGGCGGTGGCCGATCTCGCAGGGACGATCGCCGCGGTCCGTGACCTCACCGACGAACTCGGGGTCGACCTCTACGGTGCGGGCACCCATCCCTTCGCCCAGTGGTCGACGCAGCTGCTCACCGAGGGCCATCGCTACGCCGAACTGATCGAACGGACCCAGTGGTGGGGTCGGCAGATGCTGATCTGGGGCGTCCACGTGCATGTCGGGATCAGTCACCGCGACAAGGTGCTGCCGATCCTGAGTTCGCTGCTGAAGTACTACCCGCATCTGCTGGCGCTGTCCGCATCGTCGCCGATGTGGGCCGGCCAGGACACCAGCTACGCCAGCAACCGCGCGATGATGTTCCAGCAGTTGCCGACCGCGGGTCTGCCGTTCCAGTTCACCGCCTGGTCGGAGTTCGAGGCGTTCGTCGCCGACCAGAAGACCACCGGCATCATCGACCACATCAACGAGATCCGGTGGGACATCCGGCCCTCACCGCATCTGGGCACCATCGAGGTGCGGGTGTGCGACGGCATGACCAATCTCACCGAACTGTCCGCGCTGGTGGCCCTGATCCACTGCCTCGTCGTCGATCTCGACCGGCGGCTGGAGGCGGGGGAGGAGCTGCCCTACATGGCTCCCTGGCTGGTCCAGGAGAACAAGTGGCGCGCGGCGCGATACGGGTTGGACGCGATCGTCATTCTCGACTCGGACTGTCGCGAGCGACTGGTCACCGAGGATCTCGCCGAGCTCCTCACCCGGCTCGAACCGGTCGCGCGTGACCTGAATTGTGTCACCGAACTCGCCCGGGTCGGCAACATCGTCACCGCAGGGGCCAGCTACCAGCGGCAGCGGGCGGTGTATCAGCAGTCCGGGGACATGCGGGCCGTGGTCAGTTCGGTCGTCGCCGAACTCCGCTGACCACCCAAGTCAGGGTCAGGACGGGACGCCGCGAGGCGCGGCCCGGCGTGCGCTCGGATCCCATTCCGACGGTCACGCCGGGCCTCGCCTCTTCACACTATGGAGTTCTCAAAGTTCATACGCGGCCCAGGATTCGGGTCGCCGGTCACGTCGGGCTAACGATGCAGCAGGTCAGGTGTTGTGGTTGATGCTTCGGTCAGGCGGCGATGTCGTCGAGGTGCATGGTCCGGCGGTTGTAGGCGGGTATCGGGGTGCGGGTCGGGTCCTGCTCCACCGGCGGCAGCAGCCAGGGATGCCGGTCGGCGCCCATGATGATGTCCCAGCCGGAGGCGTGGATTTGGGCGTGACACGAGGTGCAGAGTAGGCACCCGTTGTCCAGGTCGGTGGGACCCCCATCAGCCCAATGCCGCACGTGATGGCACTGTGTATATCCTGCTGCCGCACCGCATTTGACACAACACTGGTCGCGGACGATCAACGCCTTGCGTTGATGATGGGTGAACAGGCGCTGCGGGTGTCCCATGTCCAACGGCACCTTCTCGCCGTCGACGATGATCGCGGTCACCGTCGCGTCACAGGACAGCGTTTTCGCCAGGGTCTGCGAGATCGGGCCCAGCCACTGCAACGCCGCCGCATCCGGGGTGTCGGCCGGGACGGTCAGATTCAACTGCGTTTTCGGGGCCGCCACCAGATCCGCGACACCCGAACTGGCGGCGCGTGCGGCCGCGTCCAGGATCATCTCCAACGCATCCGCACGGCGCTGCCCCGCGGATCGGGCATCCTCAGAGCCGTCGGGTTCGGGGCGTTTACCGGCCAGGGATTCGATCGCCGACACCAGTTTCTCCCCGATCACGATGTCCAGGTTCGCCGAGACCTCCAACCGGCCGTCGTCGGTGGGCGTGGTGGTCCACTCGTTGATGGTGCGGTCCTCACCGGCCGGGACACCGCCGTGGTCGTCGGCGATCTGGTTGCCGATGCTGCGGGCGGTGTCGAGCACCTCGCGTGGGGTGGCCCCGGCAAACGCCTGGGCGATCAACGCCAACTGGTGTTCGATGCGTGACACCTCGCTCAACGGTTCCGGCGACCTCTTCTCGATGTGCCCCATGCCGCGGACCAGCGCGTCGACGTGTTCTGAGGAGAAGACCCCATCGCCGGAATACGCCGCGACCCGTTCCAGGGTGGTCAGGGCGGCCGCGATCCGCAGCCACCGATCCGCGATGGCGGGTGCGGCACCCATCTCGATCAACAGGGCCCGCGTCTTCCCGCCGGTCTGGCGGGCCACCCCCAACCGGTCCAGGGCGCCGGCGTGTACGGCGAGTTGATGGTCGACCACGTTCCGCAGGCCCATCAGGATCTTGGTGGTCTCGTACACCTCGCGGCCGGTGGCGTCGGAGGTGATGGTCAGGTCACGGACGGTGGGGAGCAGGGTGTCGATCGGCATGCCCCTATAGTAGTCGAACACCTGTGCGAATTGCGACGCTTTGGCGGGTTATCCACAGGCCAGGATGAAACCCGTAACACCTTGTCCCTCAATGGATTTGGTTTGCGAAGACTGAACTCTGAAGGAGTAGGCGTTGCGTGTGGTCAGGATACTGTGGAAGGCCTGCGAATCGCTCGTGGTCGGGTGGTCGACGCCGAGTTCACGGCCCATGGTCACGGCCCGCTGGTGCTGGTCCGGGTCGAGGCACACGCGCGGGCCCGGTCCCGATGCCCCCACTGCAATCGCGTGTGCGGTTGTTACGACCGCGCTGACCGGGCGCGCCGCTGGCGGCACCTCGACATCGGTGGCACACGCTGTTTCGGCGAGGCGCGGGTGTCGCGGCTACGCTGCGCCCGCCATGCATCATTCAATGGGCCAACCGAGCCCGCACCGATGCCGATCACGGTTGCTGGGCACCGTGGCCGGACTCTGCGACAACGACCGCCAACACCTGCGGTGGGCACTGCCCACGAACCCCGAAGACCTCACCGACAATCAACGACTCCAACGACCGATCAGCCACCAGCGCCGCCCAGCAACAACGCCCATCTACCTACGAGTCGCACACCTATAGCGATGCAAACGAGCCCTCGGCCAATCCTCAGCGAACGGATGTCACCAAGCCCATCGAGTCAATCCTGAGTGGGGTTTTCCATTTCCGCGCGGGACATCAGCCCGTCGCGGGCGCGTTGCTCCTGGTAGACCAGCCGGCCGATGCGATGGGCGATCACCGGTGCCGTCGTCAGGGCGAACAGTCCCGCCAGGATCAGCATGCCGATGTCGACGCTGTCGCCGAGCCGCAGAATCGCCCCCGCGAGCATCAGCAACAGTCCGAAGGTCTGCGGCTTGGTGGCGGCGTGCATCCGGCTGAGCGTGTCCGGGAACCGCAGCAGGCCGATCGACGTGGTCAACGAGGCGGTCGCGCCGAGCAACAGCAGGATCGCGGAGATGACGTCGATGATCATGTCTGGTCGTCCCGCACTCGGAAACGGGCGATGGCGGCAGACCCGACGAAGCTGAGCAGCGACAGGGCGACGATGGCCGGGACGACCGTCGAATCCAGGCTGTAGGCGGCCCAGACGGCGAGGCCGCCCATACAGATGGCGACGATGGTGTCGAGGGCGACGAGGCGGTCCAGTGTCGTCGGACCGCGCAGGACGCGGATCGTCGTCAGTACGGCCGAGACCAGCAGCAGCGCGGTCACGATCAGCCACACAATCGTCATCGTGGGCCTCCCGAGGGGCGTTGATCGGGAATCACGTCGGGGCCGGCGGTGCGCTCCGCGACGTGCACCCGGTCGGTATGTCGGACGTTGTGGAAGTCGTCGTCGATGCCGTGGTAAGGGCTCGGGTGCCATTCGCTGTCCCGCTCGAAGGCCTGGACGAAGGCGCGTTCGACGAACTTCATCTGCTTGTAGAAGGCCCGCACCTGTTTGTCGGTGCGCACGTCGAAGACATGGACGTAGAGCATCCGACGGCGGTGGTCGATCTCGACGACCATCGTGCCGGGGACCATGTTGAGGTAGTCCACGGCCAGGGTGAGCACCATGTCGGACTTGATCGCCACGCGCACCCGGATCACCGCGCCCATCGGTGGACGGCCCGGGCGGATCGCCGCCCACGCGACCTGCACACTCGACAGGACCAGATCGAACACCAGTCGGACGAGGATGACCAGCAGCGCGATGGGGTGGATCCGGCCCTCGACCGGAACCCGCGGCAGCGGCAGCAGGGTCACCACCGCGACCGCCACCACCAGACCGCCGATGATGTTCGCCCACGTGACCGTGCCCCACAACAGCACCCACACGAAGGTGAGCCAGCCCAGCGTCCACAGCCGGACCCACACCTCACGGGAGTCGCTGCCCAGCCAATTTGGGATGCGGATGTTCTGCCGCAGCCAGACCAGCGCGCTGACGAAGTTCCAGAAGATGAACAGCAGCGAGACCCGCCACGCCGTGATGATCCGTGCCTTCACTGTGCACCTCCCAACACGGCCTCGATGTACACGCCACGGTCGACGATGTCGTTCGCGGCCCGGTCGGTGAACCCGAGGATCGGGCCCGCCCACAGGGTCAGGACCAGCCCGGCCACGACCATCAGCACCGTCGGCACGACCATGCCGATCGGCATCCGCCCGACGTCGGCGCGGTCGTCGAAGGCGATGTCGGTGCTCTCGTCGATCAGCGCAGACGGCGCCCGATCGGCCAGATCGCCCTCCGGGGCGTCGGCGCGTGGACGCCAGAACCCCTTCGTCCACACGCGGGCCACCACGTAGAGAGTCAGCAGGCTGGTGATGACCGACCCGGCCACCAGCACCCACGCGAGTGCCGAACCGTCCTGCACTCCCGCCTCGAGGAGGGCGACCTTGCCGATGAATCCGGAGAACGGTGGGATGCCGCCAAGGTTCAGCGCGGGGATGAGGAACAGCCCGGCCAGCAGCGGGCTGGCGATCAGGCCGCCGAGCCGCCGCAGCGACGCGGACCCGGCCTGCCGTTCGATGAGACCGACCACGAGGAACAGTGTGGTCTGCACCAGGATGTGGTGGGCGACGTAGTAGATCGCCGCCGACAGCCCGAACCGCGACGACAGGGCGATGCCGAACACCATGTAGCCGATGTGGCTGACCAGGGTGAACGACAGCAGTCGTTTGATGTCGGACTGCGCGATCGCGCCGAAGATGCCGACCAGCATCGTCAGCAGGCCGGCCACGAGCAGGATGTCGTCCATGGACCCGCCCGGGAACAGAAGGGTGTGGGCCCGGATGATCGCGTACACACCGACCTTGGTGAGCAGGCCGGCGAACACGGCGGTGACCGGAGCAGGCGCGGTGGGGTAGGAGTCGGGCAGCCAGGTCGACAGCGGGAACACCGCCGCCTTGATCCCGAACGCCACCAGCAGCACCGCGTAGAGCGCGTTGCGGGTGCCGTCGGGGACATGATCGAGCCGCGTGGCCATCTCCGCGAGGTTGAGGGTGCCGGTGGTCGAGTAGGCGAATGCGATCCCGGACAGGAAGATCAGCGACGACACCATCGACACCATCACGTACGACGCTCCAGCCCGGACCCGGTCCGGGCTGGCGCCGAGCGTGAGCAGCACGAAGCTCGCGGCCAGCAACACCTCGAACGACACGTAGAGGTTGAACAGGTCGCCGGCCAGGAAGGCGTTACAGACCCCGGCCGTCAGGATCAAATAGGTCGGCAGGAAGATCGACACCGGCTGTTGTTCGGTGCCGTCACGGATACCCTGACCGATCGCGTACAGGACGACGCACAGCAACACGATCGTCGACACCACCAGCATCAACGCGGCCAGCTGGTCGACCACGAGGGTGATGCCGAGCGGGCCGTTGGGGTATCCCCGTCCGCCCCAGCCGCCGATGGCGACCGCGAACGTCCCGTAGGTGTTGGTGAGGTAGAGCAGTAGACATGACGTGGCGAACGCCACCGAGATGGCGCCGACGGTGACGACGCGCTGGAAGCGCGGACTGCGGCCCATCACCAGGGTCAGCGCGGCCGCGACGATGGGGACCAGCGTCGGCAGCGCGATCAGCACCGTTACCCAGGACGGCTGCGGGGTCATCGGTCTGCCCCCTCGACGGTGTCGGTGTCGTCGGCGTTCGCGGTGATGACCTCCACGTCCTCGGGCATCAGGTCGGTCTCGATGACCCCGAGATGGCGCGCGGCGTATTCGGCGGGGGTGAGCGGATTGCCCTCGTCGTCGAAGAGGTCACCGGCGGTGGTGTCGGCGAGGGTGACGGGGTCGTCGCTGCGGTCGCGGTCGGGGGCGTCCTGCAACGAACTGCCGAGGATCTTGACGTCCTCGGTGTCGTCCTCGACATCGTCGTCGTCGCGGTTGATGACGAACAGCCGGTACACCAGCGACAGCACGAACGCCGCCACGCCCATGGTGATGACGATGGCGGTCAGCACCATGGCCTGTGCGAGGGAATCCGCGTCCGCGGCGCGGGCCTCGGCCGTGCGGCCGAGGATCGGGGGGTTGCCGATGGGGCCGGAGACCACCAGGATCAACAGATTGATCGCGTTACCGCACAGCAGCAGACCCAGCAGCATCCGGATCAGGCTGCGCTCCATCAGCAGGTAGGCGCCGCACGCGGCGAGCACCCCGATGACGATCAGCAATCCGAGGTTGATGGTCATCGGCTCACCTGCCCGGCGGTCGGGCTCTCCGGAGCCGGCTGGTTGTCGATCGCGCTGGACTCCACGTCGAGGCGCGCACCGAGGCTGCGCAGGATGTCGAGCACCAGCCCGACGACGATGAAGTAGATACCGAGGTCGAAGAACAGCGCCGTCACCAGCTTGACCTCGCCGAGCACCGGCAGCGTCACCGAGAAGACCGCCGACGACAGCGCCGGGGCGCCCAGGAACAGCGAGGTGACCGCGGTGCCCGCCGAGATGGCGAGCCCGAGGCCGAGAATGCGTCCTGGTTCGATCGGCAGGGCCTCACCGAGTTCGTAGCGGCCGCCGGCCAGATACCGCAGCACCAGCGCCAGGCCCATGGTCAGGCCGCCGGCGAAACCGCCGCCGGGGGCGTTGTGCCCGGCGTAGAAGAAGTACAGCGAGAGCACCACCATGGTCGGGAAGATCAGCCGGGTGGTGGCCTCGAGGATCATCGACCGGTGCCGCGGGTCACGGAAGTCGCTGCCCAACAGCCAGGTGGTTCGATCGGGTGGGATCGGGTCGTCGGCGTCGCCGCTGAAGCCCGCCTGCATCCGGGCGGCGTCGGCGACACGCGGCACCGCGCCGAACCGACGGTTGCGGAAGACCATCGACGCCACCCCGGTGGCCGCGACGATCAGGACCGAGACCTCACCGAGCGTGTCCCACGCGCGGATGTCGACCAGCAGGACGTTCACCGCGTTCGCGCCGTGCCCGAACTCGTAGGCGGCCTCGGGGATGTCGACGTGCAGCGGCTGCTCGGAGCGGGCTGCCGCGGCGAACAGGCCGACCGTCACCAGGGTTGCGCCGAAGGCGACGGCGACCGCCGCACGCAGCGGTCGGAAACCGGTCGCGTGCCGTGGTTCGGGCTCGGCGGGCAGCTTGCGCAGCACCAGCACGAAGATCACCAGCGTGAGCGTCTCGACCAGGAACTGGGTCAACGCCAGGTCCGGGGCGCCGTAGAGCGCGAAGAGCATGCCCGCCCCGTATCCGGTGAGGCCCACCACCAGGGTCGCGGCGAGACGGTTGCGCAGCACGGTCGCGGTCAGTGCCGCAGCCACGATGATGCCGCCGATGACGAGCTGGTTCACGGTGTCGAATCCGGCGACCTCCAGCCGATTCCGTGACCCGAGGGCCAGCGCCCCAAGGGGGAGCAGGATCGTGGTCGACAAGATCACACCCTGTGTGATCGGCAGCGACCCGCGTTGGGTGTTGCGGGTCAGCATCAGTGAGGCGGTGTCGGCGGCGCGGAGTGTCGCGTCGTAGATGCGGTCGGCGTTGACGAGCGGGCGGCGGAACAGCCTGTCGCCGACCAGCCGGATCGCCACGAACAATATGGTGCCCGCGACGATCACGACGATCGAGAAGATCACCGGCAGACCGAAACCATGCCACATCGCCAGATGCTCGAGTTCGTGTCCGTAGGCGGGCAACGTCTGCGCATACGGTTCGAAGAGACTGCCGATCCACGGGCTCGCGAACCCGGCGACCACGCCGCCGAGCGCGAGCAGGATCGGGGCGGCGAGGAACAGCGGCCCCGGCGGGTGCAGCTTCGCGACCACCGGGCTCGGGGCGGTGCGCACCTTGCGGCCGAACGCACCCCACAGGAATCGGCAGGTGTAGGCGAAGGTGATGGTCGAACCGACCAACAGCACGACGTCGATCGTCTCCGCCTGCCACGGCAGGAAGGCCCCGGTGTCCCAGACCGATCCGAAGGCGGTCTCCTTGCCGACGAAGCCGATGGTGAAGGGCAGCCCGGCCATGCTCGCGCCGGCAACCGCAGCGGTGAGCGCGAGCACGGGCAGACGATGCCCGAGGCGTGCCAGCCGGCGGATGTCGCGGGTGCCGGTCGAGTGGTCGATGATCCCGACCACCATGAACAGGGAGGCCTTGAACATGGCGTGCGCGACCAGCATCGTGAGGCCGGCCATCGCGACGTTGGCGTCACCCATCCCGACGAGCACGGACAGGAAGCCGAGTTGGGAGACCGTGCCGAACGCGAGCACCAGTTTGAGGTCGAGCTCCCGCAGGGACCGCCACCCGCCGAGCACCATCGTGACCATGCCCAGGCCGACGACGAGGACCTGCCAGCCCGGTATGGTCGCGAAACCCGGTGCGAGCCGCGCGATGAGGTAGATGCCTGCCTTCACCATCGCCGCCGCGTGCAGATAGGCGCTGACCGGGGTGGGTGCGGCCATCGCGCCGGGGAGCCAGAAGTGGAACGGGACGATCGCCGACTTGCTGAGCGCCCCGATCAGCATCAACACCACCGCGCAGTCGACGTACACCCCCGTCGCGGGCGGGTTGGCCAGGATGTCCGACAGCAGGAACGAGCCGGCGCGTTCGCCGAGCATGATGATGCCGACCAGCATCGCCAGGCCGCCGGCCGTGGTGACCAGCAGGGCCTGGGTGGCCGCGCGCCGCGCGGTGGCGCGGATGCCGTAGAAACCGACCAGCATGAACGACAGCACCGTCGTCAGTTCCCAGAACACGTAGAGGACCAGCATGTTGTCGCTGACCACCAGGCCGAACATGGCGGCCGCGAACGCGATCATCTCCCCGCCGAAGACCGCCACCCGCGGTCGCGCGTCGTCGAAGTAGTGGGCGCAGTAACACAACACCAGGGCCCCGATGCCCAGGATGAGGACCGACATGATCGCGCTGAGCGTGTCGAAGCGGGTGACGATGTCCATGTGCAGGACGGGCACCCATTCCACCGTCTCGACGGCCGGCGGTGCATCGTCGGCGGGCCAGTTGGCGATGACCCACACGAGGGCGCCGGCGGGGGCCAATACGAGCACATAGAAACCGCGGGTACCGAGCAACCGGATCACCGGGGGCGCGAGCAGTGCGCACAGCGCGAGCGCAGCCAGCACGGAGATCAAGTGGGCACACCGTCTTTCGGATTCGGGCGGGGTGTCACGGGCATCGCCCGCGGTGTCTACCTTACCGTTGCTGGCATGATCCGCTTCGCCAGGTCGTCGTCGTTGATCGTCACACTTCTCGTGGCGATCGCGGTGCTCGCGGGCTGCGGTGGGGGCGGCGATGAACAGTCGGGTAACGCCGGATTGCCCGGCGACTTCCCGACGGCGCAGGTCCCGTTGGTGACCGGCACGGTGCTGAGCGCCGACGGCAACCGCGCCGACGGCTGGTCGGTCACCGTCCAAGGTGGCCCCGATGCCGGGAACGTCCTCGACGCCGCGGTGCAGACCCTCACCGAACAGGGCTACACCGAGTCGCAGCGCACCAGCGACGGAGACCGCCGGGTGGTGATCCTGTCGGCAACGAAGAACGGTGACACCTACTGGGTGCAGGTGGGGACGACCCCGGGCGCCGCGGGCGCCCGCGCCGTCTTCTACCAGATCACCGCCGGTCGGTAGCCCGCGTTCTCTGCCGGGGTCGGGTGGCGCGGGGTGGCTGGGTGGCGGGTGTCGGGTTTGTCGGGTTCTCACAGGTGATTGACAGGTTCGCGGCAGCGACCCACCAGGTGACGCCAGCACGGTGGATATCACTCTTCATCTGCACGAAAGCGAGAGACAACGATGTCCACACCTCAGGACGACAACGTGGCCCGCGGCGACCAGTCGGCGGATGTGCCGGCGCCCGACCAGGCGGCGCCGGACCAGGCGGCGCCGGACCAGGCGGCGCCGGACCAGTCATGGGCGGAGTACCCGGGAACCGAGCCGCTCGGCGCGGAGCGCCCATTCACCCCTGGACCCGCGCCGGATGCGGAAACCGAACAGATCCCGGTGTCGCCCGGACCGCAGCCGGGAGCCGAGCAGCCGATGGCGTGGCAGTCGACCCAGCAACCCATGGCCCAACAGCCGATGGCCCAGCAGCCCGCAGCGCCGTCGCAGGGCGTGACCGACAAGGTCCGCAACGCGATCATCGCCGGCGGCATCGGCGTCGCCGTGGTGATGGCGCTCGTCGGCTTCGGTGTCGGCTACGCGGTCGGCGACTCGTCGTCATCGAACCAGGGGCCCGGCGCCGCCTGGCAGCAGAGTGGCTTCGGACCCGGGGCCGGCTCGGGCGCCGACGGGTACGGCGGCTTCGGACAGATGCCCGGCGGCCAGGACGGTCAGGGCGGGATGGGTCAGTTCCCCGGTCGACATGGGCACGGTCCGGGTGACGGTCAGCTGCCGGGGGAGAGTCAGATGCCGCAGCAGACCCCAGGTCAGACCACACCGGGCCAGACCACGCCGGGTCAGACCACGACCCCGCAGGGTTCGACCGGGGCCTGATACCTCAGCGTCGGTCGGCGTAGGCGCGTAGGTTCTCCACCTGCGCCGCATCCAACGACGGTCGGACCCGGCGGCGCGCTTCCGCGACGTCCTCGGGTCCGACGGTCGCGGCATCGATGTCGCGACGCATCGCCGACAGCGCGGCTTCGCGCAACAACGCCGAACAATCCGCGGCCGAATAACCCTCCAGGTCGGAGGCGAGCGCCTCCAGATCCACCTCGTCGGCGAGCGGGACGTTGCGTCCTGCCGTCCGCAGGATCTCCGCGCGCGCGTCGGCATCCGGCGGGGGCACGAACACCAGCCGTTCCAGACGCCCCGGCCGCAGCAGAGCGGGATCGATCAGATCGGGGCGGTTCGTCGCACCCAACACCACCACGTCCTGCAGCGGCTCGACACCGTCGAGTTCGGTCAGCAGGGCCGCGACGACCCGATCGCCCACGCCCGAGTCGGTGGACTGCCCGCGACGCGGGGCCAGCGCGTCCACCTCGTCGAGGAAGATCAACGACGGCGCGGACTCGCGGGCCCGTTCGAAGAGATCCCGGACCGCCTTCTCCGACGACCCGACCCACTTGTCCATCAGTTCGGCACCCTTGACGGTGTGCACCGACAGCCGGCCCGACGCGGCGAGCGCGCGCACCACGAAGGTCTTGCCGCATCCGGGCGGCCCGAAAAGCAGCACACCCCGCGGTGGTTCCACCCCGAGCCGGGTGAACGTGTCCGGGTGCTGCAGCGGCCACAGCACGGCCTCGGTGAGCGCCTGCTTGGTCTCGACCATGTCCCCGACGTCATCGAGCGTGATCGCTCCCACGCTGACCTCGGGCGAATCCAGCCGCGACACCGGGCGGATCACCTCGAGGGCGCCGAGCAGGTCGGCGGTGCGCAGTGCGGTCGCGGGCCGCTCGTCGTCGTCGTGCCCGGTCGTCACCCGGGCCGCCGCCCGCAGCGCGGCCTCCCGCGTCAGGGCCGCGAGATCACCGGCGACGAAACCCGGTGTCCGAGCGGCCACGGCATCGAGATCGAGGTGACCGTCGATCGGGACGTCGGTGAGGATCACGGCCAGCAGCCGCGCGCGGGTCGCCGCGTCGGGCAGGCCGACGATCAGTTCGCGGTCACATAGCGACGGGTCACGCAGCCGGCTGTCGAGCCGGACCGGTTCGGCGGAGGTGGCGATCAACGCGATCGTGCCCCGATGCGGCACGTCGGCGCCGTCGGCGATCGCGGATCGCAGTTCATCGAGGATCAGCGTCGAGACCGGTTCGGGTGCCGCGGATTCCCGCGGAGCGGGCAGCAACGCATCGACGTCGGTGATGAGCAGGACACCGCCCGTGTCGCGCAGCACCGAGATCGCCGACCGCACCGCGCCCAGACGGGCGTTGGCCTCCAACGCACCGACGGTGGGCCCGTCGATCGTGGTCAGCGGGCGCTCGGCACACACCGAACGGGCCAGTGTCGCCTTGCCCGCCCCGGGCGGTCCGGTGATCAGTACACCGAGCCGAGGGCTCGCGCCCAGCGTGCGGAGCACCTCCGGCTCGTCGAGGGTGATCGACAGCCACTCGGTCAGCTTTGCGACCGGCCCGTCGACCCCGATCAGCGTGGACACCGGGCGGACCGCGCCGGGGTTCGACGGTGTGCCGGTCGAGACACCGGGCGCCACGGCCGCGGCGCTGTCGGTCGGGCCGGACGATGCGGGTGGGACCGGAACCGCCGCGGCCGCGAACCCCATGGACGTCGTCGGGGGTGGCCCGGCCTCCGGCCGGCGGATGCCGGACGCACCGTCGCCGGCCCACAGCACCGCGGTGTTGGTCTGCACACTCACCGCGCCCGGCGGGTCCGTCTCTGCCACCGTGAGCAACTCATTCGTCCAGGTGATCCCGACCGACACCGCCAGGGCCCGGGTGGCGTCCCCGGCGGCGAACTCAGGGCCCAGATCGCGGGGCAGCAGCGACACCGCATCCCCGACCGTGACGACCTTGCCCAACAGGGCGCGACGCAGTGTGGGTTCGTCGACGGAGCGGGTGGCCAGCGCCGACCCCGATACCCGGATGCGGGTCGCGCCGTGTACCCGCACGGGCGCCAACACCACCGATGCGTTCTCCCGCACACCGGCGTTGGCGAAGGTGATGTCATCGAGGAGCGCGGTACCGGTCGGCGTCTCGGGACCCGCCGCGGCCACGACGGCCGCGGTGACCCGGGCGCCGGTGATCGAGACCGCGTCCCATTCCCGCAACCCCAGCGCGGCGAGCACCTCGGTGTGGATACGAACGATGCCTCGGCGCGATTCGGCCGCCGAGGGATTGACGCGTGCGGTCAGGGTGAGCCGGACCGGTGAGGTCATCGGGTGGAGTCCTCGGCGGGCGGTGGGGCCGCGGGTCGTCGCAGACCCAGTCGGGCCTGCGACCGGCCGGCCACGGTCAGCCGACGGCGACGACCCGGCTGGGCGCGGGCGATGGCCCGCCGTTGCGCACGCCGCTCCGCGGGACGGTCCTCCCAGTGTTCGGGACGGGAGGCCACCCACCGCTGACTGCTCCACGCGAACGGGATGTTGATCAGGTAGGCGGCGATCAAGATCATCATCAGCACGTAGGGGAAGGTCAGCAGCACGGCCGCGCCGATCGCCACCATCACGAGCAACCCGGCGAGCGCGCGCGGCGGGATGGACGCGGTCTTGAACGACGACGTCGGCACCCGGCTGACCGCGAGCAGCGCGACGAACACCAGCCATCCGCCGACCACGGGCAGCGACGTCCACCAGCCCGACCCGAACTGTTGCGACAACCCGATGGGCAGCAGCGCCATGATCGCGGCGGCCGGCGCCGGGACACCGACGAAGAAGTCGCGGGTGTAGCCGGGCGCGGTGTCGTCGTCGAGGAGCGTGTTGAAGCGGGCCAGGCGCAGCACGATCGCGCAGCAGTAGACCAGCGTGAGAACCCAGCCGAAGTCCTCGCCGTCCATCAGGTGCAGGTAGACGATGAGCGCAGGCACCACGCCGAAGTTGATGGCGTCGGCGAGGGAGTCGATCTCGGCGCCGATCCGGGTGGTGGCGCCCATCAGCCGGGCGACCCGACCGTCGATGCCGTCGAGCAGCGCCGCGGCGACGACGAGAGCCATCGCCATGTTGATGTTGTCGTTCGCCGCGAAGCGGACCGCGGTGAGGCCCGCGCAGATGGCCAGGATGGTCAGCGCCGACGGGATGAACATCCGCCCGGCGGGGACCTGCCGGGCCAGCCGGGTGCGCCTGTTTCCCGGCGTGGTCGGTGCCGTCGCACGGGTGGCGGTGCGGCGTTCGGCGCGGGTGCTCGGCGTGCGCGACGACACCGAACGGTCTGATTTGCGGGCGGTGACCATCGGATCAGGTCAGCGTCGCGAGGACGGTCTCGGCGCCGACCGCGCGTTGGCCGACCAGCACCTGGGGTTCGCATCCGGCCGGCAGGTAGACGTCGACGCGGGACCCGAATCTGATCAGTCCGTAGGTGTCGCCGGTCCGTAACACGTCCCCGACGACGGGTTCGCACACGATGCGCCGGGCCACCAGTCCGGCGATCTGCACGACCGCGAGGTCGTGCACGGCGTCGCGGCCCGGTACGCGCAGCGTCATCGTCGTGCGTTCGTTGACCGAGCTGGCGTCCGGAAGATCGGCCGACACGAACGCGCCGGGGGTGTGGGTCACCGACATCACGGTGCCCGCGACCGGCACCCGCTGCACGTGCACGTCGAAGATCGACAGGAACGTCGACACCCGCGGGAGCGGATCGGGGCCGAGACCCGCCTCGGGCGGCGGCGCCGCCTCGTCGACCAGCGAGATGGTTCCGTCGGCCGGTGCGACGACTGCACCGGGTGTCGTCGGTGGAACCCGCGACGGATGCCGGAAGAAGGCCGCGCAGGCCGCGGCGGTCAGTGCGGCGGGCCGGGCGATCCACGGATGCCGACGACCCAGTACCGCAATGGCTGCGGGTGCCGCGACGAACGGCACCCCGGCCGGATGGATCGGCGGGATGGTCTCGCGTGCCAGATCGACGAGGTGAGCGACTCCGGTCGCGGATCCGTCCGGACGCGGGCGCCTGGCCACCATCAACCTCCTGTTGCACCGGGCGAAGTGTCCGGCGGGCCCGGACCTCGTACCAGCTTAGTGGGTCCGCGTCAGAGCATGATGACGTCTACCGGTGTCCCGGCGCTCACGGCATCGACGTCCGCCGCGATGTCGATGAGGGCGTCGGCGCGGGCGAGGTAACGGAGGTGATGCGATGCGGGAGGGCCGATCGGCTTCACCGCGAAACCCTCGGCGTCGTCGGGTTCGGACCGACTCAGCACACCGCGCAGGAACTGTCGCTTCCCGGCCGGGGACCGGATGTCGGATTCCAGATGGGCGTGTACCCGCCGGCGGTCCGGCGGCAGGCCCATCGCGGCCCGCAGGGGTGTCCGGATGAACACCTCGAACGAGACCAGCGAACTGACCGGGTTACCGGGCAGGGTCACGATCGGGACCGCGCGCCCGGACGGACTCGCATAGCGGCCGCACCCCTGTGGCATGCCGGGCTGCATCGCGACCTTCACGAACTCGACCTCGCCCGAGGCCGCCAGTGCGTCCTTGACCACCTCGAACGCCCCGGCACTCACGCCGCCGGAGGTGATGATCAGGTCCGCGTCGTCACTGATCTCGTCGAGGCGGGCGCGGAAGGCGCCCACGTCGTCGGTGACGAAGTGCACGTGGGTTGCATCGGCGCCTGCCTCGGTGGCCGCGGCGGTGAGCATCGGCCCGTTGGATTCGTAGATCTGCCCGTACTGCAGTGGTGTCCCCGGCGTCACGAGTTCGGAACCCGTCGACAGCACTACCACGCGGAGGCGGGGTGCGACCGTGACCTCGGTGATCCCGAGGGCGGCGAGCAGGCCGATCTGGGGGGCGCCGAGCCGGGTCCCGGCAGGGATCGCCGGTTCCCCCGCAGCGATGTCGGAGCCTGCGGTGCGGATGTGTCTGCCGGCCGGAACCGCGGACCGGATGGTGACGATGTCGACGCGGCCGTCGGTGACCTCGACGGGAATGACCGCGTCGGCCCCGACCGGTACCGGCGCGCCGGTCATGATGCGGTGCGCGGTGCCCGGCTGCAGCGTCAACCGATCGGTGCGTCCGGCCGGGATGTCCTCGGCGACGGGCAGACGCACCGGGGATCCGTCGGTGGCCGAGGCGATCTCGTCGGCCCGCACGGCGTAGCCGTCCATCGCGGAATTGTCGAAGCCGGGCAGCCCGAGAGGAGCGGCGATTTCGGCGACCGTGACGGTGCCGAGGGCCTGTGTGGCGGGTATCCGCACCGATCCGGGTGCACCGAACAGTGCGGCGACGACAGTCTGGTGATCTGACACCGATCGCATCCGCTCAGCATGCCATCCGATTCCGTCGGCCGTGCGCGGTGCGCCCGACGCGACTAGATTTTCAGACTATGACGCTCGGGCTGCTGCTGGACATCGACGGGGTGATGGTCACCTCGTGGCAGGCTCTGCCGGGGGCCGTGGACGCCATCGCGGAGCTGTCCGAGCAGGGCTATCCGCGGATGTTCCTGACCAACACGACGTCGCGATCGCGAGGCGAGATCGCCCAGCTGCTCACCGAATGCGGTTTCGACGTGCGCGCCGAGGAGATTCTGACCGCGGCCAAGTTGACCGCCGAGTATCTGACGGCCAATCACCCGGGCAAACGCGTGTGGGTGATCAACGAGGGGCCGATCGCCGAGGACATGACCGGTGTCGAGATCACCGACGACCCGGAGCAGGCGCAGGTCGTGGTGCTCGGCGGTGCCGGCCCGGTGTTCACCCACGAGGCGCTGTCGCGGGTGCTCGAGCTGATGATGTCGGGTGTCCCGGTGATCGCCATGCACCGCTCGATGACCTGGTCGACGGCGAAGGGCCTCAGCATCGACACCGGGGTCTACCTCGAGGGACTGGAGAAGGCCGCCGGGCGCAAGATCCGGGCGATCGGCAAACCGTCGCCGCTCGGCTTCCGGGCCGCCGTCGATATCATGCAGCTGGAACCGACACAGGTGGTCATGGTCGGCGACGACATGTACAACGATGTCCTCGGCGCGCAGGCGGCGGCCCTCATCGGCGTGCTGGTGCGCACCGGCAAGTTCCGTGAGGAGGCGTTGCGCGCGTTGCAGCGCGACGAGTTCGGCCCGGTGCCCGACCACGTGATCGACTCGGTCGCCGACCTGCCGGCCCTCATGGAGAAGCTGGCCAACCGGTAGGAACCGGCGAGCCGTCAGGCGGCGTTCGTGGCCGCCGACTCGGCCGCCTGCTTGATCTTGCCGAGGGTCTCGGCCATACCGGCCTTCAGCTCGGCCTCGAAATCGTCGTTGCCGCCGAGCAGTTTGTCGACGAAGAACGACGAGATCCAGGTCGTGGTCCCGTTGGCGGCCTCACGCCGCTCGGTCACCCGGACCCCGTTCGTCGAGGGCTCGATGGTGTAGCTCCACACCGTGCGGTTCTCGCCGATCCGGAACGCCAGTTCGGTGCCCGGGGACACGCGGATCACCTTGGCGGTCGTCGGCCAGACCTTGAGCCCCTGCCGGTTGATGTTGACCGTCCGGGTCCCCACCGCCACCGGGCCCCCGAGCATGAACATCTTCTTGCACTGCGGGCTCCACTCGCCCATGCGGCGCAGGTCCGAGATCACCGCCCAGACGTCGTCGGCGGAGGCGTTGATCTCGATCGATTCCTCAATCAGTGGTGCGGCCATGGTTTTCCCCTCGATGTCGTCGATGACAGATCGGGCTCGACCCTAGGGGCTTGTTGTCTGACCGTCAATAGCGATCGAGGCCGATCACAGACCGGGCGCCGATCACAGACCGAGCGTCGCACCGATCACGCCGCCGACCCCCAGGAACACGGCCCCGCAGATCCATCCCGCGGGGTGGCCGTCGTCGTCGAGCAACAGCGCCGAGTTTGCCCGGGGTCAACCAGTCGACGAGGACGAACGACCACATCATCACGGCGATGGCCAGGAGGACGTAGATCGCCGTGTACAGCAGCCCGCGCCACAATTCCAGCGCCAGCGAGTCGCGGATACCGGCGACCATCACGATGGACAGCCCGATCACCTGCGCGGTGGACAGGATAACCGCGTTGCGGTTGTGCTCCAGCCAGATCAGGTTGCGCAGCCGCCCCGGTGTGACCAGATCCAGGGCGAGGAACCCGATGACCAGCAGCACGATTCCGACGATGCTGTACGCGGCGGCGTCACCCAGGTTGTCGCGCAGTTGTCCCATGGGGGCAACAGTAGCGACGCTCGATCGGAGATCAGCCGACGGTGACCATCTCGTAGTCGCCGACCGACCGTGCCAACACCGAGACGTGATCGGCGGCATCGCCCAAGGTGTGCGAGATCGCGGTGAGCCGGCTCAGATAGTGGCCGACCGGGTACTCGGCGGTCATGCCGATACCGCCGTGCATCTGCACCGCCTCCTGCCCGATGACCCGGGCCGACCGGCAGATCTGCAGCTTGGCCCGCGAGGCGATGGTCGGGTCACAGATGCCGTCGGCGAGCGCGGTGGTCGCATACAGACTCATGCTGCGCGCCAGCTCCAGCTGTGCGTACATGTCCGCGGCGCGCTGGGTGAGCGTCTGGAAGTGTGACAGCGTCACACCGAACTGCTTACGGGTCTTCAGGTACTCGACGGTGAGGTCGAGCGAGCGCTCCATGGCGCCGACGGCCTCGGCGCACAGCGCGGTCTGGATGCCGACCTCGGCGTCGGAGATGAGCTGCGTGGCGTCGCCGCTGCCCAGTCGAACCGCGGCGGCGTCGTTGAACTCGATCTGTGCGCCACGACGGCGATCGTGGGTGCGGTAGCCGGTGCGCGTGACACCCTCGGCGTCCGCGTCGACCAGGAACAGGCCGACACCATCGTCGGTGCGTGCCGACACGACCAGCTTGTCTGCGCAATCACCGTGTCCGACGAGGACCTTGGTGCCATTGATTCTGCCGTCGGTGGCGGTGGTGGCGACCTTCGCCCCCGGCCAGCGGTCGCCGGCCTCGAGGTGGGCGAACGCCATCAGCAGCTCACCCGAGGCGAGCCCGCCGAGAAGCTCTGCACGGGTGTCGTCGTCGCCGGTCGCGGCGATAAGCGAGCCCGGGACGAGGACCGCGTCGAGGTAGGGCTCGGGTGCCAGTGCGCGACCGAGTTCGGTCATCACGCTGGTGAACTCCACCGGGCCGGCACCCATGCCGCCGTCGTCCTCGGGGAAGGTGAGGCCGAGGATGCCGATGTCGGCCAACGACTTCCACACCCCCTTGTCCCAGCCGAGTTCGGTGTCGGTGACCGCGCGGAGTGTCTCGATGTCGTACTTGCGGGTCAGCACTTCGCGCACGGTGTCGCGCAGCATCGTTTGTTCGTCGGAAAGTTCGAAATCCATGAAAGGTTCCCAGGTTCTCGTGTGTCGTGAAAAGTAATGAGGCGGTGGGCTTCTCAGAGTCCCAGCACGGCCTTGTCGATGATCTGGCGCTGAACCTCGGACGAGCCGCCGTAGATGCTGACCTTGCGGTAGTTGAGGTAGGTCGGCACGGACATCTGCGCCCACTCCGGCGAGTCCACCTCGGCGGTCCCGTTGGCGGCGGAGGCGTCGAGGCCGGCAACCGGCAGCGAGTTCGCGCCGGCGACGTCGGCGAGGAGCTCCATGGCGTCCTGCTGCAGCTGGCTGCCGCGCAGTTTCAGCAGCGACGACGCCGGGTTCGGCTTGCCGTCCGCCGACGACGCGGCGACCCGCAGCTGGGTCATCTCGAGGGCGAGCAGATCGTTCTCGAGTTCGGCGAGACGCGCCGCGAACAGCGGATCCTCCAGGAGGGTGCCACCGGATGCCGTGGTGGTGTCGCGGGCGAGTTCCTTGGCCTTGGCGAGCTTGGTCTTGGTGTAACCGACGCGGGCGATGCCGCTGCGTTCGTTGCCGAGCAGGAACTTGGCCTGCGTCCAGCCCTCGTTCTCCTTGCCGACCAGGTTCTCGACCGGCACGCGGACGTCGTTGAAGAAGACCTCGTTGACCTCGAAGCCGCCGTCGATCAGCTGGATCGGGCGCAACTCGACGCCGGGGGTGTCCATCGGGAACAGCAGCATGCTGATGCCGGCCTGCTTCTTCGCGTCCGGATCGGTGCGCACCAGGCAGAAGATCCAGTCGGCGTACTGGCCGAGGGTGGTCCAGGTCTTCTGGCCGTTGACGACGTAGTGGTCGCCGTCGCGAACCGCGCGGGTCTTCAGCGACGCGAGATCCGAACCCGCTTCGGGCTCGGAGAAGCCCTGGCACCACCAGATGTCGAGGTTGGCGGTCTTGGCGAGGAACCGCTCCTTCATCTCCGGGGAACCGAACTGCGCGATGACCGGACCGATCATGCCGACGTTGAACGCGAGCATGTCCGGGACGTGCGCGAGGCTCATCTCCTCGCGGTAGATGTGACTCTGGATGGGCGTCCAGTCCCGGCCGCCCCACTCCACCGGCCAGCCCGGGGTCGCGACGCCGTGCTCGTTGAGGATGCGGGTGGTGGTGACGAGGTCTTCAGGGAAGTTCAGTTTGCCCGCCTCCGACCGGTTGCGGATGTCCTCGGGCACCTTCGCGAAGATCGTGCGCAGCTCCTCGCGGAACGCTTCTTCCTCGGGACTGTATTTCAGCTGCATGTGTTCTGTCTTACTCCTGGTCGGGGTGTGGGTGCAGACGCGAAACTCGGCGGGGCCAGGCGGTGCGCTTGCTGACTAAGCGATTGCTGACTAAGCGCTTGCTTAGTGGTACTCTCCCACTATGCCTCGACCAGCGGCACATGTCAATGTCATCGGAAACACATCGGAAACGGAGGCCGGCGACGTGTCAGTCCCGGAACCGGCGACCCGCGCTGTCCAGGCGCGCTCACGGTTGTTGAGAGCCGCGGTGGAGGCGTTCGCGGCCAAGGGATTCCCCGCGACGACCACCCGCGACATCGCGACCGGAGCGCAGATGAGTCCGGCAGCGGTCTACGTGCACTTCCGGTCCAAGGAGGAGGTGCTCTACGAACTCTCCGATGCCGGGCACCGTGCGTTCCTGGAGTTGATCGACGACGCCGACGATCCCGCGCAGCCGCCCACCGCGCGGCTACGGGCCGTGATCGGCGCGCTCGCAGCCCACCACGCACGCGATCACGTGTGGTCGAGGGTCGTCAACTACGAGTTGGACTCGCTGTCGACGGAGCATCGTGAGGCCATCGGGGTGATGCGCCGGGAGGTCGCCCGACGTGTCAGCGCGATCGTCGACGCGGGCATCGCGGGCGGAACCTTCGACGTCGACGACCCCCAGGCGACGACGACCCTGCTGCTCTCGATGGGGGTCGACGTCGCGCGCTGGTACCGGGAGTCCGGCGCGATGACGCCACAGCAGATCGGTGACTTTCACGCGGACATGGCCGCTCGGATCGTCGGCGCGCGGGCGGACGAGTCACCTCTGTGATGCCGCTGTTCGGACGACCCGAAAGCCGGGTCCGCCGCGAAGGCCGGCGACCACGTGCGATCGCGTCAGCGTCGCGCGGAGATCGCGCGGTCGGACTCCATTGCGACGGTTGTCGGCGCCGCCGGTGCGGCTGTCGTCGCGCGCCGCCGGGCACGGGCGGTCACCAGGGCGCCGACCACCGCGAGGAGCAGGACGTAGGCGACGTAGCCGAGGACCGTCTCCCGCAAACCGATGTGCGACACGATGATCCCGGCCACGACGGCGGGCAGGCTGAACGCGAGATAGCTCGCGACGAACACCGACGAGAAGACCTGGCCCCGCTGCTGCGCAGGCGTGGCGGCGCTGATGCTGTCCAGTGCCCCGAGGAACGTCGCGGCGAATCCGGCGCCGGCGATGACCGAGCCGGCGACGTAGAGCGGCAATGTCTCGCCGAGCACCCCGGCCAGCGAGACGACGGCGCCGCCGGCGAGGGCCGGGTAGCCGAAGGCGAGTTTGGTGGCCGCCGATTTCCCGGTGATCAGCAGGGACGTGACCGCGGCCGAGGCGAAGAACACGAACAGCAGGACGCCGGCCTCGGCGTGGTTGTCGACGCCGAACACGCGCGCGACGACCGAGGAGCCGAGTGAGAGATACAGACCGCCCAGTGACCAGGTGGCGACCAGGGCCGGCGCGACCGCGAGGAACACTCGTCGTACCTGTGCGGGCAGCCGCATCTGCGGAGCGAGGGTCGCGAGCAGGTGCCGTCGGGAGGTGAATCCGATCCGGTCCGAGGTCTCCGGGACCAGTAGCAGCGCGATCAGCAGGACCGCGAACAAGGCCAGGATGACCTCGTATACCAGGAAGCGCGGGGCGGGTGCGTATTCGACGAAGAGTCCCGCGATGGCCACGCCACCGGCCAGGCCGATCGCCGGGGCGGCGCCGGTGATCGCCGAGCCGAGTCGAGGCGTCGGTTGCAGGTCGACGACCGTGGCGGTGAGCGTCCCCATCGCGGCGCCGGTGGCCAGACCCTGCAGTGCGCGGGCCGCCATCAGGACACCGACGTCGTCGGCGGACACGAACAACACCATGCTCCCGATCAGCAGGAGCAGGGCGACCGCCAACACTGGTCGTCGTCCGATGTGGTCGGAGAGTGATCCGACGGTCAACAGGCTGACCAGCATCGTCGCCACGTAGATCGCGAAGACGGTGGTGAGGGTGAACGCCGAGAAGCCCCAGAGTTGCTGGTAGACGGGGTAGAGCGGCGAGGGTGCGGCGGAGGCGAAGAGAACCATCACGAAGGTCGCGGTGATCACCCAGAACGCGCGACGCGGGTGCAACCGAGTCATCTCATCTCCTCTCCTAAAGCAAAGCTATTTGCTTTAGATCGAACTTATCCAGGCCTGGACACTAAAGCAACCAGACTTGCAATAATGGTCGGCATGAGTGGTTCAACCGCAGCGGCGAGCGTTCATTCCCCCGGCGCGAAGCGACCGGGCGGCCGCAGCGCACGGGTGCAGTCGGCCGTGTATGCGGCGGTCGGGCAGTTGGTGGGTTCCGGACAGCGCGACACGATGACGGTCCCCGAGGTCGCCGCGGTCGCCGGCGTGAACCCGACAAGCATCTATCGTCGGTGGGGCACTATCGAGACGCTGCTCGGGGAGGTGGCCGTCGCGGCGCTGACCCAAGGGGAGCCGCTGCCCGACACCGGCGAACTGGTCGACGACCTCGCGGAGTGGTCCCGGATCATCGCCGCGGACATCGGCCGTCCGAAGCGGCGCGCATACCTACGCGCGATGGTGGTCGCCCGCAACGACGTCGTCGAGGAATGTCCGTGCTGGGAGATCCGCCGGGAGCAGGCCGAAGTGATGGTCGGCCGTGCGGCTGCGCGAGGACAGGATGCGCCGTCGGTCCGTCAGATCCTCGATCACGTGATCGCGCCGCTGTATCACCACGCCGTCTTCGGCCTCGCCCTCGACGACGCGTACGCCGAAGCGCTGGCTGCCGACGTCATACGCATGACCGATCGGAGCGCCCGAAAACGCTAGTCTCGGCGCATGAAGTACGTCCACGCATTCTGTGACGACGCGCTCGGCGACGGTGACGGCGTCGCGGTCGCGGCCGCCATCAGGTCCGGGGAGATCTCGGCCGCCGAGGCGCTCGAAGCCGCGCTGGGCCGGATCGACAAGGTGAACCCGCACCTGAATGCGATCGCCGTCGACGACCGTGAGCGTGCCCGCGACCGCGCCCTCGACAGCGACTTCCCCGCAGGGTCCTTCGCCGGCGTGCCGTCGATCATCAAGAACAACACCCTGTTCGAGGGGCTGCCGACGCAGTCCGGCTCGGCGGCGGTGCCCGCCCGGCCCGCCACCGCCAACGAACCGTTCACCGACCAGCTGCTCTCCACGGGGGTCAATATCGTCGGTGCGTCGACGCTGCCGGCGTTCGGGCTGACGGCGAGCACCGAATTCGTGGATCGTGACCCGACCCGCAACCCCTGGGACAGCGACTATTCCAGTGGCGCGTCGTCGGGTGGATCGGCCGCGTTGGTGGCCTCGGGGGCGCTGCCGATCGCGCACGGCAACGACGGCGGCGGATCGATCCGCATCCCCGCGGCCGCCTGCGGTCTGGTGGGTCTCAAACCGTCCCGCGGCCGGGTCATACCCTCACCGACCGGGAAGATCCTCCCGATCAACATCATCTGCGACGGGATGCTCACCCGAACGGTCCGCGACACCGCACACTTCATCTCCGACGCCGAAAAGTATCGGCGTCCGGCTAATCTGCCGCTGGTCGGTCTCGTCGAGGGCCCGGGTCGTCGACGACTGCGCTGCGCTGTCCTCACCGACACGGTGACCGGTGTTCCGATCGACGACGACACGGCCACCGCGGTCGACGGGGCCGTCGCGTTGCTCACCTCGCTGGGTCACGAGGTGGAGAAGATCCCGCTACCGGTGGACGGCACCTTCGCCCGGCAGTTCATCGAATACTGGGCCATGCTCGCGTTCGCCGTCGACCGGCTCGGCAAGCGGGCGATCCGCGACGGCTTCGACCACGACGCCCTCGACCCGTTCACCCTCGGGCTGTCGCGAAAATACCGGCGCGCCTTCTGGCGTACCCCGGCGTCGCTGCTGGGGCTGCGGCGCGCGACCGCCCGGGTGCGCGGGGTCTTCGAGCGGTTCGACGTCCTCATGTCGCCGACCCTCGGTCACGCCACCCCGAAGATCGGCTACCTCGATCCCGCCGGCGACTTCGATGTGATCTTCCAACGGCTGCTGCGCTACGTCGCGTTCACGCCGGCCAACAACACCTCGGGCCTGCCCGCGATCAGCCTGCCGATGGCGCAGACCTCCGAGGGACTGCCGCTGGGCATCCACTTCTCCGCCGACCTCGGCCGCGAGCGCACCCTGCTCGAGCTGGCCTTCGAGATCGAGGCGGCGCAGCCGTTCGCGCGTATCCAGGACCGAGCATCCACCCCGCAGGTCGACTAGCCGAGGGGCGTAGCGACGCAAAAAGCCCGCTGGTCGAGACATCCGTCAGGGATGTTTCGACCAGCGGGCGATCGATCAGCCGGGAAGCGTGACCTAGTGGACCACTGCCTTCTCCGCACCCACACCGGTCAGCGAGCGGACCTCCATCTCGGCGTTGCGTTCCGGGGTGCCGCGGTCGGACGGCGCGGTGAGCGTACCGATGATGCCCAGGGCGAACGCGAGCGGGATCGAGATGATGCCCGGGTTGGCCAGCGGGAAGTAAGCGAAGTCCGAGCCGGGGATCATCGAGCTCGGGGCCCCGGAGACCGCGGGCGAGAAGATGATCAGCACGATCGTC
Source organism: Gordonia rhizosphera NBRC 16068 (assembly GCF_000298195.1). GTDB lineage: Bacteria > Actinomycetota > Actinomycetes > Mycobacteriales > Mycobacteriaceae > Gordonia > Gordonia rhizosphera. Next base: position 10,185 of record NZ_BAHC01000011.1, on the reverse strand, counting down.
GACCCCAGGCCGCCGTACATGCTCCACAGTGCGCCGCGGGTGTTGAACCGCTTCCAGTACAGCGAGTACAGGATGGTGGGCAGGTTCGCCGCCGCGGCGATCGCGAAGGCCAGGGCCACCAGGAAGGCGATGTTCTGGCCGTTGGCCAGGATGCCCAGCACGATGCCCAGCACACCGAGCACGACCACGGTGTAGCGCGAGACGCGGACCTGATCGTCCTCGCTGGCGCGGCCGCGCTTGATGACAGAGCCGTAGATGTCGTGCGCGAACGATGCCGAGGCGGTGATGGCCAGACCGGCGACCACGGCGAGGATCGTGGCGAACGCGACCGCGGAGATGATGCCGAGCAGCACCACACCGCCGAGTTCGAAGGCCACCAACGGGGCCGCGGCGTTCTCGCCACCAGCCGCGCCGAGAATCTTGTCCGGCCCGACCAGTGCGGCGGCGCCGTAACCCAGGACCAGGGTGAACAGGTAGAACGCACCGATCAGAGAGATCGCCCAGACCACCGACTTGCGTGCCTCCTTGGCCGTCGGCACGGTGTAGAACCGCATCAGCACGTGCGGCAGGCCCGCGGTGCCGAGCACCAGTGCGATGGCCAGTGAGAGGAAGTTGATCTGGCTGGTGAGCGAGCCGCCGTACTTCGCGCCGGGTGCCAGCACGTCACGCGAGGCGACCTTCTCGCTCGACGACCCGCTGATAGCGTCCTGTGCCGAGCCCAGGATCGACGACATGTTGAAGCCGAACTTGGCGAGCACGATCAGGGTCATGACCGCGGCGCCCGTGATGAGCAGGACGGCCTTGATGATCTGCACCCAGGTGGTGCCCTTCATGCCACCGATGAGGACGTAGACGATCATCAGGGCGCCGACCACGGCGATCACGATCGACTGGCCCAGACGTCCCTCGATGTCGAGGAGCAGGGCGACCAGACCGCCGGCGCCGGCCATCTGCGCGAGCAGGTAGAACAGCGACACCGCGAGGGTCGAGATGGCCGCCGCCAGACGCACCGGACGTTGGCGGAGCCGGAAGCTCAGGACGTCGGCCATGGTGAACTTGCCGGTGTTGCGTAGCAGTTCGGCCACGAGCAGCAGGGCGACCAGCCAGGCGACGAGGAAGCCGATGGAGTACAGGAAGCCGTCATAGCCGTAGACGGCGATGGCGCCGGCGATGCCGAGGAAGCTGGCTGCCGACAGGTAGTCGCCGGCGATGGCGATGCCGTTCTGCGGCCCGGAGAAGCCGCGGCCGCCGGTGAAGAAGTCGGCGGCAGACGTGTTGTTCTTGCTCGCCTTGATCACCACGACCATGGTCACGGCGACGAAGGCCAGGAAGATCGAGATGTTGGCGACCGGGTTACCGACCGCGGCGGCCAGGAACTGGGTGTCGACGGTGGTGCTCATGCGGGAATCTCGCTTTCCATCTCGGTGCGGATCGCCTCGGCGCGCGGGTCCAGTTCACGGTTGGCGAAGCGGACGTAGAGTCCGGTGATCACGAAGGTCGACACGAACTGCAGCAGGCCCAGGATGAGGCCGATGTTGATGTCTCCCCAGACCTTGGTCGCCATGAAGTCGGTGGCGAAGGCGCCGAGCAGGACGTACAGCGCGTACCAAATGAGGAAGAACGCCGTCAGCGGGAACACGAAGCGGCGCAGCCGGCGCTTGAGGTCCTGGAACTGTGGACTCGCCTGCATGGCGATGAATTGCTCCCCGGTCGGTGAGTGCGACACCGGCCCCGGCGGATGTTCGATGGTGGACACGCGGACCTCCCTGATGGCTGTGATGGCTTTCGATCCGAAAGAGTATTGAGGTGCACGTCACAGGAGAATGGGGTGGCGCAGGTCACACGGTGAAGCCGGTTTTCTGTGCGCCGGGCGGTCGATCTGGCCCGACGAACGGTAAGCGGTCAGTGGTCTCCGGGTAGCCGTTCGATGCCCATGCCGAGCCGTTCGGGCACATGCATCCGGGCGAAGGTGCGGGCCAGATCGGTGGGCAGGTGGCGGCGTGAGGCCAGGCTCACCCCGATCATCGTCGCGAAGGCCAGTGGGACGGTGACCGCGGCCGGATACCCGATGATCTCGGCCGGCCATCCGCCCCAGACGTCGTCGTCGACGACACCGGCGATCGCCAGGCTCGTCGCCAGACCGGACGTCACACCGCCGACGGCGAGACCCGCGACCGCGCCCGGGGCGGTCAGCCCTCGCCACCAGATCCCCAGTACGAGCAGCGGGCACAGGGTCGACGCGGCCACTGCGAACACCAGCCCGACGGTGCGTGACAGTTCCAGCGATCCGGCGGCCAGCGAGAGCGCGATCGCGATCAGCCCGCCGATGAGGGCGGCGACGCGGAAGTCACGGACGCGTCCGCGCAGGACGTCGGTGGACAGCGCACCGGCGACACTGACCAGCAGGCCCGACGACGTCGCCAGGAATGCCGCGATCGCGCCGGCGGCGACCAGCGCGGCGAGCATTTGACCGGGGATCCCGCCCACGGCGGCGTGCGGCAGAAGCAGCACCGCCGCATCGGCCGTACCGGTCAGCAACAGCTGGGGCACGTAGACGCGCGCGAACACCCCTAGCAGTGTCGGGAACAGGTAGAACAGCGACAGCAGCGCGATCACCGCCAGCGCGGTGCGCCGCGCCGACCGGCCGTCGGGGTTGGTGTAAAACCGCACCAGCACGTGGGGCAGGCCCATGGCGCCCAGGAACGTCGCGATTATCAACGACAGCACCTCGAACAGCGGATGGGTGCCGCCGAGGCCGCCGCCGGAGGCGATCCAGTTCGAACCCGTCGTCGGCGCGCCTTCGACGACAGGGGTGGCCGCACCCGTGTCGAGATGGATGACGGTGCCGGAGGCGAGTTCATGCGATCCGACGGCGATCGGCACCGCCGACACGCGTTCGCCGTCGATGACGCCGGTCACCGTCACCCCGTCGGTCTCGGTGACCGTCACGATGACGTCGGTGGTGATGTCGACGACGGTCGCGTGGGAGACCCGGGGCGGAGCGGGTTGGCCCAGACCGGTGGGGTCGGAGAAGAACACGACCGTCAGCGCCAGCGCCGGGACGGCGATCGCGGTGAGTTTGAGCCAGTACTGGAACGCCTGGACGAAGGTGATCGACCGCATGCCGCCGCCGACGACGTTGATGATGACGATCGCCCCGACCGCCACCGCCCCGGTCCAGACCGGTACTCCCAGCAGAATGTTCATGGTCAGACCGGCGCCCTGGAACTGCGGGATCAGGTAGAGCACACACACCACCACCACGACGGTCATCGCGGCCAGTCGCGCCGATGGCGATCCCAGACGGAACTCGGCGAAGTCCGGGACCGTGTACGCCCCCGAGCGGCGCAGCGGTGCGGCCACGAACATCAGCAGGCCCAGATATCCGGCCGTGAAGCCGACCGGATACCACAGCGCGTCGGCGCCGTATTTGGCGACGAGTCCGGCGACGCCGAGAAAGGATGCGGCCGAGAGGTACTCTCCGGAGATCGCCGCCGCGTTCCAGCGGGAGCCGACGCTGCGGGAGGCGACGAGGAAGTCCGACGTCGTGCGCGACAGCCGCCCCCCGTAGGCGCCGACCGCGACAGTGGCGATCGCCGCGAGGGCCAGCGCCACCGCGGTGAGCGTGTCGACGTCGGTGGTCACGACCGGTCACGTGTCGTCATCGACCACACCGACGAAATCGCGTTCGGCCTGTTCGGCGAACCGGACGTAGAGCCGTCCGGTGAGGTAGAGCAGCGGATAGAGCAGGATCGCCAACACGATCCAGTTCAGTCGGATGCCCGCCACGATGACGGTGGTGAGCCACGGAAACAGGCTGCCCACCAACGGGATCGCGACGATGACCGCGGACACGAGGATCGCCAGCCGCAACGCCAGTCCGAGTTGGGCGCGCATGAGGCCGCGCACGAGTGCGTCGCCGACCTCGGTCTGCTCCTCGACCTCGACGCGGGTCCGCACGATCCGCGCGCCGCGGCGTCGGGCGAGCACGACGCGCTCGCGATGCGGGGTCTGGTCGGTCATCGGATGCTCGGCTCAGCCATGGGATTCGCCGCCTTCGGTTCCGCCCCGGTACTGCCGCATCGGATCCCGGATCAGCCGATCCTTCAACTCGCGCATCTGACGACGGCTGACCGGCAGTTCCACCGCTCCGGACGCCCCGTTCGCGCGAACGCACACCACCGTCGACGACCCGCTCGTGCGCAGCCCGGTGACCATCCCCAAGGCCACCAGATAGGACCGATGTACCCGCTGGAATCCCTGGTCCTGCCACCGGGCCGCCAATGTGGACAGCGGGATTCGCACCAGATGGGACCCGGTGACCGAGTGCAGCCGCGCGTAGTCGCCGACGGCCTCGACCCAGGAGATGTCGTCGCGTCGGACCAGCGAGGTGACCCCGGACAGTTCGACCGGGATCACCTCGTCGGCCGACGGCGCTGTCGGGGTCGCCGGGGCAGCCGGTTCCTCGGTGCGGGCCGGGCTCTGCCGCGCGGCGATGACACGGGCCAGCGCCTGGGCCAGGCGTTCCTCCCGCAGCGGTTTGAGCAGATAGTCGACGGCGCCGACCTCGAAGGCGTCGACGGCCTTGTCGTCGTGTGCGGTCACGAACACCACGGCGGGGGGATCGGCGTAGTTGGTCAGCACCCCGGCGAGTTCGAGACCGGACAGCCCCGGCATGTTGATGTCGAGGAAGATCGCGTCCGTGCGGTGTTCGTTGAGCACCCGCAGCGCCGTCGTGGCGTCGCCGGCCTGCAGTACTTCGCCGACGTCGGGCTGGCGGCCGAGCAGGTAGACGAGTTCGTCGAGGGCCGGAGGTTCGTCGTCGACGGCGAGGACGACCAACGACATCGCCAAACCTCCATCCACCAACGGTCTCAGGCGCGGATCCCCGCGCGGAACTTCGGCACCCGCATACCGACCCGGGTACCTGCGCCGATCCCCGTTTCGACCACTAGACCGTAGTCGTTGCCGAAGGCGGCGCGCAGCCGATGATCCACATTCGTCAACCCCACCCGGGCACCGTGCGATTCGCCGGTGGGCTTGTCGTCGTCGGGGCCCAGGGCGTCGATGTCGCCGGACCGCAACAGTTCGGGGTCCATGCCGACCCCGTCGTCCTCGACGGTGATCACGCAGTCGGTGCCCTCGTCGCGGGCGATGATCGTGATGGTGCCGCCGCCCTTGGCGGCCAGGCCGTGGCGCACGGCGTTCTCGACGAGGGGCTGCAGGGCCAGGAACGGCACGACGACGTTGAGGACTTCCGGCGCCACCTGCAGCTTGACGTTCAGGGCGGTGCCGAACCGGGCGCGTTCGAGTGTGAGGTAGCGGTCGATATTGCGCAGTTCGTCGGCCAGCAGCGTGTATTCGCCGGCCGCGCGGAAGGAGTAGCGGGTGAAGTCGGCGAAGTCGAGGATCAGTTCACGGGCGCGATTGGGGTCGGTGCGGACGAACGACGCGATCGTGTTGAGCGCGTTGTAGATGAAGTGCGGGCTGATCTGGGCGCGCAGTGCCAGGACCTCCGCACGGTCCAGGCGGGCGCGGGAGGTCTCGAGATCCGCCAGTTCGATCTGGCTGGAGACATAACGAGCCACCTCGGCGACGGCACCGAGCATGCCCGGTCCGGGGCGGCGCGTGGTGGCCACCACGAGCACGCCGACACCGGTGTCACCGGCAATCAATGGTTGGGCGAGGACCGCGCGCACCAGCGACATCTCCCCGCAGGGGTCGTTCACCAGCACCCGGCGTTGCTCGGCCTCGGCCGACTCGGCGGCCCGTGCCGCGGCGTCGACGAGATCGTCGTCCCACAGCGGGTCGTCGGCGGGCTCGTGTGCCAGCAGCGTGCCGCGCTCGTCGTAGAGTGCGACCGCCTGCCCCTCGGTCAGCGCGCGCAGATGCGGGAGCGCGTCGCGGGCAGACGCCGCCGACAGCCCCGACCGTAGCGATCGCGCCGCCTGTGCCGCGGTCTGCAGTGCGAAGTGAACGGCCAACTCGCTCGGGGTGGCGACGACCCGGCGGGTGCGCAACACGACCGCCAGCGCGACCGCGACCATCGCCATGATCGTGACCGCGAGGACCACCGCCAACTGACCTGACATGGCTCCACGATCCCATCCCCGTATGTGCCGTGGGATGAGAACCTGCGCGCACCGCCGGTTCGGAGCTGCTGCACGCAGAGCACAGATCTCTGCGGTCAGAGCCAGATCCCCGTGTCGGCTGCGTCCTACCGTGATTGCGTCCGGTCTCGAGAAAGGCCCACCCATGTCGGTTCTCTCATCCTGTCCGCGAATGGTGGTCGTCCGTGGGGCGCTCGTACTCTCGCTGGTGGCGCTGCTGTTGGGCCTGTCGGCGGGTCCGGCGACCGCGCAGGGCCCGAAGCCCACCATCGTGCTCGTCCACGGGGCGTTCGCCGATTCCTCGGGGTGGCGGGACGTGGCCGCGAACCTCCGCTCCGAGGGCTACCCGGTGCAGACCTTCGACAATCCGCTCCGGTCACCGGCATACGATTCCGGACAGCTCGAGAAACAGCTCGCGACCATCTCCGGACCGATCGTCCTGGTCGGTCACTCCTACGGTGGATTCGTCATCACCAACACCCACGATCCCGACGTCCGGGCGAATGTCTACATCGCCGCGTTCGCCCCGGCGAGCGGCGAGTTCGTCCAGGGGCTGCTGAACCCGATCACCTATCCGGGCAGTCGTCTGCTGCCGCCGGCGCTGCAGTTGAAGCTGGTCGAGAACGACCCCACCGGCATCGGTGGCCGCAACATCGACGGCTACATCGCCCGCCCGTACTTCCGCGACATCTTCGCCCAGGACGTCTCACCTGCGGTGGCGGCCGACATGTTCGCCCATCAGAAGTCCGCGGCACTCGTGGCGAACCTCGAACCGTCCGGTGCGCCGTCCTGGGCGACGGTGCCCAGCTGGTACCTGATCTCAACGCAGGACCGGGTCATCCCGCCGGCGTTGCAGCGTTTCATGTCTTCTCGGGCCGCTCCCGGCCGGACCGCTGCGGTCGACGCCTCGCATGCATCGCTCGTCTCGCGTCCCGCCGACGTGACCGCCATTGTGCTGGCGGCGGCGACCGCCGTGCAGCGCTGACGATGGCGGTCGTCTTCGACAGCCTCGACCATCCGCCGGGCGACCGCGTCGACGTGGCCCGGACCGTTCTCCAGGAGCAGTCCGCGCCGTCGACCGTGTCGTTCGACGACTCGCCAGACGTGGTCGCAGTGATGGAGGCGTGGGACCTCGGCGACGCCGGCCTGTTCTGCGCCTCGATGACCGGGAACAGGCTCCGGCGAACCGCCCGCGACGTACGGACCGGTCCCGCCGGGACGGTCGGCGTCGCAGTCCAGACATTCGGTGTCGGCCGCTTCGAACAGTTCGGGCACCAGCGGGTGGTCCGGGCCGGCGACATCATGATCGTCGACCTCGACGCTCCCTACGACTTCGGATGGCGGGGATGGGGACGGTCACGATGTCTGCATGTCCCCGCCGAGACGCTCGGGCTCTCGCATGAACAGATCCGATCCGCCGCCATTCATATCGACGCGAGTCCGCTCTACCCGATCGTGCGGCGGCATATCGACGACCTCTGTATCGGTCGCGACGCCGAGGTGCCCGCAGGCGCGGCGCGATCGCTCGGCGCGTCGTCGGTCACTCTCGTCCGTTCACTACTGACGACCACGAGAGCCCGGGACGAAGAAGACGAAGAAGGTGCGGCGCCGGACCCTGCTCTTCTGGTGCGACGGGTGGATCACTTCCTGGCCTCCCACCTCATCGACCCCGACCTGACGGTCGGGGCCATCGCCGCAGGTGTCGGGGTGTCGGAGCCCGACCTGCTCCGGACCACCATGGAAGCGGGGGTGGACCTGCTCCGTTGGATCGAGGCCCGGCGCCTGTCCCTCGCGCGTGCCGCACTGGCCGACTCGCCGACGCGCCCCGATCCGGCGTTCGCGCGTGCGCACGGATTCCCTGATCTCGGCTCGTTCGCCGCGGCATTCTCGATGTCGTATGGACTCGACCCGCGAGACTGGTGGGCACTGCGGGATGAGTGGTGACCACGGGGCACCCCCTGGTGCGGGCGAGCAGCGCGGTTGCGCAGTACGCGATATCCTTGCAGGTCACAGGGCTGTTTCGACGTGCGACTGATCCGTGTGGGGAGAGACATGGCGATCGTGTACCGATCCGCCGACGTGGCGGAGGGTGACCGCGAGGAGGTTACCCGAGCGGCATTTCTCGAACAGTCCTGGCCGACGACCGTCGAACTCGACGAGCCGAGGACGCCCGACTCGTTCATCGAGGTGTTCTCCTACGGACGGGCGAGCATCTTTCGCGCACAGATGACCGGGGTGCACCTGTCGAGGTCGGCTCGACAGGTGCGGTCGAGTCCCGCTGACGTCCTGGCGATCGCGGTGCAGGAGCGCAGCACGGCACGCCACCAGATGTACGGCGAGCAGCGCCTGGTGGCACCCCGTGACCTCATGGTCAACGACATGAACTCGCCGTACGTCTACGCCTGGCCTGGACGTGGCAGCTCGCGTGCGTTGTATGTGCCGTTGGAGGAGCTGGATCTCCCGACGGAGGTCACCCGGGTCGCATCGACGCGCCTGGCGGCGAGTCCGCTCTACCCATTGCTGCGCGCGCACATCGATCAGATGACCGACCTGGGTGATCACGTCGCGGCGGATCCCATCGCAGCGGAGACCGTGGGTGCGGCCGCGATCGACTTGGCCCGGGCGCTGCTGGCGTCGGCCTACGACCTCGACTATGGCCGAGCCGCGATGTCGGACGTGCTGTTACCCCGTGTTCGCGGATACGTCCGCCGTCATCTCGGCGACCCGGACCTGTCGCCGGCGATGATCGCTGCCGCACACGACATTTCAGTGCGAAAGCTGTTCGCGCTCTGCGCGGACGCGAATTTCAGTCTCGAACAGTGGATCCTCGCGAACCGTCTGGACGGTATTCGGGACGCGTTGGCCCGTCCCGAATACCGGCATCGGTCGGTGGCACAGATCTCGCGACAGTGGGGACTGACCAACGCCTCGCACGTAAGCCGGCGGTTTCGTGAGGCGTTCGGCATGACTCCGCGCGCGTGGCGACACCTCGCCCTCGACCCGGTCGAGTGATCCGTGGCGCCCATGGTCAGACATATCGCCGACCTGATCAGCATCTCGGCGTCCAACGGACATCCGGAAGGTGCGCCGGCCTGGCGCGAGTGGTCGATGGGCGACGACATGTGGTTGACCCACGTGCGCCATCACGGGCTGGCGGCAACCAACAAGCGGCGGCCACCGGGTACGCCGACCGCGCAGAGACTTGTCGTGGTGGTACCCGACGACGACCGGTGGACACTTCGCCATGGAACCCACATGCGGGCCGCCGATGCCGGTGCACTCGTCGTCGCAGATCCGTCGCTGCTGTTCGACTTCCGCGCATTCGGTACCGGAACCATTGTCGTGCTGGATCTTCCGTGTTCCTGGCTGACGCTTCCGGACGAGACGATCCACCGCGGCATCGACGAACTGCGCGACACCAACCCCCTGGTGCCGTTCGTCCGCAACCACCTCGTGCACCTCGGCCGCATCGGCGCACGGCACCCGGACATCCTGCCCGACCTCGCCTCGCCGACCGTTGACATGCTGCGATCACTGTTGCTCACGTCTGCGCAAACCCGCGAGCAGTCGTCGGCGGCCGAACTCCTCGTCCGGGTGAAGCTCTACATCTCCGAACACCTCACCGATCGGAACCTCTGCGCGGACACCATCGCCGCCGATCACAACATCTCCGTGCGAAAGCTGTACGCGGAGTGGCCGAGCGAGGAAGGGAGATTGAGCAACTACATCATCCGCCGGCGTCTCGAGCGTGCGCGCGACGCGTTGATCACCCGGCGCCATCTCACCGTCCCCGCGGTCGCGCGGGCACATGGATTCGCCGACCCCACGCACTTCACCAAACGGTTCCGAGCCGCTTTCGGTGTCTCGCCGTCGCAATGGAGACGCGACAACGCCGGACCGTGATCCCTGGTGGAGCCGGTCCGGCGACACTGTGAGCACAGAACCGTGCGCCCACAACCAGATCGGAGCGCACCGCGGATCGTAGGGTGGGTGGGTCGTAGACCCTTCTCCGCACCGACCGATCGGAGACCGCCATGACCACCACACCTGACACCATCGTCCTCGTCCACGGCCT
>NZ_BAHC01000012.1 GCF_000298195.1 Gordonia rhizosphera NBRC 16068 | reverse complement strand
CCCTTTGGTTCGCCGAGCGAGCCAAAGGGCAACTTCTTTTCGTCGGGTTCAAGTCAACACACGTCGGCCCCGCGACGCGGCGGACATGCGTCGAGCCAGGCGTTCTCCGCTTCGTCGAACACCCGCGAACGGGACAGGAACCGAACCCCTTCGGGCGCCTCGAGGCTGAATCCCGCACCGCGCCCCTTGACGACGTCGAGGATGAGCTGGGTGTGCTTCCAGAGTTCGAACTGATCGCCGTTGATCCACACCCGCACATCCGGCAGTGGTTCGGAGAGTCCGATCTCGCCGACCAGCACGTCTCGTTGGCCGACACGGTATTCCCCGACCGGGTAGCACATCGGGGCCGAGCCGTCACAGCATCCACCGGACTGGTGGATCATGAGTCCGCCGTGCAGCTCCGACAATTTCGTCAGGAGCTGCACGGCGGCGTCTGTGGCGACCACCCGATCAGGCACGTTCTGTTCGGTGGTCATCGGTTACACCTCTTCGGATCAGAAGAAACCCTTCGCGTTCTGAGCGTAGCCAACCAGGAGGTTCTTGGTCTGCTGGTAGTGCTCGAGCATCATCAGGTGGGTCTCGCGACCGATACCGGACTGCTTGTAGCCACCGAACGCGGCGTGGGCCGGGTAGTCGTGGTAGGTGTTCGTCCACACACGACCGGCCTGAATCTCACGGCCGGCGCGGTAGGCGGTCGCACCGTCACGGCTCCACACGCCGGCGCCGAGGCCGTAGAGGGTGTCGTTGGCGATGTGGATGGCGTCGGCGTAGTCCTTGAAGGTGGCCACGGCGAGGACCGGGCCGAAGATCTCCTCCTGGAAGATGCGCATCTTGTTCTGGCCCGCGAAGACGGTCGGCTGGATGTAGTAGCCGCCCGACAGGTCACCGCCGAGGTCTGCCGGCTCGCCACCGATGAGCACCTTGGCGCCCTCTTCCTTGCCGATGGCCAGGTACGAGCTGATCTTCTCGAACTGGTCGTTCGACGCCTGAGCACCCATCATGGTCTCGGTGTCGAGCGGGTTGCCCTGCTTGATCTGACTGACCCGGTCGACGGCCTTCTCCAGGAAGTCGTCGTAGATCGTCTCCTGGATGAGCGCGCGGCTCGGGCAGGTGCACACCTCACCCTGGTTGAGCGCGAACATCGAGAATCCCTCGAGCGCACGGTCGAGGAAACCGTCGTCCTTGCTCATCACATCCTCGAAGAAGATGTTCGGGCTCTTGCCGCCGAGCTCCAGGGTGACCGGGATCAGGTTCTCCGAGGCGTACTGCATGATCAGGCGGCCGGTCGTGGTCTCACCGGTGAACGCGATCTTGCGGATCCGGTTGCTCGACGCGAGCGGCTTGCCGGCCTCCACGCCGAAGCCGTTGACGACGTTGAGCACGCCGGCGGGCAGCAGATCGGCGATGAGGCTCATCAGATAGAGGATCGAGGCGGGTGTCTGCTCGGCGGGCTTGAGCACCACCGCGTTGCCGGCGGCGAGTGCGGGGGCCAGCTTCCAGACGGCCATCAGGATGGGGAAGTTCCACGGAATGATCTGGCCGACGACGCCGAGGGGCTCGTGGAAGTGGTAGGCGACGGTGTCCTCGTCGACCTCCGAGATCGACCCCTCCTGGGCGCGCAGCGCGCCGGCGAAGTAGCGGAAGTGGTCGATCGCCAGCGGGATGTCGGCGGCCAGGGTTTCGCGGACCGGCTTGCCGTTGTCCCAGGTCTCGGCGACGGCGATCTGCTGCAGGTGCTCCTCCATGCGGTCGGCGATACGCAGCAGGATCAACGAGCGCTCGGCGACCGGGGTCTTGCCCCACTGCGGTGCGGCCTTGTGGGCGGCGTCGAGGGCGAGGTCGATGTCCTCGGCGGTGGAGCGGGCGACCTCGCAGAAGGTCTTGCCGTCGACGGGCGAGGAATTCTCGAAGTACTGACCCTTCACCGGAGGGGTCCACTGACCACCGATCCAGTTGTCGTAGCGCGACTCAAAGCTCATCACCGAACCCTCGGTACCCGGCTTTGCAAAGACGGTCATCTCATACTCCTCATGTCGTCTGATCGAGATGTGTCGTGGTATGTCACACGCACCACCAGCGGGCGTTGGTGTGATCTGGTGCACAACCCTAGGAGGCCGGTCGTTGCACCCACGTTGCAGCTGCGTACGCAACGTTGCATCCGGGGAAAACCCCAGGTCAGAACCGGTCAAACCGGGCGGACGACAGCCGCGATCCGGTCCAGTCCCGCGGTCAGGACCTCAGGTGTGCAACCCAGATTCAGGCGTGCGAATCCGCGGCCCTCAACCCCGAAGGCCGGGCCGGAATGCAGCGCCACCCGACCACGCTCGAGGATCGTCGCGGCGGGATCGTCACCGAGGCCCGTCGCCCGGAAATCCAGCCACGCCAGATACGACGCGGCCGGCCGATGCAACGCGACATCGGGCATGGTGCGCGACAGGTGGTCGGCGAGCAGCTCCAGATTGTCGATGATGCGCTCGATCGTCGCGTCGAGCCACGGCTCACCGTCGGCGAACGCCGCCTCGGTGGCGGCCCGGCCGAGGATGCTGGTGCGGAAACCGACCTCCTCGGGCTGCCGGTCGAGCAGTGCGCGGGTGCGGTCCGACGAGGCCACCATGAGGGCGCACTTCGCGCCGGCGAGGTTGAATCCCTTGCTCGCCGAGTGCGCCGCGATTCCGACGTGGCGGGCGGTGTCGCTCACCGACAGAAACGGCACGAATCCCGGCCCCCGCGGATGGACGAGCGGCGCATGGATCTCGTCGCTGACCACCACGGCGTCGTGGGCGGCGGCGAGCTCGGCCAGCCGCACCAGATCCTCGCGCGGATGCACCAGACCGAGGGGGTTGTGCGGATGGCACAGCAGGATCGCACGTGCACCCGTTTCAAACGCCCGCTCGATGCCGTCGAGGTCGAGCGACCATCGGGTCCCGTCGAACCGCAGCGGCACCTCCGCCAGCGTCCCGCCCGCCTCGGGGATCAGATCGAAGAACGGCGGATAGACCGGCGGGGTGATGATCACCGGATCGCCCGGTTCGATGGCGACTCGTAAGGTCTCGACGATGACCACGCTGACGTCGGTGGTCAGTCGCACATCCGCCGGGTCGAGCCGCCACTCCCAACGTCGACCGGCGAACCCGGCGAACACCTCACCCACCCGGCCGGGCCCACCGCAGTAGCCGATGTCGGAGGCACGGACCTGCGCGATCATCGCATCGGCGACGACGGGTGGCAGCGGAAAGTCCATCTCTGCCACGAACATCGGCAACACATCGTCGGGATAGGTGCGCCACTTCGCGCTGGTGCGCCGGCGCAGGACCGAGAGATCGTGGGCGAGCTGCCGATTCGTCACGCAACCCTGCTTACCACCGAATCGGACAGTGACGCGATCTTGATCCTTCGGCAGACTGGCCCCATGACCTTCACCGCACGCGACTTCCCTGTCCGGATCGGCGTCCAGCTCCAGCCGCAGCACGCACCCGAGTACTCGATGATCCGCGACGCGGTGCGCCGCGCCGAGGACATGGGCGTCGACGTCGCGTTCAACTGGGACCACTTCTATCCGCTCTACGGCAATCCCGACGGCGAGCACTTCGAATGCTGGACCATGCTCGGCGCGTGGGCCGAGCAGACCACCCGCGTCGAGATCGGCGCCCTGGTGACGTGCAACTCCTACCGCAATCCGGAACTCCTCGCCGACATGGCCCGCACCGTCGACCACATGTCGGGCGGCCGGCTCATCCTCGGCATCGGTTCGGGCTGGTTCGAGAAGGACTACGACGAATACGGGTACGACTTCGGCACCGCGGGCAGCCGGTTGAACGACCTCGGGGCGGCGCTGCCACGCATCGCCGACCGCCTCGGCAAACTCAACCCGGCCCCCACCCGACACCTCCCGGTGCTCATCGGCGGCGGCGGTGAGAAGAAGACCCTGCGCCACGTCGCCGAGCACGCCGACATGTGGCATTACTTTGTCGACGTTCCGACCTATGAACGCAAGTCCGCGATCCTCGACGAGCACTGCGCGGCGGTCGGACGGGATCCGGCGCTGATCGAACACTCCGCCGGTCTCGGCACGCGAGACCCCGACGATGCGGTGGGCAAGGCCGAAGAACTGGTGAAGGCGGGGATCTCGCTGATCACCGTCGGCGCGTCGGGCCCCGACTACGACCTCACGGTGCTCGAGGCGCTGTGCCGGTGGCGCGACTCGAACAACTGAGCACCTGCGAGGCCGCACAGTGTCCGGTTCGTCCTACGGTGCGTTTAGATTGGAGGCCATGCATTCGAGCGCCACGCTCATCCGTCGGCTGGGCCTGATCCTCACCGTCCTCGGCATCGTCCTCGTCGGGCTGCCGGGGGTTGTCCTGTCCGGCATCGCGGTGCCCGGCACTGTGGGTGTCGCGCATGCCGAGCCCCCGTCGCGCCTGCCCACGCAGGTGGTCGATTCGGCGAACGTGCTGACCGCGACACAACGGGCGCAGCTGCAGTCATCGATCGATCAGCTCTACACCGACCACGAGGTCCAGCTGTGGGTGGCGTATGTGCGGACGTTCGACGGCATGACCGCCGAGCAGTGGGCGCAACAGACCGCGGCTGCGAGCGATCTGGGTGACCGCGACATCCTGCTCGCCGTGGCCACCGACGACACCGCCTACTACTTCTCGTCACCAGAATCCATCGACGGGCTGGACCAGGCCGCGATCAACGACATCGCGCGCGGCGACATCGTCCCGCAACTCAAGGATGGCAATTGGGCGGGCGCCGGCCTGGCCGCGGTCGACGGGATCAGCGCGGCGATGACGCCGTCGAACGGCGGGTTGATCACGGTGGCCGCGATCGGTGGGGTGGCCGTCGTCGGCGGCGCGGGTGCCCTTCTCTACTCCCGGCGACGCAAGCGACGGCGGATCGAGGCCGGACTGGACACCATGCGCGAGCAGGAACTGACCGGCGACGAACTGATGGCCCAGCCGCTCGCCGTGCTCGACCCGTGGTCCCGAGAGGTGCTCACCGACACCGACAACGCCATCCGCACCAGCTCCGAGGAGTTGGCGCTGGCGATCGGCGAATTCGGCGAGGCCGAGACCGCACCGTTCTCCGCGGCCCTGGCCGCCGCCAAGAAGGGCCTCGCCGAGTCCTTCACGCTGCGCCAGCGCCTCGACGACGCGATACCGGAGACCCCCGACGAGCAGCGCACGATGCTGCTGCAGATCATCACCACCTGCACCGACGTCGACAAGGCGCTCGACGCACAGGTGGAGAGCTTCGACGCGATGCGCAACCTGCTCTTCACCGCCGACACGCGTCTGGACGAACTGACCCGACAGGTCATCGCCCTGCGCGCCCGGCTGGAACCGGCGCAGGGCAGGCTCGACGCGCTGGTCACCAAGTACGGCGAGACCACGGTGGCGTCCATCGCACCGAACATCGAGTTGGCCACCGAACAGATCGGGTTCGCCGAACGCAGCGCGGATCAGGGACGTACCGCGGTCGCCGCGCCCGCGGGCGAGCAGGGTCCGGCCGTCGCCGCGATCCGGTCGGCCGAGGGCGCCATCGAGCAGGCGACCAAGCTCCTCGACGCGATCGACAACGCCGACCGCAACATCACCGCCGCGCACGCCCGGATGCCCGCGCTCATCGCCGAGGTCGACGGCGAACTCGCCGAGGCGGCGGCGCTGACCGCCGACGGTGGGCCGGCCCTGGCGACCGCGGTGGCGGCCGCGAACACCGCGCTGTCGGACGCGCGGACCCGATTCGACGCCGACCCGCTCGGCACGTTCACCGCGCTCGTCGACGCCGACGCCGACCTCGACGACGCGCTCGAGTCCGCCCGCTCGGCGGCCACCGAACGCAAACGTCGCACCGAGCTGCTCACCTCGGCCATCACCGCAGCCCAGGCCAAGGTCGGTGCCGCCAGCGACTTCATCGGCACCCGGCGCGGCGCCGTGCAGTCCACGGCGCGTACTCGTCTCGCGGAGGCGCAGCGTCTGCTGCAGCAGGCCACCGACACCGCGACCACCGACCCCCTCGGCGCCGCCAACGCCGCGCGCCGCGCGGGCACCCTCGCCGATCAGGCGCTCATGGCCGCCCAGGGCGACGTCGTGGCATGGCAGCAGTCCCAGCAGCGCCCCCAGAACATGCCCCCGAACATGGGCTCGGTCGGCGGCGCCGTGCTGACCGGCATCCTCGTCGACAGCTTCCTGCGCGGCAGCATGGGCCACGGCCGGGGCTGGGGTGGCGGATTCGGCGGCGGCGGATTCGGCAGCGGCGGCCGCAGTCCCGGGTCCTTCGGCGGCTCCGGGACGTCGGGCCGCATCGGCACCGGCGGGCGATTCTGAACCCCAGTCAGAAGTTGCCGTCAGCCGCGGTGAGCGCGTCTGACGGCAACATCGGTGCGGTGGGTCAGTCGCTCTTGCGCCCCACCAGGAAGTACGCGATCGGGCCGAAGTAGTTGACGAAGCTCAGCCCCACCCACAGCGGCTTGGGGCCCTTGATCTGATCCGCCGGACGCTTCTTGATGTCCCGGAGCGCGGCGCCCTGCAGAGCGAACTGGATGAGGGCGCCGACGATGATCGCGGCACGTGACCGGGGCGGCAATTCGGAGAACTTCTTCTTGCGAGCTGTCATGCACTTCACACTAGTCCGGCCTTTTTATTTCGTAATCCTAAGTATTAGCATTGCTAAGTGGTTGATTCCGAGGTCTCCGAGTTGGCGGTCGCACTGCGGCCGTCGTTGACGCGGCTGTATCTGGCACTTCGACGACGCACCCCGATCCGGGAGTACACCGCGGCCCAGGCCTCCGGGCTGACCGTCCTACTCGATCACGGTCCGATGCGGATGGGCGAGTTCGCCCAGCGGGAATCGATCCGGATGCCGACGGCCACCGCCCTCATCGACGGCCTCACCAAGAACGGGCTGGTCGAACGCCGCCCAGACCCCGAGGACCGGCGCGCGGTGCTCGTCGAGCTGACCGATCACGGACACGAGGTGCTCGAACGGGTCCGCGGCCGGCGCGAGAGCGTCCTGATCACCGCCCTCGCCGAACTCAGCGACACCGACCGCGCAGCACTGGCCGCGGCCGCACCCGCCCTGCGCGCGCTGCAGGAACGACTCGACGCGCAAGCGGCGGCCGATTCATGAACGAGGAGAACGCATGACACTCATCGACAACACGTCGTCATCGGCCACGCCGGCCGTCGTCGCCGGACCCGACACATCCAGAGGCACCGAGCCGTCCCTGATGGCAACGCTGCGCGATCAGCCGCGCACGGTCTGGGTGACCGCCTTCGCCGCGGTCATCGCGTTCATGGGTATCGGGCTCGTCGACCCGATCCTCAACAGCATCGCCGAGGCGCTCAACGCGCCGCCGGAGAAGTTGACCCTGCTCTTCGGTGTCTACGTCGGTGTGCAGTGCGTCGCGATGCTGCTGACCGGCTGGGCCGCCTACCGCTTCGGCCCCAAACGCACGCTGACCACCGGACTGACCCTCATCGTCGTCGCGGCCGGAATCTCGACGCTGGCGAGCAACATCGACCAGCTGATCGCCCTGCGGGTGCTCTGGGGGCTGGGCAACGCGCTGTTCCTGGCGACCGCGCTGGCCTTCATCGTCGCCGCCGCGAAGGGCAGCCAGCACGGGGCGATCATGTTGTACGAGGCCGCCCTCGGTATCGGTCTGGCGATCGGCCCGCTGCTGGGTGCGGTACTCGGCGAGTGGTCGTGGCGCGCGCCGTTCGGCGGCACCGCCACGCTCATGCTGATCGGGGCCATCCTGTGCGCGGTCATGCTGCCGTCGGACGGCCCGCATACCGCGCGCACCCCGGTACGCATCGTGGATCCGCTCAAGGCACTGCACAATCGGACGCTGTTGATCACCTCGATCGGGTCCGCTTTCTACACCGGCGCCCTGTTCACCGTCATCGCGTGGGCGCCGATCGCGATGGGTCTACGCCCCATCTACGCCGGCATGGTCTTCTTCGGCTGGGGTCTGCTCACCGCCTTGGCCGGGGTGTTCATCGCCCCGCGACTGGCGGCGCGTGTCGGCCAGAAGGCCGGCGTGCTCACCGCCATCACCGGCTACGCCGTCGTGATGGCGCTGGCCGCGTGGGGCGTACTCGCCGGCCAGGTCTGGGTGATCGGCCTGGCCGTGATCCTGTCCGGTCTGCCGTCGGGCGTGCTGAACACGCTGTTCACGGGTGTCGCGATGTCGGCGGGCGACGACTCGACACCGCGATCGGTGTCGAGTGCCGGCTACAGCTTCCTGCGCTGGATGGGTGCCGCGATCGCCGCGGTCCTCGTCGCCCACCTCGCCGAGTGGTTCGGCTCGGTCGCCGCACCGTTCTGGTTCGCCGCGGCCTACTGCATCGTCGCGGTGATCGCGGTGTCCTTCGTGCGCGGGCGTGCCGCGCAGGCCCACGAGGTCGATGACGAGGCAGCGCTGGTGGGAGCCGAGGAGTACTGAGCCCTGGCGGTGGGATCGGGCCGGCGAAGCCAGGGGTGTCCTAGAAAGTCCGGTCCCATCGGACGACCGAGTTCAACACGTCCGGGAACTTCTTCTCCGCGTACCGCAGGTACTCGTCGATGTGTTCGGTCATCTCGGCCATCGACGCGGGGGCGTCCCGATCGGCCATGGCACGGAAGATCGCTTCGTGCGCGGCCAGTGTCGCCTTGCGCCGTGCGAGCGGGAAGTCGAGGCCGACGATGGTGTTGTTGGTGACCTCCAGCAACGAGTCCGCGAGGTAGCCGAGCAGCGGGTTGTCGGTCGACCACGCGATGATGTCGTGGAACTTCTTATTGGCGTCGAGGAAGACGTACCGGTCGCCGTTCAGTTCCGTCCGCATCTGTTCGATGGTCTCGGCGATGTCGTCGAGTTTCTCCGGTGAGATATTCGCCGCGGCCACCCGCGTGATCACCGGTTCGATCGCCAGACGCGCCTCGAAGATCGCCCGCAGAGGGGCATTCTTCAGCTGCATCAACAGCACGAACGCACCCGAGAGGAACGACGCCGTCGGGGTCTGCAGGACCGGACCACCGCGCGGGCCCGGCTTCATGGTGATCACGCCCTGGAACTCGAGCAGGCGCAACGCTTCTCTCAACGTCCCGCGCCCGATCTGGTACTGCTCGACCATCACCTTCTCGGGTGGGAGCAGATCGCCGGGCCCCAACCCGGCGTCGTGGGCCTCCTGGATGATCCGTTGGCTGACCACCACCGCGGCCTTGGGAGAACGCCCGCCGCTGGTCATGATTGCCACCGCCTCTCGATGTGCACCGCCCCGATGTTCTGCATCTCGTCAAGCCCCCAGGTCCTCGACCGCTGTGCCGACGCACAGGCAGGTCATCGATAGTTTCTTCCATAAAGCTACATATGTTTGCCAGAAATGTGTGCAGCCACGCGACAACACGGCGGAACGACAACGGCGGCCGCGCCCCACGAAGGACACGGCCGCCGTCACCACATCATGACGCCCGCGGTGTTCAGGCGGTGATCACCTCGTGCATGTCGATGGTCAGACCGGCGAACGCGAAGTTGGCGAGGTCGGCCTGGCCCTTCTGTCCCTCCGGTGAGCTCAGTCCCTCGATCGCGACCTCCTTCGAGGGGAAGGTCAGCACGCCGACGACGAAGTGTTCGGGCTGCGAGCCGTCGAGGTTTTCGCAGACGCCCCATTCGAACGACGAGATCCCCGGCATCGACGCGGTCAGCGGCGCATGCACGGTCCGGTAGTGGTTCAGGAAGTGCTCGGGGTCCTCGGGATGGTTGTAGTTCACGGTGATACGGAACATTCTTCGGGTTCCCTCCTCAGTTCGCTTCCAGATGGCTCTTGACTGCGACGGTGACGTAGTCGATGCC
The DNA here is from genome assembly GCF_000298195.1 of Gordonia rhizosphera NBRC 16068. GTDB lineage: Bacteria > Actinomycetota > Actinomycetes > Mycobacteriales > Mycobacteriaceae > Gordonia > Gordonia rhizosphera. The sequence goes on along the minus strand of NZ_BAHC01000012.1, from coordinate 16,780 downwards.
TGCGTCCGATCCGGGCAGGATGTTCACGAACTGGAAGAAGCCGTGCATCTGACCGTCGAACACCCTACTTTGCACCGGAACTCCCGCGTCCGTGAGCTTTTTGACGTATGCCTCGCCCTCGCCGCGCAACACGTCGTACTCGGCGATCAGTACCACCGCGGGCGCCACGCCGGTCACATCTCCCTGCAGCGGCGACGCGTCCGGATTCGAGCGGGTGCCGGCATCCGGCGTGTAGAGGTCCCAGAACCACTCCATCGACTTCGCATCGAGCATGAGCTGGTTCGCGGGGTCGCGGTAGGTCTCGTTGTCGGTGTCGCTGTCGGTCACCGGATAGACGAGCACCTGCATGGCGATGGCCGGGCCGGCCTCAAAGACTGCGCGTTGTGCGACAATGGCGGCGAGATTGCCGCCGGCGCTGTCACCGCCGACCAGCAGCGGCGACCCGGCGAACCGGTCCGCCGTCCACGTGGTCACATCCCACGCGTCGTTCGCCGCGGCCGGGTAGACGTGCTCGGGCGCGAGCCGATAGTCGGGCAGCACGACGACACAGTTGGTGCCCTCGGCGAGTTTGCGGGCCAGGGTGTCGAACTGATCGCGGTTCCCGACCACCCACCCGCCGCCGTGGAAGTAGATCAACACTCCGTCGGGAGTCCCCACCGGGGTGAGGACCCGCACCGGGATCGACGATCCGTCACCGGTGGGGACGGTCACGTCCTCCACCGACGCCATATCCGGTCCGGGGCCGTACAGGTCGATGAATCCGTCGTTCATCGCACGCAGGTCCTCGGGGGTCATTTCATAGAGCGGCGGGGCACCCGTTTCTGCGGCCTGCGCCAGGAACGACGACGTCGCCTCGTCCAAAGCCATGGGTTTGTTCCTTTCGGTTTGGGATTGTTCGTGATTGTCTTGCGCTGGTTTCAGATCCGCCGGCTACTTGAGCGCAAAGCCGTTGTAGCCGTCGCCGGCGACCTCGTTGCATTTGTTCTCGTACTCGACGATCCCGCCGACGTACGGCATGAAGATGCGTGGCTTGCCGGGGATGTTGGCGCCGATGTACCACGACGCCGCGTTGGGGAAGATGGTCTGGTGGGCCAGTTCGTTGACGTGTTCGACCCACTCGGTCTCGGCCTCCGGCGTGGCCTCGATCGTGGTGTAACCGTGGTCGTCGAGGTAGGCCAGGCAGTCGGCGGTCCATTCCACGTGCTGTTCGATCGCGGTGACCACGTTCGCGAGCACCGACGGGCTGCCGGAGCCGGCGAGCAGGAACATGTTGGGGAAGCCGGACACACCCAGACCCAGATAGGTGACCGGGCCGGCGTCCCACCGGTCACGCAGTGCGACACCGTCGACACCGCGGATGTCGATCCGGTTGAGCGCCCCGGTCATGGCGTCGAATCCGGTGGCCAGGCAGATCACGTCGAACTCGCGCTCCACACCGTCGGAGGTGCGCACACCGGTGGCGGTGAAGGTGTCGATCGGGGTCTTGCGCAGGTTGACCAGTTCGACGTTGTCGCGGTTATAGGTCTGGAAGTAGTTCGTGTCCACGCAGATCCGCTTGGCGCCCAAAGGGTATCCGTGTGGGATCAGATCCTCGGCGGTCTCCGGGTCGTCGACGTAGTCGCGGATCTTGCCGCGCACGTAGTCCGACACCGTGGCATTGGCCTCGTGGGTGAGCATCAGGTCCGCATACGAGCCGAGCAGGCCGAAACCGCCGGTCTGGTAGCGGACATCGAACTCGCGCTGGCGTTGAGCCGCATCGACGTCGAACGCGCACTGGGGATTGTCACCGCGCTCCACGCCGGCAGCCGAGGCGCGGGCCCGCTTGCGCCGCTCCGGGTACTCCGCCTTGACCGCGGCGAGTTCCCCGGGGTCGAGGGGGCGGTTGAAGGCGGGCACGGAGAAGCTCGCGGTGCGCTGGAGCACGGTCACCTGGTCGGCCTGCTTGGCGACCTCGGGGATCAGCTGGATGCCCGACGACCCGGTGCCGACGACACCGACCCGTTGCCCGGTGAAGTCGACCGGTTCGCTCGGCCACGAGCCGGTGTGCAGCACGGTGCCGGTGAAGTCGTCGAGGCCCTCGAGACTGGGCACCTGCGGCACCGAGAGGCAGCCGGTCGCCATGATGAGAAAGCGCGAGCGCAGCGTCTCGCCCGTATCGGTCTCGACCGTCCACTGCTGGGCGTTCTCGTCGTAGGAGGCGGCGAGAACCCGGGTGTCCAGGCTGATGTCCTTGCGCATGTCGAAGCGATCAGCGACATGCTTCAGGTATTCGAGGATCTCCGGCTGCGCGGGGTAGCGCTCGGTCCAGACCCAGTCCTGCTGCAGCTGCTCGTCGAACGAGAACGAGTAGTCGACGCTCTCCACGTCGCAGCGGGCGCCCGGATACCGGTTCCAGAACCAGGTACCGCCGACCTCGGCGCCCGCGTCGATCACCCGGACCGAACGTCCCTGGTTGCGTAGCTTCCAGAGCGAGTACAACCCCGCAAATCCTGCACCGACGACGATCACGTCGACCTCGGTCTGGCGGACATCCGTTCTGCTCATCCGGTCTCCTCTGGTTGATATCGGATAATGATGCGCATCATATGAACGGAAATGAAGATATGTCAACGGTCACATTTCTTGACCACTGGAGATGACCATCACACTTATGGCACACTGTGTCAAAAGCTGGACGTGGACAAAGCGGTAATCAGGCTCTACTCTGTGATCCAAGCCATTCATGCGCATCATTGTCATTGACTACCCGCAAGGAGGAACCCCCAATGACCTCGACGACGCCCCGCTGCCCCGTGGTCGGATTCGACCACAATTCGCCGGAGCACTCCGAGCACCCGGCCGAGTCGTACCGAGAGCTCCGTTCCGAACACGAGATCGCCTGGAGCGAGGCCAACGGCGGCTACTGGATCCTCGCCGGCTACGAACCCGTGTTCGAGGCGGCCCGCGACGACGACACCTTCACCTCACGCCGCACCCCGTACGGCGGCGAAGGCCTGTCCGTGGTGATCCCGAAGACGCCGATGCACGATCACATCCCGATCGAGCTCGATCCGCCGGAGCTCGCGCCCTACCGCAAGGTCGTCAACCGGATCACCGCACCGGCCGCGGTCGAGACGATGCTGCCGATGATCCAGCGCCACACCACCTGGTTCCTCGACGAGGTCATCGAGACCGGCAAGTGCGATTTCGCGTCGATCATCGGCGTGCCGTCGATCGTCACCATCGACTGGCTCGGTCTCGACGTCTCCGACTGGGAGCGGTACTCCGAGGCCCACCGCGCCACGCTGGCGTTCCCGCAGGACAGCCCCGAGTTCCTGCACGCCGTCAACGACGAGCTGCCCGTGCTGACCGAGATGGTCAAAAAGCGCATCGCCGAACGCAAGGCCGAGCCGAAGGACGACGCGATCAGCTTCCTCGTCCATTCGGAGATCAATGGGCGCACGATGACCGAGGAGGAGACCTTCTCGATCGTCGAGCTTCTCATCTCCGGCGGCGTCGGGACGACCGCATCGCTGGTCGGACAGTCACTCCTGTGGCTCCATCAGCATCACGACGTGCGCCAGGAACTGATCGACGACCCGTCGCTCCTCGACCACGCCCTCGAGGAGTTCCTGCGCTACTTCTCGCCGACCCAGGCGCTGGCCCGCACCGTCACCCACGACGTCGAGTTCCACGGCTGCCCGATGCGCGAGGGTGACCGGGTCCTGCTGAGCTGGGCGTCGGCCAACCGCGACGAGGCCGCCGGCTTCGACGATCCCGACGATCTGAACATCCACCGCTGGCCGAACCGGCACACCGCATTCGGTGTCGGCGCCCACCGCTGCGCCGGCTCGCACATCGGCCGCGCGATGGCGAAGGAACTGATCACCCAGATCCTCGAGCGCATGCCCGACTACGTCATCGACGAGGACAACACCGTGAACTACGAGCGGCAGGGCGTCAACGTCGGATTCCGTAGCCTGCCGGCCACCTTCACCCCAGGACCCCGGCTGGGAACCGACTGACCGAAGCTGTATCGCGCCGCGGCCGCCGACACCTATGCGTCGGCGGCCGCAGCCGTATCCGAACACTTTCCGACTCGAAGAGGAGAACACCGATGACCACCGCATCCGCCATCACGACCGTGCTCGACGGCCGCGCCTTCCTGGAGTGCCCGCGCTGGCACGACGGTCGGCTGTGGGTGTCCGACCTGTACGCGAAGGAGGTGCTGTCACTCGATGCCGACGGCACCGACGTCCGCGTCGAGGCGACCCTGACCGATCAGCCCTCCGGGCTCGGATGGCTGCCCGACGGCCGGCTGCTGATCGTGTCGATGATCGACGGCGCCCTGCTGGTCCGCGATGGCGACGGCGCGCTGAAGGTGCACTCCGACGTATCGGCACTGGCGACCGGCAAGCTCAACGACATGGTCGTCGACGCCGCCGGTCACGCCTTCATCTCCACGTTCGGCTTCGAGTTCCGTTCCCGCTCCTATGTGGAGTCGGCGGTGCTGATCCACGTGGACCCGAGCGGCCGGGCCGACGTGGCGGCGAACGACCTGCTGTTTCCCAACGGGTCGGTGATCTTCGGCGATGCCGACGACGCCGTGCGCACCCTCGTGATCGCCGAGAGCATGGGCAACCGGCTGACCGCCTTCGATCTCGACCCCGCCGGCCGGCTGTCGAACCGGCGGGTCTGGGCCGCGTTCGGTCCCGAGGTGCCGCGTACATCGGTGCGCGACGCGATGGCCGCGTCCCAGGTGGCACCGGACGGCATCTGCGCGGGCGCCGACGGCACGATCTGGGTGGCCGACGCCCTGCACCAGCGCGTCATCCGTGTCGCCGAGGGCGGCGAGATCCTCGACGAGAAGACCTTCGGGACCGGCGTGTTCGCCTGCGCCGTCGGCGGCGACACGGCCGATGTGCTGTTCGCCTGCGCGGCGCCGTCGTCGTCGGAGCATCAGCGTCGCGACACCCGTGATGCCAGTCTGCTGTCGATCACTCTCTGACGCCGGGGACGTTCCCGCTGACCACGGCAAAGGGCCCGGCCTCCTCATCGAGGTGGCCGGGCCCTTCGTCGAGCGTGCGATCAGACGGCCTTCTGGATCAGCTTCGTCTCCAGGTAGGCCGAGAGCCCCTCGACGTTGCCCTCACGACCGAGACCGGACTGCTTGTACCCGCCGAACGGCTGCGTTACGCACATGTCCCAGCCGTTGATGGAGATCTGGCCGGTCCGCACGCGGCGTGCGACCGACTCGGCGAGCGCGGTGTCCTTGGCGAACACCGCACCGGACAGTCCGTAGTCGGTGCCGTTGGCGATGTCGATGGCCTCGTCGATGGAGTCGAACGGCATGACCACGACGACGGGTCCGAAGATCTCCTCCTGCGCGATGCGCATGTCCGGAGTGACGTCGGCGAACAGGGTGGGCTCCACGTACCAGCCCTTGTCTAGTCCCGCGGGGCGGCCACCACCGGTGACCAGACGGGCACCCTCGGCCTTGCCGATCTCGATGTAGTCGAGCACGCGGGTGCGCTGCCGTTCCGCGGCCAGCGGGCCGAGGAGCACGGAGTCGTCGCGAGGATCGCCGATGCTGACCGACTCGAAGATGGCCTTCATCGTTTCGACGACCTCGTCCTGGCGTTCACGGGGTACGAGCACGCGGGTGATCGCCGCGCAGACCTGTCCGCTGTGGCCGATACCCGCGAAGGCGAGACCGGGGAAGACCTCGTCAAGGGAGATGTCGTCGGCGATGATGCCCGCGGACTTGCCGCCGAGTTCCAGGGTGACGCGGGCGATCCGGTCGGCGCACAGGCTCATGATCCGGCGTCCGGCCGCGGTCGAACCGGTGAAGGCGACCTTGTCCACTCCGGGATGACTGACGAGGTGCTCACCGACCTCGCGGCCGCCCGGCAGCAGGCTCACGACGCCCTCGGGGAGACCGGCGGCTTCGATGGCCTCGGCGAGCATCATCGTGCTGACCGGGCCTTCCGGCGCCGGCTTGAGCACGACCGTGCAGCCCGCAGCGAGTGCGGGTCCGATCTTGAGGGACGCCGTGGCGACCGGACCGTTCCACGGGATGATCGTCGCGACGACGCCGACCGGCTCGCGGACGAGCGTGCCGTGGCCGCCCTCCCACTCACGCTCCTCCTCGAAATCGAAGCGCTGGTACAGCGTCGACGCGTCACCCCACATCTTGATGGCGTTGTTGTGGAACGCGGTGGACGCCGCGGCGGGGGCACCGATCTCGGCGGTGAAGGCCTCGGCCATCGCGTCGAACCGCTTGGCCACCTCCTCACCGATGCGGGTGAGGTAGACCGCCCGCTCGGCCGCCGTCATCCGCGGCCACGGGCCCTCGTCGAATGCCTTGCGTGCCGCGGCGACCGCCTTGTCGATGTCCTCGGTCTGCGCTTCGGGCACGGTGGCCAGCAGCTCCTCGGTGATCGGCGAAACCACCTCGATCACCTTGTCGCTCGACGGCTCGGTCCACCGGCCGCCGATCAGGAGTTTGTCGTAGCTCTTGAGAACGGTGGGCACGGTTGCGGTCATGGATTCTCCTAGGTGTTGTGACCCGACGAAGCACTTGCAGTACTGATAATGGTTATACTAGATTTGGATGTTGTCAAGATCACAAAGGAGGTCGACTGTGAAGGTCTCGGTCGATGAGAAACAGTGCCAGGGTCACGGATTGTGCTTCATGACCGCACCCGAGGTGTTCGGTCTGCGCGACGAGGACGGCCACAGCTACGTACTGCCCGACGGGAACGCGCCGGAGCATGAGGTCGCGGCCAAGGCCGGCGCCGCAGCGTGCCCGGAGCGGGCCATCAGCGTCGACTGACACACTGCACCCGCACCCGCCACTCCGGCACCCGGGACAGTTCTTCCCCCGGTCCTGCGATCGTCCCCCACTTGCTGCATTTGGCGGACTATTGCAAGGACCGGGGGAAGAACTGTTCGATGGCCCACCGGGCGCGGATGATCCTCCGGGCGCGACGCCACCAGAGCGCGCCCGCTCAGAGCGCGCGGTCCCAGGGGATGACCGACTCCATGACGTCGGGGAACTTCCGGCGCGCGTAACGCATGTACTCGTTGATGTGCTGGGACATCCGGTCACGCGACAGATCCGCATCGCGCGCCACGAGTGCGGACTCGATGGACTGATGCGCCTCGAGGATGGCCGCGCGACGGGGCGCGGGATAATCGATGCCGATGATCGTGCCGTCCATGATCCCGAGTAGCGAGTCCACCAGATAGCCGAAGAGCGGGTTCCCGCACGACCACGCGATGACATCGTGGAAGCGTTTGTTCGCCTCGAGGAACACGTGCTGATCGTCGAGGGAATCGCGCATCACGACGATGGTCTGACGCAGATCGGCCAGCGCGTCGTCGGTGATCCGGTCGGCCGCCAGCCGGCTGATCATCGGCTCCAGCGCCACCCGGGCCTCGGCGATCGCGGTGAACGGCGCGTTCTTCATCTGCATCAGCAGGATGACCGTGGACGCCAGATGCGACGCATCGGGATCGAGCAGGATCGGACCGCCGCGCGGACCGGGCTTCAGCGCGATGACACCCTGAACCTCCAAGATCCGCAATGCTTCTCGCAACGTCCCGCGGCCGATCTGATACTTCTCCAGCATGATGCGCTCGGGGTCGAGCAACTCGCCCGACCGTATTCCGTCACGCAGGGTGTCGCGGACGATCTGCTGGGCGACGACCATGGCCGCCTTCGGTGCGCGGGAGGTCGTGGTCACCACGGGATCCTTTCGTTGGCAACTATTGAGGGATATGATTATAAGCAATCTATCCCTCGAGAAACACCCAATGCCGAACGGAGAAGCTCACATGTCGCCAGACGTGCTCATCAAGGAAGATGGCTCCACCCTGTGGATCACACTGAACCGGCCGGAACGCAAGAACGCCTACGACGCCGACATGGCTGCGGCGATCGCCGATGCACTCGACGGTGCCTCTGGTTTCCGCAGCGTCGTCATCACCGGTTCCGGCGACAGCTTCTGTGCCGGTGGGTCGTTGGCGAAACTGAGCGCCCCCACCACGAGCGCGATGCGCGACCTGTACCGCGCATCGCTGCGGTTGTTCGACGCAATCCGGTCGTGCCCGCGGCCGGTGATCGCCGCGGTCAACGGTGCCGCAGCGGGTGGCGGTAACGAGCTGGTGGTCGCGTGCGACCTCGCGGTGGCCGCGCGGTCGGCGACATTCGGCCAGACCGGTCCGCGCGTGGGGTCCGCGCCGGTCACGGGTGCGACCAATGTGATGGGCATCCAGATCGGCGAGAAGCGCGCCAAGGAGCTGTCCATGCTGTGTCGCCGGTACCCGGCCCAGCGCGCCTACGAGATGGGTCTGGTCAACGAGGTCGTCGACGACGCGGACCTGATCGGCACCGTCCAGGGCATCTGCGACGAGTTCGAGGCCCTGAGTCCGCGCTACCTGGAGATCGCCAAGATCAGTTCGAACCTGTGGTGGAACTCGGCTCGCGACAATTTCGCCTCGGGTCTGGGGATGCTGGTGCAGGCTGTGGGCAGCCCGGACATGGTCGAGGGCGCGACCGCCTTCCTGGAGAAGCGGCGCGCCCAGTTCCCCGATCCGGAGTGATCCGGCCCGGTCGACGGGGCGCCGCCGGCGTCGCCGATCAGACGCCGGCGGGCCAGCGTCGGTGTCCCAACACGGCCACCGAGGTACACAGCGTCACGAACACCACCGCCTGCAACACCATCCCGCCGACCGACCCCCAGGCCGTCGCCACGGCGCCGGTGGTGACCGCGAGAACCCCGGTGAATCCGTAGCAGATCGACGCGTACCGCGACGCGACGCGTCCCTGGTCGACGGGACCCAGACCGGCGGTGACGATCCGCAGACCGCACGCATACGCAAATCCCTGCCCGACGCCCCAGAGGACGCAGCAGGTCAAGATCAACCCGAGATTGCCGAGCCACACTCCCACCAGGCACAACACGGCCGCCACGGCGATCACGACGACCGCCGCTTCGGCCCGCATCGAACGGAACACATACGGGCTCAGACACGCAGCACCGAGCAGGACGATCGGCGCCAGTGCGGTCACGATGATCGACGGTGAGCCCAGTTCATCGGCTACGACCGTCGGCAACAGGCCGACGACGATGCCGCCGATCGCCCATCCCGCAATGCCCAAACCGTAACCCGCCCAGCGCAGTCGGCGCGTGTCCTGCACCGCCACCGCAGGCACGCCCGTCACCTCGAGCGTCCCCAGGTCACGATCGATCGTCGCGTCCGACGGTGCGGCACCCCGCAATTCGACCTTCAGGACGCGCCTCGCCGAAACCAGCGCGACGATGAGCAGACCCAGCGCGATCGCGACCAGGGCGATGTGGCAGAGATAGACCGTCGTCGTCGGGCCGGGCAGGAACTCGGCAACAACAGCCGCGCCGACGAGCCCCAGGAAGGACCCGGCCAGGGTTCCGGTGGCCGCGATCGCCCGGCCGCGCTCACCGCGCATCGCCACCGCGATCGTCGCGGTCGCGCCGGTGCCCAGTCCGGCGGCGAGGCCGGTCAGCATGCGTCCGGCGAACAACCACGCGACCGCGTCGTGCCCGGCCCACAGCGCCACATCGGCGATCATCCCGATCCCCAGTGACACGGGCAGCACCACGGCCGCCTTCCCGGCCAACGTGGTGCGGGCGACGGTCGTGAATGTGGCGACCAGAGCGGCGAGGTAGACGGCGAACAGCGCGGTGACGGTGAACGTGCTCAACTGCAGGTCATCCCGATAGATCGGCAGGATCGGCGCGGGGATGTTCGATCCGACGATGAGGAGCGCGAACCCCGCCGACGCGGCCAGTGAGCACCGGAGACGTATGCCCCGGTCACGCTGCATCGACCGGGTTTCGAGGGTCTCCGTCACGTGGTTCCTCTCCCTGCATGGCCCGAGGACTATACAAATACCATGATAATGGTTATCGTGATTTCCATCACCGCTCGTGACCGCCGTCGCGCAGTTCACAGGTGATCAATCGCCCCCTGTTTCGGCTCGATCGAGATGAAGGAGAATCATGAAAACCATTGGCGCACTGATCTGGGAACCCGGAACCCGTTCCGGGTGGAGCGTCGAGGAGATCGAGATCGATCCTCCCAAGAGCCGCGAGGTCCGGGTCAAGCTGGCCGCGTCGGGTATCTGCCACAGCGATGATCACGTCGACACCGGCGACATTCCGCTGCCCTGGGCGCCGATCATCGGTGGCCACGAGGGCGCCGGCATCATCGAAGAGGTCGGCCCCGACGTCACCGGGTTCGAGGTCGGCGATCATGTCGTCCTGTCGTTCCTGCCGTCGTGCGGTCAGTGCCAAATGTGCACCATCGGACGATCCAACATGTGTGAGCGCGGCGCCGGCGTCCTGAGCGGTTTCGCTCCCGACGGCACACATCGTGTGCACGCCCGCGGCCAGGGCGTCGGCCCGTTCTCCTACCTCGGCACCTTCTCGCCCTACGTCGTGGTCAACATTGATTCGTGCGTGAAGATCGGCAAGGACATCCCACTGGACAAGGCCGCCCTGATCGGTTGTGGTGTGCCCACCGGGTGGGGATCGTCGGTCTATGCCGCAGAGGTCAACCTCGGTGAGACTGTCGTCATCGTCGGAACCGGCGGCGTCGGCATGAACGCCGTACAGGGCGCCCGGCACAAGGGCGCCAAGGACATCATCACGATCGATCCGGTACCGTTCAAGCGCGATCAGGCCAAGCTCTTCGGCGCCACACACACCGTCGAGAACTATGAGCAGGCAGCAGATCTGGTGGCGAGCCTGACCAACGGTCAGGGCGCGGACAAGGTGATCATCACCGTCGACATCGCCTACGGACATCTGCTGAACCCGGCCCAGGAGATGGTCCGCCGCGGCGGAACGCTCGTGCTGACCTCTGCTGCACCGGTGACCCAGCGCGATGTGCCGTTCGACCTGTTCACCTTCGCGATGAGCGGAAAGCGTTTGCAGGGCACGCTGTACGGCACGACCACCGCGCGCCGCGACATCCCGTTGATTGCCGACATGTACCGCCGCGGCGAGTACAAGCTCGACGAACTGGTCACCAAGACCTACGAACTCGAGCAGATCAACGAGGCGATCGCCGACATGCGGGAGGGCAAGAACATCCGTGGCGTCATCATGTACGACCTCTGAGTCGACGATGCCCGACGACCACGGTGTCGATGACCGGCTGGGCGTGCTCCTCGCCAAGGACGAGATCCGCGACATGGCGATGCGTTATGCCCTGGCCGTCGATGATCACGACATCGACACCGTGGTCGGGTTGTTCACCTGCGACGGCATTTTCGACGTGTCCGGGGAGATCGCCCGCGGACATGCGGAGATCCGGGACTCGTTTGTCGCGAGCATGGGCCGCTTCCACACCATGCTGCACACTCCCGAGATCCATCTGGTGACCATCGATTCCAGCGACACCGCCCACGGACGCGCCACCGGTCACGCCGAACTCGCCTTCCGCGACACCCTGATGCTGACCGCCTACCGCTACGCCGATCGCTACGCCCGCGTGGCCGGCCACTGGCGGTTCGCCGAGCGGCGCGTGAGGTTCATGTACGCGGTCCCCGCGGAATCGATGAACACCAGTTTCAGGACGCGCCAGCGCATCCGCTGGCCTCAGACCAGACACCGCGACGCGGACTACCCGGAGTCGGCGCCGACGTGGACAACATTCCGGGACAACCGATAACTCACTATCAGGAGGAAAGACCATGCGAGCAGACGACGTCAACGACATCGTCAAGGCCACCCACACCTACGCGCGGGGCCTCGATCTGCACGACCCGAAGGAAGCTGCTTCCGCCTTCACCAAGGATGGTGTGTGGGACGCCACCGCGGTCGGGTTGAAGCGTTTCGAAGGCGAGGCGGACCTGATCGCCTTCTTCGAGGCGGACGCGGCCGCCGTCGACAAGCAGTGCCACATCATCACCAACCACATCATCGATTTCGACGACGATGACCGCGCGCACGGCACAAACTACGTCTACGCCGAAGGCGAGATGCGCAACGGTGGCGCCATCAAGGCCATCGCGTTGAACAAGGATGTGTACGTCCGTACCGAAGATGGCTGGAAGATCGCCGAGCGCATCATCGAACCGCTGACCACCCCGCAGATGGAGGGGTTCGAGGTCTGAAATCGGTCATGACAACGCTTTCCGACGCGATCGACATCGACACACCCACCGTCGTCGCGACCTGGCTCGACGGGCTCCGGGACGCCCTGCAGGCCGGCGACGCCACCCGGTATGAGCAGTTGTTCACCACCGATTCGTGGTGGCGGGATCTTCTCGCCTTCACGTGGGATCTGCGCAGCCTGCACGGCGAAGGTGCGATCGGCCCGCTGATGGCGGCGGCCGTGAACCAGTCGGTGGCCGGCATCACCGCGGCCACCGACTGCGAACCGGTCCGGCTGGAGGTCGACGGCGCACCCCCGACGGTGCAGGCGTTCTTCGATTTCCAGACCGCCACCGGAACGGGGCGGGGACTGGTGCGGCTCCACCCGTCCGCCGACGGCACCGGCTGGCGCGCCTCCACGCTGCTCACCAGCCTCGAGTCGCTCGAGGGTATCGACTTTGCGGTCGGCTCACGCCGCCCGTCGGGCGTCACACCGCCGGGTGAACCGTCGTGGACCACACGTCGCCTCGCCGAGCAGGAGTTCGGTTCCGGCGCACCGGATGTGCTCATCGTCGGCGCCGGCCATTCGGGTCTCGGGCTGGCCGCCTACCTCGGTGCGCTGGGCGTCTCGACCCTGCTCGTCGACAAGAACGAGCGGGTCGGCGACAACTGGCGCAACCGCTACGACTCGCTCGTGCTGCACGACCCGGTGTGGTACGACCATCTGCCGCTGATGAAGTTCCCGCCCGGATGGCCGGTGTACACACCCAAGGACAAGATGGGTGACTGGCTCGAGATCTACTCGCGGGCCATGGAATTGAATGTGTGGACGGGCAGTTCGGTCACGTCGAGCAGCTACGACGACGAGACCGGCACCTGGCGGGTAACCATCGACCGGGGCGGCGAGATCCGGGAACTGACCCCCCGACACGTGGTACTCGCGACCGGTTTGAGCGGGACCGAGCCCTTCGTCCCGAGCTTCGCCGGGCAGGAGGACTTCGCCGGACAGATCCTGCATTCGAGCGCCTACACCGATGGTTCGCAGTTCACCGGCAAACGGGTTGCGGTGATCGGCACCGGCAACAGCGGACACGATGTGGCACAGGACCTCTACCTGCACGGGGTGGACACCACGCTCGTGCAGCGGGGCCCGACGTTCGTCATCGGCGCGCAAACCGTCGAAGCCGTGATGATGAGCGCGTCCTACAGCGAGGACTCACCACCGACCGAGGTGTCCGACCTCATCGGCGCCTCGATGCCCAACCGGGCCGCGGGCACCACTGCCGGCCTGCAGGCGGCGACGGCGGCGATGGCCGAGATGGACAAGGATATTCACGACGGCCTCACCGAACGCGGATTCGCGCTGTCGAGCGGGATCGACGGCACCGGCTCGATGATGTTGTTCCTGACCCGCAACGGCGGCTATTACATCGACGTCGGCGCGTCGAAGCTCATCATCGACGGCGAGATCGGCATCGTGTCGGGTTCTGAGATCGACCGGTTCGACGCCGAGGGCGTGGTGTTCGCCGACGGGCGACGACTCGACGTCGACGCGATCCTCCTCGCCACCGGATTCCGCGGCATCGTCGACACCGCGCGCCGCATCTTCGGCGACGAGGTCGCCGACCGTGTCGGACCCGTCTGGGACCTCGACGACGAGGGCGAACTCCGCGGGGTGTGGCGGCCCTCGGGTCACAACGGATTCTGGTTCAGCGGAGGCAATCTCGGATTTGCCCGTACGTACAACAAGTACCTCGCCCTACGGTTGAAGGCGGATCTGGACGGGATCGACACCTCGTCGCCGATCTGATCGTTCACCGAGAGAGACTGGAGATTCGACATGGGAAGAATGGAAGGCAAAGTCGCCTTCATCACCGGTGCGGCCCGTGGCCAGGGGCGCAGCCACGCGATCCGGCTCGCCCAGGAGGGTGCGGACATCATCGCGCTGGACCTGTGCGACGACGTCGGCAACGTACCACGTTACTACCCGGGTGCGACCGAGGAGGATCTAGCGGAGACCGTCGCCGAGGTCGAGAAGCTCGACCGGCGGATCGTCGCCACCAAGGCAGATGTGCGCGACTTCGCCGCCACCAAGGAGGCGCTCGAGCGGGGCCTGGCCGAGTTCGGACACGTCGACGTGGTCAGCGCGAATGCCGGCATCTTCGAGTTCGGCGACAAGACCCATGAGGTCTCCGAACAGGATTGGGACGACGTGCAGGACGTCAACCTCAAAGGCGTCTGGCTCACCTGCAAGGCGGTGATCCCACACCTCATCGAGCAGGGCACCGGTGGTTCGATCATCCTCACCAGCTCCACTGCCGGCATCAAGGGCACCCCCAACGTGGCCTCGTACACGGCCAGCAAGCACGGCGTGGTCGGGCTGATGCGGACCCTGGCGCTGGAGCTGGCGCCGTACGCGATTCGGGTGAACACCGTGCACCCCACCGGCGTGGCCACCAACATGATCCTCAACGAGTCTGCGTTCAAACTGTTCCTCCCCGACGTCGAACATCCGACCCAGGAGCAGGCGGCACCGGTGTTCACCACCACCAACGCACTCGAGGTGCCGTGGGTGGAGCCGATCGACATCAGCAACGCCGTGTTGTTCCTGGCCTCTGATGAGGCCCGCTATGTCACCGGCACCGAACTGAAGGTGGATGCCGGCTACACCCTCAAATAGCCAGACACTCAACAGATCCGGGTGGATCATCGGCTGCGGCCGATGGTCCACCCGTCTGCGTTCCCCTCCCGCTGGTCGAGTGCCGACGAGCGCAGCGAGGAGGTGTATCGAGACCCCCCCCCGCGGTACAGCGAGCCTGCACCTCTGAGACGCTCCCGAGTTTCCACAGACCATTGTGACCCGCGCCATATCTGTGGTATTCATGATAATCATCATCAACGGTCATTTCCGACCTCACGCCATCCATCCCACAGAGATCGAGAAGGAGAACTCACGGTGAGAATCAAGAAGACGGCGGCGATCCTGACCAGCCTGGCCGCCGCGACGATGCTGGCGGCGACCGCCTGTGGAAGTAGCGGTTCGACGGCCCAAGGCGGCGATGGGATCGCGTCGCAGATCCGGATCCAGGCGGTCAACGACCAGACCGGCGCGGTCGCCTACGCCGGCACCGGCGCCAGCCGAGGCGCCGAGCTGGCCATCGCCGAGATCAACGAGCAAGGCTTCCTCGGTGACGGCATCACCGTCTCGATGGAGCAGAGTGATCCCGCGGGACAAATCGACCGGGCGGTCAGCGAGACGACCACGGCGATGGCCAACCCCGACATCTCCGCGATCCTGGGCCCGACGATGGGCCAGCAGGCGGCGGCGGTCGCCCCGATCGTCAATCAGCGCAAGACGCCGACGATCTTCACCCAGTCCGGTGCCGAGGGTGTCGTAACCGGCGACTACACCTTCCGTGCCACCGCCCCGATGGGCAGCTACTACGACATCGCGATGAAGTGGCTGGCCGACAACGACCTCAAGAATGTCTCGGTCATCTACAACGCCACGTTCCCCACGTTCGCCGACCTCGGCAAGGACGTGGTGCCCGCAGAGGCAAAGCAGCTGGGAATTGACCTGGGCCAGTCCATCGAAGCCCAGTCGACCACGCAGGATTTCACCGGCCAGGCGCAGCAGATCGCGTCGGCCAACCCGCAGGCCGTGATCATGCTCCTCACCGCTCCCCAGTCGGTGACCTTCCTCAAGCAGCTCCGCCAGGCCGGGTACCAGGGACAGGTCGTCGCCACCTCCGTGCAGAGCGCGGGCAACGTCTCCGCGGCCGGCGATGCCGCCAACGGTCTGGTCTACCCGGTCGACTTCTCGTCGGCGATGGACTCGGCGGAGGCTCAGAAGTTCGTCGCCGCCTTCGAGGAGAAGTACGGCAAGCAGCCCGACGCCTACGCCGCCGAGGGCTACGACGCCATCTGGTGGCTCGCTCGGGGCATCAAGTCGGCGAACAGCTCGTCGCGTGAGGGTATCCAGCAGGGCCTGACCACGGTCGCCTCGAAGGGCTTCACCGGCGCGATGGGTGACATCACCTTCGACGGCAACGACATGCGGGTGCCGGGCGCGATGATCCTCTGGGAGAACGGCAAGGAGACGCTGCTCCAATGAGCACCATCCGATCCGATATCACGTCGGCTCCGGCCGCGGTCAGCAGTTCCGGGAGGTGTCAGACATGCAGGAAATCCTGAATGCCGCGACCCTTGGTTCGATCTACCTGCTGTTCGCGCTGGGTATGGCCTTGGCCTGGGGCACGATCGGAATTCTGAACTTCGCGCACGGTGCGACGTTCGTGTTCTCCGTGCTCGTGGCCTACATGATGACCCGTGACGGTTCGTTGCCGCTGCCGGTGATCCTGGTCGTCGCCATGGCGGCAGGAGCCGCCCTGTCGGTGGCCACCCAGCTGCTGGTGTTCCAACAGATCGTCGACCGAAGTAAGAACCAGCGTTCGACCGAGCTGCGCATCATCATCGGCGGCATCGGCGTCTCGGCGATCCTCATCGCCTTCGCCCAGCGGGTGACCGCGAGCAGCCCGTTCGGATTCAACACCAGCTACAGCGCCAGTCAGATCCGGATCGCCGGCGTCCACCTGAGTACGACGGCCCTGATCATCCTGATCGCCGCACTCGGCATCGGAGTTGGACTCACCCGATGG
>NZ_BAHC01000013.1 GCF_000298195.1 Gordonia rhizosphera NBRC 16068 | reverse complement strand
ACCTTCCACTGCGTGGAATCGGCGCCGATCTGCTCGGCCTCGGACGCGAGTTCCTCCTTGCGTGCGATGGCGGCGGCACGGGTGTGTTCGCGTTCGGCCTTCATCGAGTCGGCGACCTCGTCGGCGCTGCCGACGATGATCGTCAGCCGCTCCTGCAGCTTGGCCACATCCCCGATGACCGCGGCGTCGGGCAGGCCGTCGAGCAGATGCCGGGCCGCTGTCTGCGCCTTGTGCGGATCACCCGAGCGAGCGGCGAGGCGTTCTTCGAGGATCTCCACCTCGGTGGCGAGGTCGTCGAATTTCCGGGCGAAGTGGTTCAACCCTTCGTCAACGGAACCCGCCTGCCAGGAACCGATCTGACGCTCGCCGTCGGCGGTCTTGAGCCAGACCACGCCGTCGTCGTCGATCCGGCCATATTGGTGCGGGTCGCCGTGGGGGACGGGCGCCGGGACCGGTGTGATGTCGGCGGGACGCGCGGGCGGACCGGGTCGAGGCCCGGGGCGGGGGCCCGGACGGGGCACCGGACCGGGTTTGGGTGCCGACGGTGTCGGTGGTGCGGCCGCCGCCTCCTCGGTCGAGGTGGACGGCGGTGCCGCCGAGGTGTCGGCGTCGGACCCGGATGCGCTGGTCGGGTCGGTCGGATTCGTCATGTGCAGGTGCCCTCTCCCGCAGGTTGCTGCCGCGCGTCACGGCTGCCGGTCACTCGACCCCGTGCGGCACACGTCGCGACAACCGTACGGGGTCACCCCATTCAAGCAGGTCAGCGTTCGCCGTGGGGGTCCTGCGGCGACATTGCACGCCGAGCTCGGCGAGTGGGGCGCCGTGACCCGCCGGATCGCTGGTCGGCTAGCGTCGTGGGCGTGCTGGCATCCGTGGTCTTCGTGCCGAGTGCACCGTTGCTCGTGCCCGCTCTCGCCGGGCCTCGCGCCCTCGACACCGAGCCGGTCCGGGCCGCGACACTGGTGGCCGGTGCCGACCTCGCGGACGCGGCCACCCGTTGGTTCGCGATCGGCGCCACCGATGGCCCCAGCCCGGGCGAGGTCGGGGAATCCGGGACCTTTGCCCGGTTCGGTGTCGACGTCGCGGTGTCGCTGGCCTCGAGTGAATCGCCGGCGTCGCGGGCAGGTGGGTATCTGCCGCTGTCGATGCTCGTGGCCGGGTGGCTGCGTGCCGAAGTGGGGGCCGACACGGTCACCCCGGTGCTCGTCGCGCCGGATGCCGACCCCGACGAGTGCGCGCGGGTCGGCGCCGACCTTTCGAGGAAGGTCGACGACGACGCCGATCGGCTCGGCGTGCTCGTCGTCGGCGACGGTGCGATCTCGCTGTCGCCCCGGGCGCCCGGCGGCGGACTGCGGGAGTCCGCGGTCGAACTGCAGCGTGGTATCGACGGTGCCATCGCGACCGGCGACACCCTGGCGCTCGCGGCACTGCGACCCGACGTCTGCGCGGTCGAGGGAGTCGGCGGCCGGGCGGCCTGGCAGGTCGCCGCGGCGATGTGCGCCGACCGTCCGATGACCACCGAACTGCGCTACGCCGACGCACCGTTCGGCGTCGGATACGTCGTCGCGGTGTGGACGCCGCGATGACCCGGCGACCCGGCCCCGGCGGCGGGACGCGCGCACCGGCCACCCCCGCCCCGATCGCTCCCGTCCCGATCGCCATCGTCGGTCCCACGGCGGCCGGGAAATCCGATCTCGCTCTCGACGTTGCGGAGCGACTGCACGGCGAGATCGTCAACCTCGATGCGATGCAGCAGTACCGCGGGATGGACATCGGCACCGCGAAGCTGCCGGTCGGCGAGCGTCGGGGGATCCCGCATCACCAGATCGATGTCCTCGACGTCACCGCGACCGCGACGGTCGCGCGCTATCAGCAGGCAGCCTCCGCCGACGTCGAACGCCTCCTCGCCGAGGGCATCACCCCGGTCCTGGCCGGCGGATCGATGATGTACATCCAGGGTCTGCTGGACAACTGGCAGTTCCCCGCCACCGACCCCGACGTGCGGGCGCGATACGAGGCCATGCTCGACGAGGTCGGGGTGGGGCAGATGCACCGTCACCTCGCCGAGGTCGATCCGCAGGCGGCGGCGTCGATCCTGGATACCGACGGGCGACGGATCGTGCGCGCGCTCGAGGTCGTCGAGCTCACCGGGCAGCCGTTCGCGGCGTCGGCGCCGTCCATCGGCGAGCCGCGGTGGGGTACCCGGCTGATCGCCGTCGACCGCGACACCGCCGCCCTCGACGAACGCATCCGGCTGCGGACGCGTCAGATGTTCGCGGGCGGGCTCGCCGACGAGGTCCGCGCGCTGTGCGAGGTGGGGCTGCGGGAGGGCCGGACCGCGTCGCGGGCCATCGGCTACGCGCAGGTGCTCGCCGCCCTCGACGGCGAGTACGACATGGACACCGCGGAGGAGCTGACGTTCATCGGCACCCGGCGCTACGTGCGGCGACAACGATCCTGGTTCCGCCGCGACCACCGCATCGTGTGGCTCGACGCGGCCGATCCGGATCTGACCGGATCGACGATGCGTGCCATCGGCGAGTGAGATCGCCCCTCCCGCCGCCGTAGGCTGGTGGGGTGACGACACAGTCCTCGGGCGCCGAGCATCTCCGCTTCGTGAAGGGTCATGGCACCCAGAACGATTTCGTCATTCTCACCGACCCGGCGGCCGCCCTCGACCTGACCGAGTCGTTGGTGGCGGCGCTCTGCGACCGGCGTCGCGGGATCGGGGCCGACGGGCTGCTGCGAGTGGTGCGCTCGGCGGCGCTGGTGGAACGTGGTGTGCTCGACCGTCTGCCCGAGGGTGTCGCCCCCGACGACTGGTTCATGGACTACCGCAACGCGGACGGGACGATCGCGGAGATGTGCGGTAACGGCGTGCGCGTATTCGCCCATCATCTGCGTGCCTCCGGGCTGCAGTCCCACGACGAGTTCACCGTCGGGTCGCGGGCCGGCGCGCGGCCGGTGATCGTGCATCACCACGACGCGGTCCACGCCGAGGTCACCGTCGAGATGGGGTCGGCCCGGATGGACGGCGACTCGCTGGTCCGTATCGGCGACGACGTCTACCGCGGTGTGATGGTCGACGTGGGCAATCCGCATCTGGCGTGCGTGGTCGCTGACCTGACGGGGGCCGGACTCGCCGCCGTCGACTTCTCCGGCGGCGTGCTGCTCGATGACGAGGCGTTCCCGCACGGCGCCAACGTGGAACTGGTGACCCCGGCGGGGCCGGCAGACCAACATGGGCGTCTACCTGCGGCGATGCGGGTATTCGAACGCGGAGTCGGGGAGACCCGCAGCTGCGGGACGGGCCTGGTGGCGGCCGGTGCCGCGGTGCTCGCACACCGCGGTGACGCGGTCGGCACGCTGTGCATCACCGTGCCCGGGGGACAGGTGGAGGTCGGCATCCGCGCCGCCGGTGCCACCCTTCGCGGACCGTCGGTGCTCGTCGCCCACGGCGAGCTGCACCCGGACTGGGATCGGCTCGACTGAGACGGCGCAGCGTGCCCCGGGAAAACCGGATGCCACCGGATCGTGCGACGTGACATCATGGATCCTGTATGACCGAATCAGCAGCAACACCATTCCCCCTGTCCGCACCCGACGACGACGATTTCGAGTCGATCGACTCCGGGCCCGACAACGTGCGCGACATCCTCCACGATCTGACCGACCCGACGACCGGTGAACTCCAGCTGTCCGAGCGCGCCTCTCTTCAGCGCGTCGCCGGACTGTCCACCGAACTCGCCGACATCACCGAGGTCGAGTACCGCCAGCTCCGACTCGAGCGGGTGGTGCTCGTCGGGGTATGGACCGAGGGCAGCGCCGCGCAGGCGAGGGCCAACATGGCCGAACTCGCCGCGCTGGCCGAGACCGCCGGTTCACAGGTCCTCGACGCCCTGATCCAGCGGCGTTCGCGCCCGGACTCGGCCACCTACATCGGCTCCGGCAAGGCCGACGAACTGCGCGAGGCCGTCCTCGCCACCGGCGCCGACACGGTCATCTGCGACGGCGAACTCACCCCGGCGCAGCTGACCGCGCTGGAGAAGATCGTCAAGGTCAAGGTGATCGACCGTACGGCCCTGATCCTCGACATCTTCGCCCAGCACGCGACGAGCCGGGAGGGCAAGGCGCAGGTGTCGCTGGCCCAGATGGAGTACATGCTGCCGCGCCTGCGCGGGTGGGGTGAGTCGATGTCGCGGCAAGCCGGTGGTCGCGCCGGTTCCAACGGCGGTGTGGGCCTGCGCGGTCCCGGCGAGACCAAAATCGAAACGGATCGTCGGCGCATCCGTGAGCGGATGGCCAAGCTACGGCGCGAGATCCGTGAGATGAAGAAGTCGCGCACCGTGATGCGGGCGGCCCGCGAACGCACCGGCATCCCGCGGCTGACCGTCGTCGGCTACACCAACGCGGGAAAGTCGAGCCTGGTCAACGCGATGACCGGCGCCGGCGTACTGGTCCAAAACGCCCTGTTCGCCACGCTCGACCCGACCACCCGGCGCGCGACCCTCGATGACGGCCGCGCGGTGGTGTTCACCGACACGGTCGGATTCGTCCGGCACCTGCCGACTCAACTCGTCGAGGCGTTCCGCTCGACGCTCGAAGAGGTCGTCGACGCCGATCTGCTCCTGCACGTCGTCGACGGGTCGGATCCGTTTCCCGCCGAGCAGATCTCGGCGGT
The DNA here is from genome assembly GCF_000298195.1 of Gordonia rhizosphera NBRC 16068. Taxonomy (GTDB): domain Bacteria; phylum Actinomycetota; class Actinomycetes; order Mycobacteriales; family Mycobacteriaceae; genus Gordonia; species Gordonia rhizosphera. The sequence goes on along the minus strand of NZ_BAHC01000013.1, from coordinate 20,488 downwards.
GCGGCAGGTGATCGGGGAGGTCGTCGCCGAGGAGGGCGCTCAGCCGCCGCCGGAACTCCTGGTGATCAACAAGATCGACGCCATCGACGCCACACGGATGACCGAGTTGCGTGGTGCCTTCGGTGACGCCGCCTACGTCTCGGCCCGCACGGGTGAAGGGCTGCCGGAACTGTTCGAGCGCATCCGCGAGTTCATCGGGCGTTCCGACATCGAGATGACCATCGACGTCCCCTACACCCGAGGCGATCTCGTGTCCCGCCTGCACGAGGAGGGCGAGGTGCTCTCCGCCGAGCACACCGCAGACGGCACCACCATGCGCGTGCGGGTCCCCGCCGCCTTCGCCGGCGCGCTCGCCGACCTCGAGGTCGGCTGAGCCCGGTCGCTCACCCGACTTGGTCGCTCACCCGGCCCGGTTCCGCGACCCCGTCGAGCGTGCGCAGAATTTCGTCGAGCGCCCGCAACCGGGGAAGGCTGCGCACGCTCGACGTTCTGGTGTGCACGGTCGACGTGACGGCGGAGGGCTACTCGGCGTCGAGGTCCTGGGCGACCAGGGTGACGATCGCGTCGAGGGTGCCCTGGTCATCGGCGGTGACCACCACGCTGGCGCCCTTCTCGGCACCGAGGGTCATGATCATCAGCGCCGAACCGGCGTCCACCGGCTCACCGCCCTCGAGGCCGATGGTGACGTCGATGCCGGAATCCGAGACCGCTTCGGCGATGATCGTCGCGGGGCGGGCGTGCAGTCCGACGGCGGACCCGACGACGACGATGGTGCTGGGCATTGGTCACTCCTTGTTGTGGGTGTTGTGTGACGGTGGGGTGCCCAGGTGTGAGCACCCCACCGCGATCAAAGGTGTCGATCTGTCTGAGAGCAGTGTTACCCGAATTGCGCCTCAGGCGGGGACGGTTTCGAGTTCCGCCACATTCATTGCGGACTGACGGTTGGTGTGCCACTGCTTGGCGATGATGACCAGCACGGCACTGAGCACGGTACCCGCGACCAGTGCGACCAGGAACAGCACCCAGTGGTTCATCGTGAAGAACACGAAGATACCGCCGTGCGGGGCGCGCTGGGTGACGCCGAACGCCATGATCAGGGCCCCGGCGAGGGCGCCACCGGCCATCATCGACGGGATGACGCGGATCGGGTCCTTGGCCGCGAACGGGATCGCGCCCTCGGAGATGAACGACGCCCCGAGTAGCCAGGCGGCCATGCCGTTCTCCCGCTCGACCTCGCTGAACAGGCCCGGGCGCAGGACGGTCGCGAGTGCCATGGCCAACGGCGGGACCATGCCGGCGCACATGACCGCGGCCATGATCTCCAGCTGGGCGGTGCCGCCGATCGCCAGGCCCGTGGTGGCGAACAGGTATGCGGCCTTGTTGACCGGGCCGCCGAGGTCGAAGCACATCATCAGACCCAGCACGATGCCCAGGATGACCGCGGAACCGCCGGACATGTTGTTCAGACCCTCGGTCATCTTCTCGGTGAGCCAGGCGAGCGGCTTACCCAGCAGCATGTACAGCAGCCCACCGATGATCAGGCTGCCCAGCAGCGGGATGATCACGACCGGCATCAGACCACGTGCCCACTGGGGCAACGGGAGTCGGGAGATCCACAGGCACACGACGCCGGCGATGAGGCCGCCGACCAGACCGCCGATGAAGCTCGCGCCCACCGCCACCGACACGAGGCCGGCGACGAAACCGGGTGCGATACCCGGGCGGTCGGCGATCGCGAAGGAAATGTAACCGGCCAGCGCGGGCACCAACATACTCATCGCCAGTCCGCCGACCGCGAACAGCACCGCACCGATGTATTGCCCGAGCCCACCGGCCGGTAGATCCCAGAGACTGTTGTGCAGTGCGATATAGGCGCCGTCGGACATGGCGCCCGCCGGGTCGATCGTCGCGTTGGCGATCTCGTACCCACCGAGGAACGGCAGGAACGCGAGGGCGATGAGCAGGCCGCCGGCGGCCACGAACGGGATCATGTAGCTGACGCCCGTCATGAGCGCCTGTTGGGTCTGCTTGCCGATCCCGACGCCGCCGGCCTCCGGGCCGCCTTCGGGTGCCTCGTCGCCGCCGCCCGCGGTCACCACTGCCGCATTCGGATTCGACGCCGCGTCAACGGCTTCGGCGATCATCTTGTCCGGCTCGTTGATGGCCCGTTTCACCCCCGACGCGATCACCGGCTTCCCGTGGAACCGCTCCTTGCCCTTGACACCGACATCAGTGGCGAAGATGACCGCGTCCGCGTTGGCGATCACATCCGGCGTGAACGAGGTGGTCGCCGACGATCCCTGTGTCTCCACATGGAACTCGACATCGGCGCGCTCGGCCGCGTACTTCAGGGCATCTGCCGCCATGTAGGTGTGCGCGATGCCGGTGGGGCACGCGGTGATCGCCACAACCGAGCGCCGCTTCGAGGCGGGCTCGGAAGGTGTCTCCGGTGTCGCGGCGGCGGTGGCGGCGGCAGCGCCACCGGCGGCGCCTGCGGCAGCGGCAGCGGCAGCGGCGGGCGCTGCCGGCTGTGCCGGTGCGGGATTGATCGCCTCGTCGACGAGCTCGACGATGCGGTCGTCGCTGTCGGCCTCACGCAGCGAAGTGACGAAGTCGGGCCGGACCAGAGCACGTGCCAGCGAGCTCAGCAGCTTCATGTGCTCGCTGGCACCTCCGCTCGGCGCGGCGATCAGGAAGACGATGTCCGCGGGCCCGTCGGGCGCGCCGAAGTCCACCTTGTTCGACAGGCGTGCCATGGCCAGGCTCGCCTCGGTGACCGATTCGGCGCGGGCGTGCGGGATGGCGATGCCTCCCGGTAGACCCGTGGCGGACTTGGCCTCGCGGTCGAGTGCACCGCGGGTCAGTTCGGCCGCGTCGGTGGTGCGACCGGCCGAGGCGAGCCTGTCGGCGAGATAGGTGATCACGGCGGCGGGATCGCTACCCGCGTCGACGTCGAGACTCACCGTCTGCGGCGTGATGATCTGCTGGGACATCGGTGTTCCTTCGTTGTTCGGAGGGATCAGGACCGTGGAACCGGATTGTCGGCCGGTGCCGTTGTTGGGGGACTGTCGATTCGGCGGTTTCGAGTCATCCGACCTGGGCGGCTCCCGAGAGGTCGGTGACGACGACCCGCTCGAGGTCGAGTTGGGCGGGTGCCGGCGGCTGGGTACCGGCGAGCGCGGTCGCGGCCGACCCGTAGGCGACCGCATTGCGTAGGCGATCCGGTTCGGCATCGCCGCGACTCTCGGCGATCAGGTAACCGGCCAGGGATGCATCCCCGGCGCCGACGGTGCTGCGCGGCACGATCGGCGGGGGAGTCGCGAACCACGTGCCGGTGTTGGTGATCAGCATGGCGCCGGCGGCGCCGAGGGTGGCGAGGATTGCGGCGCCCGTCCGGTCGACGAGCACGCGGGCGGCCGACACCAGCGGCCCGTAATCGCCGCGGGAGGTGGCGGCGACGAGCTGGGCCGGGTCGGCCCCGGTGGCCTCGGCGAGCTCCTCGTCATTGGGTTTGAGGAGGTCCACGCGCCCGGTGACCGTCGCGGCCAGCGGCGCGCCGGAGGTGTCGACCGCCACGCGGCAGCCGGCGCCCGACAGCGCGTCGATGACCGAGCGGTACCAGTCCGCCGGCAGGCCGGGCGGCAGGGATCCGCACAGTGCGACCCATCGCGTGCCGGCCGCGTTCTGCACGACGAGGTCGGCGAGGCGGCGGGCCTGGTCGGCGTCGAGCGGGATGCCGAGCGCGTTGATCTTGGTCGTCGTGCCGTCGGGATCGGCGATGGTGACGTTGTTGCGGACCTCCCCGTCGACCGGGAGCGTGAGGTGGGGCAGTCCGACCGCGTCGAGGGCGGCGAGGAGGGGATCGCCGGCCCGCGCGGGCAGGATCGCGCGGGTCGTGACGCCGGCCTCGGCGACGACCCGCGCCACGTTGATGCCCTTGCCTCCCGGCTCGGCCCGGACCCCGACGGCCCGCTGGACCTCGCCGTGCGCCAACGGCGCCGACAGCTCGAGCGTGCGATCGACGCTGGGGTTGGCCGTCACGGTCAGGATCATCGGTGGGGCGGACTGGGACTGCGTCATGGGCCTTCTCTCGTTCATGCGATCACCACTTCGATGCCGCGGGCGGACAGGGCGGCGGAACTGTCGGCGTCGATCCCCGAATCGGTGATCAGGACATCGACATCGGCAAGATCCGCGAAGGAGGACAGGTCTTCGCGGTCCATCTTCGACGAATCGCACAGCACCACAACACGATTCGCTACACGGACCATCGCCGCCTTGATCGCGGCCTCGTCGGGGTCCGGCGTGGACAGGCCGTGGGATTCGCTGATCCCGTTGGCCCCGACGAACGCCGTCGAGACGCGCAGGCGTTCGAGGGCGGCGACGGTCTCCGAGCCGACCGTGGCCTGGGTGAGACCGCGCACCCGGCCCCCGAGGACATGCAGGTCCGCCGCGCCCTGCGTGGCCAGCGCCGCGGCAATCGGGATGCTGTGGGTGATGAGGGTCAGTCGCCGGTCCCGGGGCAGTGCGAGCGCGGCCTGGTAGGTCGTCGTTCCCGCGTCGAAGAAGACCGATCCACCATCGGGCGGCAGAAATCTCGTGGCCGCCCGGCCGATGGCGATCTTCTCCTCGGTGTGGGTCATCTGGCGTTCGTCGATGCCCTGTTCGCCGAGTGTGGACGTGTTTCCGGGGCGCACCGCACCGCCGTGGACCCGTTGCAGGTGGCCGGCGCGTTCGAGGGCCGCGAGGTCACGGCGGACGGTCTCGCTGGTGACGTCGAACAACGCCGCCAACGCCGTCACGGAGGCGCGGCCGTTTGCGCGAACCTGATCCGCGATGGCCTGCTGGCGTTCCTCGGCGTACACGATGTCCTCGTCTGTTGGAATGTGTGGCTCAAATGTGGGTATACCTTTGTTTACGCCTGTTTGTGTTGACAAGTCAAGGTTTTCTTGTAACTTGAATCACAGATCGGGCGGATGTGGAGTTGGTCCACATCCGCAACATGACGTCGCACAGATTGGACCGTGGTGGAGCAGACGCAAGTACTCAACGGAACACCCGTCGTCGGCGGAAAGGCATACGGGCCCGCGGTCTGGCCGGGGGAACGTCCTGTCTACGACGCATCGACCGCCGAGACGATCGCCGAGGACGAGCGCGAGGTCGAGACCAAGCGGTTCGCCGACGCCGCGTCGGCGGTCGCCGGCCGACTTCGCGATCGTGCCTCCCACGCCTCGGGCGCGGCGGCCGAGGTGCTCTCGGCGACCGCGGGTCTCGCCGAGGACCGCGGCTGGGTGGGCGCCGCATCGAAGCTGATCAAGAAGGGGACCCCGGCGCCGGCGGCGGCGGTGTCGGCCACCGAGCAGTTCGCCGCGATGTTCACAAAACTCGGCGGCCTGATGGCCGAGCGCGTCACCGACCTCAACGACGTCCGCGACCGGGTCGTCGCGGAGTTGACCGGTGTGCCCGAACCCGGTGTGCCCGAACCCGAGGAGCCCTCGGTGCTGCTCGCCGACGATCTGGCGCCCGCCGACACCGCCGGGCTGGACCCGGCGAAGATCACCGCACTGGTCACCCGCCTGGGTGGCCCCACCAGCCACACCGCGATCATCGCGCGCCAGTTGGGTATCCCGTGTGTGGTCGCGGTCAACGGGCTCGGCTCGGTTCCTGCCGGTACCGCCGTGCTCGTCGACGGTACCGCGGGCACCCTCGAGATCGAGCCGGACGAGGAGTCGGCGCGGGCAGGGGTGGCCGAAAGCCGCCGGATGGCCGAGGCCGCCGCCGCCTGGTCGGGGCCCGGCCGGACTGCGGATGGGCAGCAGGTGGCGGTCCTCGCCAATGTCGCGGACGGGGCTTCGGCGCGGACCGCGACGAAGTACCCGGTCGAGGGCGTGGGTCTGTTCCGCACCGAGCTGGCGTTCCTCGACCGTGCGGACGCGCCGTCGATCGACGAACAGATCGCTCTCTACCGCGAGGTGATCGACGCGTTCCCGGGGCAGAAGGTCGTCATCCGGACCCTCGACGCCGGATCCGACAAACCGCTGAAGTTCGTCACCCAGCTCAACGAGGCGAATCCCGCTCTGGGCGTGCGCGGCAACCGGATCGCGACCGAACATCCGGAGATCCGCGCCTCACAGCTCGACGCGATCGCGGCGGCCGCGGAGGCGAGCGGCGCGGCGCCGTGGGTGATGGCGCCGATGATCGCTTCGGCAGAGGAGGCGGCCGAGTTCGCCGGCGAGGTCAGACGACGCGGGCTGTTCGCCGGCGTCATGATCGAGGTCCCGGCGGCCGCGATCCTGGCCCCGGCGATCCTGGCGGAGGTCGACTTCGTGTCCATCGGCACCAATGACCTGACGCAGTACACGATGGCCGCCGACCGCATGTCCGCGGAGCTCGCCGCGCTCACCGATCCCTGGCAGCCCGCAGCGCTGACGCTGATCGCGACCGTCGCGCGCGCCGGGCAGACCCTGGACAAGCCGGTCGGTGTCTGCGGTGAGGCCGCGGCGGACCCGTTGTTGGCGTGCGTGCTCGTCGGGTTGGGCGTCACGTCGCTGTCGACGGCGCCCGCGGCGGCGGCTGCGGTGGGCGCGCGCCTGTCGCAGGTCACCGTGCAACAGTGTCGGGCCGCCGCCGATGCCGCGCTGGCGACGTCCTCGCCGGCGGCCGCGCGAGCCGCGGTCAGCAAGGTGCTGGCCGACTGACGGTCGACGGTGATGCGCCGGTCAGACCCGGCGCATCACCGTCACGACTTTTCCGAGGATCGCCGCGTCGTCGCCGGGGATGGGTTCGAACAGGTCGTTGTGCGGCATCAGCCAGACATGACCGTTCTTGCGCTTGAATGTCTTCACGGTCGCCTCACCGTCGATCATCGCCGCGACGATGTCGCCGTTGTCGGCGACGTTCTGCTGCCGCACGACGACCCAGTCGCCGTCGCAGATGGCGGCGTCGATCATCGACTCACCGACGACGCGCAACAGGAACAGTGATCCCTCACCCACGAGTTCGCGGGGGAGGGGGAACACGTCCTCGACGGCTTCCTCGGCCAGGATCGGCCCGCCCGCGGCGATGCGGCCGAGCACGGGCACGAAGGTCGGCGTGGGCAGTGCGGCGCCGTCGGCGACGGGTGCCGCCGAGCCACCGCCCGGGGGCGTGTGGTCACCATCGGAGATGTTGACCGCTCGCGGTCGGTTGTGGTCGCGCTTGAGCAGGCCCTTGCGTTCCAGCGTGCGAAGCTGGTGTGCCACCGAGGATGTCGAGGTCAGGCCGACGGCGTCACCGATCTCGCGGATGCTCGGCGGGTAGCCCCGCTCGCGGACCGACCGGCGGATGAACTCGAGGACTCCTCGCTGACGCGCGGTCAGCGACGCCTCGGCGGCCTCCGGATCGGTTACGGCGACTTCGGGTTTCGTGTCGGGAGCTGTCGCGTTGGTGGAGGTGTCGGCCGCCTTGCCGGCACCGCGTGGCGCGGTCCGCCGGCCGCCGCCCTTGTCGCTCATCGCGTGAGTCCTCTCTGTTCCGGATTCGGTGATCAGGTCAGGTGTTCGGGGTTGGCTGACCGGCCGTGTCGCCCATCGCTGGTCAGTGCGTCTCTTGTCTATGCCAGACAGTAACCCAGCGCCCGGACATGTTCAAACATGTGTTCGACGCGTGTCGAGACATTGTCGGTGCACCGTGCTACAAATCGAACAGACGTTCCATCGAACATGTGATCGACAGGAGAACACGATGAGCACGGCAACCCTGACCCGCCGCTCCGTCCCGACCGCGGACTCCCCGCGTTCGGTCACCCGCGCGGTCCCCGCGCGATCCGTCCCCGCCGGCCGGCGTCCCGCCGCCGGACACCGGCCCGTCCGGCGCCCCGGGGGAGAGCACGCTCTTTCCGCACAGATCCGTGGCACCCGTTGCGCAGCACCGGTTGTGGATCCCCGCGTGTACGCCCGTCGGCGCGCGGCGGCGCTCGCGGTCCTGGTCGGCGTCGCGCTTGCGGTCCTGGTCTGGGTGGTCGCCATCGTGGGCTCGAACTACGCGGCGTCGGTGGCGCCGACACCGGTCGGGACCGAGGTGGTCCATGTGCGTGCCGGCGACTCGTTGAGTTCCATCGCCGACCGGGTGGCGCCCGATGTGCCGCGTCAGTCCGTGATCGAGGAGATCGTCGCCCGCAACGACCTGTCGGCCTCGGGTCTGCAGGTCGGGCAGGCGTTGATCGCGCCTGCCTACCACTGATCCGCGGACGGTATCCTCGATGTCACAGGGCCCCGCCGGGAACCGGCGCGGTGCGGCCGAAACCCGCTGTGCCGGAGTGTCCCGATACGTGCGTGAGGACGACATGCGCTGCCCGTTTTGCAAGAACGAAGACACCAGGGTCATCGACTCGCGTGTCACCGACGAAGGGCAGGCGATCCGTCGGCGCCGTTCCTGTGCGCACTGTGGGCGCCGATTCTCCACGGTGGAGAGCGCGGTGCTGTCGGTGGTCAAGCGCAACGGGGTCACCGAGCCGTTCAGCCGCGAGAAGGTGATGCGCGGCGTCCGGCGTGCCTGTCAGGGCCGCGATGTCGCCGAGGACGCCTTGGCACAGCTGGCTCAGCAGGTCGAGGACGCGGTGCGCGCCTCCGGGTCGGCGGAGATCCCCAGCAACGAGGTCGGTCTCGCGATCCTCGGGCCGTTGCGCGACCTCGACCCGGTGGCATATCTGCGGTTCGCGTCGGTCTACCGGTCGTTCGATTCCATCGAGGACTTCCAACGCGAGATCGATGATCTGCAGGGCAACCTGACCCACGAGGCCACCGACGGTGTCGAGCAGACCGCCGTCGACGACTCGGTCCGGAGCTCGGAGGTGCGTTCCTGAAATGCGCCACGGGTGGGCGCGCGGTCGATGATAGGCCGAGGGTGCCTTGTCGGAGGGTGCTTGTGTGGTGCGCTTCTGGGGCGATTTCGGGCTCGGGTGGCCGGGTCCGGCCGTGGACGTCAGGAATAGGTGTCCAGGGCGCGTAGCGCACGTTTCTCCGAGATCGGGTAGGCCGTCTTGAGACGCTGGGCGAACTGGCCGACGCGGAGTTCCTCGACCAACCAGTGTGCGTATTCGCTGAATCCGTCCCGACGCGCCTCGGGGAGCTGCGTCAGGCGTTGGTTCCAGTGCGCGATCACCCGGTCCACTGCGGCGAGCCCGGCCCGGTCACGGCCGTCGGCGGCGGGCAGATCGGCCAGGCGCAGGGTCGCCGCCTCGAGATAGCGTGGCAGATGGGCCAGGTGGGCCCGCGGGGTGGCGGCGACGAACCCGTCGAAGACCAGGTTGTCGAGCTGCTCGGCGACGTCGTCGGCCGCGACGTGCCCGCTCAACCGGTCGATCTGGGCGCGCAGCGGGGCGACGTTGCGGAGCGTGTCGACGGCGAGTGCGAAACATTCCTGTGCGGCGTCGGACACCCGCGGTCGGATCTCGTCGCGGAGGCGCTCGAACTGGCGCGGCGTGCGCACCGTCGAGGGATCGCGGTCGGCGACCGCGTCTCGGATCGCCCGGCGGGTGCAGTCGGCCACCAGGTCATCGGGCCGCCGATACGGACTCTGGCTCAGTGCCAGTCGTCCCGCCGGATCAACGGTCGCGGTGATCTTGCGCGACAGTGGGGGAATCGCGGAGTCGAGCAGCGCGATGACGGCCGCGGACAGGCGCCGGTCCCGATCGGCCGCGGTGCTCGCCTCACCACGGGCCACGCCGGTCGTGCGCCCCGCCGTGTCGGTGACGACATCCAGGGTCGGATATCGGGTGATGGACTGCCCGGCAAGCGAAGTCGTGACGGTGTCGGCGAGTTCGCCGATACCGTCGGCGGTCCAGGAGGTGTACACCACGACGGGTGCAGGCGTCTCGTCGGCGTCGGCGAACCGCTTCTTCAGCTCGGCGAGCGACTTGTCGCGCGCGACGATCTTCCCGTTCCGGGCGGTGACGGCGAAGTTCATCGTGAGATGTGTCGGTATCCGGTCGGGGGCGAAATCGCCGGGGGACACCGTCATCGAGGTGATCGCGGACAACTCGCGGGCCAGGCCGGTGACGAGCGGCTCGGCCCGCGGGGTCAGCCGCGACAGGGCGAGATCGGCGAAACGCTGGGCCGGCGCCATCGATTTGCGCAGCGACTTCGGCAGCGACTTGACGAGTTCGGTGGCCAGCTCGGACCGAAAGCCCGGTACCGACCAGTCGAACCCGGCCGGGCGGACATGCTCGAGCAGCGGCTGCGGGATCACCACGGTCACCCCGTCGTCGGGGGCTCCGGGCTCGAAGCGGTAGCGCAGCTCCAGCCGTGTCTCGCCCTGTTGCCAGGCGCCGGGGAAATCGGTCTCGGCCACGCCGTGGTCGGATGCGACGTCCTCGGCGCGTAGATCGAGCAACTGCGGATCGGTGCGACGAGCCTTGCGCCACCAGGTATCGAAATGGCGTGCCGACACCACCTCGGAACCGACCCGATTGTCGTAGAAGTCGAACAGCTGGTCCTCGCTGATGACCACGTCGCGGCGGCGGGCGCGGTGTTCGACGTCGGCTGCCTCCTCCAACAGGGCCCGATTGCGGTGGAAGAACGCGTGTTCGGTGCGCCAGTCGCCCTCGACGAGCGCGTGGCGGATGAACATCTCGCGGGAGGTGGGCGGATCGATGGACCCGAAGGTCACGCTCCGTCGCGCGACCAGGGTGACACCGTAGAGGGTGACCTTCTCATACGCCATCGCCGCGCCACGTTTGGACGACCAGTGCGGCTCGCTGTAGGAGCGTCGGACGAGGTCACCGGCGAGGCGTTCAGCCCACAGCGGATCGATGCCGGCCACGGTGTGCGCGAACACCCGGGAGGTCTCCATGATCTCGGCGGCCATGATGAAAGCCGGTGGCTTCCGCGCCAGCGACGACCCGGGGAAGATGGCCAGCGTTGTGTTGCGGGCACCGGTGTATTCCCGGGAATCGCCCTGGCGTACCGCGATGTTGCCGAGCAGGCCGGACAGGATCGACTTGTGGATCGCATCGGCGTCACGCTCGGTGGGTCCGGTCGACCAGTCCAGATCGCCGACGATCCGTGACAACTGACGGTGCAGTTCCTGCCACTCCCGGATTCGTAGGAAGTGCAGGAACTCCCGCTCGCACATCCGGCGGAATGCGTTGCCGGACAACGCTGTGCGTTGTTCGTCGAGGTAAGACCACAGCTGCAGGTGGCTCAGGAACTCCGAGCCGGGTACCGCGAACCGACGATGGGACGCATCGGCCGCTTCCCGGTGCTCAGCCGGCCGCTCGCGCACATCGGGGATCGAGAGTGCGGCCGCGATGACCAGCACGTGGTCGAGGCAGCCGAGGTCGTGCGCGGCGATGAGCATCCGCGCCAGCCGCGGGTCGACGGGGATGCGTGCCATGTCGCGGCCGACCCGGGTGAGGACGGGCTCGTGATCGTCGCGGCCGGTGGTGCGGATGGCGCCGAGTTCGCCGAGCACCGCCATGCCGTCGCGGATGGCCCGGGTATCGGGTGGCTGCACGAACGGGAATGCCGCCACGTCCCCGAGTCGCAGGGCCGCCATCTGCAGGATCACCGCCGCCAGATTGGTGCGCAGGATCTCGGGGTCGGTGAATGCCGGACGGGAGTCGAAGTCCGCCTCGCTGTAGAGCCGGATGCACACACCGGGCGCGACGCGCCCGCACCGGCCGGCGCGTTGCCGGGCGCTGGCCTGCGAAACGGCTTCGACCGGAAGCCGATTCACCTTGGTCCGGGTGGAGTAGCGGGAGATCCGGGCGGTCCCGGTGTCGATCACGTACCGGATACCCGGGACGGTCAGTGAGGTCTCGGCGACATTGGTCGCGAGTACGATCCGCCGTCCCGCCGACGGGGCGAAGACCCGCTGCTGATCGGCGATGGACAACCGGGCATAGAGCGGGACGATCTCCGCGCCGGCCGAAGCGCGGTGGCGCAGCGCATCGGCGGTCTCGCGGATGTCGCGTTCGGTGGGCAGGAACACCAGGATGTCCCCATGCCCGCCGCCGGCCCATAGCTCGCCGATGGCTGCGTCGATGCCCTGGATCTGGTCGAGGTCGTGGTGGTCGTCCTCGTCGTCGTCGGAGGCCAGGGGCCGATACCGGACCTCCACCGGATACGTGCGGCCGGAGACCTCGAGGATCGGTACCTCGGCATCCGGTCGTGAGAAGTGGCGGGCGAACCGATCCGGCTCGATGGTCGCCGAGGTGATGATGACCTTGAGGTCGGGGCGACGGGGCAGCAGATTCTTGAGATAGCCGAGGATGAAGTCGATGTTGAGGCTGCGTTCGTGCGCCTCGTCGATGATCAGCGTGTCGTAGTGGCGTAGCAGGGGATCGGTACCGATCTCGCGCAACAGGATGCCGTCGGTCATCACCTTGACGAGCGTGTCGGCACCGGAGCGATCGGTGAAGCGGACCGAGAACCCGACGGCGTCACCGATCTTGGTGCCTGTCTCGTCGGCGATGCGCCGCGCGACCGAACTCGCCGCGATACGCCGCGGTTGGGTGTGGCCGATCGCGCCCCGGATCCCGCGGCCGAGTTCGAGGCAGATCTTCGGCAGCTGGGTGGTCTTACCCGAACCGGTTTCGCCGGCGATGACGACGACCTGATGGTCGGCGATGGCCGCGGCGATCTCATCGCGGGCCGCTGACACCGGCAGTTCCGGCGGGAAGGAGATGACCGGGACCGTGGCCCGGCGCCGGTTGATGCGGTCGCTGGCCTTCTGCGCGTCGGCGAACAGGCCGTCCCAGGCGGATTGCTTCGGTGACCCGCCGAGCTTGTCGAGCCGGCGGCGCAGGCGGTGAGCGTCGACGATGCTCACCTCGGTGAGGAGGTTCCTGAGGGCTCGGCGGTCCTCGGCGGTCGGTGCGGGCATGATGAGTCCCAGGATATTGGGTCGCCGCATATTGGGTCGCCGCGGTGACCCGTACCCGGCCGGTGCCGGGCCCGGCGTGGCCTCGCCGCCGGGTCATCTGCATGATTGACCCATGGCAGACTCACTCTGGCACGGTTTCGCCGACATGGGATCGGTCACTGCGAACGGACGGTTCGTGGTGACGCGCGGACTTGGGAGTCGCATCTGGGACTCGACAGGACGCGAGTATCTCGACGCGACGGCCGGGCTCTGGTTCACCAACATCGGCCACGGCCGCACCGAGGTCGCCCAGGCGGTGGCCGACCAACTCGGCAAGCTCGCGCACTACTCGGGGTTCGGTGACCTCACCGCCGACGTCACCGTCGACCTGGCCGAGCGGCTCGCCGCGATCGCCCCGGTCGGCGGCAGCAAGATCTTCTTCACCTCGGGCGGCAGCGACTCGGTCGACACCGCAGCGAAGCTGGCCCGGCGCTACTGGCACGAACTGGGCAAGCCGGACAAGAACATCGTCGTCGGGCGGACCAAGGCCTATCACGGCATGCACGTGGCCGGCACGGCGCTGGCCGGCATCCCGGCCAACCGGGAGGGCTACGGCGAACTGATGCCCGACGCCGAGTCGGTCGAATGGGATAACGCCAAGAGCCTGCTCGGACTCATCGAACGGCTGGGCGCGGACCGGATCGCTGCGTTCTTCTGCGAACCGATCATCGGCGCCGGCGGCATCTACCTGCCGCCGGAAGGCTACCTGGCCGAGGTCCGGCAGATCTGCCGCGACCACGATGTGCTGTTCGTCGCCGACGAGGTCGTCACCGGGTTCGGCCGGATCGGCGGCAGCGAGTGGTTCGCCTCGAGCCGTTTCGATCTGGCACCCGACATGATGACGACCGCCAAGGGACTCACGTCGGGATATGTGCCGATGGGTGCGGTGTTCATCGCCCCGCAGATCGCCGAGCCGTTCTTCGCCGGTGGGGTCTGGTGGCGCCACGGCTACACCTACGGCGGGCACGCCGGCGCGGCCGCGGCGGCCATGGCCAACCTCGACATCATCGAGCGCGAAGGGCTGCTCGACGAGGCGGCTCGGCTGGAAACCGACCTGGCGACCGAACTCTCGCCGTTGGCCGACCTCGACGCCGTCGCCGAGGTGCGTACCGGACTCGGCGCGGTCACCGCGATTCAGCTCGCCGATCCGGCACAGGCGCTCGGCGCGGTCGGGAAACTACGTGAACACGGTGTCAGCGGTCGCGCCGCGGGTCAGGGGGCGCTGCAGATCTCGCCGGCCTTCGTCATGACGACCGACGAGGTACGCGAACTCGCGCAGCGCATGCACGCCGCTCTCGGCTGAGCCGCGACACCGGTCGCGAAACACTGGCGCACTGGGCGCAAGAACACCGGGCGAGAAACACCGAATGCCCGGCCACCCACGCGAGGTGACCGGGCCTCCGGCTGTCTTCGACGCCGGTGGGTCAGACGCCTGCCAGGACCTGCGAGGTGGCCAGAGCCTGCGCCACACCTGTCACGGTCGCGGCGACCTTGACGGCTTCCCAGACCTGTTCCTTGGTGAGGCCGGCCTTGCGCACCACATCGGCGTGGGCGCCAGTGCAGTCGTGGCAGCCGTTGATGGTCGACACGGCCAGACTCCACAGCTCGAAGTCGGCCTTCTCGACGCCGGGGTTGCCGATGATGTTCATCCGCAGCCCCATCCGGACCTGGGCGTAGTCGTCACCGAGGAAGCTCTTGGCCCGGTAGGCGACGTTGTTCATGCCCATGATCGACGCGGCGCCGAGCGCGGCGTTGTAGGCCTCGGCCGACAGGATGTCGGCGGCCTCGCCCGCGATCTCGTTGAGCACCTGCGCGTTACGTGACGCGGCGGCCGCGGCCAGGAAGGTACCCCACAGCTGCTGCTCGTTGAGTTCGGTGGAGCGGGCCAGCGAACCGAGGTTCAGCTTGAGGTCCTTGGCGTACTCCGGAAGCGATTCCTTCAGGTTGTCGATGCTCATTCGAATGCCTCTCAGACGCTCGCGGAGAGCAGTTCGCCGGCGTTGATGGTCGGGTCGCCCTTTTTCCAGTTGCAGGCGCACAGCTCGTCGGACTGAAGTGCGTCGAGGACACGCAGCACCTCGTCGACGTTGCGGCCGACCGAACCGGCGGTCACCGACACGAACTGGATCTCGTTGTTCGGGTCGACGATGAAGGTGGCGCGGTCGGCGACCCCGTCGGCATTCAGAACACCTGCGGCGGTGGCGAGTTCACGCTTGAGATCGCTGAGCATGGGGAACGGGAGGGTCTTGAGGTCCTCGTGCTGGGCACGCCACTGGAAGTGGACGAACTCGTTGTCCACCGAGGCGCCGAGCACCTGGGCATCGCGATCGGCGAACTCGTCGTTCAGCTTGCCGAACGCCGCGATCTCGGTCGGGCACACGAAGGTGAAGTCCTTGGGCCAGAAGAAGATGATGCGCCACTGGCCCGGGTGGTCGTCACTGGTGACGGTGGTGAAGTAGTCGTCGGGCTGCTGGGCGTCGACCTTGGTGAGGTCGCCGCCGATGACCGCGGTCAGGTTGTATGCCGGGAACTGGTCGCCGATTGTCAGCAGAGCCATGCTCGTTTCGCTCCTTGTGGTCGGATCGTGTCGGTACGTCATGTGCGCGAACGGATTCGTCATCAGACATGCACTATCGTGCCGGAATTTCGGTAGAAGTGAAACGTGATGATAGGCACTATATTGATAGGTATGGCCAATAAGATTCATCAGCCGTCGATCACTGCGCTGCGTGCGTTCGTCGCGATCGCGAAACATCGTCATTTCGGTTCCGCCGCCGAGGATTTGGGTGTGAGCCAGCCCACCCTCTCGCAGGCGTTGGCGGGACTGGAGTCGGGTTTGGGGATGCAGTTGGTGGAACGCACCACACGGCGCGTCTTCCTGACCCCCGAGGGGGAGCGGCTACTGCCCGCGGCGATCGCGGCCGTCGACTCCATCGACGAACTGCTCGCACAGGCCATGGGCAACGGGGATCCGCTCGCGGGCACGATCCGGGTGGGTCTGATCCCGACCGTGGCCCCCTACATCCTGCCTCGGGTGCTGCGCGGTGTCGCGCAGCGGCTGCCGTCGTTGCGGTTGCAGGTCGTCGAAGATCAAACCGCGCGACTGATCCGGCAGCTGCGCGACGGGTCACTGGATGTGGCGCTGCTCGCGTTGCCCACCGAGGAGCGTGGTCTGGTCGAGGTGCCCATGTACGCCGAGGACTTCGTGCTCGCCCTCCCGGTCGGTCACCCGCTCGCGGGCCGGCGCCGCGTCGACCCGGCGTCGTTGTCGGACCTGCCGCTGCTGCTGCTCGACGAGGGGCACTGTCTGCGCGATCAGGCGCTCGAGGTGTGCCGGTTGGCCGGGGTGCGGCCCGATGTCGGTCAGACGCGGGCCGCGTCGCTGGCGACGGCGGTGCAGTGCGTGGAGGGTGGTCTCGGCGTCACCCTGATCCCGCAGACCGCGGTCACCGCGGAAACGGAGAAAGGTGCCCTGGCGACGGCCACGTTCGCCCGGCCACGGCCTGGCCGACGCATCGGATTGGTGTTCCGCGAGTCGGCGGGCCGCGCCGACGCCTATGTGACGCTGGCCGGGATCCTGACCGATCTGGTGGAGGAGAGCGGCGCCGTCCGGCGCGAGTGAGCTACTGCACCGGCGACAGATTCAGCTCTTCCCATTCGTCGACCAGGCTGGAATCGACACCGCGGACCATCTCGCCGACCTGCTCGGTGATCGCCACGATCTCAGGGGTGCTCACCTTGTTCGAAAGACCTTGTCGCAGAACGCGATAGCAGTCCGACAGGTAGCGCAGCACCACACCTTCGCTGCGCGCGAGACCGTAGGCCGAGATCAGCTCGGTGAAGGTCATCGACTTCTCCAGCATCTCGCGCAGCACCGACTTGGGCGACGGCGGATACGGCGACACCCAGGGATGGCCGCGGCGGTAGACGCCGTAGGCGTACTCGATCTCCTCGGCCAGCGGCCGCGGCCAGGTGATCTCCTCCAGCCGAGCCATGCGTTCCTCGTACTCGACCCCGTCCGCCTTCATCTCGGCGATCGCCGCGTCGCGGGCGACCTTGCGTTGCGCGAACAGCAGCGGGCGCGGGTCGTCGAGGGTGCATTCCAGGATGGAGATCACATCGAGGGCATAGCCGGGCGAGTCCGGGTCGAGGATCTCGAAGGCCGCGAGCGCGAAGGCCGACAGCGGATTGGTCAGCGCGAAGTTCTCCGGCATGTCCACCGACAGCCGCACGTTCTTGCCGTCGTCGTCGGGCGCGTCGAGCTGGACCACGATGCCCGATTCCCGCAGCCCGCGGTAGAGCTCGATGGTGTGGCGGATGTGGCGCAACTGGCGGTTGCGTGGCTCGTGGCTGGTCTCCAGGAGTTGGCGCAGGGCCGCGAAGCAGTCACCCGGACGTGACAGCACCTCCATGAGGATGGCGGTGGTCATCCGGAAATGCGACCGGAGGGGTTCGTCGGGTGCCTCGACGAGCTGGGTGAACGTCTTCTCACCCCACGAGACGAAGCCCTCGGGCGGCTTCTTGCGCACCACCTTGCGCAACTTCTTGGGGTCGTCGCCGGCCTTGGCCACCGCGCGGGCGTTCTCGACGTCGTGTTCGGGGGCCTGGGCGACGACATATCCCACGGAATCGAAGCCGGCCCGACCCGCGCGCCCGGCGATCTGGTGGAACTCGCGGGCGCGGAGCCGGCGCACGCGCGTCCCGTCGTACTTGCTGAGCCCGCCGAACAGCACGGTGCGGATCGGCACGTTGATGCCGACACCGAGGGTGTCGGTCCCGGCCACGACCTTCAACAACCCCTGTTGGGCGAGGCGTTCGACGAGACGACGGTACCGCGGCAGCATGCCCGCGTGGTGCACACCGATCCCGGCGCGCAGCAGTTTGGACAGCGTGGACCCGAATCCGGTGGAGAATCGGAAGTCACCGATCGCCTCGGCGATCGCGGCTTTCTCCGTCTTGTCGGTGATGCGCGCCGATAGCAGTGCCTGCGCCCGTTCGACCGCGGCGGCCTGTGTGAAATGCACCACGTAGATGGGCGCGCGTCCGGCGCGGATGAGTTCCTCGATGGTCTCGTGCACGGGCGTGATCGCGTAGGAGTACTCGAGCGGGACCGGACGCTGGGTGCCGGTGATCGCCGACGTGTTGCGGCCGGTGCGGCGGCGCAGATCGTCGACGAAGAAGGTGACGTCACCGAGGGTGGCCGACATGAGCAGGAACTGGGTGTGGGGCAGTTCGATGAGGGGTACCTGCCACGCCCAGCCGCGGTCCGGCTCGCCGTAGTAGTGGAACTCGTCGGCGATCAGCACGCCGATGTCGCTGTCGGGACCGTCGCGCAGCGCCAGGTTGGCGACGATCTCGGCGGTCGCGCAGATGATCGGGGCGTCGGTGTTGACCGCGGCGTCACCGGTGAGAAGTCCGACCGACTCGGCGCCGAACATCGCGCACAGGTCGAAGAACTTCTCGCTGACCAGGGCCTTGATCGGGGCGGTGTAGTAGGCCCGCTCGCCGCGGCAGCGGGCGAAGTGGATCGCGCCCGCCGCCACCAGCGATTTCCCCGAACCGGTCGGGGTGGCCAGGATCAGGTTGTTGCCGGCGATGAGTTCGAGCAGCGACTCCTCCTGGTGGGGGTACAGCTCGATGTCGCGATCGTTCCACCACGCGGTGAAGGTCTCGAACGCGGCGTCCTCGTCGGCGACCGGGGTCAGCGGCCGCCCGGTCACCTCGCTCAGATCGCGGATGGGGAACCGCCCGTGCCGGACTGACCGTCGTCGCCGCGCAACTGCTCGGCGAGGAAGCGCTCGAGTTCGGCGCCGAGTTCGTCGCCGGTCGGCAGATCCGCCTCGGCGGCGAGCAGCGACGCCCGTTCCTCCTGCGCCTGGGTGAAACTGTCGTACTGCGTCTCCAGGGCGGCAACGACCGACTCGATCTCTGCGTTGCCGGACACCTCGTTGTCGACCTGGACCCGCACCTTGTCCGCCGCGTTGTCCAGCGCGGCCGTCGGCAGCTGCAGGCCGGTCAGTTCGCCGACCGCGGCGAGCAGCCGGGAGGACGCGGCCGGGTAATCCGTCTGCGAAAGGTAGTGCGGCACATGGACCGACAGGCCGGCGGCGCGGTAATCCCGCTCGCTCATACGCAACTCGAGCAGCATCGACGCGCTGGCCGGAAGCTTCATCGTCGAACCCCAGCGCGGCAGGTCACCGAGCCGATCGGGGTCGTTGCCGTGCGCGGTGATCGACGGTGGCCGTGTGTGCGGCACCGCCATCGGGATCGCGTTGAGCCCGATGACGTCGGTCACGCCGAAACGCTCGGCGAGACGACGGACCGCCTCCACGAACTGTTCCCAGCGCAGGTCCGGCTCCGCGCCGGCGAGCAGCAGGAACGGCCGCCCCTTGTCGTCGCGGATCGCGTGCATCGTCAACGACGGCATCTGAACGTCGGTGAACTTGTTGTCGCTGAAGGTGATGGTGGGCCGACGCGATCGGTAGTCGATCAGTTCGTCGGTGGAAAAGGTGGCCACCAGCTCGGAATCCAGCGCATCGCGCAGGTGTCGGGCCGCCAACGCCACGGCGTGGCCGGCGTCGGCGAATCCGTCGAGGGCGTGGAGCAACACCGGTCCGGCGCCCTCGTCGTTCGACACCCGGGGCGCGGGAAACTCCAGCGAGTACAGTGAGCTGTGCTCGGCGGACTGGTCGTCCATGGTCGTCCCTCCTCGGATCGTGGCCTCGGTGAAGCTATTCGTCGATTGTCTCGCATCGACCGGCGGCAAGGCCAATTTCCGGCGTCTCGATGCGTCGTTCGACAGTGTCAACAATCTCGGCGGGGTGCCGATTCCCGGGTGTCGATGCGCGGCGCCGGCGACGGCGGATGGCACAGTAGGGCCTTGTGATCGGATCAGAACGCCGTCGAACGCCGTATCGGACCCTGGTGGGCCCGATCGCGGCACTTGTGGCGGCATTGGCGGTGCTGGGATGCACCGTGGACGGTGAGGCCGTCGCGGGTTCGCCCGATCTGTCGTCGAAGTCGGTGTCTCCCGACGATTTCCCGGGTGGTTCGGCGACTCAGGTGCCGACCGCCGCGGTGCCGGCCGCGCTCGCCGACCTCACCGGACACCCGCTCCACGGCACGGTCGTCCCGCCGGATTGCCTTCCCGCGGCGGTCTCCGCCGACGGTGCGGTGGTCCTCGTCGGCGCAGACCCGGCGACCTCCACGGCGACATTCACCTCTGCGGTGGTGGATTCCTCGCAGACGCTGCGCGAACTGACCGACCAGGCGCGGCGTTGCCCGCGCTACGTGGTCGGCTCGGCACCGACGGCGTTCTCGACCGTGACCACCGAGGTGCGTGACGCCCCACAGCAGCCGCGGGTGTCCACCGCCGCACTCACCCGACTGATCGCGACCGGTGGACTCGACACGTCAGGGTCGTCGTCGTTGTCGACGAGTACGACGACGCTGCTGGCCCAGCGGAACGACCTGCGCGTGATCGTCGAATACCGCCATCAGGGTGCCGGACCGATGTCGGCCACGGCCACCGAACAGCTCGACGAGTTGTTCGACAAGGCCGTCGAGGCGGCGTTCCCCTAGATGA
>NZ_BAHC01000014.1 GCF_000298195.1 Gordonia rhizosphera NBRC 16068 | reverse complement strand
CCCGTCGATATGGACTCTTGGGGAAGATCAGCCTGTTATCCCCGGGGTACCTTTTATCCGTTGAGCGACACCACTTCCACACGTTGGTGCCGGATCACTAGTCCCGACTTTCGTCCCTGCTCGACATGTACGTCTCACAGTCAAGCTCCCTTGTGCACTTACACTCAACACCTGATTGCCAACCAGGCTGAGGGAACCTTTGGGCGCCTCCGTTACATTTTGGGAGGCAACCGCCCCAGTTAAACTACCCACCAGGCACTGTCCCTGAACCCGATCAGGGTCCGAGGTTAGAAGTCCAATACGATCAGAGTGGTATTTCAACAACGACTCCACCCACACTGGCGTGCGAGTTTCACAGTCTCCCACCTATCCTACACAAACCGAACCGAACACCAATACCAAGCTATAGTGAAGGTCCCGGGGTCTTTTCGTCCTGCCGCGCGTAACGAGCATCTTTACTCGTACTGCAATTTCGCCGAGTCTGTGGTTGAGACAGCAGAGAAGTCGTTACGCCATTCGTGCAGGTCGGAACTTACCCGACAAGGAATTTCGCTACCTTAGGATGGTTATAGTTACCACCGCCGTTTACTGGGGCTTAAATTCTCAGCTTCACACCCCGAAGGGCATTAACCGGTCCTCTTAACCTTCCAGCACCGGGCAGGCGTCAGTCCGTATACATCGTCTTACGACTTCGCACGGACCTGTGTTTTTAGTAAACAGTCGCTTCTCTCTGGTCTCTGCGACCACCCCCAGCTCCCACCGTACGGTGTTCACCAAGCGTGGTCCCCCTTCTCCCGAAGTTACGGGGGCATTTTGCCGAGTTCCTTAACCACAGTTCTCTCGATCGCCTTAGTATTCTCTACCTGACCACCTGTGTTGGTTTGGGGTACGGGCCGTGTACCAACTCGCTAGAGGCTTTTCTCGGCAGCATAGGATCATGGAATTCGCCGCAACGGCTACGCATCACCTCTCAGGATATGTGTGTGACGGATTTACCTACCACACTCCCTACAGGCTTACACCAGTACTACCACTCACTGGCCCCACTACCTTCCTGCGTCACCCCATCGCTTGCCTACTACCACACAAGGTCCCATGCAGCCGGCTCCCGTCACCCGAAGGTGATCGTTCGCCATTTGGATGGTTAGTACATGTGATTCAGCATGGACGCGGATACACGGGTACGGGAATATCAACCCGTTGTCCATCGACTACGCCTGTCGGCCTCGCCTTAGGTCCCGACTCACCCTGGGCGGATTAGCCTGGCCCAGGAACCCTTGGTCATTCGGCGGCGCAGTTTCTCACTGCGCTTTCGCTACTCATGCCTGCATTCTCACTCCCACACCCTCCACACCTCGATCACTCGGGCGCTTCCACGGATGCAGGACGCTCCCCTACCCACCCACACACCTAGCCACCACCCCGCAGGGTGAAGACAAGCTCTTGTGTGAGTGCCGCGGCTTCGGCGGTGTACTTGAGCCCCGCTACATTGTCGGCGCAGGATCACTTGACCAGTGAGCTATTACGCACTCTTTCAAGGGTGGCTGCTTCTAAGCCAACCTCCTGGTTGTCTTCGCGACCCCACATCCTTTTCCACTTAGTACACGCTTAGGGGCCTTAGCCGGCGATCTGGGCTGTTTCCCTCTCGACTACGAACCTTATCGCCCGCAGTCTCACTGCCATGCTCTCACTTACCGGCATTCGGAGTTTGGCTGACGTCAGTAACCTAGTAGGGCCCATCGGCCATCCAGTAGCTCTACCTCCGGCAAGAAACACACAACGCTGCACCTAAATGCATTTCGGGGAGAACCAGCTATCACGGAGTTTGATTGGCCTTTCACCCCTACCCACAACTCATCCCCTCCATTTTCAACTGAAGTGGGTTCGGGCCTCCACGACGTCTTACCGACGCTTCACCCTGGCCATGGGTAGATCACTCCGCTTCGGGTCTAGACCCGGCGACTCCACGCCCTATTCAGACTCGCTTTCGCTACGGCTACCCCACACGGGTTAACCTCGCCACCGAGCACTAACTCGCAGGCTCATTCTTCAAAAGGCACGCCATCACCCCCAGCCCACCAAAGGACTCAAAGGCTCTGACGGATTGTAAGCGTCCGGTTTCAGGTACTATTTCACTCCCCTCCCGGGGTACTTTTCACCTTTCCCTCACGGTACTAGTCCGCTATCGGTCACCAGGAAGTATTCAGGCTTACCGGGTGGTCCCGGCAGATTCACAGCAGATTCCACGAGCCCGCTGCTACTTGGGCACCCATCACGCAAGACCACAGGCTTTCAGCTACCGGACTCTCACCGTCTACGGCAGACCATTCCAGGCCACTTCACCTAACCCACGGTTTTATCACTCACGCCCGGACAGGTAGATCCGGGAAGATGAACCCCACAACCCCACACACACAACCCCTACCCGGTCACACATGCGCATGGTTTAGCCTCCTCCGCTTTCGCTCGCCACTACTCACGGAATCACAATTGTTTTCTCTTCCTATGGGTACTGAGATGTTTCACTTCCCCACGTTCCCCCCACACGGGCTATACATTCACCCGGTGGTAACACCACATCACTGGTGCTGGGTTTCCCCATTCGGACACCCTCGGATCACAGCACGGTTGACAACTCCCCGAGGACTATCGCGGCCTCCCACGTCCTTCATCGGCTCCTGGTACCAAGGCATCCACCGAACGCCCTTAACCACTTACAACAACACCTACAAACACACCCCGCCCAGCAACACACCCACAGGCACGCCACCAGCGAGACCCGAATGTAGACAAAACAACAACAAAAATTGCAGACCAAAGACTACAAAAAATAAAGATGCTCGCATCCACTATGCACTTCTCAAACAACACACACCCACC
>NZ_BAHC01000015.1 GCF_000298195.1 Gordonia rhizosphera NBRC 16068 | reverse complement strand
AACCGACCACACCTCCACACCCCACCACAGGACATTTCACCGGCACGATCCGCATCATGGGCCCATGAAGAAAACACGGTGTGTTCCCTCAGAACCCCGACAGTGTGTTGGAGACCGCCGGCACCTCGCGGTACCAGCGACACGAAGGAGGTCCTCATCCTGAGGAGCCCTATCGTGCTTTTCGATGTTTCACCCTCGAACACACACCCACAGCAGACACATTCGGTCCGCATCAGCAGGTGATGTTGTG
>NZ_BAHC01000016.1 GCF_000298195.1 Gordonia rhizosphera NBRC 16068 | reverse complement strand
GGGCCTTCGGTGAGTGGTCGAGCAGATAGACGAAGACCGGCTGGTTGGCGTCGAGCTGGTCGGTGAAACTGGCCGTCGAGCGCATGCCGGACTCGAATGCCGCGGTGTTGTCGGACATCGCGCCGAGGACGTCGAGCCAGTCGTCGAGGAGACCGCGCAGGATCGGTGCGTTGCGATTGACCAGACTGGCCAGGGCGGTGCCGTTGGCGACGAGTTCGCTCAGCGAGCGGTCGCGTCCCGAGAAGGCGTCGTAGAGTTCGTTGCCGATCACGTTCAGATGGCCGCTGCCGATGCTGTCGAGGACGTTCGTCGCATCGGCGATGATCGCATCCATCTGCTTGGGCTGTTTGTCCGCCGGCGCCGAGATCGTGTCCCCCGACTGGAGATACGGTCCCTGGTCGGTGCTCGGGATGATGTCGACACTCTGGATGCCGGCCATCGACGCCATGGTCACCTGCATGTAGGAAGCGACGGGGATCGGCGTATCGGCGCTCACCACGAGGTCGATCTCGGCGGCCTCGCCGTCGGGGGACAGCGCGACCGACTGCACGGTGCCGATGTGGACGCCGCGCAGGGTCACACCGGTCCCGGCGGTGAGCCCGAATGCGTCGGTCATCGTGGCGTGCAGATTGACCTTCTCGCCGAATCCCTCCGGGCCGGCGATGAAGTTGATGCCGTAGGGGATGACGAATGCGGAGATGGCCAGGAAGATGATGAACTGCAGCATCCCGGTGGGTGGTCGGAGTTTCATCGCGGTCCCCCTTGCTGCTGCCCCGGTTTCGGCGCGATCACCTGCTGCAGTGCGTCGTTCACTGCCTTGTTCGCGTTCTTCAGCGTGTCCGACAGTCCTCCGGTGAGGACGTCGCGCAGTTCGGTCGGGCCGGGCAACGGCTGACCGGAGGCGAAGATGCCGCCGGTCAGGATCTTGTCGATCCCCCCGGGAATGTCGAGGGCACCGTCGAAGACCAGGTAGTCGCCACGAATCGCCCGATTGAAGTTGGTCATGAACGAGTTCATGTGTCCGAGGGTCTGTCCGACGGCATCGTTGAACGTGCCCAGCGAATCGACCAGTGTCTGTGCCTGAGAGACAAAGCCGTTCAGCTCGGGCTGACGGCCGTCGACCACCTTGGCGAGATTGACCGAGAGGCTGGTGGTCTGATTCATCAGTCGTGCCACCTGCTCGCGTTGTGCGGCGAGGACATTCACCGCCTGTGGCACCTGATCGAGGAAGTCGTCGACGACCTGACCCTGCGCGACGAACATGTCGCTCACGTCGGCGGCTGCGGCCATGGCCCGGTTGAAATCGTCGGTGTAGAGCGATGATTTCGCCAGCAGCCGGTTGAGGGTGTCGATCAGGTCGACCACCTTGTCGGAGCGATCGGCGAAGGCAGTGTTCAGGCTCGACATCACCGACTGCAGTTGGCTCACGCCGCTGCCGCCGAGAATGTTGCCGAGGGCGGCGAGCGTGCCCTCGACCTGGGGGCCGACCGATGTCTCGGCGAGGGCGATGTGGTCACCTTCGCCGAGCTGTCCCTGCGGGTCGTCCGGGGCGGTCAGCCGGATGAACGGGGTACCCAGCGCCGAGGGGAGTTCCACGCTTGCGGTGACGTTCTCGGGCAGTTGCGTCGTATCGTCGAGGGCCAGGGTCAGCTCTGCGTGGTCGGCGACCAGCCCGATGTCGATGACGCGACCCACGATCTGTTGCCCACTGCGCACATCCGCACCGGACACGATCCCGTCGGCGGTGACGAGCGCAGCAGTCACGTCGAATGAGTTACGGCCGCCGACGTTGACGGGCAGATCCTGCAGTCCCACGGTGCACGACGTGAGGGCCAGAGTGCTCATCGACGCGATGACGACGTGCCGGAGGCGGAGGGAGGAGAACCGGAATGAGCGAGCCATCAGCCACCTGCCTTCGGAGGAAGTGCCCCACCGCTGATCGCGGACACGATGCCGAGCGGATCGGACGCGCTGACCGGGAAGGAGATCGGGTTGGTCAGGCCCGCGCCGACACAGATCGGCATCGGGAACCGGTCGCACAACGGTTTGAGTGTCTTGAACTGGGTCAGCGTCGTGGACACGTTCAACCGGATACGACCTCGGCGGTCGGGGCCGATCGTGCTGGACAGGTTCTGCATCATCAGCGGCGCGAGATCCATGAACTCGGCCAGCCCCGCCTTGTTGGCGGCCAGGGTGGAGCCCAGCGCCTCCAGGTTCTGGGCGACCACGCCGACATCGTTGCCGTGCTTCATGACGAAGGCATTGATCTCGTCGAACACGACGCGCAGGTCGTTGAGTGGGGTGGTGATGTCCTGATTGGCCTGCGACCACTGGGTGCTGAGCACGCTCATCGACCGGACCAGCCCGTCGAGGGCCACTTGTTTGGCGCTGAAGGTCTGCATGAGCTGGTTGAGACTGTCGATCAGGTCCTGGATGTCGTCGGTGTGGGCGCCCACGATCCCCGAGGCGGACGCCAGATTCGCCAGGGCACCACCGAACTCCGTTCCGGTTCCCTTCCAGGACCGGGCGGTGTCGGCCAGCAGGGCGCCGAGGTCACCGGAGCTGCCGGCACCTGCGGACGGATCGGCCGGACCCATGATCTTGGTGAGGGTGCCGATGCTGTCCATGAGCTGGTCGAAGCTGATCGGGGAGTGGGTGCGGTCGATCGGGATGAGGGCGCCGTCGGCGAGCTGCGGGCCGCTGGTGTAGGCGGGTCCCAGTTCGAGGTGGCGATCGCTGATGACCGACGGATTGAGCACGTAGGCCTCGACATCCGCGGGTAGCTTCAGGCCGCCGGGCACGGTCAGGGTCAGCTGGACGTGATCGCCGCGCGGATCGAACTCGGAGATCTGGCCCACGGGCACACCGAGAACGGTCACCTTGGACCCGGTGTAGAGCCCGTTGACGAAGGTGAAATCGGCCTTGACCGTCTTCGTGTCGGGTGTGCGTCCGACGAAGTACCAGAGACCGGCGACGATCGCGGTCACCAGTAGGAGCGCGGTAAAGATCTTGCCGCCGTATCGCTTGCGCCGGCGGACCTCTCGGACTTGACGGAAGGTCATCAGCGGCACCCCTGCATCACGCCGAGGACGCACAGCATGCTGTCGGGGATCACCGCTGACGGTGAGACCACGTCAGTCCAGTTGCCGTTGCCGGTCGCGTCGGTCACCGTGCGCAGGGCCGGTGGCAGCTGCTTCAGGATGGCATCGATATTCGCGGCGTTGTCCTTGAGCGTGGCGGTCACCGCGAGCACGTTCTGCGTCAGTTCCGACATCGGAACCTGCGGGAAGGTCGCGGCCATCTGGGCGAGCACCGTCCGCAGGTTGTCGACGAGGCGCACAAGGACCGCACGTCGCACGGCCAGCGTGGTGACGATGGTCTGCGTGCTCGACATCGCGTCGGCGACCGAATCGCTCTGCTTCGCAGTGACATCGGCGAGTCGCTTCGCGATCGAGAGCAGTTGGTCGAGCTGCGCTCCCGTCCCGGTTATGGCCGCCGTCGCGCCGGACGCCCCGGCCATCGACTCGGTCAGCGTCGACGAGCGCGGCATGATCGAGTCCATCGTCTGCATCATGGAGCGCAGCGCGTCGGGGTCGATGTGGGTGGAGCTGTCGACGGCGGCGCTGGAGATGGCATCGAGGTCGTAGGGCGCGGTGGTCCGGCTGAGCGGAATCGTGTTGTCCGGGCCGACCTGTCCGGAGCCGCCGGGGATGATCTCCAGGTACCGCTTGCCCAGGACGGTGCGCAGGCGCACCCCGGCCTGGGTCTGGTTGCCCAGCGGCTGGTCGTTGTCGAGCCGAAAGCCGACCCGGACGCGATCACCGGCGAGCTCGATCCGTTCGATGCGGCCTGCCGGCACACCGGCGACGAGCACCGGATCCGCCGTCGTGAGCCCGGATGCGTTGCCCAGTTCGGCGGTGTAGGGCGACGTGCGCGAGAGGTAGCTCAGCTGTGGCACGCCGATGGCGATCAGCATGAGCACCACCAGTGTGATGATGCCGGCCGATCCCAGGACGGCGGCCGAAGCGCCCTGGGCACGCTTGTCGGATTTGAAGATGAACTCCAAGATGCCGACGAAGACGTCGATGAGCTTGACGAGAAACACCTTTGTTGCCCCCTACTTCCCCAAAGGTCCGTCGTGGTCGATTGCCGTGTGAGTCATGCCCCCGCCTCACATACAGACCGGTGAATGCAGCGGGCCGAAGATGTTGGCCTCCACCGTGTACGCCTTGAGCGTGAAGTTGCACAGGTAGAGCATCATGAAGCCGCCGTAGCGCCCGCTTTGGCTGATCTTCTTGGCCATCACCGGGAGCTGGTCGAGGAACCCGGTGAACGCGGCGGTGTTGGGAATCCACGAGCCGGTGACGTCGCGAAGTCCGTTGAGTGTCTTGCCGAAACTGTCCCCTGAGGCGGTCATCATCGACGCCAACGCACCCACCGCCGCGTCGCCGCTGTCCATCAGCGCCGCGAACTGGCCGCCGTCACCGACGACCGCCGAGGTCAACTGATTGAGGCCGGTGAACAGTTGCGTCATCTGTGGACTGCGCTGGTCGATCGTGGTCATGAGTTCGTTCATGTTCGTCACGAGTCGTGCGAACACCGCGCTGTTGGCGGAGAGGTTCGAACCCATGGTGGCGATCTGATCCAGAAGCAGTTGCACCGATCCCGCGCGTCCGGAGAACGTGTCGACGAACCCCCGCGCCAACTCGTTGACCTGTTTGGGATCAAGGGCACTGAAGAGCGGTTCGAAACCGTTCATCAGGGTGGTGAGGTTGATGGGTGCCGTGGTCGCGCCCAGCGGGATCGTGTTGCCCTCGCGCGGCGGCTGACCCTGCTCGCCGGGGGTCAGTGCGACATAGCGGGCACCGAGCATGTCCCCGTAGCGGACCGCGGCATGGACGTTCTGCGGCAGCGGGTGGTCATCGGAGATCTTCACCTCGACCTGCGCGAGGGAGGACCCGTCCGGCTGCGCCACGAACTGCACCGACTGCACGCGACCCACCCGGACACCGGACATGTTGACCGGGTTTCCGGCGATGAGGCCTTCGGCGTCGGTGAACTGGATCTCGTAGGTCGTGGCGGGTCCGCCGATCGGCACCCGCAACGTGTTGCTGATGAGTACGGCGGCGACGATCCCGATGACGATGAAGCCGAGCGCCTTGACGATCGTGATCTTGGACAGGGTCGTCATGACGCCTTCACCTCGGTTCCTCGGACCATCGGCCCGAGCATCACCACGGTGGCCGGGTTGGGTGTGTGCTGGGTTCCGGTGCCGGGCTCGCCGCCGCGGATGATCGTCTCGAGTCCGCTGAGCGCGGGCTGCTCGGTCGCGCCGTCGATGACCGGAGGTGGGGTGTACCCAGCCGGTGCGGCCGCGGGGGTCGCATCCGATGGCGGGTTCAGAATCGTGCCGTTGGGCTGGCCCGGCTGCCGGACCGGTCCCGTTCCGACGCCGGATCCGGTTCCGAAACACTGTGTGCCGCGAAGGCTTCCATAGGTCGGGCAGTCGGCGGCGGTATAGGGCATCGGTTGCGAGAAAGTGGGCACGGCGGTGATGTCGAAGCGTCCACTGGCGAACAACATGGTGCCGGCGGCGCCGAACTTGTCGGCCTCCGAGAGGGTGCGCGAGATGCCACCCGGGTTGGCTGCGATGGTCTGCAGGGTCGTCCCGGTGGAATCGACGACCGTGATGAGGTTCTGGCGTTGTGCTGCCATGAACGGCGCGACCGAGCCCAGGTAGCCGGATGCTGACGCGAAGAACGATGCCAGATCGTCCTGATGCTCGACGATGGCGGTGGAGATGCTGGTGACCGACCGCATCGTCTTCACGACATCCGGTGTCGCACGCTTCAGGCTTTCCATGACACGGCGGAATTGCGGTGTGGCGTCCATGAATCGGTCCAGAGTCGTCTCGAGTTCGTGCGAGGCCTGCCACCAGTCGTCGATCATGATGCCGAGCTCGTCGCCGTTGTCACCGATGGCGCGGCTCACCGCGGCAAGGGCCACGCTCATCTTCTCGGGTTGCACCTCGGCGAGGACGTCGGAGAGCTTGGTGAAGATATTGTACAGGTTGATGGCGTCGGGTCCGTCGTCGACGCGGATCTCGTCGCCGTCGGAGAGGGACTGCCCCGGTGCCGGTTTGTTCGGATCCGGCACCAGCTGTACGTAGATGTCGCCGAAGAACGTGCGCGGTAGAACTCGCATCATCACGTTCGCCGGGATGGAGTCGATGGTGGATTCGTCGATCGAGAGGTCGACGATCGACGACGTGGTTCCGGCGTCGATCTCCGAGGTCTCACCGACCTTGACGCCGTGATATCGAACCGGTGCGCCGGTGGTGACGAGCCCGACCTGAGCCGAGACCTCGGCGTGGACAACCGGATTCGACGACAGTGAGCCCGCACTCCGGGACACCATCCACAGCGCGAATGCGAGGATGAAGGCCAGCGCGATGATGGCGCGCAGCGCGTAGCCGAGTTTGGTGACCGGGTCTCCCGGCAGCATCGTCGACATCGTCATATCCCCATTCCGGGCACCTGCGGAACCAGTCCCCAGAGGCCGAAGGTGAAGATGACGTCGAAGATGCCGATCGCCAGGATCGAGGTGCGCAGCGCGCGTCCGGCGGCCTGTCCGACACCCTCGGGGCCGCCGCTGGCGAAATAGCCGTACGAGCAGTGCACGAGGGTGACGATCGCGGCGAAGACAACGGCTTTCGTCGCCGAATAGACGAGATCCGTTGGGGTCAGGGCGAGATGGAAGAAGTAGTCGTAGGTACCCGACGATTCGCCGTTGTACCAGACGACGACCAGCCGGGTGGCGATGTAGCTGGCCAGCAGGCCGATCATGTAGATCGGCAGGATGCACACCATCGCCGCGATCATGCGAGTGGTGGCCAGGAACGGGATCGAGCGGATCGCCATCACGTCGAGCGCGGCGATCTCGTCGGAGATCCGCATCGCGCCCACCTGTGCGGTGAATCCGGTTCCGACCTTCGCGGCCAGGGCGATCGCGACCACCACCGGTGCCAGCTCGCGGGTGTTCGCGATCGCCGACAGCATCCCGGACAGCGATGTCATACCGACGAGTTGGAGACCGCGGTAGGTCTCCACTCCGAGCATCATCGCGGCGGCCAGCGACATCGCCAGCACGATGCCCAGGGTTCCGCCGCCGGACAGCAGTGACTTGCTGCCGAAGGTGACCTCGGCGATCTGGTTGAGAACGTGTTTGCGGTAGTGGACGAGCGTGAACGGCACGGCGAGGACCGCGCGGACCACGAAGGTCACATATTCGCCCAGTCGGACCAGACCGGCGACGAAGCCGTCGACGCGACGGTGATAGGAGCGTCGGGCCCGGAGTGTGAGGTCTGCGGACACCATCAGTACGCCCCGACGGCCGGCACGATCACGGTGTAGAGCTGCGACAGGACGGTGTTGAAGACGAACACCAGAGCGAAGGCGATGACCACGGCCTCGTTGACCGCGTCGGCGACCCCGCGCGGCCCGCCGCGGGCATGTAATCCCTTGAAACAGGCCACGATCGTGGACAAGAGGGCGAACATCGCGGCCTTCACGAGCGACATCACGAAGTCCGACATCCGGCCGTACTGGCTGAAGGTCGACATGAATGCGCCGGCCGGCAGATGCTGGATGTAGATGTGGTAGAGATAGCACGCCCCGACGCCGGTGACGGTGATCAGTGAACACAGCACCAGCGAGACGATGATCCCGGCGGCGATCCGAGGCGCGACGAGACGCTCGATCACGTTGAGCCCCATGACTTCCATCGCGTCGACCTCTTCACGGATCTTGCGGGAGCCGAGGTCGGTGCAGATCGCCGAACCGGCCACACCGGCCATCATCAGCGCGCACACCAGCGCGGAGGCCTGACCCACGATGATGAAGGCGACGACCGCGCCCGAATATCCCCCCGCGCCGATACGTCCGGCGAGCTCACCCACCGACACGGCGATGAACACGCCGACAGGGATCATCAGTAGCAGTGACGGCCCGGTGCTGACCCGTCCAATGAACACGATCTGATTGACGGTCTCGGCGATCGACAGGCGCCGTCGGAAGGTGGCGACCACCAGTGCGCCGACGGCCTGCAACGCGAATCCGAGCGTGTGCCCGGCCTCATTGGCGAGGTCGCGAAGCGGCCCCTTCGGAGCCGGCAACTCGAATGCCATTGCTCATTCCCCCCGTCCCCGATGCGCGCCCCCCCGGCGTGATCACAGTCACCCCGACCGTGACTGTGATCTGCATCGCAATGGAACGTACCGTATCAGGTCACATATATGAAATCAGAAACTTCATCGAAAACGGCCGCGCATCCACTGGGGTGTTTCTGTGGGGTGATGGTGGCGGGTGCACAGGGCGCCGGAAGTAAACCGCTTGTCCGGTTCGGGCGCCGACAACGAAGATGATGGGATGACCAGACGTTTCGCGCAGGTAGATGTCTTCTCCTCAAAGCCCGTGGCGGGCAATCCCGTTGCCGTCGTCGTCGATGCCGAGGGCCTGTCCGGCGAGCAGATGGCCGCCTTCGCCAGGTGGACCAACCTCTCCGAGACCACGTTCGTACTGCCGCCGACGATTCCGGAGGCCGACTATCGGCTGCGGATCTTCACCCCGGGAGGTGAACTGCCGTTCGCGGGTCACCCGACCCTCGGCTCGGCGCACGCCTGGCTGGAGGCCGGCGGCACGCCGAAGGGTGAGCGGATCGTCCAGGAGTGCGGTGTCGGACCGGTCGCGATCCGCCGCGACGGGGCACGGCTGGCGTTCGCGGCGCCGCCGCTGTTGGGTTCGGGGCCCGTCGATGCCGCGACAGTCGCCGAGATAGTGGCGGCCCTGGGACTCGACCCCGGCGAAGTGGTCACCGGCGAGTGGGTGGTGAACGGTCCGCAATGGCTGGTCCTGGTGTTGTCGTCGGCGCACCGTGTGATCGAGGTCGAACCCGATTTCGCGGCGCTCGGCGAGTACGAGGTCGGTCTCATCGCGCCTTATCCGGAGGGGCTGCCCGGTGAGCCGGAGGTCGGTTATGAGGTACGGGCCTTCGCGCCCGGCCTGGGTATTGCCGAGGATCCGGTGACCGGCAGCCTCAATGCGGGGATCGCCGCGTGGCTGCGCGGCAGTGGTCAGGCCCCCGAGTCCTATGTCGCGGCCCAGGGCACGGCGATCGGGCGGGCCGGGCGTGTGCACATCGTCGACGACGGCACCGATATCTGGGTGGGGGGTGCGGCCACCACGGTCATCGCTGGCACAGTGGTGCTGTGAGCCAGAGTCCTGCAGCGGCGGATACCGCCCGCGCCGAAACCGAGAGCAACAAGGCCGCGCGCAAGCGTCGTCGTCGGGAACCGCCGCCGGACCCGACCCCGCTCCCGGGGCTCGTCGACGCCCATACCCACCTCGCCTCCTGCGGGGGGCGTGACGCCGAGACGGTGCGGTCGATCCTCGACCGCGCCGAACGGGTCGGCGTGGCGCAGGTGATCACGGTCGCCGACGACATCGTCGACGCCCGGTGGGCCGTGGCGGCCGCACGCTGGGACTCGCGGGCCTTCGCGGCCGTGGCCCTGCACCCGATGCACGCCGGTGACCTCGACGACGCGGCGAAGGCCGAGCTCGAACGGATGACGGCGGACCCACGCGTCGTCGCGGTAGGGGAGACCGGCCTGGACTACTACTGGCCTGGCAAGTCGGACTCGTGCGCGAGCCCCGACGTGCAGGCCGAGGCCT
Organism: Gordonia rhizosphera NBRC 16068; assembly: GCF_000298195.1. GTDB lineage: Bacteria > Actinomycetota > Actinomycetes > Mycobacteriales > Mycobacteriaceae > Gordonia > Gordonia rhizosphera. The sequence goes on along the minus strand of NZ_BAHC01000016.1, from coordinate 8,907 downwards.
TCCGGTGGCACATCGACCTGGCCAAGCGGGTCGACAAGCCGCTGATGATCCACAACCGTGAGGCCGACCGTGACCTGCTGGACATCCTGGCGTCCGAGACGGCACCGGAGACCGTGATCATGCATTGCTTCTCCGGTGACCAAAACGTTGCACGGGAGTGTGTCGATCGGGGCTACTTTCTGAGCTTCGCCGGAACGGTCAGTTTCTCCAACGCCACCGAATTGCGCGCCGCGGCGCATCTGGTGCCCGACGCGCAGATCCTGGTGGAGACCGACGCGCCCTTCTTGACGCCGCATCCGTATCGTGGCCAGCCAAATCAGTCGTACTGCCTGCCGTACACGGCTCGCGCCCTGGCCGCGGTGCGTGGTGTCGAGGATGCCGAGATGGCCCGAATTCTCGGGGAAAACGCGCGACGCGCGTACCGGCTGCCTTTGCAGTAATCACGCCTGTTCGTTATCGTATTGTGATCCCGCTGCTGGGGGGTGGTTGCGGCCTTGATCGGTCTGTGATCGCGGCCTGGGAGGTCCGGAACTCCGGTTTGATGCAGCGCGGACGTACGTGTCCCCGACCAGGATGTATACCTTGTCTGTTCTTGCTCGCATCAACAACTCGCAGTCCATCCGCGCACGCGTCGCCGTCGGTGCCGTGCTGACCACCCTCACCGCGGGTGGCGTCATGGGTGTGGTCATGCAGAAGGATGTCAAGCTCGACATCGACGGACAGGTCCGCCAGGTCTCGACGATGGCGATGTCGGTCGACTCGGTGCTGCGGTCGCAGGGAATCCAGCCCGTCGCGGGTGACCACATCTCTCCGGCACTCGACGCCGGTGTCTCTGACGGGCAGACGATCACGGTCAACCGGCTCAAGACGGTGACCCTCGACGTCGACGGCGAGCGCCGCGAGGTGACGACCACTGCCACGAGCCTCGATCAGCTGCTCCGTGACCGCGGCCTGCGTGGGAGTGTCAGCGAGGCGAACTTCGTCCTCGGCGAGGCCCTCCCGGTGTCCGGAGCCGAGGTCGACGTGACGATGCCCAAGAAGGTCACCGTGACCGACGGTGTCGTGACGTATCGGCCGACCGTCGCCGCCGCGACCGTCGGCGATCTCCTCGCCGCCACCGGCAAGCCGCTGTCGGGCGAGGACAAGGTCGTGCCCGCCGCGAATACGCCGGTCACCGCGAACATGAAGATCAAGGTCACCCGCATCCGCACGATGGACACCACGGTGACCGAACACATCGCACCGCCGGAGATCACGCACGACGACCCCACCCTGGTCCGCGACCGCAAGGTGGTGCTCAAGCCCGGCAAGCCCGGTTCCGAAGAGGTCACCTACACGCTGACGATGGTCAACGGCAAGGTGGTCAAGCGCGACAAGATCGACTCCAAGGTGCTCACCGAACCGGTCGCCTCGACCGTTCGCATCGGCACGAAGCCGGGCGCGCCGTTCGTTCCCGCCGGTTCGGTGTGGGATGCGCTGGCGCAGTGCGAGGCGACGGGCAACTGGGCGATCAATACCGGCAACGGCTTCTACGGCGGGGTCCAGTTCGACCAGAACACCTGGGATCGGTGGGGCGGTCAGGACTATGCCCCGCGACCCGACCTCGCCAGCCGTGAGGAGCAGATCGCCATCGCGAAGAAGACCCAGGCCGCCCAGGGCTGGGGCGCCTGGCCGAGTTGTTCGTCACGATTGGGCCTCCGCTGACCGACGCACCGCGGCTTCTGGGGCCCGCCCAGATCCGGCAGCTCGCCGCCGAGATCGGTGTCCGGCCCACCAAGACACTGGGACAGAACTTCGTCCACGATGCCAACACGGTCCGACGGATCGTCGCCGAGTCGGGTGTCGGCGCCGATGACGTGGTGCTGGAGGTCGGTCCGGGCCTCGGCTCGCTGACCCTGGCGTTGCTGGGTACCGCCGGACGTGTCGTCGCCGTCGAGATCGACCCGGTTCTCGCGGCGAAGCTGCCGTCCACCGTCGCCGAACACGCGCCCGCACAGTCCGGCGCGCTCACGGTGATCACCGCAGACGCGATGACCGTTCGTGCCGATGATCTGCCGGTCGCGCCGACCGCGCTCGTCGCCAACCTCCCGTACAACGTCGCGGTGCCGGTACTCCTCCATTTGCTCGCCGAATTCCCCAGTATTGCAACGTCTTTGGTGATGGTGCAGGCAGAGGTCGCGGACCGTCTCGCCGCCGTCCCGGGAAGCCGGATCTACGGGGTACCCAGCGTCAAGGCCCGCTACTTCGGTGCGGTGCGACGCGCCGGCGCGGTGGGGCGCAACGTCTTCTGGCCGGAGCCGAAAATCGAGTCGGGGCTGGTGCGGGTGGATCGCACCGACACCCATCCCGACGACCCGCAGGTGCGGGCGGCCGTGTTCGCGGTCATCGACGCCGCATTCGCGCAGCGCCGCAAGACCTTGCGTTCCGCGCTCGCCGCGTGGGCGGGAAGTGCCGCGGAGGCCGAACGGCGGCTGCGGGCCGCCGGGATCGATCCGGGGTTGCGAGGCGAGCGCCTCGACGTCGATGATTATGTTCGGCTCGCGGCGGTTGACTGACCGAGAGGACGACGATGGGCGAGGTCGCCGACCTGTGGACGGCGCGACTGCATCTCCGGCAGCCGACCGACATCGACATCGACCCGATCTTCGACGCCTGCCAGGACCTTGACATCCAGCGCTTCACCCTGGTGCCCGCGCCGTACACGCGTGGTGATGCGGAGTTCTTCGTGCAGGTTGTGGCGACCGCGGACCGGTCCTACGTCTGGGTTATCCGTACTCGTGACGCCGACGAGTTCGTCGGCGTCGTCGGGTTCAAGGACGACGAGCAGGGTGCGGCGATCGGTTACTGGTGCGCGGTGGCGCAGCGTGGGCGCGGATATCTGGGCGAAGCCGTGGCCGCAGTCATCGACCACGGGTTCGGAGCACTCGGCATCGACCCGATCAGCTGGAGCGCGCTGGTCGACAACAGCGTGTCCGCTCGACTGGCCGCGACCGCAGGATTCCGCTACACCGGCCGGCAGATCGAGACGGTTCGGGGCATCGCCAACGACGTCCATACTGCGCTGCTGCGTGCCACCGATTCGAGACAACCACGCCGCTGGCCCGATGACGTGACCGGGCGAGGATGACCACACCGGTGCATATCGATCCGCCGCCATCCGAACCGTCCATTACGCTGAATTCTTGTGTCTCGAGCCTCGCTGTCGGTGGTGTCCGACGCGGTCACCGTCCGCGTCCCGGCCAAGGTGAACCTGTACCTGGCAGTCGGGCCGTTGCGTGACGACGGCTACCACGACCTCATGACGGTGTTCCAGGCGCTGTCGCTCTACGACGAGGTCCGGGTGAGTCCGGCCACCGAACTGCGGGTGACCACCACCGGCGAGGGCGCCGCCGAGGTCCCCGCCGACGACACCAACCTTGCCGCGCGGGCGGTCACCGAGGTGGCGCAGCGGGTCGGACGCGCACCCAGGGTGGCGATCGACGTGACCAAGCGGATACCGGTGGCGGGCGGCATGGCCGGCGGCAGCGCCGACGCGGCGGGCGCGCTGGTGGGGGTGGTCAACCTCTGGGGCCTCGACCTCGACCGCGATCAACAGTCCGAGATCGCCGCGGGACTCGGCAGCGACGTCCCGTTCGCACTGCACGGCGGTACGGCGCTGGGTACCGGTCGCGGTGAGCAACTGATGCCCATCCTCGCGCGCGGCGAGTTCCACTGGGTGCTGGCGTTGTCCAAGACGGGACTGTCCACCCCGGCCGTCTACCGGGAACTGGACAGGCTGCGCCACACGAGATCGGAGACCGACATCGAGATCGATCGGCCCGATGCGCTGATGGCCGCCCTGACCTCGGGTGATCCTCGGGTCGTCGCCCCGTTGCTGCGCAACGACCTTCAGGCCGCGGCGCTGAGCCTGCAGCCGGCGCTGCGGCGGACGCTGCGGGCCGGCGTCGACGCGGGTGCCCTGAACGGGATCGTGTCCGGCTCGGGACCGACGTGTGTGTTCCTGTGTGCCGACGAGTCAGCCGCGGTCAACGTCGCAGCGGAACTGTCGGGCGCCGGGGTCGCGCGGGCGGTGCGGACGGCGAGCGGACCTGTGCCGGGGGCGCGGGTCATCGAGGAGTGAGACGTCAGCTGCCGAAGATGTTGATCGCGTTGCCGTAGGCGCGCAGCGAGGCGATCGACCCGTTGTAGCGGTTGAGGTCGACGCGCGTGGAGACACCGGGCAGCCACCCCGAATCGGTGAACTGCCAGAACGTCCAGGTCCGCCAACCACCGCGGGGCATCTGGGGTGCCGAACGGCCGTTGTAGGACGCGATCCACAGGGGGTGATCGGCGAACTCGCGGGTCGCGCCCATCGCGGAGTTCCAGAAGTGCGGATAGGTGTAGAGGATCGTCTTGCGGCCGGTGAGGGGTTCGAGGACGGCGAAGAACTCGCGCACCCATGCGGCCAGAGCCCGCGGTCCCAGACCGCCGGTGTGCTCGAGGTCGAGGACCGGCGGCAGATCGAGGATGCCGTTCTGGCCGAGCACGATCGTGGCGTAGAAGAGGGCCTGTTGGGCGGCCGACCTGCCGGGGTCGGCGTAGTGATAGGTGCCGCGGATGAGGCCCGCGGCCCGCATCGCCAGGCTGTCGGGAATGAAGTGCGGATTGACATACCAGGTGGATTCGGTGGCTTTCACCATCGCGAGTTGCTGGCCGGAGGCGCGCACGGCGAACCAGTTGATCGGGGCGTTGCCGGGGTGCTGGTGGCTGGAGACATCGGGTCCGACCTGCGGTGCGGCGGCCGCCGGAGCCACGACGGACGCGCCGGTCAGACCGAGGGTTCCGGCGATCGCAGCCGTCACGATGGTTCGTCGCAGCACCATGGCAATCCACGCTAGGCCATATCGGCACCCTGGAGGCCGAGATTGCTCCGGTCCGGCCGGTTCTTCCCGGGGGGCCTCCGAGGTGGCGGGGTGCGGGGGTGGGCGTGGGGCGTTGCTAGGGTTTTCCGAGTGGCACCCTCGAATCCGATCGCGCTGATCAATGCCGACCGCATCAGCAAGAGTTTCGGCATCAAACCGCTGCTCGAGTCGGTGTCGTTGGGCGTGCACGAGGGACAGCGCATCGGTGTCGTCGGCCTCAACGGTGGCGGCAAGACGACGCTGCTCGAGATCCTCGGCGGCATCACCGAACCCGACGACGGGCGGGTATCCCGGGCCTCGGATATGCGGATCGCGACCGTGACCCAGCGCGGTGAGCTCCCGGCCGGGGCGACCGTCGCCGAGGTGGTGGTCGGCGGGCCCGAGGTCGCGGTCCACGAATGGGCCGGAGACCCCCGAATCCGCGGCATCCTCAACGGCATCGGTATCGCGGGGCTGCTCGACGCGCGCGTCGACGAGCTGTCCGGCGGTCAGCGACGGCGCGTCGGGCTGGCCGCTGCGCTGGTGTCCGACGCGGATCTCCTGCTGCTCGACGAACCGACCAACCATCTCGATGTCGAGGGCGTGCAGTGGCTGGCTGATCACCTGGTGTCGCGGCGCAGCGCCCTCGTCGTCGTCACCCACGACCGGTGGTTCCTCGACACGGTGGCCACCCGCACCTGGGAGGTGCACTCGGGTCGGGTCGACGACTACGAGGGCGGCTACAACGACTGGGTGTTCGCGCGGGCCGAACGGTCGCGTCTGGCCGACGCGGCCGAGGAGCGTCGCCGCAACCTGGCGCGCAAGGAACTCGCGTGGCTGCGGCGCGGACCGCCCGCCCGTACCTCCAAACCTCGGTATCGGATCGAGGCCGCCGAGCGGCTCATCGCCGACGTCCCGCCGCCGCGCGACACGGTGACGCTGTCGGCCTTCGCCAAGCGTCGGCTCGGACGGGTGGTGATCGAACTCGAGGACGCCCGGATCGCCACGCCGGCGAAGGACGTCCTGCTCGACGACCTCACCTGGCGGCTCGCGCCGGGCGAACGCATCGGTCTCGTGGGGGTCAACGGCTCCGGGAAGACGACGCTGTTGCGCGCGCTCGCGGGTGAGATCGACGTCGCACCGGGTCACCGCATCGAGGGCACCACCGTCAAGATCGGCTGGTTGCGTCAGGAACTCGACGATCTCGACCCTGATCAGCGCCTGCTCGAGGCCGTCGAGGAGGTAGCGACGCGGATCATGGTGGGGGACAAGGAGATGTCCGCTGGACAGCTCGCCGAACGGTTGGGTTTCACTCCGGCGCGACAACGCACCCCCGTCGGGGATCTGTCCGGTGGGGAACGTCGGCGCCTGCAGATGACCCGTGTACTGATGGCCGAGCCCAACGTGCTGCTCCTCGACGAACCGACCAACGACCTCGACATCGACACCCTGCAACAGCTCGAGGACCTCCTCGACAGCTGGGCGGGCACGATGGTCGTGATCAGCCACGACCGCTACCTGATCGAGCGGATCTGTGACAGCACCTGGGCCCTGTTCGGCGACGGCAAGCTGACGAACCTGCCCGGCGGGATCGAGCAGTACCTGCAGCGGCGCCGCGAGTTGGCGTCGGCACCGACCCCGCGCAAGGCGTCGTCACCGGCCCGCGATGAGCCCGACGTCGCGAAGGCTCCGTCGCTGTCGGCGGCCGAACACCGGGAAGCCCGCAAGACGATGAACCGGCTGGAACGGCAGATCGAACAGCTGAGCAGCCGCGAGGAGCGCTTGCATGCCGAACTGATCTCGGCGGCAACCGATCCGGAGAAACTGATCTCGCTCAACACCGAACTGAAAGAGGTCACCGAGGCCAAGGATCTGGCCGAGTTCGAGTGGCTCGAGATCGCCGAACGCATGGAGTGATCGGCGTTCCCGCCGTGTCGATCAGCGTCGGATCGCGCGGTTGACGATGTCGGCCATCGAGATCGACCCGGCCTGGTTGAGGTGATACGGGTACGCGATGAGGTTGGAGAGCGCGCTCTCGTACCACGGGGCGATCAGGTTGCACGGATCGTGTCCGGCAGACAACCGATTCGCGTCCAGAAACGTCCCCGAGACCTTGTCGGTGGCGCCGCGCAGACCACCGTTGGCTTGGCCGAACACGCCGTTCATCCATCGCACATCGGGATCGCTCATCGGGACCATCGAACCCGCCGATCCCGACGACGATGATCTGGGCCCTGGGTGCCTTGCGCCGAATGGCCCGCAGCGCCGGGCTCACCCGGTTGACCATCCGGTCGATGCGCCATTTCACCTCACCGGCGAGCCATCGGGTGGTGCGACAGTGCCGATCGGCGAATGGCGTGGTCCGGCACTGTGCGACGATCGCGCCCCAGCGCATGTCGTTGCCGCCGATATTGACCGTGGTGAGCTGAGCATCGGCCGGCACCAGCCGCAGCTGCGGCGGTTTGATGCCGCCGCGTGTGCGCTCCCCACGGCGTACAGGTTCGGGGCCTGGGCTCCGGCGCAGGGGCAGGGTCATAGCGATCGACGCAACACCCTGACTGGACGGGTGCGCCGCATCGGCACGGCACGGCTCGGATCAGCGGATAGCGACCCGGTCGCATCCTTGGGTGAAGTCGGTGATGATGGCGGCCGTGCGTTCGGGCTGGATCAGCGGGAACAGATGGCTCGCGCGCGGCAGCACCTCCAGGTCGGTGCGGTCGGAGACGGCGACGAAACGTCGTTCGTGGATGCGGAACTGATCCCAGCCGCCGTTGACGAATCGGATCGGCCCCGGGTACCTCGACACCTCGCCGAGGGCGTCGAACCTCGACAACTCGGAGACGACGTCGCGGATCGAGTGCAGCGCGAGGCCGCCGGCCTCCATGTCGTGCGCGACCTGACGGCCGACGGCGGCGCGGGTGAGGGCCTTGCTGATCACCGCGGCCTGCTTGGGCAGCACGCTGGTGGCGGCCCCGAAGGCCCGGAACGGCGCCGCCAGCGCACGGCCCGGCTGGGCGGTCGCACACATCACGACCAGGCCGCAGACCAGGCCGGGGTGTCGCCCCGCGACCGCCATCGACACGTATCCGCCCAGCGACATCCCCGCGACGACGGCGGTTCCGCCGACCGACACGATGGCGTCGACGACGGCGTCGACCGCGCCGTCCATGGTGAAGGTCTCCGCACTGCGGGTTCCGTGGCCAGGCAGGTCGGGTGTCACGATCCGACGGTCGGTGACGCCCGCGGCGATGCGATGCAGCGCGGCCCCGCTGACCCGGAGGCCGTGGACGAGGACGACGGGTGTCGGCGGCACTTCGGCAGCTGTGCTCATCGGTGAGTCAGTATGCCCGCCGCCCGATCGCGTGTCGCGGTCAACCCGTCGGCAATTCGATGGTGCGGTCGATTCCGACGCGGTCGAGGAAACCGGGGTCGTGCGAGACCAGCAGCAGTGCCCCGGCCCATTCCCGCAGTGCGGACACGAGTTGTTCGGTGGTGTCGATGTCGAGGTTGTTGGTCGGCTCGTCGAGGATGAGCAGCTTCGGGACGGGGTCGGCGAGCATCGCCGAGGCCAGCGCGACCCGCAGCCGTTCCCCGCCGGACAGCTCGCCGATGCTGCGGTCGGCCTGTTTGCCCCGGAACAGGAAGCGCGCGAGATGTGCGCGCACCTGCTGGATCGGGATCTCCGGGTGGGCGGCGGCGACCCAACCGGCGATCGTCGCCGTCGGGTCGTCGAAGGCGATGCGCTGCGGTACGTATGCATACCCGACGACGATCCGTCCGCCGGCGATCAGGTCGGCGATCAGCGTCGTCTTACCCGAGCCGTTGGGCCCGGCGATCGCCACGCGTTCGGGGCCGTCGACGCGCAGACGCTCGTCGTCGATGATCCGGGTGCGCGGTGCCACTTCCGCCTCGGGCACGGTGATCCGGGTCGTCCGATCGTCCCGGATGTCGTCGCGGGCGGATTCGAGTCGGTCCGCCGCCCCGGTGACGTCGTCGCGGTGGGTGTTGCGCAGCTTGCCCGCCGACA
>NZ_BAHC01000017.1 GCF_000298195.1 Gordonia rhizosphera NBRC 16068 | reverse complement strand
TGTTCTGCGTCTGACTTAATTCGGCATTCGGCGCGGAAAAATACCAGCCAAGATGCGGCGTGCCTGGACGGCTGGGAGGTCGGTGCAGGTGTCGAATCAGAGGGTGTCGAACACACGCAGGAAGCGGCGGCTGTTGGCGCCGAGCCAGAAGTACGAGATGTGGGTGGCGGTGCTGACCGGGCAGTCCACCCAGCGCGAGGCGGCCGAGAAATACAAGGTCGATCGGTCCACGGTGACCTCGGTGTGCCACACCGCCAAGGCCGGTGCGCTGGCCGCGTTGTCGGCCACCCCGGGCCGTCCCGGTCAGTCCCCGGAACAGGCCGAGATCGCCGAGTTGCGCGAGGAGGTCGAGCGGCTGCGCGCCACGGTCACCGAGCAGGCGGTCGCGCTGCATCTGCACGAGGGAAAATCGCGCTGGGACTGACGGCCGGCCCGGTCCCCACCCGCGTAGACGCATCGGTCAAGGCCGGCCTGCTGGAGTTGATCGACCACGCCGTCGCCCATGGCTGGTCGCGGCGGCGGGCGTGCCGGCTCCTCGATGTCGACGAGTCGCGGGCGGCGAGTTGGCAGGCCCGTATGGCCGCCGACGGACCCGACGGATTGGTCGATCAGACTCCCGGCGGTGGCCCGGTGCACGGCATCCTCGATGCCGAACGGGCCGCGATCATCGACCTCTACCGAGAGTGGGGCCAGATTGATCGCTCGCACCGCAAGCTGGCTCACCGCGGGTCGCGGCTGGAGTTGGTGCACGTGTCGGATTCCACGGTTCGTCGGGTACTGCTCGCTGAAGGGCTTGTGCTGGAAGGCAACCCGGCCCGTGAGCCGCGGGAGAAGACGCCGTGGCCGGACTGGCTGGAATGGAAACCGAACCGCGTTTGGGCGTATGACTTTACGCATTTCACCCGGGCGAAACGGGCGGTGATCGCGGTGCTGGATCTGGTCTCGCGCAAATGGTTGGCCACCCTGTGCTCGGCGGAAGAGACGTCCACCCAGGTCGAGGCCTGCTTCTGGGCGGCGCTGGAATCCGAGCAGTTGCTCGAGGTGATCGATGCCCGCGACACCGACCAGCTGCGCACCGCGTTGCTGTCCGGCGAGCCTGAGCCTCTGCAGGATGCGATCGGGGCCGGGCAGATCCCGCTGCTGTTGGCGGTCTCCGACAACGGACCGCAGATGCGCTCGCACACCACCCGGGAGTTCCTGGCCGGGGTGCACATCGCCCAGCACTTCGGACGCCCGCACACCCCGACCGATCAGGCCTGGATCGAGACCTTGTTCGGACACGTCAAAGGCGAGTGGCCGCACCTGGAGACCATCACCGATCCCGGCACCCTCGACACCGAACTCGCGGTGGTGCGCGAGCAGTACAACACCGTGCGGCTGCACGCCTCCATCGGCTACGTCACCCCCGACGACGAACACGAAGGACGCGGCGAAGGCTACCGGCAACGCCGCCGCGACGGGCTGGCGTTGGCCCGCCAGAAACGCCTCGACTACCGTCGAGGACAACAAGGAGAACCAACATGAACGCGCGACGTTCCTGGCTGGTATTTAATCCGGCCCGATGCCGAATTAACTCAGACACACCTCA
>NZ_BAHC01000018.1 GCF_000298195.1 Gordonia rhizosphera NBRC 16068 | reverse complement strand
CCTCGTCGTCACGACCCCGCAGCAGGCGGCGGCCGAGGTCGCCGAACGGGCCGGCGCCATCGCACTGCAGACCCGACAGAAGATTCTCGGTGTCGTGGAGAACATGTCCTGGCTCGAGCTGCCCGACGGCACGCGGATGGAACCCTTCGGGTCCGGAGGCGGTGCCAAGGTGGCCGAGCGTCTGACCAGAGCGGTCGGCGCACCCGTCGAACTGCTGGGTCAGGTACCCCTCGAGACGGCCCTGCGTGAAGGTGGGGATGCCGGTGAGCCGGTGGTGCTGTCGGCCCCGGACTCGCCGTCGGGGTCGGCGCTGCGCGCCATCGCGGAGAAGCTGGCGGTCCGCCGGCGCGGCCTGGCCGGTATGAGCCTGGGTATCGACACCACCCGCCACACCTGAGCCCACGACTTCTGAAGCCACCTCGGCTGCGGCACTCGACGGTCGTCCGCCGAGTGCCGGTTGGTCCGCGAGTGGCACGCCGGCTGCCGGCATGGTCGTGAGACAGGTGCTGGTGGCGAGCGACGACCCGGCAGGCGGGGGACGAACCGGGAGATCTTCTACGTGGCGTCCCAGTCGGTGACGGAGCGGCGACGGGGGGCCTGGGGCGTGACGTCGCCGGTGGTGGCGGGGGCCGCCGGGGGGTCCGTCGGCACGGGCGCGGAGACCGGCTTGATCGGGGGCGTGTCGGTGCTCGACCGGTCCACCGTGGTGGCATCGAGGCCGAGGGTGAACAGCGAATCGTCGCCGTCGAGCAGGTGCTTGGTCACCATCGCGCGCGGTGTCATCCCCCGCAGTTCGTTCAGTTCGGCCAGCGGTTTGCGCAACTCGTCGAAGTCGGGACCGAGTTCGTCTTTCAGCTGGTCGGTCGCCCCGGTGGCGTAATCGCGCACCTGCCGTAGCGACTTCATCGTCCAGGACACCGCGCCGGGAAGGCGGTCGGGCCCGAGGATGATCAGCCCGGCCGCCAGCAGGACGGCGATCTCACCCCAACCGATACTGCTGAACATCTCGTCTTCCCCGTCGCTCGAACCCGGATTCCGCCATCAGTCGCTCTGCGGCGTGATGTCTCCATCGAATGTACGGCCATCGCGCCAGTACGTGAACGGGACCGCCTCGCCGATCTTCGCGGTCCGCACGGCGACGGTCAATTCGTCGGCGCTCTCGATCGGGCGGCCGTTGAACGAGGTGATCACGTCGTCCTCGCGCACCCCGGCACGGTCCGCGGGCCCGCCGGCCACGACGTTGCGGATCTGCGCGCCGAGCACCCGGTCGTTGCGGACCGAACTCGCGTTCACACCGATCTGCGGGTGGTCGACCTTGCCCTGCCGGATCAGCGTCTCGGCGATGGGTATCACCTGGTTGATCGGGATGGCGAAACCGAGACCGATCGATCCGCCGCCGGGTACCAGTCCGGCGGTGTTGATGCCGACGACCTCGGCAGCATCGTTGACCAGCGGACCACCGGAGTTGCCGGGATTGATCGCGGCGTCGGTCTGGATTGCGTCGATCACCGCGTCGGTGTCGGATTCGGCATCCGGCCGCAACGGCACGGGCCGGTTCAGCGCGCTCACGATGCCGCTGGTCACCGTGCGATCGAGACCCAGCGGTGAGCCGAAGGCGACCACTTCCTCGCCGATCTGCAGGGTGTCGGAATTGCCGAGCGTCGACACCGTGGGGTTGTCGACGTTGTCGACCTTGAGGACCGCCAGATCGGTCTTGACGTCGCGCCCGACGATCCGTGCCGGAACCCGGGTGCGATCGAAGAACACGACCTCGAGTTTGGCGTTGCGGTCGTTGGCCGCCATCGAGATGACGTGATTGTTGGTGACGATGTAGCCGTCGCGGTCGATGATGAATCCGGACCCGGTCCCCACCGCGCTCGAGGTACGGACGTCGATGGCGACGACCGACTTCTCGACGGCGCGGGCCACCTCGGCAACGGGCGATCGCGGAGCGTCGCCGCGGCCGTCGGCAGTGGACAACTCTACGGAATCCGAGTTCAGCGGTGCCACGACCTCGGCGGTCCACCGGCCGACGAGACCACCGAACACCCCGATGAGCAGGGCGAGCACGCCGAGGGTGGCAAGCGCGTGCCAGGCGACTCGCCGACCGAACAGCACGTCCGTGACCCCGAGTCTCGGCCCCGGATCGGTGGGTTCGGCCTGTGTCGGGGTGGCGAGCGCCGGCTGATCCATGGCGGCGATGCTCTCCGGGTCCCGCCACGGGTCGGCCGGTGAGTCCGGGGTATCGGGTACCCCGTAGGCCGCGAGCGGATCCCGTTGCAGAGTGTCCGCTTCGCCCTCGGGTCGGCCGAATGCCTCGGCGAGGACGGGGTCGGGTGGGGCGATCTCGGGTGCGGGTCCCCGCCGATCAGAATCCGGAGATTGGTCGAAGGACCCCCGCACACCGTCGGGACGGCCGAAAACCGCGGCCGTCTCCGGTGAGATGGCCGCATGCCGTGACGTGGCCGGAGCCGACGCGCCCTCGGCGCCGTCGACGGATCGCTCGAGGGCGTCCTCCCCGGTCTTCTGCCCTGTCATGTCCACGTGTCAGCGGCCCCGCCACCGGCTCATCCGCGCGCGAGTGCTCGGCTGGACGGCCTGATCGGGTGTGACGCCGCGATCGGCCCCGGTGACCGGGAATCCCGGCGCCTCCATCGGGCTCGTGCGGCCGTCGCGGTGCCACGGCGTCACGTCGTCGCGCCGATCTTCGGTATCGGCGACATCGATCTCCTGCGTCGGGATCTGGCTGAGCTGACCGAGGAGCGTGGCGGGTATCGACACGTCACCGGCCGACCGCAGGCGGGCGCGCGCCGACATCTGCGCGTCGACGGCCGCCATGCATTCAGGGCACAGTGCGAGATGCTGCGTAGCCCGTGTATGGGCTGTCACACCGAGCTCACCGTCGACGAACGCGGCCACGGCCTCGGCCGCGAGATGTTCGGTCGGCGCGAACCGTCGGCCGCCGGCCATGCCCGGCGCGCGATAGGTGCGATTGGGAGAGAACGACGCGGTGACCGGCGACCAGGTCGCCGGGTTCCAGGCCGAGCGACGGCGTCCGCGGAGATTCGACGCTGACGGCGGGTTCTCGTCCCATCCCCCCGAGGTGGTTCGACCTCGGTTCATCTCCATCTGACGCTCACCTCTTCCACCAAGCGGTCGTCGCCCGCATGGTCTTCCGGACCCAATGTGTATGCGGGGCGACAACCCAGCCTATCCGAAGGTCCCAACGATGTCGGGGCGGCTGCGGTTCCCGGGGAATCTCCGGGTGATCGATACCGACTACCGGGTGCTGCCGACCGCGACCGACCGGCTACCCGTGTGTCCCTTCGCCGCGAGGTGGTCGCGGATGGTCTGCCGGCCGCGGTGGATCCGGCTTCGGACGGTGCCCAGCTTGACGCCCAGCGTCGTCGCTATCTCCTCGTAGGACAGACCCTCGATGTCACAGAGCACGACGGCCGCACGGAACTCAGGGGGCAGCGCGTCGAGCGCATCCTGCAGGTCGGGATCGAGGTTCGCGTCGTGGAAGATCTGCTGCGGATCGGGCGTGTCGGCAGGCACCCGGTCGTACTCCTCGGGCAGCGCCTCCATGCGAATCTTGCTACGACGACGCACCATGTCCAGGAACAGGTTGGTGGTGATGCGATGCAGCCAACCCTCGAATGTGCCGGGACGGTAGTTCGACAACGACCGGAAGACCCTGATGAAGGTCTCCTGGGTGAGATCCTCCGCGTCGTGTTGATTGCCCGACAGGCGATAGGCCAGGCGGTACACGCGATCGGCGTGTTCACGCACCAACTCATCCCAGGACGGCATCAGGGTCTCGTCACCAGTGGCATCGAACCCGGCCGTCCCCGACGGGACGACATCTGCAGACCCCAGCGGATCAGTCATTCGGTGGCCTAGTTTCCTCTCCCCGACATCGCAGCCGATGTCGGATGTTCACGTCGGTAAACCTCATCAGGCGCGGCAGTATTCCCTCTCTGCCCGCGTACCTAGAACCCTCTCCCATCGTGGTGTGGTCGCCGTATGAGACACCTGAGGTTTCGCTGAGGAAGTGAACGGGCGTGCCAAGCTGCCCGCAAATGACGCCTGACCACGGAATTCACGTTCGGCTGGCGCGCCGCCCACGCTCGGGTCGGAATCCGACCTACGCTCGGGGAATGACCGATTCATCAGGGGGTTCCCGACCGACGGCACCGGCGGGATCCGCCGCCCTCCACGACTACGCGGAGTCGGCGATCGTCGAGGACGACGCCCTGGTGGCGGCGCGGGCCCGCGCCGACGAACTCGGTGCCACCGCGGTCAGTCCGGCCGTCGGCGCCCTGCTGGCCCTGCTGGCCCGCGCGACCGATGCGCGCGCCGTCGTCGAGATCGGTACCGGGGCCGGCGTCAGCGGGCTGTGGCTGCTGGCGGGCATGGCGTCGGACGGCGTGCTGACCACGATCGACCCCGAACCCGAGCATCATCGCGCGGCTCGACTGTCGTTCGCGAGCGCCGACATCGCGCCGGGTCGCACCCGACTGATCAACGGTACCCCCACCGAGGTCCTGCCGCGTCTGTCCGACAACTCCTATGACCTGGTGTTCGTCGACGGACCGCTCATCCATCATCCCCGTCATGTCGCCGAGGCGATCCGGATGCTGCGCCCCGGCGGTGTGGTCGTGGTGCACAACGCCACCGCCGATGGCGCGGTGGCGGACACGACCCGTACCGATCCTCCCGCAGCGGCCGCCCGCGCGGCGGCGATGTTGATCGCCGACGACGAGCGTCTGCTGCCGGTGGTGATCCCGCTTGGTGCCGGCGTCCTGGCCGCCGCCAAGGCGCGCTGATCGACGGACCGTCGGCCACCGCACTCAGACGTCGGTGGAGAACCGAATCCCGTGGTCGGGGATCTGAATCCCCGGCCACACCCGGGCACCGCGGAGCAACTCGCAGCGCGCGCCGATATCCGCGCCGTCGCCGATCACGGTGTCCCGGATCAGGGCCCGTGGACCGACCCGCGCCCCGAACCCGACGATGCTGCGCTCCACCACCGCGCCGGCCTCGATGACCGCACCGTCGAAGACGACGGCGCCGTCGAGTCGCGCACGAGGACCGATCTCGGCGCCGCGCCCCACCACGGTCCCGCCGATGAGCACCGCTCCCGGACCCACTCCGGCGCCCTCGTGGACGAGTGACTCGCCGTGCCGGTCGCCCAGCGCCGGCGACGGTGCGATGCCGCGGACCAGGTCGGCCGAGCCGCGCACGAAGTCCTCCGGTGTCCCCATATCGCGCCAGTAGGCGTGGTCGACGTGTCCCTGGATGTGCCGGCCCTCGGCCAGCAGCTTCGGGAACACCTCGCGTTCAACCGAGACCGGGCGGCCGGGCGGGATCTCCTCGATCACCGAGCGGCGGAACACATAGGTGCCGGCGTTGATCTGATCGGTCGGCGGGTCCTGGGCCTTTTCCAGAAAGTCGGTCACCCGGCCGTTCTCGTCGGTCGGCACACAACCGAAGGCGCGCGGATCACCGACCCGCACGAGGTGCATGGTGACATCCGCCCCGGAGCTTCGGTGGGTGGCGAGCACGTCACGGACGTCGGTGCCGCCCAGCACGTCGCCGTTGAACACCAAGATGGTGTCGGCGGTCAGCTCGTCGAGCACGTTGCGGATCCCGCCACCGGTACCCAGCGGCTCCTCCTCGGTGACATAGCGCAACCGCAGGCCGAGTTTGGAGCCGTCACCGTAGTACTCGGAGAAGACGTGGGCCTGAAACGACGTGCCCAGTATGACGTCCTCGACCCCGGCCTGCCGGATCCGCGACAGCAGGTGGGTGAGGAACGGGACTCCCGCCGTCGGCAGCATCGGCTTGGGCGCCGACAGGGTCAACGGACGCAGCCGCGTTCCCTTGCCGCCGACGAGCACCACCGCCTGCACGGCAGGCGGGACCTCGGTTCCCTCGACCAGGTTGTCACTGACCACCGGTTCCTCCTCGATTGTTGTCGGTAGTGCGCCGCGCCGCGATGACCGCCACCCGGGAGCGCACCGCGAGCCCGACTCGCAGCGCCAGTCGGATCGGCGCCCGCAGGATGCCCGGATTGCGATCCGCCTGGAACCGGTACGCGCTCTGGTGGTGCGCGGGCAGCATCTTCTCCGGATTGCGACCTGCCGCGTGTCCCTTGGTGTGCACGATCTCCGCGCTGGGTACATAGACGTTGAGCCAGCCCGCTCTGCCGAGCCGGTCACCGAGATCGACGTCTTCCATGTACATGAAGTAGCGCGAGTCGAATCCGTCGATCGAGTCGAAGGCGGCGCGCCGGACCAGCAGACACGAACCCGACAGCCACCCCACGGGTCGCTCACTGGGGGCCGCGTCGTCGGCTCGGTAGGCCGTGGTCCACGGATTGGACTTCCAGATCGAACCGAACAGCGCGTGTCCCGCGCCGGAGATGAGGTCGGGGACCCGGCGAGCCGAGGGGTAGACCGAGCCGTCCGGCTCACGGATCAGCGGGCCCAGCGAACCGGCCCGAGGCCAGCGCCGTGCGGCGGCGAGGAGTTCGTCGAGACAGCCCGGTCCCCACTCGACATCCGGGTTGGCGATCGCGATGAACTCCACGGCGGGGTCGACCTCGGTGACGGCACGGTTGATCCCGCCGCCGTAGCCGATGTTCCCGCCGGTGTGGATCAGGGTCACGTTGTCGAAATCCTGCTCGGCGGCCTCCGGGGCGCCGTCGGTGGAACCGTTGTCGGCGATGACCACGTGCGGCACCGGAGCCGACGTCGCCTTCTCCAGGCTCCGCAGGAACGTCGACAGGTGCTCCCCCGACGAATAGGTCACCGTCACGACGGCAAGCTGAGCAGTCACCGGGTCAGGGTAACCAACGTCGCGCGCACTCGGTGTCGCACGATGCGCCGACATCACCCGACTCCCGCGCCGGCGGAGTGCACGGCCGCGTGCAGCGCCTGCCGCCAGTCCCGCAGCGGAGTCAGGCCCGCGGCCGCCCACGACGACCCGGACAGCACCGAAAACGCCGGTCGTGGGGCCGGACGCGGGAAGTCGGCGGTGGTACACGGCCGAACCCGGGCGGGATCGGCGCCCAGCTCCTCGAACACCGCCCGCGCAACCTGATTCCAGGTCACCGCTCCGGCATTTGTGGCGTGTACCACCACTCCGCAGGTCGTGGGACCGGGGCCGGCGGCAATGAGCTCGGCCAGCCCGGCGGCCAGGTCGAGTGCGTAGGTCGGCGATCCGGTCTGGTCGTCGACGACGCTCAGCTCGTCGCGCTGCGATTCCAGCCGGCGAATGGTCCCCACGAAATCGGGGCTGTCGGGCCCGCCCGTGTAGACCCAGGCGGTCCGGACGATCGTGGTGCGGGGGTCGGCGGCCATCGAAGCGCGCTCACCGGCCAGCTTCGACGCGCCATAGACCGTCTCGGGTTCACCGGTCGGCTCGTCGGGTTCGTACGGGACCGTCCGTCGCGGGGCGTCCGCGGTGGCTGCGGCGCCGGCGAACACGTAGTCGGTGGAGATGTGGATCAGCCAGGCACCGGCCGCTGCGGTCGCGCGCGCGAGGTTGGCCGGTCCGTCCCGGTTCACCGCGAAGGCGCGCCCCACGTCGGTCTGGGCGCCATCGACGTTCGTGTACGCCGCACAGTTGAGCACCACGTCGCCGGGACCGAGATCGGTCAACGCGCGCGCCACCGACGCCGGGTCGGTGATGTCGATCTCGGCGGAGGTTAATGGGCGCAGCACCCAGGACGGGTTCGGGCGCGCCTGCACGGCCGCACCCAACTGCCCCCCGGCGCCGACCAGGTACACAGTCGGACTCATGGCACACATCGTGCCGTATGCGTGTGGCGCTCGGGCGGCGGGGCGGTGATCGGAGTCTCGGGACACCGCTCGGCGTTGCGGCCGTGATTTCGGAGTTCACTTCAGTAGCCTTGCGTCAGTACAGCAACACCAGACACGCCGATCTCATGAACAACGGCACACACTCGTGTAACACGCGCAACGCGCGGTGGACACTCGCGCCGAAGTTCGCCGACGACGAAAGGGATTGCCCCTCCGTGGAGTCTCGACCCGACGGTGCCCGCCGACGATCCGATGGTCGCGCACAGCCCGACGAGCCCACCGGTGGTCGCGCACGACGCGCGCAGCCACCGGCATCGGGACGTGCGTCCGACCAGCCCCGTCGTCGCCGCCCGCCCGCCGACTCCCGCGACCCGCGCGACGGCGAACGCCGCAGCCCCGGGGAACGTCGCAGCCCGGGGGAACGCCGCACGCCCGGCGAACGCGGTGTTTCCGGGGATCGACGCAGCCCGGCCGGCGAAGGTCGCCGGTCTGCTCCACCCCCGCGGCGCCGCCCCTCCGGAGCCGACGACGAGACCAGGCGGGCGTCCGGGGAGATCCACAAACGCCGCCGCGGCGACGATCGCGCCGCACCCCCGGCGGCGGCCCGTCGCCGTCGACCCCAGGGCGACTCGGCACCCGGCGAGCCCCGGCCTCGTCGTCGCCCCGAACGGGCGGGCCCCGCCGACGCCGCACGGACCGCCTCGACCGGGCCACAGAACACCGGGCCACAGAACCCGGCACGATCCCCGCAGCCCGCGCCCGCGAAACGCCGGTGGTCGTGGCGGTCGAAAACCGCCCGGACGGGCGTCGGCCGCGGGCTGATCGCGCTGCTGTCACTCTCGGTGCTGGTGTGCACCGGGTACGCATGGAACAGCGTCAACAGTCTGAACTCCAACATCACCCAGCTGGCCGGCCTGCCCCTCGGCGGCACGAAGGACGGCGCGGTCGACATCCTGCTGGTCGGCATGGACTCACGCACCGACGCGAAGGGCAACCCGCTCTCGGCGAAGGAGTTGCGCTGGCTGCGCTCCGGCGACCAGGTCACGACCAGCACCGACACCATCGTGCTGATCCGTATCCCCGATGACGGATCGTCGGCGACCGCGATCTCGATCCCGCGCGACTCCTACGTCGAGGTCCCGGGGATCGGCATGTCGAAGATCAATGCCGCCTACGGCGCCACCAAGGAAGGCGTCCGACGCCGTGAGGTCGAGGCGGGCACCCCGGAAGCGCAGGCCGAACACGACGGCACGCTGGCCGGACGCAAGGCCCTCATCGACACCGTCGCGACACTGACCGGGGTGAAGGTCGATCACTACGCCGAGGTCGGCCTGCTCGGTTTCGCCCTGCTGACCAATGCGGTCGGCGGCGTCGACGTCTGCCTGAAGAACCCGGTGAACGAGCCGTTCTCGGGCGCACGCTTCACCGCCGGACGCCAGACGCTGCGCGGCCCGCAGGCGTTGAGCTTCGTCCGGCAACGCCACGACCTCCCCCGTGGGGACCTCGACCGCATCACCCGCCAGCAGGTGTTCATGGCGTCGCTGACCCAGAAGATGCTGTCCGCGCAGATGTTGACCGACCCGGGCAAGCTGTCCGAACTCCAGAATGCGATCTCCCGGTCGGTGGTCATCGACGACGACTGGGATGTCCTGAAGTTCGCCGAGCAACTCAAGGACCTCAGCGGCGGCCGCGTCAAGTTCGCCACCATCCCGGTCGTCACCGAGCAGGGCTGGAGTGAGGACGGACAACAGAGCGTCGTCGAAGTCGACCCCAAGCAGGTGCAGGCCTTCACCGAAGGCCTCCTCAACAAGCAGCAGGCGAGCGCCGGCAGCGTCGACCGTGCCGACTACACCGTCGACGTGGTCAACGCCGGCACCATCGACGGGCTCGCGTCGAATGTGTCGAACATCCTGACCAACAAGGGGTTCCAGACAGGCAAGACCTCCAGCGGAGCGGCCGACGACCGTGACTCCGTCGTCTACGCCCACGCCGACGACGCCGGCGCACGCCTGCTGGCCAAGGAACTCGGTGGTGCGCCGGTGCGCGTCGACCCGTCGTTGCCAGAGCGGCGCCTGCGGGCCGTCCTCACCAACACCTACGAGGGGCCGGGTTCGATCAGCGACACCGGGGCTCAGGCCGACAGCACGCCGGCCGTCGAGCAGGTGGCCGCAAACCGTCCGCCCATCACCGCCGGCACCGACGGCCCGACCTGCGTGAACTAGACACACCACGAGGAGGCGCTGACCCGATGACCGCCGGATCGATCACCGACGCCGTATTCGGCGTCCTCGAGGACTGGACCCAGCCCCTGCTGACCCACTACGACCACGAGTCCGGGGAGCGGACCGAACTGTCCGGCGCGACCCTGGGCAACTGGGCGGCCAAGTCGGCCAACTTCTTCGTCGACGAGGCCGGGTTCGACTCGGGCGACATCCTTCTCGTCGACCTGCCCGAGCACTGGCAGACCGTGGCGATCCTGCTCGGCGCCTGGTGGGCCGGTGCGCGCGTCGTGCTGCCCGAGGACGACCCGGATCCCACGACGGTCCTCGCGGTCGTGACCGCACGGGACCGCATCGACCACTACGACGACGTCGACGAGGTTCTCGTCGCCTCGCTCGACCCGTTCGCGCTGGGGGTTCGCGACCTCCCGATCGGTGTCACCGATTTCGCGACGGCCGTCCGCGCACACGGTGACCGGTATTCGCCGCGCACGGCGGCACGCGGCCCGGTGCTCGACGACGCCACGACCGAGGTGGTGCTGGCCGGCGCCGCTGCGGCCGCGCAGGCCGACGGTGTCGGCGCCGGCGATCGTGTGCTGACCCTACGGCCGTGGCGCGCGACGTCGGAGATCGTCACGAACCTCCTGGCGCCGTTGGTCGCCGGCGCCTCGCTGATCACCGTCGCACACGCCGACGAGGCCAAGATCACCGACCTCGCGAGCACCGAACGCGCATCGGTCGTGTTGCGCTGAGGGGCCTCGGCCTCAGCAGGGCCAGTTGATGTCGCACCTCCCGCAATCGGCCGTCGTACGGCATCCTCGTACGCATGAAGATGCCCATGACGGTCGCGCGATTCAACAAGGTGGTCACCAACCCGATCCAGCGCCAGTGGGCGCCGAGGTTCGCTCCCTGGGCGATGATCGAACACGTGGGACGAAAATCGGGCACCAAGTACTCGATCCCCGTGTTGGCCTGGGTGGACGGCGACCGCCTCTCCATCGTGCTGACCTACGGCCGCCACACCGACTGGGTCCGCAACGTCACCGCGGCCGGCGAGTTCGGACTGATCCGGAAGTCCAAGCACTACAAGGTGGTCCGGCCGCGGATCATCCCGTCGGATTCACCCGACGTCGCTCGCGGAGCCCGAATCCCCGCTCGCCTCTTCGATTCCGTCCTCATCGGGACGATCGTCGACGGCTGATCAGGAGACGACAGACATGACAAACGACTCTCTCGACGACTTCACCGCACGAGAGGTCACCGTCTCGGACACGACCCGGCGCGTCTACTCACAGGGCACCGGTCCGGCCGTGATCGTGATCGCGGAGATGCCCGGGATCACCCCGAAGGTGGCCGATTTCGCCCGGAAGGTCGCCGCGCGCGGTCTGACCGCCGTGATGCCGTCGCTGTTCGGGGTGGACGGCCAGGACCCGCGACCGGCGAATCTCGGCAGGATCGGGACCGCGCGGACGATGGTCGGAACCATCGCGAAGGCCTGTATCAGCCGCGAGTTCACCGTACTTGCCACCGGGAAGACCTCACCGATCGCGGACTGGTTGCGCGGTCTGGCGGCGCAGGAGCACGAACGCTGCGGAGGTCGGGGCGTCGGCGCGGTCGGGATGTGCTTCACCGGTGGATTCGCTCTGGCCATGGCGACAGACGACCGACTGCTCGCGCCGGTCATGTCGCAGCCCGCGCTGCCGTTCGCGATGACTCCGTCCCGCCGAAGGTCGATCGGTTTGAGTGACGCCGACCTGACTCGCGTGACGTCGCGCTGTTCCGCCGGTCTGCAGGTGATGGGCCTACGATTCGAGGGCGACCGCGGGGCACCGAGACAACGATTCGAGTTCCTCCACGAGCAGCTCGGTGACGCCTTCCTCGCGGTCGAACTCCCCGACTCCGCGGCGAATCCGGATTCGATGCTGTCGCAGCCGCATTCGGTGCTGACCGAGGACCTCATCGATGAGCCCGGACAGCCCACCTACCAAGCGCGGGAACAGGTCCTCGACTTTCTCGTTCAGAGGTTGTTGGAAACGCCACCGGAGCAGTGAGGCGCCCCCGGATCCAACCCGGTCTAACCCAGCCCGAGGAGTTTGCGGCGCAGCGCTTCGTCCTTCTCCAGCACCATGGCCTCCAGCCCGCGCTGGAAATCCTCCATCCGCGAACGCAATCCGGCATCCGACGACGCGAGGATACGCACCGCGAGCAGTCCGGCGTTGCGTGCGCCGCCGATCGAGACGGTGGCCACCGGCACCCCGGCCGGCATCTGCACGATCGACAGCAGCGAGTCCATACCGTCGAGAGTCCGCAGCTGCACCGGCACACCGATCACCGGCAGCGGTGTCGCCGACGCGACCATACCCGGCAGATGTGCGGCGCCACCGGCTCCGGCGATGATGACCGAGATCCCACGTCCGGCCGCACCGGCGGCATAGTCGAGCATGCGTTGCGGGGTCCGGTGCGCCGAGACCACACCCACTTCGAAGGGCACCTCGAACTCCGCGAGCGCCTCCGCGGCGGCCTCCATGGTCGGCCAGTCGGAGTCGCTGCCCATGATCAGCCCGACACGTGGGCGGGGCGCCTCCGTGGTCGCGGTGGTCGTGTCTGCCGTCTCGGTCATGAGTGCGGATCCCATCCATCGGTCCATTCGGCACGCGACATCCACTGAGCGGCACGCTCGGCGCGTTCCCGGACATCGTCGACCGAATCGGCTGGGGTACCAACAATGTTCACGTGCCCGATCTTTCGGTCGGGTCGTTCACCCTTACCGTACAGATGCACCTTCGCGTCGGGCATCCGTGCCATCAGGTGATGCAGCCGTTCGTCCATGGACATCGTCGGCGCGTTGTCGGCGCCGAGGATGTTCGCCATCACCGTGACCGGCGCCCGCGATGTGGTGTCGCCGAGCGGATAGTCGAGCACCGCACGGATGTGCTGTTCGAACTGCGAGGTGACCGCGCCGTCCATGGTCCAATGCCCGCTGTTGTGGGGACGCATCGCGAGTTCGTTGACGACGATCTCGCCCTGGTCGGTCTCGAACAGCTCCATGGCCATCACCCCGACGACACCGAGTTCGTTCGCCAGTCGCAGCGCCATCTGCTGGGCCTGTTCGGCGACGTCGGTGGGCAGCCCGGTGGCCGGGGCGATCACGACCGCGCACTGGCCCTTGCGCTGAATCGTCTCCACCACGGGCCACGCGGCGCCCTGACCGAACGGCGACCGCGCGATCATCGCCGACAACTCCCGCCGCATCGGCACCTTCTGCTCGGCGATGAGCCCGACACTTCCGTCGGTCTGGTCGAAGACGTCCAGCGCCTCGTCGCGGTCGTCGAGCAGCCACACTCCGCGCCCGTCGTAGCCGCCGCGGACCGCCTTGACGACGATCTGCCATCCGTGCCGCTCACCGAAGTCGATGAGCCGGGTGCGCGCGGCGTCGTGATCACCGGCGAGGTCGACGAAATCCGGTACAGGCAGTCCCAGCTCCGTGAGGCGACGTCGCATGGCGAGCTTGTCCTGCGCGTAGTGCAGGGCCGCCGACGGCGGACGTACTGTCACCCCATCTGCCTCGAGCGCCTGCAGATGCGCGAGTGGCACGCCCTCGTGGTCGAAGGTCAGTGCCGTCGCTCCCTGCGCCGCGGACCGCAGGGCCGACAGGTCGTCGTGCGAGCCGACCACGACGTCGGCACTGACCTGGGCCGCGGGGTCGCTGCTGCTGACGGCCAGGACCCGCAGGCACTGACCCAGCGCGATCGCCGCCTGGTGGGTCATGCGCGCCAGCTGGCCGCCCCCGATCATCGTCACGGTGGGCATTTCGGAACTCACGCGACACATCGTGGCACGAACGCGACATCATTCGCACATGAGCGCCCGCACAGGCTACTCATGGGTTCGGTTTCGTACACTCGGACCTTGTGCCCAACATCGACGAGCTGGTCGCTCGACTTCCCGAGCCGGTTCACCGGCTGGTCTTGCGCCACCACGAGCTGATCAAGTTCGCTCTCGTCGGCGGCACCACGTTCGTTTTCGACCTGGCGATCTTCTATGGCCTGACGTTCACCGTCCTGGAGGCGAAGCCGGTGGTCGCCCGTATCATCTCCGGAACGTTGGCGACGATCCTCAGCTACATCCTCAACCGGGAGTGGGCGTTCAAGAACCGCGGCGGACGGGAACGTCACCACGAGGCGCTGCTGTTCTTCGCGATCAGCGGGATCGGCGTGATTCTGGCGGCCGCGCCGCTGTGGCTGGCCAACAATGTCTTCGACATGCGGTCCAACCTGTCTCTCGTCGAACTCGCGGTCGTCGATTTCATCCTCGGCTTCATCATCGGCAACATCCTGCAGATGGGCTTCCGGTTCTGGGCCCTGCGGAAGTTCGCGTTTCCCGTCGAGCAGTTACGCGGGGGCGATGCGGGTTCCACGGACCTGTATCCGACCGCGCAGGAACTCAGCGATGAGGAACTCGGTCACGCGTGACGCGTGCCGGATGAGCTTTCGCGGTGCCCGCGGGTCCGACGCCGTTCGGGTCCGGGTCGTCCCCGTCGGGGTCAGGAGCGTCGGTTGCCTGCGCGGCCGGCACGACGATGGCGAACACCGGTGGGCGGCGCGCGGTCAGGTCGAGTCGCCCGCCGTCGGCCTCCACGAGTGCCCGCGCGAAGGACAGACCGACACCGGTGCTGCGGCCCGCGGAGAACCCGCGCCGGAAGATCAGACTCACCAGCGCGTCGTCGACGCCGTCGCCCTCGTCGGAGACGGTGATCCGCAGCATCTCCCCCGACGGAAGGTCGTCGACGGCGATCCGGCAGGTACCCGCACCGTGCTGCAACGCGTTGTCGACGAGGACGCTGAGCGCTTCGCGCAGCCGGCCGGGACGGGCGCTGAGCGCGGTCGGCCGCCCCGAGAATGTGGCCGAGATCTTTCGTCCGTCGGCCGCGAACGCGGCCTTGAAATCGCCGACCAGCGTGCGAACCATGTCCTCGACATCGATCGTGCTCGGCGTCGCGGGATCATTCCGGGAGGCGGCCACCATCTCGTCGAGTTCGCGCGAGAGCCGTTCGACCTGTTCGAGCGCCGCCTCGGCCTCGGTGACCACCGCAGGGTCGTCGTGCAGAGAGAGTTCGTCGAGCCGCAGCTGTATCGCGGTGAGCCGGGACCGCAGCTGGTGGGAGACGTCGCCGACGATCTCCCCCTCACGCTCGAGGCGCAGCGCGATCTCCGCGTTCGCGTCGTCGAGGGCACGTGACACCCGGTCGAGTTCGCTGATGCCATAGGACTTCCACTCCGAACGGAAGTCGCCTTTGGCCATCGCGGCGGCCCGCCCCGCGAGATCGATCAGCGGGTCGGCGACGCGACCGGCGGTGACGGCGGCGACGATGGTGCCCGTGGCGATCGACCCGGCGACGACCACCGCGACGATGCCCACCGCGGCGAGCTGATCATCGCGAACCTGGGCCATCGGGATCTCCAGCAGCAGCGATCCGGCCTGGCCGAGCGCAATCGACTCCTTCATCGAAGCGCCCTCGATCGGAACCCCGACAACGGTCTGCGCCTGCGCTCCTCCCGACACCGGGTACCGGATGGTCAATCGCCCGTTCTCCGGCAACAGCAGACGAAACGCCTCGGTATCCAACGAGCCCGGGGCGACGGTGCCCTCTTCTCCCTCCGCACGGATCAGCTGGTCGGAGATGAGCTTGAGCCGGTAGTCCAGCGTCTGGCGGGCGTTGTCGGCGACCCACCACCACGCCACCACCGACAGCGGAATCCCCAGCAGCAGGCCGACCGCCACGATCATGGCGATCATCGTGTTCAGGATTCGGCGCCGCATGAAGTCTCCCGACCGTCGCCGATCACGGATCGAATCGGAAGCCGACACCGCGCACCGTGACGATGTGGCGGGGCCGGTCCCGCTGGTCGTCGCCGATCTTGCGACGCAACCACGAGATGTGCATGTCGAGTGTCTTCGACGACCGCAGGTCGGCTGATCCCCAGACCTCGGTAAGGATCTCGTCGCGGCTGACCACCTGGCCCGAGCGCTCCATGAGGAACCGCAAGAGATCGAACTCCCGGTTGGCCAGCACGAGGTCCTCGCCGTTCACCAGGACGCGCCGACCGCGGGTGTCGAGTTGGATGTCACCGCCGTCGAGGACCTCGTCGGTACTCTGCTGCCGGCGCAGGAGGGCTCGGACCCGGGCCAGCAGTTCGGCGAGGCGGAAGGGTTTCCCGACGTAGTCGTCGGCGCCGGCATCGAGGCCGACGACGAAATCCACCTCGTCGGTGCGTGCGGTCAACATGAGTACGGCCAGCTGTGGACGGGCGACCCGCACCCGCCGGCACACCTCGAGACCGTCGATCTCGGGCAGCCCGAGATCGAGGATCAGCAACTCGAAGCGACTGTCGAGGGCCCGATCCAATGCCTCGGCACCGTCGGTGACCACCTGACATCCGTAGCCCTCGCGCGTGAGGGCCCGCGCGAGCGGCTCGGCGATCGCGGTGTCGTCCTCGGCGAGCAGTACGTCGGTCACCGTCCCACTCCTTCGTCGAACCGCGTGTTCTCGTCACCCGGCAACTCGTCTTCGTCCTCGTTGATGTCGAGAACCTCGTGATACAGCAGCGCATGCACCCGTTCGACCTGCGGGATGTCGTCGAAGGAGAGCGGATCGTCGGAGGCCGACTCGATGATCAGGGTGCCGGTCCTCAGGAGCCGATCGATCAGACCGTGCCGGAACTCGACGGTGTTGATCCGCCGGATCGGGATGTCGATGCCCGATCGGGTGACGATCCCGTTGCGGAAGATCACCCGCCGATCGGTGAGCACGAAATGCGTCGATTTCCACGAGATCAGCGGCCGCAGGAAGTACCAGATGAACCCGAGTACCCAGGCCACCCCGACCACGATCAGCAGCACCATCGTCGTCGTCGACCCCAGCTCGGATCCGCTGATCATGCCGGCGAGCACCCCCGCGACCGCGGTGATCACCAGGAACAGCAGAAACGGCCCGATCAGGCATTTCCAGTGCGGATGCCGGTGCAGCACGATCTCCTCGCCGGGCGCGAGGTTCTCCCGTGGGTAGGACATGAAATCAGCTTAATCCGAGCCGGCCGACTGGCCCCCGATCCCACGATGTGCGGTGGGTAGACTTCCGACCAGGCGACATCTCTAGAGACGCAAGCGGTACGAGGTCAGGAAGACGTATGAGCTACCAGGATCCCCGCGACCCCCGCGATCCGCGGACCAGGCGATACGAGTCGGGATACCCGGAATCGAGGGCGTACAGCCACCACGATCAGGAACCCACCCGGTACTCGCCGAGCGGCCGGTACCAACCCGAGCCGCAGCGCCCCCGGCTGGGCCCCGACATCAACCCGACGATGTTCGTGGGTGGGGTCGTGATGACCGGAGTGGTCACCGGCCTCGCCGCGTGGCTGGCTGCCTGGATCATCCGGGCAATCGTCGAACGCATCAACGAGGCCGGCCGTTTCGGGGTGTGGAATCCGCTGGCGCGCGACGAGATCTGGTTCGCGGTGATGGGGTTCCTGTGTGCGCTGGCCGCCGGCGCCCTCTGGTACGTGTTGCAGCTGATCACGCCGTCACCCGACCAGTTCTACCGCTGGATCGTCGCACTCCTCATCGCCGCCGCCGCCATCATCCCGCTGGTGTTGTCGGTCGAGGTGTCGGTGGGCATCGCCACGGCGGTGCTGCACCTGATCATCGGGGTCCCGGTGCTCGTCCTGATACCCACGATGGGTCACAAGAGCATCAACACCGGCTGACCGCGCCGATCGGGCGGCCGACTCAGTCGGCCGCCCGCAGATGGGTGACATCACCGGCTGAGGCCACCACCTCGCGTCCGTCCGCGTCGACGACGATCCGGCCGGCGGTGTCCACGCCGATGGCGGTGCCGATCACCTCCTCGTCGTCCGGCAGGGTCAGCCGGACGCGTCGACCGACGGTGTCGCTGCGGTCGCGGTAGATCTCGGCCAGCCGCGTCACGTCGTCGGGCCAGGACTCGAGCAGGTCGGCGAGCGCTCGCAAGAACGCATCCGCGAGGTCGGTCAGCGACACCTCGGTCCCGGTCACGATCGCCAGCGACGTCGCGGTCGGCACCGGCAGCTGCTCGGGGGTCATCGAGGTGTTGATCCCGATACCGATCACGGCGATCCCGCCGCCGGGTGCGGTCGTGAACTCCGACAGGATGCCGGCCACCTTCCGATCGTCGATCAGCACGTCGTTGGGCCACTTGAGGGTCGGGCGCACCCCGGCCACACCCTCGATAGCGGTCACCGCGGCGAGCCCCGCGATCAGCGACAGCCATCCGAGATCCTCGGTCCGGTCGCCGACACGCACCGCCGCCGACATGGCGAGTTGGCCGCCCGCGGGCGCTTCCCACACCCGCGTGTGCCGACCGCGTCCGGCCGTCTGGTCGGTGGTCATGCGGACCGTCCCGGCGACGTCGCCGACGGCGGCGCGCGCCACGAGATCCGCGTTGGTCGACCCGGTGGACCCGACCACCTCGATCGTGTGCCATCGCGTACCGCTCAGTCGCTCGGTGAGAACAAGAGGATCGACGGTGTGGTCAGTCATGTCGGAAACGCTACTGCGCGACCGGCGACGCCACGTCGGGAACCGCGCGGATCGGTTCCCGACCGATCGCTCGGGAACCTGAGGGATATCTCACGTTGGTCCTGGTTGACGTGGCTCACACCAGGGTCGTTAGCATCGTTGTTCATGACGACAGCTTCGCGCGACGATGACGCAGCCCCCGATATCCACACCACAGCGGGGAAGCTCGCCGACCTGCGCAATCGCCTCGAGGAGATCCAGCACCCCGTCGGCGAGGCCGCGGTCGAGAAGATCCACGAGCGGGGC
This sequence comes from Gordonia rhizosphera NBRC 16068, assembly GCF_000298195.1. Classification (GTDB taxonomy): domain Bacteria; phylum Actinomycetota; class Actinomycetes; order Mycobacteriales; family Mycobacteriaceae; genus Gordonia; species Gordonia rhizosphera. Next base: position 72,420 of record NZ_BAHC01000018.1, on the reverse strand, counting down.
AAGCTCACCGCCCGCGAACGCATCACCCATCTGCTCGACGAGGGCTCGTTCGTCGAGCTCGACGCCCTGGCGCGCCACCGCAGCACCAACTTCGGCCTCGCCGAGCGTCGTCCCCTCGGCGACGGTGTGGTCACCGGTTACGGCACCATCGACGGCCGCGAGGTCTGCATCTTCTCCCAGGACGTCACCGTTTTCGGCGGTAGCCTCGGCGAGGTCTACGGCGAGAAGATCGTCAAGGTCATGGACCTCGCGATCAAGACCGGCCGACCGCTGATCGGTATCAACGAGGGCGCCGGTGCCCGTATCCAGGAGGGTGTCGTCTCCCTCGGTCTCTACGGCGAGATCTTCCACCGCAACGTCCGCGCCTCCGGTGTGATCCCGCAGATCTCGCTGATCATGGGCCCCGCCGCCGGCGGCCACGTCTACTCGCCGGCGCTGACCGACTTCGTCGTCATGGTCGATCAGACCAGCCAGATGTTCGTCACCGGGCCCGATGTCATCAAGACCGTCACCGGCGAGGACGTCACGATGGAGGACCTCGGCGGAGCCAACACCCACATGACCAAGTCGGGTGTGGCCCACTACGTCGCCTCCGACGAGGAGGACGCCCTCGACTACGTCAAGGAACTGCTCGGTTACCTGCCGAGCAACAACCGGGCCGAGGCCCCGCGCCTTCCCGTCGCGCAGCCGGCGGCCGGATCGATCGAAGAGACCCTCACCGACGAGGACCTCGAGCTCGACACGCTGATCCCGGACTCCCCCAACCAGCCCTACGACATGCACGAGGTCATCAAGCGCATCCTCGACGACGACGAGTTCCTCGAGGTGCAGACCGAGCGCGCGACGAACATCATCGTCGGCTTCGGTCGCGTCGACGGGCGTAGTGTCGGCATCGTCGCCAACCAGCCGACCCAGTTCGCCGGCTGCCTCGACATCAACGCCTCGGAGAAGGCCGCGCGCTTCGTGCGCACCTGCGACGCCTTCAACATCCCGATCGTCACCCTGGTCGACGTCCCCGGCTTCCTGCCCGGCACCGACCAGGAATACAACGGCATCATCCGGCGCGGCGCCAAGCTGCTCTACGCCTACGGCGAGGCCACGGTCGGCAAGATCACCATCATCACCCGCAAGGCCTACGGCGGCGCGTACGACGTGATGGGTTCCAAGCACATGGGCGCCGACGTGAACCTCGCGTGGCCGACCGCGCAGATCGCGGTGATGGGCGCGTCCGGCGCGGTCGGGTTCGTCTACCGCAGCCGCCTCAAGGATGCCGCCGCCAAGGGTGAGGATGTCGACGCGCTGCGCCTCGAACTGCAGCAGGAGTACGAGGACACCCTCGTCAACCCCTATGTCGCCGCCGAACGCGGTTACGTCGACGCGGTGATCCCGCCCAGCCACACCCGCGGCCAGGTGGCCACGGCGCTGCGTCTGCTCGAGCGCAAGATGGTCACCCTGCCCCCGAAGAAGCATGGGAACATCCCGCTGTGAGTGACGACACGACTACCGTGACCGAGAACGACACCGAGCCGACCGCGGCACCGCTGTTGAGCATCGTCCGTGGCAACCCGACCGACGAGGAGGTGGCGGCGCTGGTGACGGTCGTCGCCGCGGCCGCGAGTTCATCGGGCAGCGCCCCGGCCGACGAGGGGCCCCGCGACGACTGGGGTCGTCCCGAGGACCGGTTGCGGCCGATCTGGGGTGCGCCCGGCAGCTTCACCAACCTGAGGTGGTGACCACCACCTCGGTGGTCCTCGGGTCCGCGTCGCCGGCCCGGCTGCGGGTGCTGCGCGAGGCCGGCCTGGACCCGCGGGTGATCGTCTCCGACGTCGACGAGGACGCCTTGCTGGCGACCCTCGCCGGCGTCTCCCCCGCCGACATCGTGGTGCGGCTCGCGGACGCGAAGGCCGATGCCGTCGTCGCCGAGGTCCTCGCCTCCGGCGACGACGCGTCCGATGTCGTCGTCCTGACCTGCGATTCGATGTTGCTGCTCGATGGACAGCTGACCGGGAAGCCGCACACCGCCGACGCGGCACGGGCGCAGTGGCGACGTATGCGTGGGCGGTCGGCCGAGCTGTTGACGGGACACTGCGTCTCGCGCGTCGGGTCCACGACGATGTCGTCGCGTGCACACGCCTCGGCCGCCACCACGATCCACTTCGCCGACATCGACGACGCCACCATCGACGCCTACGCCGCGACCGGTGAACCCTTGTCGGTCGCCGGGGCATTCACACTCGACGGTCTCGGGGGCTGGTTCGTCGACGCCATCGACGGCGACCCGTCGTCGGTGATCGGCATCGGTCTCCCCACTGTGCGCAGACTCCTCACCGACGTCGGCGTCGACGTGACGTCTCTGTGGCGCCCGGTGTAACGATGCCGACACCCCGCAACACCGCCCACCGCACGCGGACAGGCCAGGTGACTCGGTAGGCTCGTCTATCGACACCACAGCTCGAATCCTCCGGGTCACCGGTGGGTTCGCCACCATTCCTGGGAGGGACCGCAGTTGAGCGTTGAGACCGATCCGAATCCGGCGTTCGCCGCCTACGCACACCCGGAGCGTCTCGTCACCACCCAGTGGCTGTCCGCCCACCTCGGCAGCAAGGGACTGAAGATCATCGAGTCCGACGAGGACGTTCTCCTCTATGACATCGGCCACATCCCCACCGCGCAGAAGATCGACTGGCACCTGCACCTCAACGACCCGATCACCCGCGACTACATCGACGGTGAGCAGTTCGCCGAACTGATGCGCAGCAAGGGCATCGAACGCGACGACACCGTCGTCATCTACGGCGACAAGAGCAACTGGTGGGCCGCCTACGCCATGTGGGTGTTCACCCTCTTCGGTCACCAGGACGTCCGTCTGCTCGACGGTGGGCGCGACGCCTGGATGTCCGAGGACCGCGACACCTCCTTCGACGTCCCCGAGTACCCGCGATCGGACTACCCGGTGATCGAACGTGACGACACACGGATCCGGGCGTTCGCGGCCGAGGTCCTCGGCGTGCTCGGCGAGCAGCCGCTCGTCGACGTCCGGTCGCCGCAGGAGTACACCGGCGAACGTACCCACATGCCGGACTACCCCGAGGAAGGGGCGTTGCGCGGCGGGCACATCCCCACCGCGCTCTCGATCCCGTGGGCCCAGGCGGCGGCCGCCGACGGGCGCTTCCGCCCGCGCACCGAGCTCGAGGAGGTCTACGGCGGGCTCGACCCCGAGACCCCGACGATCGCCTACTGCCGGATCGGGGAACGCTCGAGCCACACCTGGTTCGTGCTCACCTACCTGCTGGGCTTCTCCCACGTCCGCAATTACGACGGCTCGTGGACCGAGTGGGGCAACGCGGTGCGGGTGCCGATCGCGATCGGACCGGAGCCGGGATCGGCTCCGGCGCCGAGATGAGCCTGCCCGCCACCCTCGCCGAGATCGTCGACGACTTCGGCGCGGTGAGCGATGCGGACAAGGTGACCATGCTGCTGGAGTTCTCGCGGGAACTGCCCGACCTGCCCGACCATCTCCGCGAGGAGGCCATGGAGCCGGTTCCCGAATGCCAGTCACCGGTGTTCGTGTCGGTGGACGCGTCCGACCCGGGGGCGGTCCGGCTGCACTTCAGCGCGCCGCCGGAGGCTCCGACGACCCGCGGTTTCGCCTCGATCCTGCAGCAGGGCCTCGACGGTGTACCCGCCGATGACATCCTCGCGGTGCCTGCGGACTTCTACCACGATCTAGGGCTCGGCTCGGCCGTCAGTCCGCTACGCCTGCGCGGCATGGCTGGGATGCTCGCACGAATCAAGAACCAGGTCCGCACCCAGACGGGTGCGGACCCGGGCGCGTCGCCGACCCCGGCATGAAGTTCATCCAGATCCGCGAGGAGTCGATCGAGCCGGGTGGACTCGTCGAATGGATGCCGTATGTGCCCGGTGGGCTCGGTGCGTGGAGTCACGACTCCCGGCTGACCTCCCACAACCACGAGCAGCACCTGCGGTCCGCGTTCGACTATCGGGTCCGCACACGACGCGAGGGTGGACGCGAATCCTGGTTGGGTCTGTCGATCGAGTTCGACGAACCGCTGTCGATCCCGGCGATCCGGACGACCCTGACCCGGTGGATCGACCGCCACGAGGTGCTGCGCAGCCATGTCGTCATCAAGGGTGACGGCCTGCAGCGGCTGACGACCGCCCCGGGCACGGTGAAACTCAAGATGGGTCGCATCGGGTGGTACACCCAGCCGGGTCCACTCGTGGAGCAGATCGCCGGGGCGTTCGACCGGGCCACCGCCCCGCTGCACTGGCCGGCCTATCTGTTCGCGACGGTGGGACGCGAGGAGTCGTTCACGCTGCTCTTCGCCGCCGACCACTCGCTGGTCGACGGCTACTCGCTGATCATGGCGCAGGAAGAGCTGTACCGGATCTACCGGTCGGTGCGCGACCACACCGACCCGCAGCTCCCCCCGGTGGGCAGCTACGTCGACTTCAGCGCCGAGGAACGTCGCCTCGCCGACCAGACCGGCGCGGACCATCCGGCCGTGGCCACCTGGGCGCAGTTCCTGCGGTCCGGCCGCGGCAATCTGCCCGCGTTCGCCTACGACCGCGAGCCCGCGGACCGCGACGCCACTGTCTTGACGGCGACACCGGACACCGAACAGGCGCCCGCCCAGCAGTCGATCACCGGGATGATCGTCGACGACGACGCGGCGAACCGGTTCACCGCGGTCTGCTCGGCGGCCGAGGGCACGCTGACCGCCGGGGTGCTTGCGGCCTTCGCCATGGTGTACCACCAGCACACGGGCGACCCGGAGTTCCGATGCGTCCTGCCCCGGCACACCCGTAACGACGCGCGCTGGCTGACCTCACTGGGTTGGTTCGTCGCGGTGGCACCGTTCTGCATCGACGTCTCGGACTCCCCCACCTTCGATCAGGCGATCTCGCGGGCCACGGCCGAACTCAAACGGGCCCGCCAGGGGGCGTCGCTGCCCTTCCTGCGGGTGGCCGAGTTGCTCGACGAGACGACCGGGCCGCAGTTCGTCATCTCGTTCATCGACACCCGCTTCGCACCCGGCGCAGCGGAGGCCGACGCGGGTCGGGCCAAGGTACTCCGCAGCCACAGTTACGCACCGCACGAGGTCTACATCTGGGTCAACCGGACGCCGGCCGGGATGCGGGTCTCGGCACGTTTCCCACCGGAGGAATCCGGTGGCGACACCGCAGCCGTCGCGCCGGCGGACGGAGTGAACAATCCCACTCCCGAACCCGGCTGGGACAGCGAGGTCGGCGACGGCGCCGGGCCCGTGCATCGCTACCTGCGGGATTTCACCCGACTCGTCCGAGAAATCGGCGACACCAGCGCGTTTGGTACCCGGGAGTAACCCCCGGGTACCACCGAACGATTGCTCGGTGAGCTAGGGTAATGCCCGGAACACGCGACGCTTAGACTCCAAGTGTCGTGCGTCACCCGTGCGGCCGGCAACCCTTGGCCACCATGGGTGCAACAACCAGACGAGCGAGTCAGACATACCAGCCAGTGCCGCCGCCCAGCGGCGTCACGACGCCCAGGAGAACAAGTGCCTAGTCCCTCTGCGAACACCATTTCCAAGGTCCTCATCGCCAACCGCGGCGAGATCGCGGTCCGCGTGATCCGCGCGGCACGCGACGCCGGTATCCCGAGTGTCGCGGTCTACGCAGAGCCCGACGCCGAAGCACTGTTCGTCAAACTCGCCGACGAGGCCTTCGCGCTCGGCGGCCAGACCTCCGCCGAGTCCTATCTGGTCTTCAACAAGATCCTCGACGCCGCCGAGAAGTCCGGGGCGAACGCCATCCACCCGGGCTACGGCTTCCTCTCCGAGAACGCCGACTTCGCGCAGGCGGTCCTCGACGCAGGGCTGATCTGGATCGGGCCCTCGCCGCAGTCGATCCGCGACCTCGGCGACAAGGTCACCGCGCGCCACATCGCACTCAAGGCCAACGCCCCGATGGCCCCGGGTACCAAGGACCCGGTCAAGGACGCCGACGAGGTCGTCGCCTTCGCCGAGGAGCACGGCGTGCCGGTCGCGATCAAGGCGGCGTTCGGTGGTGGCGGTCGCGGTATGAAAGTCGCCTACACGATCGAGGAGATCCCGCATCTGTTCGAGTCCGCGACCCGTGAGGCGATCGCCGCGTTCGGCCGCGGCGAGTGCTTCGTGGAGCGCTACCTCGACAAGGCCCGGCACGTCGAGGCCCAGGTGATCGCCGACCAGCACGGCAACGTCGTCGTCGCCGGCACCCGCGACTGTTCTCTGCAGCGCCGCTTCCAGAAGCTCGTCGAGGAGGCCCCCGCGCCGTTCCTGACCGACGAACAGCGCACCAAGATCCACGAATCCGCGAAGGCCATCTGCCGTGAGGCGGGCTACTACGGCGCGGGCACCGTCGAGTTCCTCGTCGGCAGCGACGGCCTGGTGTCGTTCCTCGAGGTCAACACCCGTCTGCAGGTCGAGCACCCGGTCACCGAAGAGACCGCCGGCATCGACCTCGTGCGCCAGCAGTTCCGGATCGCCAACGGCGAGAAGCTCGAGTTCTCCGAGGACCCGGCCCCGCGCGGCCACGCCTTCGAGTTCCGCATCAACGGCGAGGACCCGGGCCGTAACTTCCTGCCCGCGCCCGGCCCCATCACCGTCTACCGCGAGCCCAACGGACCGGGCGTCCGCGTGGACTCCGGCGTTGTGCAGGGAGACGTGATCGGCGGCCAGTTCGACTCGATGCTGGCCAAGCTGATCGTCACCGGCGAGACCCGCGAGCAGGCGCTCGAGCGTGCCCGCCGCGCCCTGGCCGAGTTCGAGGTCGAGGGCCTCGCGACGGTGATCCCGTTCCACCGGCACATCGTCTCCAACCCCGCCTTCATCGGCGGTGTCGACGAGAACGGTGTCGAGGGTTTCGAGGTCTACACCAAGTGGATCGAGACCGACTGGGAGAACCCCCTCGAGCCCTACACCGGTGCCGAGCCGATCGAAGAGGACGAGTCGCTGCCGCGCCAGAAGGTCGTCGTCGAGGTCGGCGGTCGCCGCGTCGAGGTCTCGCTGCCCGGTGACCTGTCGCTCGGTGGTGGTGGCAACGGTGTCGTCCGCAAGAAGCCCAAGGCCCGCGCACGCAAGAAGGGTGGCGGCGCGGCCGCATCCGGCGATTCCGTCGCCGCACCGATGCAGGGCACCGTCGTCAAGGTCGCCGTCGAGGAGGGCCAGCAGGTGTCGGCCGGTGATCTGGTCGTCGTGCTCGAGGCCATGAAGATGGAGAACCCGGTCACCGCGCACAAGGACGGCGTGGTCACCGGTCTCGCCGTGGAACCGGGTGCCGCCGTCACCCAGGGCACTGTGCTGCTCGAGCTGAAGTAGTCCATCTGCGGATGGAACCGGTCGAGATCAACGCCGGGACGTGGTACCTGCGTGCGCTTCGTGCGGACGATCGGGTCACCGACGTCCCGGCGTTGTCCGATCTGGGGGTCGATGACCCAGACGAGTACGTCGCCGGGGCAAGTCGCTCGTGGGAGAATGAATCCCGCTACGTGTGGGCGGTGTGCGAGCCCACCACCGGGGAACTCGTCGCCCTGATCGGGGTGCGGAGAGACCCGGCGCGACTGTCCGGCCGGGCCCGTTCCGGTCGCGCCGACGCGCTTGAGGCTGCCCGCAGCCCCGTCCGCCGGTTCGCCGACGGTGCACTGGGTCTCACGATCTCCGACGAGCTGGTCGACAACATCCCCTGAATGACAATCGGATCCAGGCCTGGACGCTGGACCGCGCCAGATTGGGGTCTAAAGTCCCGCCGGAACGGGCATTTTCGTCGATCCGATAGTAGGACTATGAATACTGCGCGGCCACAGCGTCGACAAGGAAGTCGGCCCCCGCAGACGGTGCCAGCCGGCCCGGGTTCATGGTGTCGCGTTGTAGGGGAGACGACGAAGATGAGCACTTCGGCCAAACACACGCACAGCATCCATATCGACGCACCGGTGGAGAAGGTGTTCGGGTACATAGAAGTACCCGCGCATTTCATCGCCGCCATGCCTGCGAACAACGAGGTCGTCCTGGGAAAGGTCGATCAGAAACCCGATGGCGCGGTTGTCGGCTACGAGATCAAGTACCGACAACTCGGCATGCACCTGAGTGCCACCATGACCCGCGAGGCCTACGTCCCCAACGAACGGATCCACGATCACGCCTCCCTGGGCGTGGATCACATGCTGTCGGTCGAGCCCGACGACACTGGGACGAAGCTGACCTACACCGCGGACGCCTCACGACTGATGAAGATGATCGACGCGGTCTTCTTCCACGGGGACAAGCACATCGGGGAGGCGCTGGAGAAGATCAAGAAAGAAGTCGAGGCACTGCCCTGATCCGGTGACCGCCGACCCGGCCGTATTCTTACCTCGCCGCGACGTCAAGGACGACTGAGTCGTCTGCGCCGCCGTGGTCGGCCTCAGACTCGAATCACCGCACTCGAAGCAGCCGCACTTCGCGACGACGCGTTCCAACCACTCCCCTTGATGCGCACCGATTTTCGGACTGCCAAACCCGCGTTCGGCACCGTCGCTGCAGGCCGTCACCTTCGCGACCCTCGCACCGCTGATCCAGGACGCTGTACCGCGTCAGATTGGGGTCCTAAGTCCCACCGGAACGGGCATTTTCGCCAATCCTGAAGCAGGACAATGAACATAGCGCGGTCACAGCGTCGATAACGAAGTCGACCCCCGGCAGTCGGCCCGGGCCCACGGTGCCACGCTGCCACGGGAGGCGATGAAGATGACCACTTCGGCCAAACACACGCACAGCATCCACGTCGACGCGCCGGTCGAGAAGGTGTTCGAGTATATCGAGGTACCCGGCAATATCGTCGCCGCAATGAACGCCATGCCCGGGGAAGGCGAACTCGTTCTCGGCGAGGTCGATCAGAAGCCCGACGGCGAGGTGGCCGACTATCGGATGACGTTCCGCGAACTCGGCATGCACATGCACACCACGATGACCCGTGAAGAATACATGCCCAACGAACGCATCACCGACCACTCGTCTCTGGGCGTGGACCACATGTTCTCCGTCGCGCCCGAAGACACGGGCACGAAACTCACCTACGCCTGGGACGCCACCAAGCTGATGAGAATGATCGACGCGACGCTCTTCCACACGGACAAGCACATCGGCGAGGCGCTCCAGCACGTCAAGAAGGAAGTCGAAGCGCTGCCCTGATCTCCGAGCCCGCCCATATCAACAAAGGGAGTTGAGCACGATGACCATTTCGGCCAAACACACCCACAGCATCCACGTCGACGCACCGGTGGAGAAGGTGTTCGGGTATATCGAGGTACCCGCCCATTTTGTCGCAGCCATGGCAGGGCCCGAGGACACAGACATCGTCCTGGGAAAGGTCGATCAGAAGCCTGACGGCGAGGTGACCAGCTACGAAGTCAAACACCGCGAATTCGGCATGCACCTGAGCACCACCCTCACCCGTCAGGAGTACGTGGCCAACGAACGCCTCGTCGACCACGCCTCCCTGGGTATGACCCACATGTTCACCGTCGAACCCGACGACGCAGGCACGAAGCTGACCTACGCCTGGGACGCGTCGAAGCTGATGAAGATGATCGACGCGACCTTCTACCACACGGACAGGCAAATCGACGAACTACTGGAGAACGTCAAGAAGGAGATCGAGGCGCTGCCCTGATCTCCGAGCCGGCGGGATCAGAGAAAGGAGTTGAGCACGATGACCACTTTGACCAAACACACGCACAGCATCCATATCGACGCACCGGTGCAGAAGGTGTTCGGCTGGATCGAGGTTCCGGCGAATTACGTGAGTGTCATGCAGGCACTCGAGTCGAGCGCCCTCGACCTGGCGGAGGTCACCACGACGCCCGAGGGCACAGTGGCCGACTACAAGATCAAGTTCCGTGAGCTCGGCATGCACCTGACCGCCACCATGACCCGTGAGGACTACGTGCGGAACGAACGCATCACCGACCATTCCTCCTTGGGCGTGTTCCACATGATGTTCGTCGAGCCCGACGACACGGGCACGAAGCTGACCTTCGTCTGGGACGCGTCGAAGCTGATGAAGATGATCGACGCGACCTTCTACCACACGGACAAGCACATCGACCAGGCGCTGGAGAAGATCAAGAAAGAAGTCGAGGCGCTGTCCTGATCGGTCGGCGTCGCCCGCTCCGTCGATACCACACCGGCTCTCCGACAATCGGAGTGGCAGGACGGATCTTCCACGAAATGGACATGAATCCGACCGGCTAGTAGGACACTGGACGTAGCGCGGCAGCGTCGACGCAGGAGTCGACCCCCGGCGAGCCGGTGCTCCGCATGCCGGGCCCATCGTGCCGCGTTGCTGAGGGGAGGCGACGGAGATGACCGCTCCGGCCAAGCACACGCGCAGCATCCACGTCGATGCACCGGTGGAGAAGGTGTTCGGCTACATCGCGGAGCCCAAGCACTTCGTCGCCTCCATGCCGGAGGAGTCGCATTCCGTCCTGGGAGGGAAGGTGAAGCAGACGCCCGAAGGTGTGGTCACCGAATACCAGATCGAGCACCGCGAATTCGGCAGGCACATGACCACTACCGTCACACGTGCGGAGTACGTGCCCAACGAACGCCTCGTCGACCATGCCTCGCTGGGGGTGGACTACATTCTGTCCGTCGAACCGGACGACACGGGCACGAAGCTGACCTACGCCTGGGACTCGTCGCAGTTGTGGAAGATGGTCAGCAAGACCTTCTTCGGCGGCGACCGGTGGGTCGAGGGCGCGCTGACGAAGTTCAAGGAGCGGATCGAAGCGCTTCCCTGACACCGGCTCCCACCCTCACGGACCGGGTGGCGGCTCGCCGCCGACCCGGAAGTCATGGTCGAGTCCCGTGGCCAGATCACCACACTCGACCACCGTCACCTCGTCGTCGTGAGCTGCCAGGTAACGCCCCGCGCCGATGTCCCCCGACAGAGTGCCCATGACCGGTCCCAGGTGTGCCGTACCGAGGTAGACCGGATGGCCGGGGCGGCCGTGGAAACAAGCCCGCACGAGGGCTGTCGGGGAGCGACCGCTCGCCTCTAGCACTCGGGCCACCACCTCGGGGCCGACATCGGGTGTGTCAACAACATGTAAAACCACGCCGACCAGATCGGCACGTTCCGACACGCGCCCGAGGACGTCGCAGACGGTTGCACCGAGCCCTGAGGTCCAGTCCGCGATCACCCACGCCGTCGCCGGCGGTGGTGGCGCCACGATCTGGGCACCCATCGCGACGACCACCTCGTCACATCCGCCGGCATCCAACACGTGCACTGCCTTGCGGAGCCAATCACCTTGATGCGCAGTGATTTTCGGTGCACCGTACCGACGTCCGGCACCGGCCGCGAGGATCACCCCGAGCACACGTGCCGATGATCCGGTGCGCCCATTGCCGCCCATCGCTTCCGCCTCCATACTGCCGGCGATGGTAGTCGTCACTCCGCGCGGATGTCGGATTTACCTCACGGAAACATACGATCGGCCCCCGCGCGAAATTGCCCGCGCGGGTCCACTATCGATTTGCTGGCCTGCCGTCTCCTGCGACGGCTTCCCGACGCCCGATCGCCCAGTACGACACAAAGCAGTACGACACACAAAAGCAGTACGACACACAGAGGTATGCAAACAATGGCAACCGACGCGGATTCTGTGACACCACCGGCACCGGCGAAGAAGCGGGTCCACCCCGTCGACCAGGTGCCACCCGCCGGCAAGCTGCTCACCCTCGGCGCGCAGCACGTCGTCGCCTTTTACGCCGGTGCGGTGCTGGTGCCGCTGATCATCGCCAAGGCCATCGGCCTCGACGACGACGCGCTCACCATGCTGATCACCGCGGACCTGTTCACCTGCGGTATCGCATCGATCATCCAGTCCGTCGGCATCTGGAAGATCGGTGTCCGGCTGCCGCTCCTGCAGGGCATCACCTTCGCCGCGCTGGCCCCGGTCATCAACATCGCGAACAGCAACGGGGGCGGCCGGGTCGGCCTGCTCACCGTCTACGGGGCGGTGATCTCCGCGGGTATCTTCACATTCCTGATCGCACCGTTCTTCGCCAAGCTCATCCGGTTCTTCCCGGCGGTGGTGACCGGCACCGTGATCACGATCATCGGTGTGGCGTTGCTCCCGGTCGGCATCGGCGACGCGACCACCGACCCACTGACCCACACGTCCGATCCCAGCAGCACCCGGTGGATGCTCTACGCGGTCGGCACCATCCTCGCGATCGTCATCATGCAGCGCTTCCTGCGCGGCTTCTGGGGGACGATCGCCGTGCTGCTGGGTCTCACCGCCGGCACGATCGTGGCCTGGATCCTCGGCGACACCAGCTTCGACGCGGTCGCCAACGCCTCCTGGGTGGGCTTCACCCCGCCGTTCGCCTTCGGCTGGCCGCGTTTCGACGTGATCGCCATCGTGTCGATGATCGTGGTGCTGATGATCATCGCGGTCGAGTCGACCGGTTCGGTGTTCGCCACCGGCGAGATCGTCGGCAAGCGGATCCGCAAGGACGACATCGCCGCGACCGTCCGCGCCGACGGCTTCGCGACGATCATCGGCGGTGTGTTCAACTCGTTCCCCTACACCGCGTTCTCCGAGAACGTCGGGTTGGTGCGCCTCACCGGGGTCAAGAGCCGCTTCGTGGTGGCCGCGGCCGGCGGCATCATGATCATCCTGGGTCTGCTCCCGAAGACCGCCAAGGTCGTCGAGTCCATTCCGTCCCCGGTACTCGGCGGCGCCGCGATGACACTGTTCGCCACGGTCGCCGTCGTCGGCATCCAGACCCTGTCGAAGGTCGACTTCACCGACCACCGCAACCTGATCATCGCCAGCACCTCCTTGGCCATGGGGCTCTACGTCGAGTTCAGCCAGTCCTCGGCACCCGAGCAGGTGATCGGCGCCGACGGCCAGACCATCGACATCCCGGCGCTGCCCGGCATCGACGAGGCGGTCCCCGGCATCCTGCAGATCCCGTTCAGCGCCGGCATCACCATGGGCGCCATCACGGCGATCCTGCTGAACATCTTGTTCTTCCATGTCGGCGCCAAGGGCCCTCGAGTGGCGGGCGGCGGATCGATCACGCTCGACGAGGTCAATTCGATGACCAAAGAGCAGTTCCATCTGACGTTCGGGGAAGTCGTCCAGGATGTCGGCTGGGTGCTCGACCGCGCGTACGACCAGAAGCCGTTCGAGGACGTGCACGACCTGCGATCGGCGTTCCAGGAGGCGATGCTCACCGGAAGCGACGAGCAACACCTCGAGCTCATCCGGGCGTTCCCCGACCTCGGCAGGGAGGACGAGTCGGGAGAACTCGTCGCGGTCGACCACAAGGGCTTGTCCCAGCTGGAAGAAGACGAGCATCAGAACGTGGTGAACCTGGCCGAGGCCTACCAGGAGCACTTCGGCTTCCCGCTGGTGATCTGCGCACGCGAGACCGAGCGCTACGACCGGGTGCTGCGCAACGGATGGGCCCGCATGGACAACTCGGAGACCAGCGAGAAGTCATTCGCTCTCATCGAGATCGCGAAGATCGCCAACTACCGGTTCGACGACCTCGTCGCCGACGCGAATCCGATCACGTCGGCGCGGTTCACTCGGCAGCCGGAACTCTCCTAAGCTCAGACCATGAGACGCGTTGATTGGCGAGGTATGCCGAGTTTCAATGAGCTGACCGAGAGCCAGGCGATCCACGAGCTCTACGAATGCTGCAGTTCCCGGATCTGGGCCCTACGGGTCGCGAAAGCGCGGCCGTTCTCCGACGACGAGGCTCTGCTCGAGTACGCCGACCTGATCTTGGCGGAATTGACCGAGATCGATCTCGACGAGGCGCTCGCCGGCCATCCGCGGATCGGTGACCGGCCAGACAATCCGTCGTCGGCACGTGAGCAGTCGGGCGTCGCCGGCGCCGACGCCGACGTGCTGACCGATCTGAAGAAGCTGAATGCCGAATACGAGGAGAAATTCGGCCACGTCTACCTGGTGTTCGCCAACGGCCGACCGGCCGCCGAACTCCTCGACATCCTCAAGCAGCGGATGCACAACGATCCCGAGACCGAACGTCGTGTCATGCGGATGGAACTGGCGAAGATCAACCGCAGCCGACTGACACGGATGCTGACACCGGCAAGCGCCTATCGGGACCCGGCAGTGGAGGCGCAGGCGTGAGCGGCCTGTCCACACATGTGCTCGACGCCGTATCCGGTGCTCCGGCAACGGGTGTCCCGGTCACGCTGCAGGATGCGAGTGGTACCGAATTGTCCTCTGCCGTCACCGATTCCGATGGCCGCATCGGACAGGTCAATCCGTATCCACTGATCCCCGGTATCTACCATCTCGTGTTCGACACCGGAGATTGGTTCGCCGACAACGATATCGACGGTTTCTATCCGGAGATCGACATCTGTTTCGAGGTCACCGATCCGGACCGGCACTACCACGTCCCGGTACTGCTGAGCCCATACTCGTATTCGACCTACCGCGGGAGCTGAACACGCAGAACTCGCACTTACACGCGAAGTTCTTTGTGTAAGTGCGAGTTCCGCGTGTTTCACGTGGCGGCCCGGCCTCGTCCGGTGCCCACGCACGACTACGTCGCAGATGCCACCCGGGGTCACGCCTCCCGCAGCACCTGCGACGGCGCCACCCCGTAGCGCTGCCGGAACGCCGCGGCGAACCGTCCGGTGTGGGTGAACCCCCACTTCATCGCCACATCGGTCACCGAGACCGCGGCGCCGCTCGCGAGGTCGTCGTGCACGGCGGCCAGCCTGATCTCGGTGAGACACTCCCGCGGCGTCTTCCCCACATACTCCCGGAATCCCTCTTGCAGTCGTCGCACGCTCACGCCGGCCGATTCCGCCATGTCGGCGGCCGTCCACGCCCGCGCGGGGTCGGCCCGCAACGCGTCGAGTACCCGGGTCACGATCCGCGGACGTGGGAGCTGATGATCGCCCGGATCGTCGGTGATCGCGGCGAGCAGGAACGCGTCGGTCAACGATCCGGCGAGCTGTTCGGCGACCAATGGATTGGCCAGCAGCGGATCGTCGTCGGGCTGACCGGCGATCGACTGCACCAGGCGGAACCAACTCGATCCCTCGGGTGAGCGCAGGTCGAGTTGGTCGGGTATGGACGCATCGGGAAGCCCGGTCACCCGACAGAGCTCGTGGTGCAGGAAGTCGCGGTCGATCTTGACGCCGACGATGGTGCACGTGCTCGACCACCGGGTGATGTCGGTCGGGGTGTCAGGAGGGTTGACCGTCGCAAACCCGCTGGTCGACACCACCGTGTGCCCGGCGACCGACGTCTCGAGTACACCGCCGAGCGGGACGTTGATGCCGTAGGCGCCGGGATGGTCGGAGTGGATCGAGACCTCCGATCCCCAACCGATCCGCGCGATGCGCAGAGGACCGAGAACCGTGACACCGAGATCGGCATCCGCGGCCGTGCTGCCGGCCTCCCGCGGGCTCAACACGTGCGGAAAGTACGCCTCCGACACCGCACTCGACGCCGCATCCCAATCGGGATCACCCGGTATTCGAAGCTGTTGCAGCTGACTCATCGAGACTCCTCACGACCTCGCCGCGCATTTCGGACCGCTGTCGCGCTCAGCGGATCGTCAGGGGGCCCTGTCCGACCTATGTTCTAACTCACATTTTGCACCACCGAAAGGAGGAGTCACATGGAACGCAAGGCCCTGCAGAACGTCTTCGGCCAGTTCGCCAGCGGCGTCACCGTCATCACCTGCGCAAACGCCGACGGTGAGCCCCACGGCGCGACGGTCACCGCGTTCACCGCTGTGTCGCTCGAACCACGTCTGTGCCAGGTGACGCTGACCCGCAAGTCCAAGGCCTGCGGGTACCTCACAGACGCGCCGTTCGCGGTCAACATCATGGCTGCCGATCAACTCGACATCGCGATGCATTTCGCGGGCCGGCCGGCCGACCCCGGACCAAAGTGGGCCGACGGGCCGACCGCTCCGATCCTCCACGGAGCAGCCGCCACGCTGAGCTGCACTCCCTGGCGTAGCTACGACGGCGGTGACCACATCATCTTCATCGGCGAGATCGTCGACGCCCAGGCCAGCGGAAAGCCACCACTCCTGTACTACCGCAGCACGTTTCACGACCTCGGTGAGCCGAGCGTGAACTCGCTGTGGACCCTGTCGGCCGACGATCCGCATTCCGGATGGTTCGACTCCACCACCACCTTCACGCCGTTCCACATCGCCGAATCCCAAACCGCCTGAACCAGATTCATATTCAGTCACGATCGATCGATCAGAAAGAGGTATCAATCATGACCACCATCGACGAGCGACCCGAAACCGATGCACCGCAGGTCAACCCGGCCGCCGACAGCCCGGCCAACCAGACCAAGAACTTCGCATCGCGCCCGATGACGGGCGACGAGTACATCGAGTCACTCAAGGACGGTCGCGAGATCTGGCTACACGGCGAGCGTGTGAAGGATGTGACCACCCATCCGGCCTTCCGCAACCCGATCCGGATGACGGCGCGCTTGTACGACTCGATGCACGACCCCGAGACCAGGGACAAGGTGACCACGTCGACCGACACCGGCAACGGCGGCGTGACCATGCCGTTCTTCCGGGCACCGAAGAGTTCGGCGGACCTGATCGAAGAACGCGACGCGATCGCCGAGTGGGCACGCATGACCTACGGCTGGATGGGCCGCTCCCCCGACTACAAGGCCAGCTTCCTCGGCACGCTGCACGCCAACAAGGACCTTTATGCACCGTTCGAGGCCAACGCCGAACGCTGGTACCGCGAATCACAGGAGAAGGTGCTGTACTGGAACCACGCGATCATCAACCCGCCGGTCGACCGGCAGCTGCCCCCCGACGAGGTCGGCGACGTGTTCATGAAGGTGGAGAAGGAGACCGACGCGGGGCTCATCGTCTCCGGCGCCAAGGTCGTCGCCACCGGCTCGGCGATCACCAACTACAACTTCATCGCCCACTACGGCCTGCCGATCCGCAAGAAGGAGTTCGCGCTCATCTGCACGGTGCCGATGGATGCGCCCGGCATCAAACTCATCTGCCGCAGCTCCTACACCGAGCACGCCGCGGTGATGGGTAGCCCCTTCGACTACCCGCTATCGAGCCGGATGGACGAGAACGACACCATCTTCGTCTTCGACAAGGTGCTCGTGCCGTGGGAGAACGTCTTCATGTACGGCGACGTGGACCGCATCAACGCCTTCTTCCCACAGTCCGGCTTCCTGCCGCGATTCACCTTCCAGGGCTGCACGCGACTCGCGGTGAAGCTCGACTTCATCGCCGGTCTGCTGATGAAGGCGCTCGACTGCACCGGTTCCGGCGACTTCCGCGGCGTGCAGACCCGCGTCGGCGAGGTGATCGGCTGGCGTAACCTGTTCTGGACGCTCACCGACGCGATGGCCCACAACCCCGAACCGTGGATCGGCGACACGGTGATCCCGCGTCTGGAGTACGGCCTCACCTACCGGATGTTCATGATGCAGGGCTACCCTCGCATCAAGGAGATCATCGAACAAGACGTCGCCTCGGGCCTGATCTACCTGCCTTCGAGCGCCGCCGACTTCAAGAGCCCCGACGTACGGCCCTACCTCGACAAGTACGTCCGCGGCTCCAACGGCATCACCGCGATCGACCGCGTCAAGGTGATGAAGGCGCTCTGGGATTCGATCGGTTCCGAGTTCGGCGGCCGCCACGAACTCTACGAGCGCAACTACTCGGGCAACCATGAGAACGTCAAGGCCGAATTGCTGTTCGCCGCGCAGAACCGCGGAGGCGTGGACCAGATGAAGGGTCTCGCCGAGCAGTGCCTGTCCGAGTACGACCTCGACGGTTGGACCGTGCCCGACCTCATCGGCAACGACGACGTCAGCTGGTTCGGCAACAAGTAGGACCGGACACTTCGCGCAAGCGGACGGCGCGATACCCCCAACACACAGAACTCGCGCTTACACACGAAACTTCGTGTGCAAGCGCGAGTTCTGTGTGTGCCAGCCGCTCCCTACCCGATCTCCCTACCCGATCTCGATGAGGAGGTCGCCGGGTGCGACGGTGGTGACGGGGCCGATGGCGACGCGGGCGACCTTGCCGCCGATGGGGGCGGTGATGGTGGCCTCCATCTTCATGGCCTCGATGGTGCCGATGGCGGCGCCGGCGGCGATCTCGTCGCCGACGTCGACCGACAGGGACACGACCCCGGCGAAGGGCGCCCCGACGTGGTGGGGGTTGGAGCGGTCGGCGCGTTCGGCGGCCTCGACGGCGGAGTCGACCGTCCGGTCGCGCACCGCGACCGGACGTAGCTGCCCGTTGAGCACGCACATGACGGTGCGCATGCCCTTCTCGTCGGCGTCACTGATGGCCTCGAGCCCGATCAGCAGGTCCACACCCGGCTCCAGCACGACGCGGTGCTCCTCGCCGTAGCGCAGCCCGTAGAAGAACTGGTTGGCCGACAGCCGTGAGGTGTCGCCGTAGAGCTCGAAGTGCTTCTCGTACTCGTCGGTCGGCCCGGGGAACAACAGCCGGTTCAACGTCTGCTGGCGTGCCACACCCGGTTCGTCGAGCGCTTCGGACTCGGCGTCGGTCAGCGTCGCCGGCGGCGGCGCCTCGCCGCGCCCCTTCAGCGCGATGCTGCGCAGCGGCTCCGGCCAGCCGCCGGCGGGGTCGCCGAGTTCACCGCGCAGGAACCCGATGACCGAGTCGGGGATGTCGTAGGACGACGGGTCGGCGGCGAACTCCTCGGCGGTGATGCCGCGTCCGACCAGGGCCAGGGCGAGGTCACCGACGACCTTCGAGGACGGGGTGACCTTGATCAGCCGGCCCAGCATGCGGTCGGCGGCCGCGTAGGCCTCCTCGACCGCCTCGAACCGGTTGCCCAGGCCGAGTGCCATGGCCTGCTGTCGCAGGTTCGACAGCTGCCCGCCCGGGATCTCGTGGGTGTACACGCGCCCGGTCGGGGAGGGCAGCCCGGATTCGAACGGCGCATACACCTTGCGCAGCGCCTCCCAATACGGTTCGAGATCGCAGACCGCGGCCAGGTCCAGGCCGCTGTCGCGCTCGGTGTGCGCGGCCGCGGCCACGATCGCCGACAACGCGGGCTGGCTGGTGGTGCCCGCCATCGACGCACTCGCCCCGTCCACCGCCGACGCACCGGCCTGCCACGCGGCCAGATAGGTGGCCAGCTGCCCGCCCGGGGTGTCGTGGGTGTGCACATGCACCGGCAGGTCGAACTCGGTGACCAACGCCGACACCAGCGTCGTGGCGGCCGGGGCGCGCAGCAGTCCGGCCATGTCCTTGATCGCCAGCACGTGTGCGCCGGCCTCGACGATCTGTTCGGCCAGCCGCAGGTAGTAGTCGAGGGTGTAGAGGTCCTCGGCCGGGTTCGCCAGGTCGCCGGTGTAGGACATCGCGACCTCGGCGACCGCGGTGCCGGTCTCGCGGACCGCGTCGATGGCCGGGCGCATCTGATCGACGTTGTTGAGGGCGTCGAAGATGCGGAAGATGTCGATCCCGGTGCGCGCGGCCTCGTCGACGAACGCGGTGGTCACCTTGGTCGGGTACGGGGTGTAGCCGACCGTGTTCGCCCCGCGCAGCAACATCTGCAGACAGATGTTCGGGATCGCCTCACGCAGCTGCGCCAGCCGGTCCCACGGATCCTCCTTGAGGAACCGCAACGCCACATCGTAGGTGGCCCCGCCCCAGCACTCGATGGACAACAACTGCGGGGTCAACGCCGCCACATACGGCGCCACCGCCAGCAGACCACTGGTGCGCAACCGCGTCGCCAGCAGCGACTGATGCGCGTCGCGGAAGGTGGTGTCGGTGACGCCGAGACGCTTGGAGTCACGCAGATCCGCCGCGAACCCCTCCGGACCAAGCTTCAGCAGCCGCTGACGCGACCCGTCGGCCGGGTGGGCCAGCACCGCCTTGTCGACGGTGGGGAACTTGTCGCGCGGGTAGATCGTCGTCGGTCGCTCGCCATGCGGCTTGTTGACCGTGACGTCGGCCAGATAGGTGAGGATCTTGGTGCCGCGGTCGGCCGAGCTGCGTGAGGTCAACAGCCACGGTCGCTCCTCGATGAACGAGGTGGTGACCCGCCCGGCGCGGAAATCCGGGTCGTCGAGCACCGCCTGCAAAAACGGGATGTTGGTGGCCACGCCTCGAATCCGGAACTCGGCCACCGCGCGGCGGGCGCGGGCCACCGCGGTCGCGAAATCCCGTCCCCGACACGTCAATTTGACCAGCATCGAGTCGAAGTGCCCGGTGATCTCGGCACCCAGCACCGCGCCGCCGTCCAACCGCACCCCCGCACCACCCGGGCTGCGGTAGGCGGTGATCCGCCCGACGTCGGGACGGAACCCGTTGGCCGGATCCTCGGTGGTGATCCGGCACTGCAACGCCGCACCCCGGATGGCGATCCGCTCCTGCACCAGCCCCAGATCCGGCAATGCCTCACCCGCGGCGATCCGCATCTGCGCCCCCACCAGGTCGACATCGGTGATCTCCTCGGTCACCGTGTGCTCGACCTGGATGCGCGGATTCATCTCGATGAACACGTACGGGCTGGATGCATTCGCCCCGCTCGCTGCGCTCCCGGCGGCGGACTCGTCGAGCAGGAACTCCACCGTGCCCGCACAGGTGTAGCCGATGTGCCGGGCGAAGGCGACCGCGTCGTTGCAGATCTTCTCCCGCAACTCCGGCGACAGATTCGGCGCCGGCGCCAACTCCACCACCTTCTGATGGCGGCGCTGCACGCTGCAGTCCCGCTCGAACAGGTGGATCACGTTGCCGTGGGTGTCGGCGAGGATCTGCACCTCGATATGGCGCGGGTTGACCACCGCCTGCTCCAGGAACACCGTCGGATCCCCGAACGCCGCGTCGGCCTCGCGCGAGGCGGCCGCGACCGCCTCGGCGAGATCGGCGAGCGTCTCCACCCGCCGCATCCCGCGCCCGCCGCCCCCGGCGACCGCCTTGACGAACACCGGGAACTGCATCTGTTCGGCCGCCGCGACCAGCTCGTCGACATCGGCCGACGGCTCCGAGGACGCCAGCACCGGCAGACCCGCCGCCTTCGCCGCCGCCACCGCCGTCGCCTTGTTCCCGGTCAATTCCAGGACATCGGCCGAGGGCCCCACGAAGGTGATGCCATGCTCGGCACACGCCGCGGCCAGCCCCTGATTCTCCGACAGGAAGCCGTAACCGGGGTAGATCGCGTCCGCACCACAGCGCAGCGCCGCACCCACCACCTCGTCGACGGACAGATACGCGCGCACCGGATGACCCGGATTGCCGATCTGATAGGACTCATCAGCCTTCAGCCGGTGAACCGAATTCCGATCCTCATACGGAAAAATCGCAACAGTCCGCGCACCGAGTTCATAGGCGGCGCGAAAGGCGCGGATCGCGATCTCACCGCGGTTGGCAACCAGGACTTTCTCGAACAAGGGACTCTCTCTCGTCGGGTGCGGGTACACACTCGTCAGGTTTGCACAGCCCGCGTCGTGGCAAGCCGGTGTTCCGGCTCGGCGGACGGATCACGATGATCACCGTGACCTGTCCATGATATGTGTGCCCGGTCACTCCGATCACCCCCGCACCCAAGTTCTCCAGGTCTTTTGCAACCCGAACGATCGGTAGGTCCCGGTGCGGGGTAGCGTGGCCGCGGAGGTGCATATCCGTGAGTGCGATTCAGCGACCGGAGGAATCAACGCCAGACCGGCCGTCTGACCACGCCGTCGCGGACGATCATCCGCGCCTCGCGGTCACCGTCCTGTGCGCCGCCGGCATCGTCGTGGCGCTGATGCAGACGATCATCGTGCCGCTGATCCCGCAACTCCCGAGCCTGCTGGATGCCGCACCGGCGAACACATCGTGGGCGCTCACCATCACCCTGCTGATGGGCGCGGTGATCACGCCCATCGGCGGCCGGCTCGGCGACATGTACGGCAAACGACTGATGCTCGTGTCGAGCATGGGGATGGTCGCCGCGGGTTCGGTCGTCTCCGCGATGTCCACGTCGCTGGCGCCGTTTCTCGTCGGCCGCGCTCTGCAGGGCCTCGGCTTCGGCACCATCGCGCTCGGGATCAGCGTGATGCGCGACATCGTGCCGCCCCGGCACCTCGGCGCCTCGGTCGGCACAATGAGCGCGTCGCTCGGGATCGGCGGCGCACTCGGGTTGCCGTTCGCCGCGGCGATCGCCCAGCACGTCAGCTGGCACGCGTTGTTCTGGGCATGCGCCGCCGCCGCCCTGATCGGCGGGATCGGGATCGCCCTCACCGTCCCCTCGAGTCCAACCCGGACCGGCGGGCGCTTCGACACCCTCGGCGCGATCGGTCTTGCGGCGATGCTGACCTGCCTGCTGCTCCCACTGTCGAAGGGCGCCACCTGGGGTTGGGACAGTCCACTCACCCTGGGTCTCTTTGCCGCATTCGTTGTGGTGGCCATCGGATGGGCGCTGCACGAACGCCGACACACCAACGCGCTCATCGACCTCGCCGTGGCGGCCGAACGACCGGTGCTCTTGACCAATATCGCATCCGTCACCGTCGGATTCGCGTTCTACTCGATGCAGCTCATCCCGATCCAACTGCTGATGGCACCGACCTCCAGCCAGGACGGTCTCGGGATGGACATGCTCGGCGCGGCCCTGATCCTGACGCCGAGCGGACTGGTCATGTTCGTCTTCTCCAATATCAGTGCGCGAATGACCGCCGCGTTCGGGCCGCGGGTCTCGCTGGCGGTCGGCGCCGTCGTCCTGGGGATCGGCTACATCGTGTTCATCGTGACGATCGCCGGCCCGTTCGAGGTGACCTGGTGGCTGATGATGGCCGTCGCGTCGCTCATCGGTGCCGGGCTGGGTATCGCGTACTCGGCGATGCCGGCGCTGATCATGCGCGCGGTCCGGGTCGAGCAGACCGGTGAGGCCAACGGCGTCAACGCGCTGATGCGGGTCGTCGGAACCTCCTTGTCGGCGGCGGTCGTCGGCATGATCCTCACGGCCTCGATGATCACCGTCACCGGTGACGGAGGTGCGCCGGTCGAAGTCCCCTCCGAGACGGGCTACCTGTGGGCCTCGGTGTTCTCGTTGGTCGCCTGCGTGGTGGCAACGGTGATCGCGCTGTCGATCCCGTCGCCACACCCGATGGCCGTCGAAGACATCTGACCCCGCCGCGCCCCGACATGCGACGACAGCGGGATCGTCGTAGCGTGACCGGGTGTCCCCCCTGACTCTGATCGAGAACGCGCACGTCATCACCGTCGACCAAGCGCGCCGCGAGCTCTCCGCTGCATCGGTGCTGATCGAAGGCTCGCGCATCGTCGCGATTGGCGAGAGTCCGGGCACCCTCCCCGCCGACGCACTCCGGGTCGACGGCTCCGGATGCGTGCTGACGCCGGGTCTGGTCAACACTCACCATCACCTCTATCAGTGGATCACCCGTGGCCTGGCCGCCGACCACACCCTGTTCGAATGGCTCACCACGCTGTACCCGATCTGGGCGGGCATCGACGAGGACGCGGTCCGCACCGCGGCGCTCGGGGGTTTGACCCAACTGGCGCTGTCCGGGTGCACCACGACCACCGATCACCATTACGTCTTCCCGGCCGAGGGCGGTGACCTCCTCGGGGCGGAGATCGACGCGGCGCGGACCATCGGGCTGCGTTTCCACCCGACGCGCGGTTCGATGGACCTGTCCGAGAAGGACGGCGGACTGCCACCGGATTCGGTCGTCCAGCCGATCGACGAGATCCTGTCCGCGAGCGCCGATGCGGTGTCGCGGTGGCACGACGCCGCACCGGACTCGATGCTGCGGATCGCGCTCGCCCCCTGCTCGCCGTTCTCGGTCACCACCGACCTGCTCCGGGAATCCGCGGTCCTGGCACGCGAACTCGGGGTGCGGATGCACACCCATCTTGCCGAGTCGCTCGACGAGAACACCTACTGCGACGAGCATTTCGGCTGTACCCCGTTGCAGTACATGGAGTCGGTGGGCTGGGTCGGCGACGATGTGTGGTTCGCGCACGGAATCGAGTTCGACGACGACGAGATCTCGCGTCTGGCCGCGACCTCGACCGGCGTCGCGCACTGTCCGACCTCCAATGCCCGGCTGGGAAACCGGATCTGCCGCACCCGCGATCTGGTGGACGCCGGCGTGCCGGTCGGCCTCGGCGTCGACGGCGCCGCGTCGAACGAGTCCTGCCGGCTTCTCGAGGAAGCCCATCAGGCAGTCCTCATGGCGCGGGCCCGCGGCGGGCCGACCGCCCTGACCACCCGAACCGCGATCGAGTTGGCGACCATCGGGGGTGCCCGGGTACTCGGCCGCGCCGCCGACACCGGGTCCATCGAGGTCGGCAAGCTCGCCGACCTCGTGCTCTGGGACCTGTCGTCGGTCGCCCACAGCGGCATCGACGATCCGGTCGCGGCCCTCGTACTGGGCGCGATCCCGCCGGTCGCGGCGAGCTGGGTCAACGGTCGCCGCATCATCGCCGACGGCGAGATGCGCACCGTCGATGCGGACATCGTCGCGGCCGATGTCGCGCGCGAACACCGGCGTCTGATCGCCAAGGCCGGATAGGACTGGGACGGTGGACCTCAACACGATCGTCGGCTACCGACACGCCCGCACCCGCGACAACCTCACCCTCGCGCCGGGCGAACGGTTCGTCGCCGGCGGCACCTGGTTCTTCTCCGAACCGCAGGTCGACGCCGACGGTGTCGTCGACCTGACCGCCCTGGACTGGCCCGCACTCGAGGATCTGCCCGACGACGGCCTGCGCATCGGCGCCACCTGCACCATCGCCGAACTCGCCGCTCTCGCACCACGTCCACCGTGGCGTGCCCAGCCGCTGTTTCCCGCGTGCGCGAACGCGCTGCTCGCCTCGTTCAAGATCTGGCACGTCGCGACGGTGGGGGGCAACATCTGCCGGTCGTTCGCGGCCGCCGCGATGGTCTCGCTGACCGCCGGCCTCGACGGCATCGCCGTCATCTGGTGCCCCGACGGCACCGACCGTCGAATCCCGGTGGCGGAGTTGATCACCGGCAACGGCACCAATTCCCTCGCCCCGGGTGAGGTGCTGCGCGCGGTCGACATCCCGGGGACGTCGATGCGGGCGCGCACGGCGATGCGCAAGATCGCCCTGGCCGAACTCGGCCGATCCGGCGCCGTCGTCACCGGGCGGGTCGACGAGGACGGTTCGACCGTCGTCGGCATCACCGCGGCCACTCTCCGTCCGACGATGCTGCGCTATCCGACCCTGCCCGACCCGGCCACCCTACGACGAGATGTGACCGCCTCCGACGGCTACTACACCGACCCGCTCGGTGCCGCCGACTGGCGGCGCGGGGTGTCGGCGGTTCTGGCAGAACAGATCCGGACCGAACTCACCGGCGGTGACGTCCGATGAAGTTCTCGATCAACGACGCGGACTACGAGCACACGCCCCGACCCGGACAGTGCCTGCGCACCCTGCTGCGCGACCTCGCCCACTTCGAGGTGAAGAAGGGGTGCGACGCCGGCGACTGCGGCGCCTGCTCGGTCCTCGTCGACGGCACCCCCGTCCACTCCTGCATCTACCCGGCCCAGCGCATCGACGGACATGATGTGACCACCGTCGCCGGCCTGGGCACCCCTGACGACCTGCACCCGATGCAGCAGGCGTTCGTCGACAACTTCGCATTCCAGTGCGGCTTCTGCACCGCAGGTATGGTTGTCACCGCCTCCACCCTCGGCCCCGAGGATCTCGACGACCTGCCACGCCGGATGAAGGGAAACCTGTGCCGCTGCACGGGATACCGCGCCATCCGCGATGCCATCACCCAGGGCCTCACCGCCGACAGCACCCCGAATCCCGCCGACGGCACCCCAAAACTCGCCGACAGCACCCTGAATCCTGCCGACAGCACCCCAAAACTCGCCGACAGCACCCAGAATGGCCCCGACGGAATCCCGGGAGTCGTGGGCTGCGCCGTCGCTCCCCCCGCGGCGCGGCGCGTCGTCACCGGCTGTGAGCCGTACACCTTCGACACCCCCATCGACGGCCTCACCTATCTCCGCGTGCTTCACTCACCGCATGCACACGCACGCATCGTCGCGATCGACACGGCCGCGGCCGCCGCGGTCGACGGCGTCGAGCTGATCCTCACGCACGAGAACGTTCCGGCCACAAGGTTCTCCACCGCCCGGCACGAACACCGCGAGGACGACCCCGACGACACCCGCATCCTCGACTCGGTCGTGCGGTTCGTCGGGCAACGCGTCGCCGCCGTCGTCGCCACCACGCCCGCCGCGGCCGAGGAGGCCTGTCGCCTCATCGACGTCACCTACGAACCGCTGCCGGCCGTCTTTGATCCGGAGGAGGCGCGCACTCCCGGCGCGCCGCTGATCCACCCCGATCTGGCCCCC
This sequence comes from Gordonia rhizosphera NBRC 16068, assembly GCF_000298195.1. Taxonomy (GTDB): domain Bacteria; phylum Actinomycetota; class Actinomycetes; order Mycobacteriales; family Mycobacteriaceae; genus Gordonia; species Gordonia rhizosphera. The sequence goes on along the minus strand of NZ_BAHC01000018.1, from coordinate 45,977 downwards.
GCGGACCGGGTGGCGCACGCCGGGAAGAACGTGATCGCCGACTTCCACAGCGGTTTCGGCGGCGACGTCGACGCGGCGCTGGCCGATGCGGCGGTCACGGTCTCCGGGACATGGACCACCGCCCGCGTCTCCCACGCACAGCTCGAAACCCACGGCGCCATCGGCAGCCTCGACGACGACGGCCGCCTGGTGATCCGCACCAGCACCCAGGTGCCGTTCCTGGTGCGTGACGAACTCGCCCACATCCTCGACCTGCCGCCCGACCGCATCCGCGTGTACAGCGCCCGGGTGGGCGGCGGCTTCGGCGGCAAGCAGGAGTTGCTCACCGAGGACCTCGTCGCGGTCGCCGTGTTGCGCACCGGGAAACCGTGCGCCTACGAGATGACCCGCACCGACGAGATGACCCGCACGACCTACCGCCATCCGTTCCGGGTGGCCGTGAACCTCGGCGCCGACGACGACGGCCGGCTGACGGCCCTGAAGATCGACGTCCTGTCCGACACCGGCGCCTACGGCAACCATGCGATCGGCGTGATGTTCCACGCCTGCGCGGAATCGGTGTCTGTCTACAACTGCCCCACCAAACGCGTCGATGCCGAGGTCGTCTACACCAACAACCCGCCGTCGGGGGCCTTCCGCGGCTACGGCCTGGGCCAGGTGATCTTCGCGATCGAGTGTGCGCTCGACGAACTCGCCGTCGCCCTCGACATCGACCCGTTCGAACTGCGCCGCATCAACGCGGTCGCCGACGGCGACCCCCTGCTCATCGCCCACCCCGAACCCGAGGCCGACCTCGTCTACGGCAGCTATGGCCTCGATCAGTGCCTCGACCTAGCGCAGCAGGCGCTCGACGCCGGCAATGGCGTCACCGCACCCGACGGCCCGGCCTGGCGCACCGGCGAGGGCATGGCACTGGCCGCGATCGCGACGATGGCGCCGCGCGGCCACATCTCGCACTGCCGGGTGTCGGTCGGCGCCGACGGCATCTACGACGTGGGCATCGGCACCGCCGAGTTCGGTAACGGCACCACCACGGTGCACACCCAGATCGCCGCCACCGCCCTGCAGACGACCGTGGACCGGATACGTCTGCACCACGGGGACACCGACGCCTCCGAACACGACACCGGCGCCTTCGCCTCGGCCGGCATCACCGTCGCCGGCAAGGCCCTGCACGCCGCGTGCGTCTCACTGCGCGAGAAGCTGACCGGAACGGCCGCGAGCGTCGCCGACGTCGAACCCGACCGCGTCGCGCCCGGCCGCGACGGCTACTTCGTCGGGGACCGGGTGGTCACCTTCGGGGAGATGGTCGATGCCGCGCCCACGACCGATCGCGACGGTGACCGTGTCGTGGCCGCCGGCGTCGAGAACGGCGACCTGCGATCCATCGCCTTCAACGTCCACGCCTTCCGGGTCGCGGTGAACACCGAGACCGGCGCGGTGGTCATCCTGCAGTCGGTGCAGGCCGCCGACGCGGGCGTGGTGATGAATCCCCAGCAATGTCTCGGTCAGATCGAGGGCGGGGTCGCGCAAGCGATCGGGTCGTCGCTGTACGAGGAGATCATGCTCGACGACGGGGTGCCTCAGACCCCGGTGCTGCGTGCCTATCGGGTGCCGCAGATGGCGGACATCCCCACGACCGAGGTCTACTTCGCCGACACTTCCGACGAACTCGGCCCGTTTGGCGCCAAGTCGATGAGCGAATCGCCGTACAACCCGGTGGCTCCCGCGCTCGCGAACGCGATCCGGCGTGCCATCGGCGTCCGGCCGTACGAGCTGCCGATGTCCCGTGATCGAGTCTGGCGACTGATGCAATGAATGTTCCGATATTTCGGACAGCCGAACTTTTTTATTCGAGCCGCTTGAAACATTGCGCGCTCTGTGTCAGATTGGGCCGATGACCGTGGTCGGCACACGTAGCAGCGACACCGAGGGCACCAAGTCCCCGTTCCGGAACCGGCGGGGCGCGCTCCGCAATGCCGTGCTGCTCGGACCCGCGTTCGTGGCCGCCATCGCCTACGTCGACCCCGGCAACGTCGCCGCGAACATCACCGCGGGTGCCCGCTACGGTTTCCTGCTCGTCTGGGTACTGGTACTGGCGAACCTCATCGCGATGCTGATCCAGTATCAGTCGGCCAAACTCGGCATCGTGACCGGCCGCAGCCTGCCCGGCCTGCTCGGCGAGCGCCTCGGCCGTCGCTCACGCCTGGCATTCTGGGCGCAGGCCGAAGTGGTCGCCATCGCCACCGACCTCGCGGAGGTCCTCGGCGGCGCCATCGCCCTGCAACTGCTGTTCGATCTCCCCCTGGTCCTCGGCGGGGTCATCGTCGGGGTGGTGTCGCTGCTGCTCCTGCTGCTGCAGAACCCCCAGCAGCAACGCATCTTCGAGCGCGTGATCCTGGGCCTGCTCGCCATCATCGTCATCGGCTTCCTGGCCGGCCTCGTGGTCAACCCGCCGCCCGCCGGTGACGTGCTCGGCGGTCTGGTACCCCGTCTGCAGGGCAGCGAGACGATCCTGCTGGCCGCGAGCATGCTCGGCGCGACGGTCATGCCGCACGCCATCTACGTCCACTCGTCGCTGGTCATCGACCGCCACGGCGTGGCCGACACCGAGTCCCGCAAACGGTGGCTCGTGCGCGTGACGCGCTGGGACGTGGGCATCGCGCTCGCCGTCGCCGGAGCGGTCAACATCGCGCTGCTGCTACTCGCAGCGCAGAATCTCCGCGGCAAGGAGGGCACCGACACCATCGAGGGCGCCTATCACGCCGTCGCCGACGCCATGGGCCCGGTGATGGCGACCGCATTCGCGATCGGACTGCTCGCCAGCGGCCTGGCCGCCACCTCCGTCGGATCGACGGCCGGCGCCGCGATCATGGGCGGCCTGCTGCGCCTTCGCATCCCCTTGCTGATCCGACGCGTCGTGACGATCATCCCGGCGCTCGTCGTCCTGGGACTCGGCGTGGATCCCACCTGGGCGCTGGTGATCAGTCAGGTCGTACTGAGCTTCGGCATCCCGTTCGCGGTCATCCCGCTCGCGCGGTACACCTCCGACCGCTCGCTGATGGGTGATCTCGCCGACGGGTGGCCGCTGCGGGTCGGCGCCGGTGTCGCATCGGTGCTGATCGTCGTCCTCAACATCACGCTGATCGGCCTGATCTTCACCGGCACCTGACCGCGAGTCACCCCCGCAGCAACCCCTTCGCCACGTGCGTCACCTGGATCTCGTTGCTGCCGGCGTAGATCATCAACGACTTCGCGTCGCGGGCGAGTTGTTCGACCCGGTACTCGGCCATGTAGCCGTTACCACCGAACAGCTGGACCGCCTCCATCGCGACCTCGGTGGCGGCGCGGGATGAGTAGAGCTTCATCGCCGAGGCCTCCGCGAGACTGAGCGGCTTGCCGGCCTGACCCCGCTCGATCGCGCTGAACAGCATGTTCTGCACGTTGATCCGGGCGACCTCCATCTCGGCGAGCTTGAGCTGGATGAGCTGGAACTGGCCGATCTCCTGCCCCCACAACATGCGGGTCTTCGCGTACTCGATGGACAGCCGCTGCGCCTCGTTGATGATGCCGAGCGACAGCGCCGCGATGCCGACCCGCTCGGCGGTGAACCCTGCCTTGGCACCCTCGGAGCCGCGCGCGTCCTCGCCGGTGTCCTCGGTCTCGCCGAGCAGACGGTCTTTGCCCAGGCGCACGTTGTCGAAGAACAACTCGCCCGTCGGCGAGCTCATCATGCCCATCTTCTTGAACGGTTTGCCCTGCGTCAGCCCGGGCATCCCCTTGTCCAGCACGAACGAGAGCACCTTGCGGTCACGCATCGGCGTGTCGGAACCGTCGTCGAGCTTGGCGAACACGACGATGGTGTCGGCGTACGGGCCGTTGGTGATGAAGGTCTTCTGACCGTTGAGGAGGTAGTCGTCGCCGTCGCGGCGCACGGTGGTCTTCATGCCGCCGAGGGCGTCCGAGCCCGAGTCCGGTTCGGTGATCGCCCAGGCCCCCACCTTCTCCATGGTCACGAGCTCCGGCAGCCAGCGCTTCTTCTGCGCGAGGGTGCCCTTGCCGCGGATCGTCGAGGCGGTCAGCCCCATGCTGACCCCCATCGACCCGACGAGACCGAGGCAGACCCCGGCCAGTTCGATGTTGACGATCATGAACATCGACCCGGACATGCCGCCACCACCGCCGCCCGACGGCTTCGTTCCGCTTGCCTCCGCCTCGAGTTCCTTCTCCAGGGCATCGGAGGCCAGCGCATCGACACCGAAGGTTCTGAGCAGCTTGCGGGTGATGTCATACGGCGGCAGCTGACCGCTCTCGAGCTCGTCGATATGCGGGCGGATCTCCTTGTCGATGAACTGCCGCAACGCATCTCGGACCATCAGGTCTTCGTCGGACCACTCGAACATCACACACTCCCCGGGATCAGAACACGTTCTACATCGTTGGTGAATACTGTGTCAGCAGTCCCTCGGGTTGTAAAGGTACGAAACAGAGATCCTGTATCTTCTTCGGGGTGGTGACGATCGAGAAGGACCTCGCCGGGCTGGGTCCGTTCTTCGCGGTCGACACCCATCGTCGTGGCGAGATCCGAAACTCCCCGTGGGAGTCATTTTCTGACCTGCTGACCGATGCGGCTCTGGACGCCCGGGTCAGCAACGTTCGCAGCGCGCTCGCCGCAGGCACCGAGTCCGGACAGGTCGAGGAGCGCGTCGCCGCCTCGGTCGCGCATCTCGGCCTCGTCGCCCGCGTCGTGGCCCCACGGATCGCGTCGATCGCGTTGCGGCACAGGCCGATGTCGTGGCGTGCCGAAGATCTGTGGTGGCAGGATCAGCTCGGCGGACCGTACCCGTTGTCGGTGGTGTTCGTCGACGAGCGCGACCCCTGGGCCGGTTCTGCGGTGGTGGCGCTCACCGCCGCGTTCTCCCGGAGGTTCGCGGTCAGTGGTCACGTACTGTCCGGCAACGTCGCGTCCGCCGCCAACAGCGCGGCCCGTCTCGTCGCAGCCGCCCGCCCCGAGCTGTCACCGGGTGCCCACGCCGCCGCCGACGAGATCCTGGCCGAACCCGACGTCGAATCCGGTGCGCTGCGATCGGGGCCGGAGTTCCGAAGGCGCAGTTGCTGCTTGATCTACCGGGTGACCGGCGACCGCACCGCTGTGTGTGGGGACTGCGTCCTGCAGAGCAGCACCTCGGCGTGCGAGCAGTCTTCTTCGTAGTCGGTCGCCTCGGCGACCTGCGGCTCGATGACGATGCGGGCGAAAAATACCCGACAACGCCGGTGTGCTGCGATGTACAACGCGGCTTGTCGGAGCGGTGAGGGATGATGGCAGTGTGGCGCGCCCGGCCCCGGTCCTCGAACGTTTCACCGCCCCCACCCGGCGGTGGTTCTCGGGTGCCTTCCACGAGCCGACAGCCGCGCAGACCGGCGCCTGGTCCTCAATCGCCGACGGAGACAACACCCTGGTCATCGCCCCGACCGGCTCCGGCAAGACACTCTCGGCGTTCCTGTGGGCTCTCGACCGGCTGGCCGCCGACCCCGACCGCCGCCACGGCACCCGCGTGGTCTACGTGTCCCCGCTCAAGGCGCTGGCCGTCGACGTCGAACGCAACCTGCGCGCCCCGCTGACCGGCATCACCCGCGCCGCGCAGGAGCTGAACCTGCCCGAGCCGAACATCACCGTCGGGGTCCGCTCCGGCGACACCTCCCCGGCGCAGCGACGGGCCCTGGTCAAGACGCCGCCCGACATCCTCATCACCACCCCGGAGTCGCTCTATCTGATGCTGACCTCGGCGGCGCGGGAGACCCTCGCCGACGTACACACCGTGATCGTCGACGAGGTGCACGCCGTCGCCGCCACCAAACGCGGCACCCATCTGGCGTTGACCCTCGAGCGGCTCGACGAACTCCTCGACAAGCCCGCCCAGCGCATCGGGCTGTCCGCGACGGTGCGCCCACCCGAGGTGGTCGCGGGATTCCTGAGCGGTTCGGCGCCGTCCCGGATCGTCAAGCCGCCTGCCGCGAAGACCTTCGACCTGCGCGTCGACGTCCCGGTCGCCGACATGGCCAACATCCCCGCACCTGACCACGCCGACGAACTCGACGACGCGTTCTCGCCCACCGCCGGGTCGCTGTGGCCGTACGTGGAGTCGTCGATCGTCGACCTGATAGAGAAGAACCGCGCGACCATCGTGTTCGCCAACTCGCGCCGCCTCGCCGAGCGATTGACCGCCAGGCTCAACGAAATCCACGGACAACGACTCGGGCGGCCCGCCGACCCCGACCGTCTCAACCCCACGGTCGCCGGCGGTGCCCCGGCCTTTGTGATGGCCAGCGGCAAATCCGCCGGTGCGGAAGCGATACTGGCGCGGGCGCATCACGGTTCGGTGAGCAAGGAACAACGCGCGCGGATCGAGGACGACCTCAAGGCCGGCCGGCTCGCCTGTGTGGTGGCGACCAGTTCGCTCGAACTCGGCATCGACATGGGCGCAGTCGATCTCGTCGTGCAGGTGGAGGCCCCGCCGTCGGTGGCCAGCGGTCTGCAACGCATCGGCCGCGCCGGACACCAGGTCGGCGAGATCTCCCAGGGCGTCCTCTACCCCAAACACCGCACCGACCTCATTCACTGCACGGTGACCGTCGAGCGCATGCTCGACGGAGCGATCGAGGAACTGCGCGTCCCGCGCAATCCCCTCGACATCCTGGCTCAGCAGACCATCGCCGCCGCCGCGATCGACGATCTCGACGTCGATCACTGGTTCGACGTGGTTCGCCGGGCCGCACCATATCGCGAGCTCGGCCGACAGGTGTTCGAGGCGACCCTCGATCTGATCTCCGGACGCTTCCCGTCCGACGAGTTCGCCGAACTCCGGCCGCGTGTCACCTGGGACCGCGAGAACGGCACGCTGGCCGGTCGTCGGGGCGCGCAACGCCTCGCCGTCACCTCCGGCGGCTCCATCCCCGACCGTGGCCTGTTCGGGGTGTTCATGGTCGGGACGGGCCGTGGTCGGGGCGAAAAATCCACCCGCGTAGGCGAACTCGACGAGGAAATGGTCTACGAGTCGCGGATCGGCGACGTGTTCGCGCTCGGCGCGACCAGCTGGCGGATCGAGGACATCACCCACGACCGGGTCCTCGTCTCCCCCGCACCCGGCCAGCCCGGCCGCCTACCGTTCTGGATCGGCGACACCGTCGGCCGGCCCGCCGAACTCGGAGCCGCGATCGGCAAGTTCACCGGCACAGTGACCGATCCGGAGAAACTCGACGCGCACGTGGAACGTCTGGGGCTCACCGAATTCGCCCGAGACAACCTGGCGGCGCTCATCTCCGAACAGCGTGAGGCGACCGGCCACGTGCCCACCGACCGCACCCTCGTCGTCGAGAGATTTCGCGACGAGCTCGGCGACTGGCGGTTGATCCTGCACTCCCCCTATGGCTTACGAGTTCATGCGCCATGGGCCAGCGCGATCTCGGCCCGGCTGCTGGCGACGTTGGGCATCGAGGGTGCGACGACGGCATCCGACGACGGCATCATCGTGCGGCTCCCCGACACCGACGACGACCCACCCGGCGCCGCGGTGTTCGTGATCGACCCCGACGACATCGAACAGCTCGTCACCGACGCCCTGGCCGATTCGTCGATGTTCGCGTCGCGGTTCCGCGAATGCGCGGCGCGCGCCCTGCTGCTGCCGCGTCGTGATCCCGGACGCCGCGCACCGCTGTGGCAGCAACGTCAGCGCAGCGCCCAATTGCTCTCGGTCGCATCGCGATTCCCCGACTTCCCGATCATCCTGGAGACGGTCCGCGAATGCCTGCAGGACGTCTACGACCTACCCGCCCTCACCGATCTCCTCACGCGGCTGCGCACGCGTCGGGTGCGGATGGTCGAAACCGAGACCGAGAGCCCCTCCCCGTTCGCGGCGTCCATGCTCTTCGGCTACGTGGGTGCGTTCATGTACGCCGACGACGCGCCCCTGGCCGAACGACGCGCCGCGGCGCTGTCGCTGGACACCAGCCTGCTCGCGCAGCTGCTCGGGCGGGTGGATCTGCGTGAACTCCTCGATCCCGCGGTCATCGCCGAGGTGACCGCCCGCCTGCAGCGGCTGTCACCGGACCGGCAGGCCCGCGACGATGAGGATGTCGTGGACCTGCTGCGCTGGCTGGGGCCGCTCACCACCGCCGACGTGTCGGCGCGCTACCGCGGCGACGACGCCGCCGTCGATGTGCTGACCGAGCTGCACCGCACCGGTCAGATCATCTCCGTCAAACACAACGGTCGGCCGCTGTGGGCGGCCGTCGATGACACCGCCCGACTCCGCGACGGGTTGGGAGTACCCGCACCGCTCGGGATTCCGGCCGCCTACCTGGAACCGGTCGGAGATCCGGTCGGCGATCTGGTGGGCCGCTACGCCCGCACCCACGGCCCGTTCACCGTGTCCGACGCCGCATCCGCGCTCGGCATGGCCACCGGGGTCGTTCGCGACACGCTGGTCCGGCTCGCCGCCGACCGGCGGATCGTCGAGGGCGATTTCCTGCCCGACGACCTGCTACCCGACGGATCCGACACCGGGCGGCACACCACCCAGTGGTGTCACGCCGACGTACTCGGTCAGATCCGGCGTGGCTCGCTGGCGGCGAGCCGCACCGAGATCGCGCCGGTACCCACCGAAGTCCTCACCCGCTTCCTTGCGGCGTGGCAGCATGTCACCCCCGACGACCGATTGAGCGGAGTCGACGGGGTCGCCACCGTCATCGACCAACTCGCCGGGTACCCGCTACCGGCCTCGGCATGGGAATCCCTGGTTCTCCCGTCCCGCGTCGCCGGATACACGCCGGCGATGCTCGACGAACTGCTCAGTTCCGGTGAGGTGATCTGGTCCGGACACGGACCCATCGGCGGAGCGGACGGCTGGATCGCGCTGCACCCGATCGACGTGGCGCCGCTGACCCTGCCCGACCCCGACGACATCGACGCCACCCCGCTGCACGACCGGCTCACCACGATCCTGGCGCCCGGCGGCGCCCTGCGGTTCCCGCAACTGGTCGACACTGCCGGCGACGGCGCCGGCGAACCTCCACCCGCCACCGACGTGGAAACGGCTCTGTGGGACCTGGTCTGGGCCGGACGGATCAGCAACGACTCGTTCGCCCCGGTCCGCGCCCTGCTCACCCCCCGCCGCATCTCGTCGTCGTCGCGATCGACGCCGGCGCACCGGACGCGGGGACGGGCCCCACGCCTTCGCCCCCAACGATTGTCGACGCGCTACCTCGCCGAGCACGGCGCCGGACGCTCGGTCGCGCCCACCGCGAGCGGCCGCTGGTTTCTCCTCGAACGCACCGAGACCGATCCCACCGTGGCGACACAGGCGCTGTGCGAACAGCTCCTGGCCCGCTACGGGGTGATCACCCGCGGCAGCGTGGCCAGTGAGAACGTTCTCGGCGGATTCGCCCGGATCTACAAGGCGCTCACCGTCTTCGAGGACAGCGGTCAGGTCCGGCGCGGCTACTATGTCGACGGGCTCGGTGGCGCGCAATTCGCATCCACGGCCACGGTCGACGACCTCCGCCGCCACGGACTCGACCGCCGTGCCGCCGAGGACGCCCTCGTGCTCGCCGCCACCGATCCGGCCAACCCGTATGGGGCGACACTGGAGTGGCCACGCCCGATCGACGACGACGGCGGGCATCGACCGGGACGAAAGCCGGGCGCACTCGTCGTCGTGGTCGACGGCACCCTGGCGGTGTTCGTCGAGCGGGGCGGGAAGACACTGCTGACCTTTACCGACTCGACCCGGTCCCTCGAGGTTGCGGCGGGCGCGCTGGCCGATGTCGTTCGCTCCGGCCGGATCTCGCGGCTGATGATCGACCAGGTCGACGGCAGGCCGGTGCTGGGCACCGAGTTCGCCGGCCTCCTCGTCGATGCCGGCTTCGCGACCACACCGCGGGGAATCCGATTGCGCTACGGATAAACGGTCTGAGGCGCAGCGGATTCGAGAACACCGGCACGATGCGACACGAGGGGCGGCGGACACATGCCCGAGGGTGACACGGTCTTCGCCACAGCGGCGCGACTGCGCGTCGCGCTGGCGGGACGCCGGTTGCGGCACACCGATTTCCGGGTACCACGTCTGGCCACCGTCGACCTCACCGGTCGACGCGTCAGCACGGTCCGCTCCCGCGGCAAGCACCTGTTCATCGACGTGGAGGGTCCCGACGACGCTCGTGCGGCGGACAGTGCGGTGAGCATCCACTCACATCTGAAGATGGAGGGTGCCTGGGTTATCGGACCGATCGGCCGCCGTTGGCGGCGGCCCGCGCATCAGGCGCGGGTCGTGCTGCGCACAGACGAACACGAGGCCGTCGGATTCGACCTCGGCATCCTCGAACTGCTCACCGACCCGGATGCAGCACTCGAGTATCTGGGTCCGGATCTACTTGCCGACGACTGGGATCCGGCCGAAGCGGCACACCGACTCGAGTCGCTCCCCGATCAACCCATCGGCACCGCGCTCCTCGATCAACGACTGCTGGCCGGGATCGGCAACGTGTATCGCAGCGAGATCTGTTTTCTGGGGGGGATGCTGCCGACCCGTCCGGTGGCCGCGGTCGACGTGCCCGCCACCGTCGATCTCAGCCGCCGACTGCTGTGGGCGAATCGCCTTCGTACGGCGCGAACGACCACCGGCAACACGGCGCCGAATGCGCGTCTGTGGGTGTACGGACGGCGAGGGCAACCGTGCCGCAGATGCCAAACGCCGATCGAGCGAGGCGAACTCAACTCGATCGGCGGCGATCGCGTCGTCTACTTCTGTCCGGTTTGCCAGACCTGAAGTCGAACACGTGGCAGGGCACCGATGCGATACCCGCCCCCGATCAGACCGGGTACCGTTCCGGCTCTGGGCCGAACTGGAAACGCCGTCCGGTGATCTCGTCAACCGAGATCTCGACGTAGTTGTACTTGATCGTGGGAATCCACGGTCGTAAGGGCAACTCGTCGGCGGCGGCGATCTCACCAGTCGAAACCAACACGCGCGCAGACCCCTTCACCACGACGCTCCACCCGCCCGCGTCGGTGTGCTCGTCGGCCTCGAAGGCCACTCGTTCGTTGACCGCGAGTTCGGAGAGCTTCGTGCCCTCCCCCGTACGGAAGAGGACCTTTCCGTCGCCGGCGTAGTAGTTGACCGGAAACACATCTGGCTGTCCGCCGACGCTCAGGGCGATTCGCCCGAGTTCGACGGTTGCGAGAAGTTTCCAGGACTCATCGCTGGTGAGTTCCTGCACCACGTTGTCGACCATGATCCGTCCTTCTGCCGATTATCATTCTTCTTCTGACGAGGTTAGGACCACAAGAGCCCAAGGTCCCGGCTTACACGATCTACCATCGTCAATTCACGTTGGCGCATGATCAGTCCGGTACCGGCACGGGTTCGAGTATCTCCGGCCGCGCCTCGGGCGCCGCGGCGCGTAGCGCATCGGCCGAGTCGTCATCGGGTTGCTGTTGCGAGGCGATCTCGGCCTCGACGCGTGCGATGTAGGTCGCCACCTCGAAGGCCGTCTGTTCATCGGTCCAGTTCAGGATAGGGGCCAACAGGTCGGCGACCTCGCCCGCACAGTCGACACCCCGATGCGGATACTCGATGGCGATGCGGGTCCGCCGCGCGAGGACGTCCTCGAGATGCAGTGCGGCCTCGTCGATTGCGGCATAGACCACCTCGACACGCAGGTATTGCGGGGCCGCGGCCAACGGTCGCAGCAGCGACGGGTCAGCCTCCGCGTAGTAGAGCACGTCGCCGATCAGCGAACCGTATCGATTGAGAAGACGCCGAATCCGGTACGGGTGCAACCCGTATCGCTGGCCGAGATGCTCGCACTGGTTGATGAGGGCGAAGTAGCCGTCCGCACCGAGGAGCGGTACTCGTTCGGTGATCGAGGACGCCACCCGGGTCGGGATGAAGTCGGTGCAGGCGTCCACGGCGTCGGCGGCCATCACCCGGTAGGTCGTGTACTTCCCGCCCGCGATCGACACCAGGCCCGGCGCGACGGTTGCCACCGCGTGTTCACGGGACAGTTTCGAGGTCTCGTCGTCCTCACCGGCGAGCAGTGGCCGCAGCCCCGCATAGACGCCCTCGATGTCGTCGTGGGTCAGCTTGGTCACCAGGACCTCGTTGACGCGTTCCAGGATGTAGTCGATGTCGGCGCGGGTGGCCGCCGGGTGGGCGAGGTCGAGATTCCAGTCGGTGTCGGTCGTGCCGATGATCCAGTGTGTCTCCCAGGGGATCACGAACAGCACCGAATTGGCGGTGCGCAGGATGATCGCGGTCTCGCTGACGATACGGTCGCGGGGCACCACGATGTGGACACCCTTCGACGCCCGAACCCGGAAGTGTCCCCGCTGTTTCGACAACGCCTGTACCTCGTCAGTCCAGACCCCGGCGGCGTTGATCACGCAGTGGGCGCGCACCTCGGCGGTCTCGCCGTTCTCCGAATCGCGCACGCGCACACCGAGGACGCGGTCGGACTCCTTGATGAAGCCCACCACCTGTGTCGAGGTCCGGATCACCGCACCGTAATTCGCAGCGGTCCGGGCGACGGTGAGGCTGTGTCGGGCGTCGTCGACGACGGTGTCGTGGTAGCGGATCCCGCCGATCAGCGAGTTCCGTTTGAGCGCCGGCGCCACCCGCAACGCCCCCGACCTGGTGACATGATGTTGCCCCGGAACGGATTTCGCGCCACCCATGCGGTCGTAGAGAAACAGTCCGGCGGCCACATACGGACGCTCCCAGACTCTCTTGGTCAACGGATACAGGAAGGGCAGGGGTTTGACGAGGTGCGGGGCGAGCAGCCGCAGCGACAGTTCCCGCTCTCGCAACGCCTCACGCACCAGCCCGAATTCGAGCTGCTCGAGATACCGGAGTCCACCGTGGAACATCTTCGACGACCGGCTCGAGGTACCCGAGGCGATGTCGCGGGCCTCGACCAGTGCCACCCGCAGTCCCCGGGTCGCCGCATCGAGCGCGGCACCGACACCGACGACGCCGCCACCGATCACGACGATGTCGAATTGTTCACTCCCCAACCGCCGCCACGACTCGGCCCGGTAGAGCGGGCCCATGTCCGCCGGGCGGTCCGGGTTGAACTCGGTGTTCATGCCTGTCAGCCTAATTGATCTTCTCCGACCCCACCGCGTGCGACACTGGGCGGCGTGGGTAGCGCAAACACATACGTCGCAGCCATCGACCAGGGCACCACGTCGACACGGGCGATGATCTTCGACCGCCGGGGACGGGTCCGCAGCTCCGAGCAACTCGAGCATCGGCAACTGTTTCCGCAGGCAGGCTGGGTGGAACACGACGCCGCCGAGATCTGGCGCAACACGCGGCGTGTGGTGGCGGCCGCGCTGGCCTCCGCGGATCTGACCCACAACGACATCGCCGCCTGCGGAATCACCAACCAACGTGAGACAACTCTCATCTGGGATCGTGAGACGGGAGAGCCGATCCATCCCGCGATCGTCTGGCAGGACACCCGGACCAATGACCTATGTGCCGAACTCGCCGGCTCCGCGGGCACCGACCGTTACCGGGACCGGACCGGTCTGCCGCTGTCGACCTATTTCGCCGGGCCCAAGGTCCGCTGGCTGCTCGATCACGTCGACGGCGCCCGACGACGCGCCGAGGCCGGTGAACTCTGTTTCGGCACAATGGATTCCTGGCTGGTGTGGAATATGACCGGCGGCCGCGACGGCGGCCTGCACGTCACCGACGTCACCAACGCGTCCCGCACGATGCTGATGGATCTGCGCACCCTGGAGTGGGACGAGGAGATCTGCGCCGAGATGGGTGTCCCGACCGCGTTGTTGCCGCAGATCCGCAGTTCGTCGGAGATCTACGGACGGCTGCGCGAACACGGCTCGTTGCCCGGGGTGCCGCTCGGCGGCATCCTGGGCGATCAACAGGCGGCCACCTTCGGTCAGGCCTGCCTGGATCCCGGCGAGGCCAAGAACACGTACGGCACAGGCAACTTCCTGCTGCTCAACACCGGAACGTCGCCGGTGTTCAGCGATCACGGCCTGTTGACCACCGTCTGCTACCGCATCGGCGAGCAACCCGCACGCTATGCACTGGAGGGCTCGATCGCGGTGACCGGGTCGTTGATCCACTGGCTGCGCGACAACCTGGGACTCTTCACGCATACGGCCGAGGTCGAGGCCCTGGCGAAGACGGTGGAGGACAACGGCGGAGCGTACTTCGTGCCGGCGTTCTCGGGGTTGTTCGCCCCGCGCTGGCGGCCGGATGCCCGCGGCGTCATCGTCGGTCTGACCCGCTTCGTCAACAAGGGACACCTGGCGCGGGCCGCCCTGGAGGCGACCGCATTCCAGACCCGCGAGGTCATCGAGGCGATGCAGGCCGATTCCGGTGTCGCGCTGTCGACGCTGAAGGTCGACGGCGGCATGGTCGTCAACGAGTTGCTCATGCAGTTCCAGGCCGACGTCCTCGACGTCCCGGTGGTGCGCCCGGTCGTCAGCGAGACCACGGCCCTCGGTGCGGCGTACGCGGCCGGCCTCGCCGTCGGCTACTGGGAGTCCGAGGACGAGATCCGTGCGAACTGGGCCGAGGACAAGCGCTGGACGCCGCACATGTCGGCCGAGAAGCGTGCGGGACTCTACGCCGGGTGGACGCGGGCGGTCGACCACAGCCTCGACCTGGCCTGACCCGCGACCACCGGCGGTCAGTCCAGGTCGTCGTGGCGGACCAGCTGACGCGCCGCCTCGGTGACCGATCCGGACAGTGACGGGTAGACCGAGAACGTCGCGGCAAGGTCGGACACCGTCAGCTTGTTCTGCACCGCCAGGGCGATCGGGAGGATCAGCTCCGAGGCGGTCGGCGCCACGACCACCCCGCCGATGACGACACCGGTCGCGGGGCGACAGAAGATCTTGACGAAACCGCGGCGTAGCCCGCTCATCTTGGCGCGCGGATTCGTCGCCAACGGCAGCATGACCGTCCGCGCCGGGTATTCACCCGCGTCGATCGCCCGCTGCGACACACCCACGGTGGCGATCTCAGGCCGGGTGAAGATCGCCGACGCAACGGTTTTCAACTTGAGCGGGGTGACGCCCTCGCCCAGGGAGTGGTACATCGCGATCCGTCCCTGCATGGCGGCGACCGAGGCGAGTGGCAGCAGTCCGGTACAGTCGCCGGCCGCGTAGATCCCCGGCACCGACGTCCGCGAGACGCGGTCGACGGTGATGTACCCGCCCCGGTCGACCTCGACCCCGGCCTGTTCGAGTCCGAGGTCGGGTGTGTTGGGGACCGAACCCACCGTCATCAGCACATGCGATCCGGTCACCGTGCGACCGTCGGCGAGATGCGCGGTCACCGAATCCCCGTGCCGCTCCACCTTGTCGGCCCGGGCGTGTTTGATCAGTTCGACACCGCGTTCGGCCAGCGCGTCCTCCAGCACGAGGGCGGCATCCTCGTCCTCGTGGGGCAGCACGCGATCACGACTGGACACCAGTGTCACCCTGACGCCGAGCTCGGTGTAGGCGTGCACGAACTCGGCACCGGTGACGCCGGAGCCGACGACAATGAGGTGTTCGGGGAGTTCATCGAGGTCGTAGAGGTCGCGCCAGGTGAGGATGCGTTCGCCGTCGGGTTGAGCGTCGGGCAGGATACGTGGTGTCGCGCCCGTGGCGATGAGGACGACGTCGCCGTCGTAGCGCTGTGTGGAGCCGTCGGCCAGCGTGGCGTTCACCCCGTGCGTGCCGACGCCGACCTGACGGGCGTCGAGTGTGGCCGTGCCGGACACCAGGGTCACCCCCTCGCTGATCAACCGGGACCGGATGTCGGCGGACTGGGCGAAGGCCAGATCCCGGACCCGCTGGTGGATCTGCGGCAGCGTGACCATCGCGTCGTCGCTGCGGAGGTTGATGCCGAGATCGACCGCGCGACGGACATCGGTGCGTACCCCTGTCGACGCGATGAAGGACTTGGACGGCACGCAGTCCCACAACACGCAGGCACCGCCGATGCCGTCGGAATCGATCAGCGTGATGTCGGCGCCGTAGGCCGCGGCAACCAGGGCCGCCTCATATCCTGCGGGTCCGCCGCCGATGATCACGATCTTGGTCACTGTCAGTCCCTTCGTCACCTGCGGCCACGGGCATCTCTCGCCCTACAACCTAGTCTCCCGGCCTGTGGTCGGATGCACCGACGTCGGTGTCCCGCTTTCGCCCTGCGCGCCGAGCATCTAGGCTTTCGCCCGTGCCGATATACGCCGCCTACGGTTCCAACATGCATCCCGAGCAGATGGCCGAACGTGCGCCGCACTCCCCGATGGCGGGGACCGGGTGGTTGCGCGGATGGCGCCTGACCTTCGGCGGCGGCGACATCGGCTGGGAGGGTTCACTCGCGACGGTCACCGAGGATCGCGACGATCCCGACGCCAAGGTGTTCGTCGTGCTCTACGACGTGCCGACCGAGGACGAGGAGAACCTCGACCGGTGGGAGGGTTCCGAACTCGGGATCCACGTCAAGGTCCGCGCCCGGGTCGAGACGGCCGACGGGCCGGTGTTGGCCTGGCTCTATGTGCTCGATGCCTACGAAGGCGGTCTCCCCTCGGCCCGCTACCTCGGTGTCATGGCCGAGGCCGCGGAGATCGCCGGAGCACCGTCGGACTACGTCCAGGACCTGCGTCTGCGCGAATCGCGCAACGTCGGTCCCGGCCCGGGTCCCGGCGAGGCCTAGTACGCGACCCGGGTGCTCTGATGCCGGTGCTCAGATGCCGTTGAGCACGATGCCGGCGAGGGTGCGCACGCCGATCTCGAGGGAGCGCTCGTCGAGCACGAAGTTCGGCTGATGCAGGTCGACCTGCGGTCCGATCCCGTCCCAGACCCCCAGTCGGCCCATGGCTCCCGGCACGTGTTCGAGGTACCAGGAGAAGTCCTCGCCGCCGGGTGACTGCGGGGTGTCGGCGACGGCGCTCGGGCCGATCGCGGCGACGGCGGCGCGCATCATCGAGATCGCCTGGTCGTCGTTGACGACCGGGGGGACACCGCGAAAGTAGGACAGGTCGTAGCGCACGCCGAGCGGGGCCAGCAGTTCACCGATCATGCTGCGCACGAGCGGTTCGAGTTCGGCCCAGCTCCCGTGGTCACCGGTCCGCACCGTGCCCAGCAGCCGCCCTTCCTGAGGGATCGCGTTGGCGGCGCTGCCGGCGTGTGCGGCGCCCCACACCATGATCGTCCCCGAGCGCGGGTCCACCCGCCGCGACAGGATGCCGGGCAGCCCGGTGATGACGGTGCCCATTGCGTAGACGAGATCCCCGGTCAGATGTGGACGCGATGTGTGTCCGCCGGCCGAGTGCAGCTGCAGGTCGATGTGATCGGCGGCCGACGTCAGCGGACCGGCGCGCAGGCCGACCGAGCCGACCGGCAGTTTCGGGTCGCAGTGCAGGGCGAAGATCCTGCTGACGCCGTTCATCACGCCGGCCGCGACCGCGTCGAGGGCACCGCCCGGCATGACCTCCTCGGCCGGCTGGAAGATCAGCCGGACCCCGACGGGCAGTTCGTCGACGCCGGCGAGCAGTCGGGCCACGCCAATCAGGATCGCGGTGTGGGCGTCATGGCCGCAGGCGTGGGATACGCCCTCGACCGTCGAGCTGTAGAGCAGACCAGTGTGCTCGGTGATGGGCAGCGCGTCCATGTCGGCACGCAGCGCGATCCGCGGCCGACCGGTCGGACCGAGATCGCACACCACACCCGTACCGAGCGGCAGACGCCGGGGATACAGTCCGGCCTCGGTCAGTTGCGCCATCACGAGTTCTGTCGTGTTGACCTCTTGGCGCGACAACTCCGGGTGAGCATGGATCTTTCGACGCCATCCCACGACCTCCGAGCCGTGAGACGCCCACCAGGTGTCGATAATGCTGCTCACAACAGGTTTGCCGGGGTCGGGGTCTCGAGATCGGCGATGAGGGGGCGGCGCAGCCCGACCTTGATCTGGCCCAGGTTGGGTCCCGCGAGTGGTGCCCGTTCGGCGGCCACTTCCCGCGCGCGGTCGAGGAGTCGATCCGCCTCCAGGGCCTCCTCGAGGATGCCGGCCGCGGCCGCGTCGTCGGCGCCGTAGCGGCGCGAGGTCAGCATCGCCTCGGTCGCGGCGGCGTCGGGCAGACGCGTACGCAACAGGGTGGCCATGCCGCGGGTGAACGGCATGCCGAGCGCCGCCTCGGGCAGCGACCAGAACCCGCGGTCGGCGCGCATCAACCGCACGTCGACGCACTGGGCCAGCATCGCGCCGGCCCCGAAGGCGTGCCCGTTGATCGCGGCCACCGTCGGCACCGGCAGGGTGAGGAGCTTGATGTAGAGCTCATGGACCCGGTCGAGGTATCTCGGCAGTCCACTGGCGTTCGCGGCGATGTAGTCGGTGTCGAGGCCGTTGGAGAAGAACTTGCCGGTGGCGGTGATCACCAGGGGTTTGACCGTCTCGGCCGCCACCTGCTCCAACAGGCTGTCGACGGATTGCAGCCACTCGAGCCGGAAGCGGTTGTCCGGGTTGGCCTCGTCGAGTTCGGCGCCCTCCGTGCCGAGGTAGAGCTCGTGCACATCACCGGTGGAAGTGAGAAACGGCATGCAGCGACCTTATCGCCTGGCACTAGGGTTGGGCCCATGGATCCCACCGCCGACGCCGACGCCGCGGCCATCGCGGCCGCGGCGACCATCGCCGCCGAGACCGATTGCGCCGCCCACGACGTCGCCGTGGTACTCGGCTCCGGGTGGGCCCCGGCCGCGGACGCGTTCGGGACCCCGATCGCAACCCTGCAGATGGCCTCGATCCCCGGCTTCAGCCCTCCGAGTGCGTCGGGCCATGGAGGCATCGTGCGCTCGGTCCACATCGGCGACCGTCGTGTCCTGATCATGCTCGGCCGCATCCACGCCTACGAGGGCCATCACCTCGCGCGGGTCGTCCACCCGGTGCGCACCGCGGCCGCCGCCGGCGCGCACACCGTCGTCCTGACCAACGCTGCCGGCGGGCTCCGCGACGACATGACGGTCGGCCAGCCGGTACTCATCGCCGACCACCTCAACCTCACCGCGCGGTCCCCGCTGGCCGGCGCACAGTTCGTCGACCTCGTCGACGCGTACTCGCCGCGGCTGCGCGAGATCGCCCGCGACACGGACCCGTCTCTGGCCGAGGGCGTGTATGCGGGATTGCCGGGGCCGCATTACGAGACACCCGCCGAGATCCGGATGCTGCGCATCCTCGGCGCCGACCTCGTCGGCATGTCGACCGTGCACGAGACCATCGCGGCACGCGCGGCCGGGATGAATGTCCTCGCGATGTCACTGGTGACGAACCTCGCCGCCGGGATGACCGGGGAACCGCTCAGCCACACCGAGGTCCTCGAGGTCGGGCGGGCGTCGGCCGCCCGCATGGGAGAGTTGCTGGCCTCGATCCTCGCCGAACTCTGACGACGATGCCCGTCATCGACCCCCGGGACTGGATCGCCGACGACCCGGACCCCGCGACCCGCTCCGAACTGTCCGCCCTGAGTCCCGACCAGCTCGCCGAAAGGTTCGCCGAGAACCTACATTTCGGGACCGCCGGGTTGCGCGGGCCGGTCCGCGCCGGCCCGAACGGGATGAACGTCGCGGTCGTCACCCGCGCCACCTGGGCACTCGGGCAGTGGCTGATCGATCACGGACATCGCGGCGCGCGCGTCGTGGTGGGCCGCGACGCCCGTCACGGCTCGCGGGCATTCGCCAAGGCCACTGCGGAAGTCCTTGCCGCGCAAGGGTTCGACGTCATCGTCTTGGCAGGAACCACCCCGACGCCGCTCGTCGCGTTCGCCTGCCGGGACACCGGCGCGATGGCGGCGGTGGCCGTCACCGCCTCCCACAATCCTCCCGCCGACAACGGCTACAAAGTCTACGTCGACGGGGGCGCGCAGATCATCCCACCCGCCGACCGCGAGATCGAACGACTGATCGAATCCGCACCGGGCGCGAACACCGTTGCGCGACAGCCGGTGTCGCCGGATGACCGCAGCGTGCGCAACACGGCCCGCTATCTCGATCGTCTCGTCGAACGGTTCGGGCGCGTGGCGACCCCCCGGGTGCGGATCGCGCTCACCGCGCTCCACGGTGTCGGTGGCCGGATCGCTGTGTCGGCACTGCGGCGCGCCTGTTTCGACGACATCCACGTCGTCGCCGGGCAGTTCGCCCCCAACCCCGACTTCCCGACCGTCGCGTTCCCGAATCCCGAGGAGCCGGGCGCGACCGATCAGGTGCTGGCACTGGCGCAACGCGTCGATGCGGACATCGCGATCGCCCTCGACCCGGACGCCGACCGCTGCGCGATCGGCACCCGGGTGCACGGCCGGTGGCGCATGCTGACCGGCGACGAGACCGGAGCGCTGCTCGGCGCCCACCTGCTGGCGACCACGACCCTGACCAACCCGGTGGTGGCCAGCACGATCGTGTCGGGTTCCCTGCTCGCCGCCGTCGCCGCATCCGCCGGCGCACGCCACGTCACCACGCTGACCGGCTTCAAGTGGCTGGTGCGAGCGGGTGAGCCCTTGCTGTATGCCTACGAGGAGGCGATCGGGCACTGCGTGGACCCCGCCGCGGTCCGCGACAAGGACGGAATCGGCGCGGCCGTGGTGGCCGCGATGCTGACCCGGCACCGGGTCGCCATGGATTCCGATCTGTCCGCGGCGCTCGACGACCTCGCCGTGGCCCACGGCGTGCATGTCACCGCGGGGCGTTCCATCCGGGTCACCGACCTCGACGAGATCACCGATCTGATGGCGGGTCTGCGCCGGGCCCCGCCGACGCGTCTGGCCGGCGTCGCCGTCGGGGCGCACGACTACGCCACCCGCACCGACGAGCTGCGCACCGATGCGGTCCGGCTGACCGGTGCCTGCGCCGACGGCACCACTGTGCGGGTCATCGCACGTCCGTCGGGTACCGAACCGAAGCTGAAGTACTACATCGAGGTCGTCGCTCCGCCCGGGCGGCCCGATGTCGAGGAGACCACCACCCGCCTGCGCACACTGGCCGCCGACATCGCCGCCGCGCTGCCGGACCGGAGCCGGTGATGGGACACCGTCCACCCGCCCTGCTCGCCGCCGTGTCGATCGACGTCGTCCGCTCCGGCCGCCGCCTGCTGCACGAGGTGAACCTACAGGTCGCTGCTGGTGAGCACTGGGCGCTGCTGGGCCCCAACGGCGCCGGCAAGTCCACCCTGATGGCCATCCTCGGCGCGCGTGGGCACCCCACCACCGGCACAGTCGACGTGCTGGGCAAACGCCTCGGTCGGGTGGACATGCGCGAGTTGCGCACACACATCGGGCATGTGGATCCGCGGTGGCGTATCGACATCCCGCTCACCGCCCACGAGGTGGTGCTCACCGGCCTGACCAACACCCCCGAACTCGACCGCCGTCATCACTACACCGAGGCCGAGCACCGTCATGCCGACGAACTGCTCGAACTGCTCGGCATGACGGCACGCCGGGAATCGCTGTGGCCGGTGATGAGTCAGGGCGAACGCGGCCGCACGCTGATCGCGCGGGCACTGATGCCGCGTCCGGCGCTCCTGCTCCTCGATGAGCCGGCGACCGGACTCGACCTCGCGGCCCGTGAGAAGCTGCTCACCGGGATCGACCAATCGCGTTCTGAGGTGCCCGATCTCGCGAGCGTTCTGGTGACCCATCACCTCGAGGATCTGCCCACGAGCACGAGCCATGCGATGCTGCTGCGCGACGGCCGTGTCGTCGCCGCCGGGCCGGTCGACGTGGCACTCACGTCGTCGACGATCAGCCGATGCTTCGACCACGACGTCGTGGTCCGCCGGGCAGACGGGCGCTGGGCGGCGGTGGCCGCCTGAAACGCGCGTCCCTCGTCGCTCGAAAAGTGTCAATCCGACCGTCGATACCGTTTCGGGCATCGTCGAGGCGCTACGGTTACCAGGGGGCCTCAACCGCATCGTCCACAACTCGAATCGGGTCCACAATGAAACTCTTAAGACTCGTCCTCGTGACCATCGCGCTCGTCGCCGCGTCGGTTCTCACGATCGCCGCCGGAACTGCCAACGGCGCACCGATCTCCAGCGTGCCCAGCCAGCTCACCAAAGCATCAGCGGACGGAAAGACGATCATCTCGGTACTCCGGAACGCGACCTTCGCCACGGCATCGGACGCGAACGCCCTGATCGTGCTCGACCGTCAAGGGAATGTCATCGACCGCGTCGACCTGACGATTCCCCTCAACGGGGTTCGGGTTCCGCTGCGGACGACGGTCAGTGCGGATCGGACGACCGCGACGCTGACACCGATTCTCACCCCGCAGGCACGGGCCGCGATCGCGGCAGGCATGCACCCGGCGTCGGCCAAGAAGGACCGCGCGTACCAGCAGATGATATGGCACATCAACAACGGGTGGAACCGTGGTGGCGGTGTCGCGACCGCGATCGGCGCCATCGCCGGGTTGATCATCGGCTGCGTGTTCCTCGTCGGCTGCCCCGGGGGAGCCGGTGTCGGTGCGGCGATCGGTGCCGTCATCGGGATCAACAACGGCGACCCGCAAGCCGGACAAGCGATCCTGAACTGGATCAACACTCCGTAGCGCTGTTAGAGCGTGTTTGAAAACTGGTCCCATAGGAGACCCGGAGCGCCAGCGGAGGGTCGACGCGTTGGGCCGCCGCTGTACGGACCCTTCGCGACGCTCGCTCGTTCCTCGCGGGCTCAGGGACCAGGTTTCCAATCACGCTCTTAGCTCAGGGACACCGATGCCGAGGATGTGTCGTACCCTCACGATACGATGAGGGTTCGAACCGACTTCCGGTTGGCGAAAACCATTGCAGCGCAGTTAAATAACTATGTCGCGGCCATTGTGTTCGAACAGGTGTTCGACTACCATTAGGGCATGCCGATCGAGACACTGCTCCCCACCGTCCGTGACCTGACCATCACCGCCGACGCCACCGGCCACGACGTCTTCGACACCACCAAGATCCTGATGGGGCTGCGGAACGTGGTCGACCATCAACTCGCCGTGCACGCCGGCGCTGGACCGGTTGGGGGTGGCCCGGCAGACCGGCGGCAAAACCCGGGCGTTGTTGATCGAGATGGGTGCTGCACCCACGGTGGCGGATCGGTGGCTGCGGATCGCGGCCGCCCTGGCCACCCTGGAACGGGTCGCCGCGTACAGCGGAGATGGAGTGTTCTCCGGGGAACATGTTGACGCCCTGGTCCGCGGGATGGGGCATATCGAGAAACGCGCCCCGGAACCGTTGAGCGAGGTGTCGCGCATCGAACACCAGCTCGCCCTGATCGCCCAGGCGTTTGCCGGGGCCACCCCACGCGAGGTGCTCGACACCGCCCGCAGCATCGGCAACCAGATCGCCGACGACCACGGCGGTGTCCCGGCCGGTGAGGACCGCACCATCAACGAGTGGACCACCACGCCCACCGACGACGGACGGTTGGAAGTGCAGGCGAATCTGGACATCGTGATCGGGGAGAAACTCGTGTCGGCGATCGAATCCCTGGCCGGTAAACGCCCCGAACCCGACGGCTCCGAGGATGCCCGATCCGCGGGGCAGCGCCGTGCGGATGCGTTGGAGATGATCCTGGACGCGGCCGCACGCGCCGCCAGTTCGGGTGTCGCGGATCTGGTGGCGGCCCCGAAAACGCAGTTGAATCTGACCGTCCCGGCCGACACCCCGGATGCGGCGGCGTTGCAGTGGCTGGGCCCGATCTCGCAGACCCTGGCGAAAACGCTGTCCTGTGATGCCACCGTCACGGCGATCATCGTCGACGGCGAGAAGGTGCCCTTGGACATGGGACACCCGCAGCGCCTGTTCACCCACCATCAACGCAGAGCATTGATCGTCCGCGACCAGTGCTGTGTCAAATGCGGTGCGGCAGCAGGATATACGCAGTGCCACCACGTGCAGCATTGGGCTGATGGGGGTCCCACCGACCTGGACAACGGGTGCCTACTGTGCACCTCGTGTCACGCCCAGATCCACGCCTCCGGCTGGGACATCGTGATGGGCGCCGACCGGCATCCCTGGCTGCTGCCACCGGTGGAGCAGGACCCGAACCGCACCCCGATACCGGCCTACAACAGGCGCGCCATGCACCTCGACGGCGTCGCCGCCTGACCCGAGGCCCTGATCCCGGGGCCTGACCCACGGCACGACCGACCAGCAGCACGGCCTGACCGAGAAGAACTGACCAGCGGCACGACCTGAACCGACCAGCCCAGACCACAACCGACCAGCCCAGACCACCCCGGGAACTCCCCGGACGCACGTTCCTTGAAAACTCCACAGTGTGAAACAGCGGCGCACCCCCGTGTACCCGCCGGATCTCGGTCCGGCGGGCACACCGGTGGCGACACGAACCCCTCCCGGTCACGGAGCAGGTGTCGCGTTCCGCGGAATGTTCGTCGATCCCCGGAGGACCTAGGTCGTCGACCTCGTATCGGTCAGGGACCGGCGGATGGCACGATCAGCGCGGCCCGAACTGACGGTCCCCGGCGTCACCGAGGCCCGGCACGATGTAGGCGGCATCGTTGAGTCCCTCGTCGATGGCCGCGACCACCAGACGCACCGGGTGGCCGGAGGCCTCGAGCGCCGCGACACCCTCGGGCGCGGCCACGACGCACACCGCAGTGATGTCGGTCGCCTTGTGCGCGATGAGCAGGTCGATGGTGTGCAGCATGGAACCGCCGGTGGCGAGCATGGGATCCAGAACGAACACCGGAATGCCGGTCAGATCGTCGGGCAGCGACGCGAGGTACGGCACGGGCTGCGCGGTGTCCTCGTCGCGCGCCACCCCGACGAAACCGACATGCGACTCCGGCACCATCGCATGCGCCTGCTCCACCATGCCCAGCCCGGCCCGCAGCACCGGCACGAGCAGCGGCGGGTTGGCCAGGCGGGTGCCGTCGAAGGCGGACAGCGGTGTCTCGATCGGCACCGGCGCGGTCGGCGCACCGGCGAGCGCCTCGTAGACGAGCATCTGTGTCAGATCGGACAGCGCCGCGCGAAACCTCGCATTGTCGGTGGTCTTGTCGCGCATGGTGGTCAACCGGGCCGCGGCCAACGGATGATCGACGATCTGAACCTTCATGGCACAACCCTAATGCGCAACCAGACCCGGCAGCGGTGCGTCGCGGACACCAGACCCGGACAATCCTCGAACACGACGTCCCGAGAATGGTCCGCCCAGGTGACGGGAATGCACAGCCCCTCGCGACGCCCCTCGCGGCGTTCACCGACACGACGCGGGGCCGCTACCCGCGTGCGCGTGTGGAATCGCTACGCTGTGACCTCATGGCCGGAGACATCGTCCCCATCGAGCTCGGACTCACCGACGGAAACGTCTTCACCCTCTGGGCGCCGCGCTGGCGCGAGGGCGACGACGAGTGGGAGGCTTTCCTCGGCCTCGACGAGGACCTCTACGGGTTCCCCGGCGTCGCGGAGCTCGCAGCGTTCGTCCGCAACGACGACGAGAACGATCTGGTGGAGCATCCCGCCTGGGACACCGTCGTGCGCCTGCAGGCCGACGAGCTCGTGCCCGACGACCGCCACTCCTACGACCTCGTCGGCGTTCCGGAGCTCGCCGCCGAGGATCCGACCCCCGAGGTCATCGCCGAACTCGAGGACGCCCTCGAGATCGTCCGCATCCTGGGCGAGGTCTGCGAACTCACCGTGGTGACCAAGTTCTTCAACGGCAATCCGATCCTGGGTGCGGTGACCACCGGTACCCGCAACTTCACCGGCCGCGAGGGCGTGGATCTGTGGGTCCGGATCGGCCGCCTGATCGCCAAGCACTGGGACGACGTGATCGATGCGATCGACGCCGTGATCACCACCCCGGACGTCGACAAGGCCGCCGTGGCCACCGCCGAGGCCGAGCTCGAAGCCGCCGCGTCGGCCGAGGACGAGGACGAGCCCGTCGACGAGGAACTCGAACTCGTGGAGGAAGGCGACGACGAGGACGAGGACGAGGAAGACTCCGGCGACGACGAGGACCTCGATGACGAGATCGACGACGACGACTTCTGGGCGAATGTCGGCATCGATCCCATCCGTATCGTCACCGCCGACGGCGAGTACCTGTCGCTGCGTTGCTATCTGGGCGATGACCCGGTGTTCCTGGGATCGGGTGGGAAGATCTTCGTCTTCACCTCACCGCGCGCGCTCAGCCGTTTCCTCGCCGATTCGACCGACCACGATCTGGCCGATCTGTCCACCTTCTCCGACGTGCAGGTGGCGGCGACCGACGGGTCGCTGGAGTTCGACGTCCTCGACGACAACGTCTACGTTCTGCCCGGACTCGCCGACGACATCGCGGACGGCCCGCGCCGGATGGACCGCAACCAGCTCGATCTGGCGGTCGAACTCCTCACCGACGCCGCCGACTACGCCGACGACGACTCGGTGAACGAGGCACTGGGATCGACCACTCCCCTGGGCTGGTTCGTCGACTATGCCACCAACCCCGACCCGAAGCGGATGGCACCGAGCCCGCCGTTCGACAACGAATCGGAGGCTTGGCGCGCATTGGTGCACGACTTCGAGGAACGGCTCGTCAAGAAGTCGTGAGCCGGCCGTAGCCTGAATCCACCGATCAGCTTTTCCGTGTGCGTGTGATCGCGGATTTGAGGTGTGTGATCGCAAATTTATGGTGTGGGCGCGGGTGAGTCGCTGGTCTGCCCAGCTTTTTCACGTGAGGGTTGTGGTCGGGCCTGATGTGGCGGTGGACGGGTTAAGCGGCTGGGGGTGGTCCGTAGCCGATTGTGTAGTGCCACAGGAATATCCAGGGCTGGTCCCAGGGCCAGTGGGTGGGAAGCCGCAGGCGTGGTCGGCGCTGGGGGTGGGTGATGCGGGCGGGGACGGCCACGATTGTGCGGCGCAGCGTGGCGCCGCGGGCCACGGCGTGGGTGGTGCCGGCCAGGACTCCGGCGGCGCGCAACAGGTTGTGGGCGATCGCCGCGCACAGCGCCCAGGCGGAGTTGGCGGCGAACGAGCCCGAGGGCATGTGGGCCAGGGGTCCGTCGATGAGGTCGGCGAACACGTTCTCGACGATCGCGTGGCGACGGTGGTCGATGTCGGCCTCGGGTGCGGGCGAGGTGGCGTTGGTCAGAAACGGGTGATACCGCCAGACCGGGAACATCGGTTCGGGGTCACCGGGGGCGTTGCGGGCGTCTTTGACCCGGCGCACGATCAGTCGGGCGGTGACCGGGGTAGTGGTGGATGCGCCGGCGGTGTAGGTGACTTCAGCGACTTCGGCATCAGAGATCCACTCGCCGGTGTCGGGGTCGCGGACCGCGCCGGGATACCGGACCGGGGTCCACGCATCCTCGTCGATCGCGGCGATCGCCTTCTGCACTGCCGAGTTCTTGGCCAACACGAGAGAAAACTGCACACCGGCACGCAGGCAGGCGGTCATCACCTCCACGGTGCCATACGCCGAATCGCCGCGCACCAGAATCTGCCCGGTGGCTCCGGCGGCGCGAGCCACCGCGATGGAGCGGGTGATCATCCGAGCCGCCCCCTGACCCGACGGGGTTTTCCCGGCCCGTAACAGCATCCCGGCCACCACCGGCGCCGAGGTAGCGGTGCTGATCGTGGTGACCAGCGGCGCCAACCCTTTGCGCAGCACCTGTCTACCGCCGACCTTGGTGTGGCCGTAGGAGGCACCTTGTTTGGCATGTCCGTAGACCGGACGCAACAGCGAGTCGATGTCGATGACGGTCCGTTGCTCGCCACCGGCGAGCAGGTGCGGTACCCGACCCACCAGCGACGACAGGTGATTGGTCAACACCGATTCGAGTTGCTTGGTGTGACCGAAGGTGAACTCCCGCAGCAGGGTTCCCATGGTTGATGGCGCATACAGTTGATCGAAGAGCATCGGCATGCCCCCGGCGCGCAGCATGTTGAGGTCATCGATACTGTCCGCGCCCGCGCACATGCCGGCGATCACCGTCATCAGTTTCGGCGCGGGATTGGCCGCCCCGGACTTGATGCGTTCGCAGGTGAACTTCACCTTCTCGGCCAGCAGACGATCCAACCCGGTCTCACCCGCCAAGGCCAACACCGGCACCAGGCCGGCATACGACACGAGTGAATCCTCATCGAACTGCGCCGACGACGCAGCGAACGTATGCGACAATCGCACCGGAAGTGCCCTTCTGTGGCTGTGTGATTAATGCGTGAAGAACATCAATCATCCCAGCTCAGAGGGCACTTTCTCCGTCACGACACCCGAAATCAGCGAATCGGGTCGGTGGATTCAGGCTTAGTGGTCCTGTTCAGAACCACTTAGCCGATCAGTACCGCATAACCGGGTTTGATGACATCGTCGATGAGCCGTAGCCGCTCGTCGAAGTGGACGAAGGCCGACTTCATCGCGTTCACCGTGAAGCGCTCGAAATCGGTCCAGCCGTAACCGAACTGCTCGGCGAGCCGGTAGAACTCCTTGCTCATCGTCGTGTCGCTCATCAGACGGTTGTCGGTATTGACGGTGACCCGGAATCGCAACCGCGCCAGCGCATTGAACGGATGCTCCGCGATCGAGGAGACCGCACCCGTCTGCACATTCGAACTCGGACACAACTCGAGGGGAATCCGTTTGTCGCGCACGATGTTCGCGATCTGACCGAGTTCGGCGCCCTCGAAGGACTCCGCGGCCAGATCGGCACCCGGCGGCAGATCGATGTCGTCGATGACCCGCACCCCGTGCCCGAGCCGGTCGGTACCGCAGAACGCGATCGCCTCGTGGATCGACGGTAGGCCGAACGCCTCCCCGGCGTGAATCGTGAAGTGCGCGTTGTTGGCCCGCATGAACTCGAACGCGTCGAGGTGACGAGTGGGCGGGTTGCCGGCCTCGGCACCGGCGATGTCGAAGCCGACGACACCCTCGTCGCGGTAGCGCACCGCGAGTTCGGCGATCTCCCGCGAGCGCGCGGCATGCCGCATAGCGGTCACCAGGCACCGCACCATGATCGGCCGACCCGTCGCCGCGGCGGCGGCCTCCCCCTCGGCGAAACCGGCCAGCACCGCCTCGACCACCTCGTCGAGAGTCAGGCCGTGTTCGAGATGTTGCTCGGGCGCATACCGCACCTCCGCGTAGATCACCCCGTCGGCGGCGAGGTCCTCCACGCATTCGCGCGCCACCCGCGCCAGCGACGACGGCGTCTGCATCACCGCCACGGTGTGCGCGAAGGTCTCCAGATACCGCTCCAGCGACCCGCTGTCGGCCGCGTCGCGGAACCAGTGGGCCAGCGACTGCGCGTCGTCGGCGGGCAGCTCGGTGTACCCGACCTCGTGGGCCAGTTCGAGGACCGTGGCCGGTCGCAACCCACCGTCGAGGTGATCGTGCAGCAACACTTTCGGGGCCAGGGACAGATTCGGTAGGTCGAGTGGCCGGCCCGCCGGCGGCGTCGGTTCGACGGTCATGCACCGACGGTAACGCGATCGATCACCAATGGCGTGCGTTGCGGCGCTTGTTCACCGATCGTCACCGCGGCCGTCAGGGCGGCGCGCGCCCCCGCGAACCGCTCCGGGGTCTGCGTGTGCAGGGTGAACAGTGGCGCACCGGCCCGCACCCGGTCGCCGGGTTTGGCGTGCATCTGCACCCCGGCCTCGGATTGCACGGCCTCCCCGGGCACCGCACGCCCGGCCCCGAGCCGCCAGGCCGCCACCCCCACCGCCATCGCGTCCACCCGGGACACGATCCCGGACTCGGCGGCGACGACGGTGTCGGTGTGCCGCGCCGACGGCAACGCCGCGTCGGGATCACCGCCCTGCGCAGCGATCATCGCCCGCCAGACGTCCATGGCCATACCGTTCGCCAGATGCAGGGCAGGGTCCGCGTCGGGCAGGCCGGCCGCGTCGAGCATCTCCCGCGCCAGCGCGACGGTCAGCTCGACGACGTCGGCGGGTCCGCCTCCGGCGAGGACTTCCAACGACTCGGCCACCTCGAGCGCATTGCCCGCGGTCGCACCGAGAGGGCAGTCCATGTCGGTGAGCAACGCTCGCGTGTCCACGCCGGCCTCATTACCGAGCCACACCATCGTCTCCGCCAGCTCACGGCTCTGCGCGAGGGACTTGAAGAACGCGCCGCTGCCGGTCTTGACGTCGAGCACCAGCGCACCGGTGCCCTCTGCGATCTTCTTGCTCATGATCGAACTCGCCACCAGCGGGATCGATTCCACCGTGCCGGTGACATCGCGGAGTGCGTACAGGCGGCGATCCGCGGGTGCCAGGTCGCCGCCCGCGGCGCAGATCACCACACCCACGTGTTCGAGCTGGTCCGACATCTCGTCGGGGTCCAGATCGGCCCGCCAGCCCGGGATCGACTCGAGTTTGTCCAGGGTGCCGCCGGTGTGTCCGAGCCCCCGGCCCGACAATTGCGGCACCGCCACCCCGAAGGAGGCCACCAGCGGCGACAACGGCAAGGTGATCTTGTCGCCCACCCCGCCAGTGGAATGCTTGTCGACGGTCACCAGCGGCCGCCCGTCTCGGCGCAGGCCGGAGAAGTCCATCCGCCGCCCGCTGTCGATCATCGCCCGGGTCCACCGCGCGATCTCCGGGCGGCTCATCCCCCGCAGGAAGATGGCCATGAGCAGCGCGGACATCTGTTCGTCGGCGACATGCCCACCATGGGTGTAGCGGTCGATGATCCACTCGATCTGCGCGTCGGTCAGCGCGTTGCCGTCACGTTTGGCGGTGATCACCGAAATTGTGTCGATGATTTCCTCGTCGGTCGCCACGGCATCGGTGGGGCCGGTACCGCTCATCGGGCGGCCTCCAGATCGTCGGGACCGAATGCATCGGGCAGCAGCTCGCCCAGCGACACCGGACCCCCACCGTGGTCGATCAGGAGGTCGCGCCCACCGTGCTCGAGGAGGACTTGGCGGCACCGGCCACACGGCATCAGCACGGCGCCGTTGCGATCACATACCGAGACCGCGATGAGACCCGTCCGGCCGGTACCCACGAGATGGGCGATCAGCGCGACCTCGGCGCAGATCCCGAGCCCGTATGAGACATTTTCCACATTGCAGCCGAGCACCACCTCACCGTCGACGGTGAGACCCGCTGCGCCCACGGGGAATTCCGAGTAGGGCGCATATGCCCGATCGATCATCGCTTTTGCCCTGTGCCGCAACATCTTCCAGTCACTTTCGGCAACCACGTCCGCTGACCTCACAATCGGTACGGGCGACCAAGATGCGTCACAGTTGACCCCGCCAACGTCGGTTAGGCAACCCTAAATCGAGATCACTTGGCGCCCAAATCGGTTCGGGCAAGTTTCTACGGGCCTCAGCATAGGTTTAAAGTCTCTTCCATGGGTCCACGGCCGAGCCTCACAATGCCGACTCGGCAAATCCATCGACGCTGTTGGAGGCCAATTCACTGATGAGCACCCCGACCGAAACGGCACCGGAGCCGGTCCGCAAACGCTCCTTGTATCGAGGCGACCCTGGGATGTGGTCGTGGGTGTTGCACCGCATCACCGGTGTCACCATCTTCTTCTTCTTGTTCGTCCACGTCCTGGACACCGCGGTGATCCGGGTCGATCCGAACAAGTACTCCGAGGTCATCGAGACCTACAAGACGCCGCTCATCGGCCTGATGGAGATCGCGCTCGTCGCCGCGGTTCTCTATCACGCGTTCAACGGCGTGCGGATCATTCTCGTCGACTTCTGGTCGAAGGGTCCGAAGTACCAGCGCCAGATGCTGTGGGCGATCGGCGTGCTCTTCCTGATCGTGTTCGGCGCCGCAGCGATCCGTCTGCTGGCAATCCTCATCGACCACTCGTTCTAGGAGGCACCGAAGATGACTGCATCGCAAGCCGCTCCGGGTGTCGCCAAGAGCCTCGGCACCCAATACGACCGTCCCGCCAGCCTGGACAATCCGCGTGCACCGCGGATGCGCAAGGGCGGCAACTTCGAGAAGTGGGCCTGGCTGTTCATGCGCTTTTCGGGTCTGGCGCTGATCATCCTGACCATCGGGCACATGTTCATCATGCTCGCCTGGGACGACGGCGTGCACCGCATCGACGCGTCCTTCGTCGCCGCCCGGTGGAAGGAACCGTTCTGGCAGATCTGGGATCTCACCATGCTGTGGCTGGCCCAGCTGCACGGCGGTAACGGTGTGCGCACCGTGATCGCCGACTACTCGCGCAAGGACTCCACCCGCTTCTGGCTCAATGTGCTGCTCGGGGTGTCGATGATCCTGGTCCTGGTGCTCGGCACCTACGCCCTTCTGACCTTCGACGCCGCCAGCGTCGACTAAAAGGAGCCCAACAACCCATGCAGGAACATCGTTACGACGTGGTCATCGTGGGCGCCGGTGGCGCCGGCATGCGTGCCGCCATCGAGTCGGCACCCCGCGCCCGCACGGCTGTGCTCACCAAGCTCTACCCGACCCGCAGCCACACCGGCGCCGCCCAGGGCGGTATGTGCGCCGCACTGGCCAACGTCGAAGAGGACAACTGGGAGTGGCACACCTTCGACACGGTCAAGGGTGGTGACTATCTGGCCGACCAGGACGCCGTGGAGATCATGGCCAAGGAGGCCATCGACGCCGTCCTGGACCTGGAGAAGATGGGGCTGCCCTTCAACCGGACCCCGGAAGGCAAGATCGACCAGCGCCGCTTCGGTGGGCACACCCGCGACCACGGCAAGTCGCCGGTGCGCCGGGCCTGCTACGCGGCCGACCGCACCGGACACATGATCCTGCAGACGCTGTACCAGAACTGCGTCAAGCACGACGTCGAGTTCTTCAACGAGTACTACGCGCTCGACATCTGCCTGACGACCAACGACGACGGCGAGCAGGTCGCGACGGGTGTGGTCGCCTACGAGCTGGCGACCGGTGAGATCCACGTCTTCCACGCGAAGTCGATCATCTTCGCCACCGGCGGCTCGGGCCGCATGTACAAGACCACGTCGAACGCGCACACTCTGACCGGCGACGGCATGGGCATCGTGTTCCGTAAGGGCCTGCCGCTGGAGGACATGGAGTTCCACCAGTTCCACCCAACCGGTCTGGCGGGCCTCGGCATCCTCATCTCGGAGGCCGTGCGCGGCGAGGGCGGCATCCTGCGCAACGTCGACGGCGAACGGTTCATGGAGCGTTACGCTCCGACGATCAAGGACCTCGCACCCCGCGACATCGTGGCGCGGTCGATGGTGCTCGAGGTGCTCGAGGGTCGTGGCGCCGGACCGAACAAGGACTACGTCTACATCGACGTGACCCACCTCGGCGAGGACGTCCTCAACGAGAAGCTTCCCGACATCACCGAGTTCGCCCGCACCTACCTGGGTGTGGATCCGGTGAAGGAATGGGTGCCGGTCTTCCCGACCTGCCACTACGTCATGGGCGGCATCCCCACCAACATCGAGGGCCAGGTGCTGCGCAACAACACCGAGGTGGTCCACGGACTGTATGCGGCCGGCGAATGCGCGTGCGTCTCGGTGCACGGCGCCAATCGTCTCGGCACCAACTCGCTGCTCGACATCAACGTGTTCGGTCGGCGTGCGGGAATCGCGGCCGCCGAGTACGCCAACTCCGTCGAGTTCACCGACATGCCCGAGGCCCCCACCGCGATGGTGGACAGCTGGCTGGAGACCATCCTGTCCGAGCACGGCCACGAGCGGGTCGCCGACATCCGGACCGCGCTGCAGGCCACGATGGACAACAACGCCTCGGTGTTCCGCACCGAGGAGACGCTCAAGCAGGCGCTCACCGACGTCCACGCCCTCAAGGAGCGCTACGCCCAGATCCGCGTCCACGACAAGGGCAAGCGGTTCAACTCCGACCTGCTCGAGGCCATCGAGCTCGGTTTCCTCCTGGAGATGGCGGAGGTGACGGTGGTCGGCGCCCTCAACCGCAAGGAATCGCGCGGTGGGCACGCCCGGGAGGACTACCCGAACCGGGACGATGTCAACTTCATGCGCCACACGATGGCCTACAAGAAGGGCACCGACCTCTTGAGTGACATCGAGTTGGACTTCAAGCCCGTGGTGCAGACCCGTTACGAGCCGATGGAGCGTAAGTACTGATGACCGTCAGCATCGACAAGAATCCGACTCCGGCCTCCGCGGAACCGCCGCTGCCGCCCGTCCCCGACGAGGCGACCATGGTGACGCTGAAGATCTACCGGTTCAATCCGGAGAACCCCGATGCCCAGGGCTTCGAGAGCTTCCGTGTGCCGGCACTGCCGACCGACCGTCTGCTCAACCTGCTGCTGTATGTGAAGGGCTACCTCGACGGCACCCTGACCTTCCGCCGCAGCTGCGCGCACGGCGTGTGCGGCTCGGACGCGATGCGGATCAACGGCGTCAACCGACTGGCCTGCAAGCTCCTGATGAAGGACCTGTTGCCGAAGGACAAGACCAAGGAGATCACGATCACCATCGAGCCCATCAAGGGTCTGCCGGTGGAGAAGGATCTCGTGGTCGACATGGAGCCGTTCTTCGACGCGTTCCGGGCGATCAAGCCGTTCCTCATCACCACCGGCAACGAGCCGACCCACGAGCGTATTCAGAGCCAGAGCGATCGCGCCCGATTCGACGACACCACCAAGTGCATCCTCTGCGCCTGCTGCACCACCAGTTGCCCGGTGTTCTGGAACGAGGGCAGCTACTTCGGCCCCGCGGCGATCGTCAACGCACACCGGTTCATCTTCGACAGCCGTGACGAGGGTGCTGTCGAACGTCTCGACATCCTCAACGACGTCGACGGTGTGTGGCGCTGCCGCACCACGTTCAACTGCACCGAGGCATGCCCACGCGGCATCCAGGTGACCCAGGCGATCCAGGAGGTCAAGCGCGCCCTGATGTTCTCGCGCTGACCGTCTCGACAGGCCTTCCCTTGAGCCCGCGAAACCGCCCTTCCCACCACGGTGGGAGGGCGGTTTCATCTTCGACGACAACACAATTGGGGATCCGATGACCGGCACTGCCGATCCCGGCAACCGCTCCCTCGGCGAACGGAGCGCGGCACACCTGTGGGGGCATTTCGCCCGGCACGGCGACGGCATCACCCCGCCGGTGATCACGCGCGGTGAGGGCGTCCGCATCTTCGACGATCGCGGCCGGTCCTACCTCGACGGTCTCTCCGGCCTGTTCGTGGTCCAGGTCGGGCACGGACGTACCGAACTCGCCGAGGCCGCGGCGCGACAGGCCACCGACCTCGCCTACTTTCCGGTATGGGGATATGCGACTCCGCCGGCCATCGAACTCGCCGAGCGCCTGGCCGCCTACGCACCCGGTGACCTGAACCGCGTCTTCTTCACCACCGGGGGAGGCGAAGCGGTCGAAAGCGCCTGGAAGCTGGCCAAACAATATTTCAAACTCATCGGAAAACCGTTGAAGCACAAGGTGATCTCCCGATCGGTTGCCTATCACGGCACCCCACAGGGCGCCTTGGCCATCACCGGAGTGCCGGCGCTGAAGCAGATGTTCGAACCGCTGGTACCCGGTGGGTTCCGCGTGCCCAACACCAATATCTATCGGGCCGACGACGAACTCGCCGCCGATCCCAAGAGATTCGGCCGCTGGGCCGCCGACCGTATCGCGGAGGCCATCGAGTTCGAAGGGCCCGAGACGGTGGCCGCGGTCTTCCTCGAGCCGGTGCAGAACGCGGGCGGCTGTTTCCCGCCGCCCCCAGGCTATTTCGAACGCGTCCGCGAGATCTGCGACGAATACGACGTCCTACTCGTCTCCGACGAGGTGATCTGCGCGTTCGGGCGCATCGGATCGATGTTCGCCTGTGACGACTTCGGATACGTACCGGACATCATCACCTGCGCGAAGGGGATGACATCTGGATATTCACCGATCGGAGCGATGATCGCGAGCGACCGACTCTTCGAGCCGTTCCGCGACGGCACAACCACCTTCCCGCACGGCTACACCTTTGGCGGACACCCGGTTTCGGCCGCGGTGGCGCTCGCCAACCTGGACATCTTCGAGCGTGAGGGCCTCAACGACCACGTCCGGCGGAATGCGCCGGCATTCCGCGCGACGCTGGAACGGCTCTACGACCTGCCCATCGTCGGGGATGTCCGCGGTGAGGGGTACTTCTTTGCCGTAGAGCTTGTCAAGGACCAAGCGAGGAAGGAGACATTCACCCCGGCGGAGTCGCAACGCATCCTGCGCGGATTCCTGACCACGGCGCTGTTCGACGCCGGCCTGTACTGCCGCCCCGACGATCGCGGTGACCCCGTCGTCCAACTCGCACCGCCGCTGATCGCCGGGCAGGCCGAGTTCGACGAGATCGAGCAGATCCTGCGGTCGGTGCTCGCGGAAGCCTACACGCTGCTCTGAGTTTCCCGTCCGGTTGACCGGAATCAGCCCACGGCGCCGTCACGACATCGACAATGGCACGGTGAGCAGCGGCCGAATGACCACGCAGGCAGAGGACGGGGAGAGCGAGCTCAATACGGTCGTGAACGTGCTGTCGGGTCGACTCGACAACCTCGCCCCCAGGGTGGCCCAGACCATCCGGGAGCAGGTGGACTACTACGGCTCGACCCGGGTGATCACGCAATCCGACATCGTCGAGACCGTGCGGAGCAACTACGCGATGGTGATCCACGGGCTCGCGGGCGACGCCGAGTTCGACACCTCCTCCGCAGCGGAGACCGGGGCGAATCGCGCCGACGCGGGGGTGCCGTTGCCGGCTCTGATGCATGCCTACCGGATCGGCTTCCAGATGGTGTGGAACGAATTCATGGCCGTCGCACAGGAGCACCCGGAACTGAGCCGGGAGACACTGCTCGAGGCGACCTCGCGGATGTGGCAGGCGCAGGATGCGTTCGTCGTCGCCATGTCCACCGCGCACCGCGAACGCACGACGGCGATGATCCTCGACGACGCGAGCGAACGCGCCGCGTTGACCCAACACCTGTTGGAGGGCCGCGTATCCTCCGAGCAGAGTCTGTGGGAGATCGCCGAGCATCTTCGACTGCCCCACCGCGGTCCCTACATCGCGGTCGCCGCCCGGGCCACGATCGTCGGCAAGGCGCCGCTGGCGAGTATCGAAGCCAAGTTGTCGAGCGCGGACCTGCGCTCCGCCTGGCGCCTGCTCCCCGACCAACAGATCGGCATCGTGCACGTCCCATCGCCCGACGCCCGGCGCAAAGCGCTCGACATCATGACTCGCGCCGCGACCGACCGGGTCGGGGTGAGCCCGCCCTTCACCGACCTGGCCGACACGGCTCGGGCACTGCGTTATGCACGGGTCGCGATGACCCGGCGTGGCCGAGGGGTCAGCGTCTTCGACAATTCGGTACTCGGGGTGGCGGCCGTCGCCGCGCCGGAGGTCGCGGCCGACCTGTCCGTCACCGTGCTCGGCCGCCTGTTCGACCTGCCGGCCGAGGACCGCGACCCCCTGGTCGAGACATTCCGCGTCTGGTCGTCGGTCGGCGGAAACATCAACGACACCGCGACCCGACTGCACGTGCACCGCAACACCGTTCGCCATCGCCTCCGCCGCATCGAGGAACTGACGGGACGCTCGACCACGGCACCCCGCGAGGTGGCCGAACTGTGCCTGGCCTTCGAGGTCATCGATCAGCTACCGATCGGTGGCGGCGGCCCGCAAGCCTGATGATGGCCGGTTTCGCGTGGGCTCTGACACATCCGACCAGCGCGGTTGTGCACGTGCACACCGACCGGGAAGCGACGTTAGACCGTGCACCATAGCCGAACAGGGGTGATCGGGCACACGATGGTAGGGCAAAGACGGTTGCCCTCCCCACCGGCCGACCGACGAGATCACCGATCGAGCCAGCACTCCCCCCGAAGAGGTCGCATATGACAATCGCCCAAACCCCCACCGCCGCCAACGACATCGTCGCCCCCCTGGATCTGCTGCTGGTCAACTCGACCAAGTCGTTCGCGAGCCGGATGGCCCCCAACGCGGCGTGGGCTCGTTTCGGCGCCTCGCTGGCTTCCCAGCCCATCACCGTCGGCGAGGAGGCGCTCGGCCTCACGCGTGAACTCGCCGCGATCGCCGTGGGACAGTCCGACCGGGCGCCCGCGCGCGGTGACAAGCGGTTCTCGGATCCAGCGTGGTCGGGCAACCCGCTGCTGCGCCGTGTCGAGCAGGCCTACCTGGCGGGCTCGGCCACCGCGGAACGTCTCTACGCCGCCGCCGACCTCGACTGGCGCGATGCCGAGAAGATCCGGTTCGCGCTCGACAACCTCATCGAGGGCCTCTCACCCACCAACAACCCGTTCCTGAGTCCGCTGGGATGGAAGGCGATGATCGACACCGGCGGCATGTCGGCGGTTCGCGGTCTCAAGGCCTTCGCCCGGGACATGGCGTCCAAGCCGCGCGTCCCGGCGATGGTCGATTCGGACGCCTTCGTCGTCGGTGAGACGGTGGCCACCACCAAGGGCACGGTCGTGCTGAAGACCCGGATGTTCGAGCTGATCCAGTATGCGCCGCAGACCCGCACGGTGCACGAGGTGCCGCTGCTGCTGGTGCCGCCGGTGATCAACAAGTACTACATCATGGACATCGCGCCCAACCGGAGCCTCATCGAGCACTACGTCAAGGGCGGCCACCAGGTCTTCGCCATCTCCTGGCGCAATCCCTCCTCGCGGCACAAGGACTGGGGATTCGATGCCTACGGTCAGGCGATCATCGACGCGATCGACGCCACCCTCGCCGTGACCAAGGCACCGTCGACCAACATGTTCGCGACTTGTTCGGGCGGCATCCTCGCCGCCATGACCCTGGCCCACCTCGCCGCGACCGGGCTGGGCGACAAGGTCTCGAGCCTGACTCTCGGCGTCACCGTCCTCGATCAGAGCCAGGCCGGCTTCGCGTCGGCGCTGACCAGCGAACGTGCCGCCAAGGCCGCGATCCGGACATCGTCGAAGAAGGGCTATCTCGACGGCAACGCCATGGCCGAGATGTTCGCGTGGTTGCGCCCCACCGACCTGGTGTGGCGCTATTGGGTGAACAACTACATCCAGGGACGTTCCCCGGCCGCCTTCGACGTGTTGTTCTGGAACGCCGACACGACCCGGATGACCGCCGCCCTGCACCGCGACATGGTGATGATGGGCCTCGAGAACTCTCTGGTCACCCCGGGTAAGGCGACGATGCTCGGCACGCCGGTCGACCTCGGCGCGATCGAATGCGACGCCTATGTCGTCGGTGGCATCGCCGATCACATCTGCCCGTGGCAGGCCACCTACCGCAGCGCGGCCCTGCTGGGCTCCAAGAGCAATACCTACGTGCTCTCGACGAGCGGTCACATCGCCTCCCTGGTCAACCCGCCCGGCAACAAGAAGGCCTCCTTCCGCACGGCGGCGGCCGACGCCGACATCACCTCGGAGGCGTGGCTCGAGACCGCCGAGACGCACAGCGACTCGTGGTGGCCGCATCACCTGCAGTGGCTCAGCGAACGCGGCGGTGACGAGATCAACGCACCGACCGTGCTGGGAGCTGCCGGCTTCGAGGGCATCGCCCCGGCGCCCGGCACCTATGTCCACGCCAAGTGAGAGAGGACCAGATGACGACGACAATTGACAGTCCCGCATCGTTGCCGGCCCACGCCGGCACCACCATGGGCACCACGGAGTGGATGGAGATCACCCAGGATCGGGTGAACATGTTCGCCGACGCGACCGGTGATCATCAGTGGATCCACGTCGATCCGGAACGCGCCGCAGCGGGTCCGTTCGGCGGCACGATCGCGCACGGGTTTCTGACGCTGTCGCTGGCACCGCTGCTCATCGCCGAGACCGTCGAGGTCGGCAACGTGTCCGCCGCGCTGAACTACGGCCTGAACAAGGTCCGGTTCCCGGCGATGGTGCCGGTCGGCAAACGTATCCGGGGTTCGGTGGAACTCGTCTCCGCCCAGGAGAAGCCGGTCGGCATGGAGACCGTCTTCCGGGTCACCTACGAGGTGGAGGGCTCCGACCGCCCGGCGTGCGTCGCGGAATGCGTGGTCCTCTACCGATGACCAGCGAGTCTGTCACCGACGGTCAGGACCCGGGCGAGAACGACCGGCTCATCGCCGCCGGTGGTCAACGTATCCGCGTGCGCTACCGACCCGGAACCGGGGTGCCCCTGGTGCTGTGCAACGGGATCGGGGCCAGCCTCGAGGTGCTCGATCCCCTCGTCGAGCACCTCGACAGCGCCCGTCCGGTCATCCGTTTCGACGTCCCGGGCACAGGTGAGTCCGCCAACTCCCCGATGCCCTACGGATTTCCGTACCTGGCCTGGACGCTGGGTCGGGTGCTCGACCGGCTTGAGGTCGGCGTCGTGGACATCCTCGGGCTGTCCTGGGGCGGCGCACTCGCACAGCAGTTCGCATTCCAGAACCCGCGCCGCTGCCGCCGGCTGATCCTGGTCGCGACCGGCACGGGAGCGATGATGGTGCCCGGCAACCCGCGGGTGTTGAGCAAGATGCTCACGCCACGCCGGTTCAGCGATCCCGAGTACGGCGGCAGTATCGCCGCCGAGCTCTACGGTGGTGTGGTCCGCCATCATGGACGGGATGTCGCCGAGCTACTCATTCGCCAGCTGCACGCCGGATCCAAGATCGGCTACATGCATCAGTTGATGGCCGGTGCCGTGTGGACGTCGCTGTTCGCCCTGCCGGTGATCCGGCAGCGGACGCTCATCGTCGCCGGAGAGGACGATCCGATCATCCCGATGATCAACGGCCACATCATGAGTCGGCTGATGCCGCGCGGCCGTCTGCACCGGCACGGCGGCGGTCATATCGACCTGGTGCTCAACGCCTCGGTATTCGGACCCGTGATCGACGACTTCCTCGGTCCGCCCCGCATCCCGCGGCGGCTGCAGCGTGACCATCCCGAGCACCTCACTCCGGGAGGATGACACCGGCTCGTCGGCGAGGCGAGTGAGTCGGTGGCTGATAATGTCGCAGCCGTGCGGCCCTTCGCCACTCTCGCCGGCCTCTTAGCGGCGCTGCTGATCGCTTTCGTGTCGCCGTCGCTCGCGATGGCGGTACCGGCGCCGACACCGGTGACCGACCACTGCCCGTACCGGCTCGGGACCCCGTCACCGGTGGACGAATCGGAGGTCGTGGCACCGGGAGCGACAACGCCCACCCCGCTGCCGGTCCCGACCCCCGTGGTCGGGGGCGAGCGCCTCGCGGGGTGCGGGGTTCTCGCCGACCCGGCGCTCGGTCCGGTGCCGCCGCGGCTGACCTCGGCGGGGTGGCTCGTCGCCGACCTCGCCACCGGGCAGATCATCGCCGCCAAGGATCCGCACGGCCGGTACCGGCCGGCGTCGACGATCAAGGTCTTGCTCGCCCTCGTGGCCCTCGATGAACTCGACCTCGACGCGGTCGTGGCACCGTCGCCCCAGGACTGGAGCCAGGAGGGCGACTCGTGCGGCATGGGCCCGGGCGGGCACTACACCACCCGCGATCTGCTGACCGGCCTACTCGTTGTCTCCGGCAACGATTGCGCCCATGCCCTGGCTCGCGAACTCGGTGGCGTCGATGCCGCGCTCGCGGCGATGAACGCCAAAGCACATGCATTGCACGCCGACGACACCCGAGCGGCGTCGCCGTCGGGTCTCGATGCGCCGGGCATGTCGTCGTCGCCGTACGATCTGGCGGTCATCTTCCGGGAGGCCATGCGCAACAGCACCTTCCGCGAGTTGATCGCCATGCCGACCTACCGCTTCCCCGGCTATCCGAAACGCCCGGACATCCCGGGTGACAAGAACCATCCCGCCTACCTCATGCAGACGTCCAACCACCTGCTGCTCGAGGGCTACCCCGGCATGGTGGGCGGAAAAACCGGGTACACCGACGACGCGCGCAAGACCTACGTCGGCGTCGTCGAACGTGACGGCAGATCCATCATGACCGTCGAGATGTTCGGCCTCACCGTGGGATCGAATTCGTACTGGGATCAGACGAAGTCGCTGTTCGACTACGGGTTCCGCGCACCGCGCGACGTCTCGGTCGGCACGCTTGTCGATCCCGGGGCGCTCGCGACGCCACCGGGTGCACCGACGACCCCGACGGCGGCTGCACCGTCCCACACCCGCACCGTGGTGGCTGCCGGCGCCGATCAGCCGACACGCGGCGCGGTCCACCTGTTGATCGGCCTCGCGTTGGCATTCACCGCCGCCGTGCTGCTGCTCATCGGATCACGCCTCCTGCGCAGACGCTAATGGTGTGTCTCGGAAATAGGTGACCCGTCTCCGGTGGAGCGATCGGCGATCTGGCAAGGCGGAGGAGGGAGCGATAGCGGCGCTATCGTGACCGACGACAACGCCGCCAGGCGTCGATCGAACGCCGGAGACGAGTTACCTATTTCCGAGACACACCACTAAGGCCGCCCTCAGCGCCGCAATAGCCACCCGACCATCGCACCCAACCCCGCGGTCGCGATCAACGCGGCCGGTTTGGGCATGGGGTTGATCTCGTAGTTCGGTGACACGACCACCTGCGGGAGGGGCTCCTCTTCGGACACCTGGTACTCCTCGTTCATCGGATCGGTGGCACACCAGGCCGCGGCGTAGAGGATGATGCGCGAGGAGAGGTAGGCGAACACCATGATGCCGATGATGGGACCGAACGCGATCCCGGCCGGACTCCCCAGCACCGACGACAGGTAGATCCCTCCCACCGTCTTGACGATCTCGAAGGCGATTGCGGTGATCAGCCCGGCTTTCAAGGTGTTACGAATTGGCAACCGCACCAACGGGAGTCGGGCCATGACGAAGGTGAACAGCACCCACGACGCGAACACCGACATGGTGATGGAGACCGTCCGCACCAGCGTCGGCGCCCAGGACGCGTTCTGCAGGCCGACCCACGACAGGACGGTGTGGGTGAGATCGGAGTTACCGACGGCGGTCAATGCCATGGTCACCGCGAACGCGACTC
This sequence comes from Gordonia rhizosphera NBRC 16068, assembly GCF_000298195.1. GTDB lineage: Bacteria > Actinomycetota > Actinomycetes > Mycobacteriales > Mycobacteriaceae > Gordonia > Gordonia rhizosphera. The sequence goes on along the minus strand of NZ_BAHC01000018.1, from coordinate 3,056 downwards.
CGAGCAACGCGAACGCGAGCAGATCCCAGACCTTCGACATCACCGGGTTGCGCTGGATCCGACCGCCCCACATCTCGGTCATGCCCATCCGAACGCCGGAGATCCACCCGATGCCGGTGAACGCCGCGCCGATCAGTCCGACGACACCGACCGTGGTCCGCGAGTTGATCGCCGAGTCGATGATGTTCCCGACCTGTTCGCCGAGCGACCCGGGCATGTTGCGCACCACCGCATCCTGGATCTGCTCGAGCACCTCCGGACGGTTCGCGAGGACGAACCCGGCGATCGCGAAGGCGACCATGATGATCGGGACCAGGGCGAGGATGCCGTTGAAACTGATACTGGCCGCGAAGTGGTTCCCGCGTCGCTGTGTGTAGCGCTGCAGGGTGGCGACCAGATGGTTCAGCCAGCCCCAGTTCTCCCGGACATGCTCGTAGGCCGACTTGCCGCGATCGGCAACCGCCTTCGCCGAATCGACCGCCGAACTCATGGGGAACCGCCTTCCTCATCGGATCGTGGCGGTGTCGCTCATCCGCCAGTGGCCAGGAACCCCACCTTGTCATAGACGGCGGCCAGGGTCGTCGAGGCAATGGCACGTGCGCGCTGCGCACCGCGGGCCAAGACCTCGTCGAGGTATTCCGGATTTTCCATGTACTCGGCGACCCGGCCGCGCAACGGTGTCACGAACTCCGTCAGCACGTCGGCGGTGTCGACCTTGAGGTCGCCGTAGCCCTTGCCCGCGTACTTGTCGACGAGGACCTCGACCGGGGTGCCCGACAGCGCCGACTGGATCGTGAGCAGGTTGCTGACACCGGGCTTGGTCTCCGGATCGAACCGGACGACGGTGTCGGTGTCGGTGACCGCCGAGCGGATTTTCTTCGCGGACTTCTTGGGTTCGTCGAGCAGGTTGATCAGGCCCCGGTCCGACTCGGCGGACTTGCTCATCTTCGCCGTCGGGTTCTGCAGGTCGTAGATCTTGGCGAACTCCTTCACGATGTAGGCCGCGGGCACCTTGAGCACCGGGCCGTATCGCGAGTTGAACCGTTGTGCGAGGTCGCGTGTGAGTTCGAGATGCTGGCGCTGGTCCTCACCGACGGGAACCTGATCGACATCGAAGGCCAGTATGTCCGCGGCCATCAGGATCGGGTAGGTGAACAGTCCCACACCGGCTGCGTCGACGCCCTGCTTGGCGGACTTGTCCTTGAACTGTGTCATCCGGCTGGCCTCGCCGAAGCCGGTGATGCACGACAGCACCCAGGTGAGCTGGGCGATCTCGGGGATATGCGATTGCACGTAGATGGTCGACCGTTCCGCGTCGACACCGACCGCCAGCAGCTGCGCCACGCTCAGGCGGGTCCGCTCGGCGAGAACCTTCGGCTCGTACGGCACCGTGATGGCGTGCATATCGGGGATGAAGTAGAACGCCTCGAACTCATCCTGCAGCGCCACCCACTGCCGGACCGCCCCCAGGTAGTTGCCGAGATGGAAGGAGTCACTGGTCGGCTGGATACCCGACAGGACGCGCGGGCGTGGCGCGGAGGGTGCGGGGACGTCACTGCTCATGCCCTCCAGTTTCGCAGACCCGGCGAGCCGTTTTCGCCGGCGGTCCGCGAACTGTCAGTCGTAGACCACGGTCATCGGGGCGTGATCGGACCAGCGCAGGTCGTAGGCATCGGCCCGATCCACGGTGGCCTTGACCGCCCGCCCGGCGAGGGTGCGATTGGCCAACTGATAGTCGATGCGCCACCCCGAGTCGTTGTCGAAGGCCTTGCCGCGCCACGACCACCAGGTGTAGGGACCGTCGTCGTCGGGGGCGAGGTCACGCGCCACGTCGTTCCATCCGCCGTCGAGCAACGCGCCGACCCACGACCGCTCGTGCGGTAGGAAGCCGGGACTCTTCAGGTTGCCCTTCCAGTTCTTGATGTCGGCCTCGCCGTGCGCGATGTTCCAGTCCCCACCGACCACGACGTGTCGCCGTCGACGCCGAAGACGGTCGAGGTAGGTGCCGAACTCGTCGAGAAAGCGCACCTTCTCCTCGTATTTCGCGACGTCCTTCGGTGCGGTGGTGGCCGCCGCGCCCTTGGGGAGATAGAGGCTCGCCACGGTCATCGCCCCCAGCGAGGAGTCGATGTCGGCCTCGAGGTAGCGACCGGTGGGGTCGAACTCGTCACTGCCGAACCCGGCGCGGACCGCCGTGATCGGCACCCGGCTCAGCACCCCGACCCCGGCATGCCCCTTGACCACCGACGCCGACATCGCGAAGTGCCAGCCGTCGTCGAGCGCCGGTGCCAGCGACTCTCGCGCCTGCTCCGGTTCGGCCCTGACCTCCTGCATCAGGACCACGTCGGAATCGCACGCGGCCAGCCAGTGGAGAAGGCCGCGATTGGCCTCCGATCGATGCTTGACCGCCGCGCGAATACCGTTGACGTTCACGGTGGTGATGGTGAGGGACACACGACAGAGAGTACTGACGGGCGCTGACCACAGAATGGTGCGGTAGTACCAGAGGTAAGGCGACCCTTGTCATCCGCCTTCCTTTATGTAACCCTTACCTAACCAGGTTGTGAAGAGGTGAGGAAATGTTCGTCTGCATCTGCCGCGCGGTCACCGAGGACGAGGTCCATGAGCACTGCTCCGCCGGAGCGACCTCCGTGGACGCCATCGGCGAACGCTGCGGCGCCGGTGAGGGCTGCGGCACCTGCCTCGAACGCCTCCACGAGATCGTCAGCGAACGCAACGCCACCGCTTCGACCGCCGCCTGATCACACCCACCTGACGTCGACGAACGCCCCTCGCGCCGAGATCCGGACGCGGGGGGTTTGTGCATGTTAGGTTCGCACTACCCAGCGAACGGAGGATCGGTCATGCGTGGCGACGACGAGGTGATCGCTCTACTCAACGAACAGCTCACCAGCGAGCTGACCGCGATCAACCAGTACTTCCTGCACTCCAAGATGCAGGCCAATTGGGGCCTCACCGAACTCGCGGCCAAGACGCGCGCCGAGTCGATCGAGGAGATGCAGCACGCGGAGATCCTGACCGATCGAATCCTGTTC
>NZ_BAHC01000020.1 GCF_000298195.1 Gordonia rhizosphera NBRC 16068 | reverse complement strand
ATCTCCTCGCCGCTCCACCCCCCACCACAGAAGGCATCACCACGACAACTCAACAGCAGGCCCAGAAGAAACGTGTGTTCCCTCAGAACCCCGACAGTGTGTGACAAACATGCCGGCCTCACGGCCGACCATGACTCACGAATCGATCAATGATTGATCTCTTCGACAAGCCCGCCTGATGTTTCACCCTCGAGCTCCCCGTGCAGCACACTCGGCCACAACCGGGGCTCCGTGGAGGCCACAACCCCCACGCAAA
>NZ_BAHC01000021.1 GCF_000298195.1 Gordonia rhizosphera NBRC 16068 | reverse complement strand
CCCACCCTTTTCAGCACCCACAGATACGGGGAAGGAAACCCACCATGGCACGATCCGATGTCCTGGTCAGCGCAGAATGGGCTGAGCAGAACCTCACCACCGACGGGGTCGTCTTCGTCGAGGTCGACGAAGACACCAGCGCGTACGACGGCGGCCACATCGCCGGCGCCGTCAAGCTCGACTGGAAGACCGACCTGCAGGATCCGGTCCGCCGCGACTTCGTCGACGCCGAGCATTTCTCCAAGCTGCTCTCCGAGCGCGGCATCGCCAACGACGACACCGTCGTCCTCTACGGCGGCAACAACAACTGGTTCGCCGCCTACGCGTACTGGTACTTCAAGCTCTACGGCCACAACGACGTCAAACTGCTCGACGGTGGCCGCAAGAAGTGGGAACTCGACGGTCGTCCTCTGTCGGCCGACACGGTGACCCGCCCGGCCACCACCTACAAGGCCGCCGAGCCCGACCTGACCATCCGCGCGTTCCGCGACGAGGTGATCGCCGCCATCGGCAACAAGAACCTCGTCGACGTGCGCAGCCCTGACGAGTTCACCGGCAAGATCCTCGCACCGGCCCACCTGCCCCAGGAGCAGAGCCAGCGTCCCGGCCACATCCCCGGCGCGATCAACGTGCCGTGGAGCAAGGCCGCCAACGAGGACGGCACCTTCCGCTCCGACGACGAACTCGCGGAGCTGTACGCCGAGGCCGGCCTCGACGGCGAGAAGGAGACCATCGCCTACTGCCGCATCGGCGAGCGTTCGAGCCACACCTGGTTCGTGCTGCAGGAACTCCTCGGTCACCAGAACGTGAAGAACTACGACGGCAGCTGGACAGAGTACGGCTCGCTGGTCGGTGTCCCGGTTGAGCTCGGGGAAGGAAAGTAAATCATGTGTGCTGCACCCAAGCAGGGACAGAAGCTGCCCGCCGGCGTCGACGTCGAAAAGGAGACCGTGCTGACCGGCACCGTCAACGATGAGTCGGGCACCCCGGTGGCCGGCGCCTTCGTCCGGCTGCTCGACTCGACCGGCGAGTTCACCGCCGAGGTCGTCGCCAGCCCGACCGGCGACTTCCGCTTCTTCGCCGCCCCCGGCAAGTGGACGCTTCGTGCGCTCTCGTCGGTGGGCAACGGCGACGTGACCGTGTCCCCCGAGGGACCCGGCGTGCACGAGCACGACATCGTCGTCTCGAAGTAGTCCGTCCGAACCGCCGACGGCCCCGGCTCCCCCGCGTGGGAGCCGGGGCCGTTTCGCGTCGACATGTGTGTGTTTTCCCACCCACCTCCCGGTCGGTTCCCATCATCGGTGCACGCTAGAATCGGTCCGTGGTCCTCTTCTTCGAAATCCTGCTGATCCTCGCCTCGATCCTGATCGTCTGGTTCGGCGTCTACGTCCTCTACCGGTTGATCAACGACGAGTCGTGACCTCTCCCGACGGCGATCCGGGCGGCGCGGCGCGTCGATCCGGCGACGAGGCGATCCGACAAGCCGCCGAGCGCGCCAAGGAGACAGCCGACCGTAACCTTCCCGAGTGGGGGGAACTCCCCCTGCCGCACGACACCGCCAATCTGCGCCGCGGAGCCGACCTGCACTCCGGTCTGCTCGCGCTGCTGCCGCTGGTCGGGGTCTGGCAGGGTGAAGGCGAGGCCAACGACCCCGAGACGGGTCAGGACTACCACTTCGCGCAGCAGATCATCGTCAGCCATGACGGCCAGAACTTCCTCAACTGGCAGGCCCGGTCGTGGGTCATCGACGAGGACGCCCGATTCCTGCGCCCCGATCTCCGAGAGACCGGTTACTGGCGCATCGGTCCCGACGACACGATCGAATTACTCCTCGCCCACGCCGAGGGGTCGATCGAGCTGTTCTACGGTCAGCCGCTGACACAGACCTCGTGGGAACTCGCCACCGACGTCGTCATCAAGGCCGATTCCGGGCGGCGCACCGGCGGGGCCAAGCGCCTCTACGGCCTCGTCGAGGACGGTGACCTCGCCTACGTCGAGGAGCGCGTCGACGCCGACGGTGACCTCATCCCCCGGCTGTCGGCGAAGCTGCGCCGCTACGCCGGCTGAGCCCGCCTCACCGGGTGCGGCGCAGCCGACGCCGACGATCCGACCAGGCCAGATACAGGTTCTTCTTGGGGATGGCACTGTAGACGACCACCCCGAGCATGATCACCACCGACCCGTAATTCGTTGCGGTACCGGGTTTTCCACTTGTTCCGGGGATCAGCCGCCCCGCCGAGTAGACGGCCGCCCGGCCCGGCTCGCTGTCCACCCGCCGCCCGACCACCGAGAAGACCTGGCCGGTGGAGGCATCGGCGCGCACCGGCAGTGTCCGGCGAGTCCGCGGGCCGATCTCCGCGACGACGCGTTCGTCGTCGCGGGTGTAGACCACCGCGATCGGGTCGTCGCCGGTGTTGCGGATCGTGACCGTGTCCGCACCGGCGCGGTACTGATAGGTCACTCCCGACACCTCGGCATCCAGATGGATCTGATCGGAGTACCCGGAATCCCAGTCGGCGCTCCACGGCGTCAGATAGTGGTGGTCGAGGTGGTCCCGACGACTCGGCACCGGTAGCGGAGTCGGCTTCTGCTCGCCGCCGACGAACCACAGGACACCGAGGATCGTCGGGCAGGAATCCGTGCGCGCCGCCTGGATATAGCTGACCGCGTCGCCCGGGGCGAGGGGAACCGATTCGCCGGGTTCGGCGATCACCAGGTCCCGCGGCCCGTCGGCTGCCAGCGTCAGCACCGCGATCCGTTCGTCGCCACGGTTGTGGATCGCGATCTCTCCGTCGACGCGGGTCTGATGGACGCCGTGCGCCATCGGATCGGCGAAGACGAACGACGGCCCACCGGGGGTTCCGAAGTCGACGTCGCCGGGCTTCCAGAACTCGCCTTGGGGGTCGAGGGAACCCCAGTCCACCTCGCCCGGCACCGGCCCGTCGAGGACGAACTGCGGTTCGGCGCCGTCGGCGACGGTGATCTGGCCGACGAGAACGGGCCGACCGTCACGCCGCGCGGTCTGCAGGATGTGGAACTCGGCGTCGGGAAGATCGGCCGAACCACCCGTCGGCACGTGGGTGAACGCCGTGTCGTCGGTGCCCGGCAGATGCGGCGTGGACAGCACCCCCAGGTCTCGCGCCCCGCGGTTGTGCAGGACGAGCCGGCCGGAGCCCGGCGCCAGCGAGTAGCTGAGACCCGAGACATGTCCCGGGAGCCAGCCGGTCGCGCCGTCGTTGGTCCACTCGGCGTCGTCGGGGGTCAAGAACCGCTCGGCGATGCGGTGGTCGATCGATGCGGCAGAGTCGAGGTGCAGCGCCGACGCGGTCGCGTGTAACGCAACCGACGCCACGCTGACAGATGTCATCTGGGCTTGCATCGAACTCATCTCGCCATCCCTGTCGTCGAAGTCATTGACTCTGCGGTGTTCGTGTCGCGTCCGGATACGGGTCGGTCTCGATCCGGCCCGGTCGCTGTATCCAGTTCATGTCAGAACAGCGACGCGAACACGAGTAGTCGACTACTTGAATTAGCGTTCGCGCGCGAAGTGACGTGCGTTACACCGGGCTGGTAGAAGGGGCCTGGAAGAAGGGGCGGTAGAGACCCGAAACAGGAAACGGCCCCCGCACCGCCCCATCGGGGGCCGTTGCCGACCGGACATGATCGGGGTGCGGGGGCCGGGTGACCATCTGGAATTCGCCGGCACGAACGGTGCGGGTGAATGCCACACGATCCGCGTCTAGCGGATGGTCACCTCACGTGTCCAACAGTCATACAACTTCGAACCACCTCCTTCCTCGTGTAGAGCAGACGCTACGCCTACCCGCCCGCGTTGCCAACGGTTTTTCCGGTGGCGGCCACGGACGCGATCTCGAGCAGCCGGCAGCCCTGCTCCGACCCGGAGATCTCCTGGGCGACAGTCTGATGCGTCACGACGACGACGATCCGGTCCGGCCCGAACAGTCCGCCGTCGCCGACGGTGAGACGACGCAGAATCCGGGCCGCATCGTCGGCGTCGAGGTGTTCGGTGGGCTCGTCGAGCAGCACGATCGGCGCCGGGTGGAGCAGCGCCCGGGCGAGCAGCAACCGGCGACGCTGACCACCGCTCACCGCCTCGGCCCCACCGACCAGTTCGGTGTCGAGTCCGTCGGGCAACGAGTCCACCCACCCGGACAAGCCCACCGCCGCCACCGCGTCGGAGATCTCGGCCGCGGTCGCGTCACCGCGTGCGACGAGCAGGTTCTCGCGGACCGTCGTGGAGAAGATGTGCCCCTCCTCGGCGAAGTAACAGGTCGCGGCGCGCAGGTCGACCGGGTCGCCGGAGTCGTCCTGGCATGTCACGACGCCCGCGCGAGGGGCCAGCAGACCGGCCAGGGTCAGCAACAGGGTGGATTTGCCCGACCCGCTCTCGCCGACCACGATCAGGCGTCCGCCGGGAGGCAGCCGCATGCTGACCCCGTCGGCGGGACCGAGGTCCGGTGTCGAGGGTCGACCCCAGCGCAGCCCGTCGATCCGCATCGTCACCGGTGCGGTGTGGATCGGCCGGTCGGTCCGGTCGGTGCCGCCGGGTGCCTCCTCGGGTGGCCCGGCACCGTCGACGAGGGCCATCACCCGCGCCGCGCTCTGCCGGCTGCGCTCTAGTTGGATCCCCGCCTGGGTGAGCGGGCCGGTGGATTCGAAAGCCGACAGCGGAAGCAGGATGAGCACGCCCAGCGCCATCGGGGTGAGTCCTTCGCCGGTGGCGACGCCGGCCAGCGACGTCGGCACCGACGACGCGAGATGAATGCCGATGAGGCACGCGGCGAGCACCGAGGCGCCCAACGCCAGCGGGGTCGCCGCGGCCGCCGCCGCCTGT
>NZ_BAHC01000022.1 GCF_000298195.1 Gordonia rhizosphera NBRC 16068 | reverse complement strand
ATCTTCCGCGACATCGCCGAGCAGCTGTCCGGGCGCGGTGACCGGCAGACCCGCCGGTCCGGGGCGCTGGGTGAACCGACCGGGGCGTCGCGGGAGTGGGAGTTCGGTGACACCGACCCGTGGGACGTCACCCGCACGGTGTCGAATGCGGTGTTACGCACCATCTCCGAGAGTGACGAACCGTCGATGGTGTCGCGTGAGATGGCCCGTGACGGTGTCCGTATCGATGTGCGTGACGTCGAGGTCGCCGAAACCGAGGCGCGTACCCAGGCGGCGGTCGTCCTACTCGTCGACACCTCATTCTCGATGGAGATGGAGGGTCGCTGGACGCCGATGAAGCGCACCGCGATCGCGCTCAACCATCTGATCTCGACGCGGTTCCGTAGCGATGAACTGCACCTCATCGCGTTCGGACGGTATGCGCGCTCGATCGACATCGCCGAGCTGACCGGGTTGCAGCCCCGGATGGAGCAGGGCACCAACCTGCACCATGCGCTGTTGCTGGCGCAACGGCATCTACGTCGGTTCCCCAACGCGCAGCCCGTCGTGCTGGTGGTCACCGACGGTGAGCCCACCGCCCACCTCGACCCCAGCGGCGAACCGTTCTTCTTCTACCCGCCGCACCCGCAGACCATCGCGCTCACGGTGCGCGAGCTCGACCACGTGTCCCGCTTCGGTGCGCAGGTCACGTTCTTCCGGCTGGGGGAGGACCCGGGGCTGGCGCACTTCATGGACCAGATCGCGCGGCGCATCGGTGGCCGAGTCGTCGCGCCCGACGTGGACGGGCTCGGGGCGGCCGTCGTCGGGGACTACCTACGCAGCCGGCGGGGCCGTCGCGGTTAGACTCTCGGTCGCGTCGTGGATGTCGTGACAAGGGGCGGACGGCCTCACGGGCAAGCTGCCAGTCGAGCGCGGTGGGTCCGTCATCCTCGGTCATCGAGGATGACGGACCCACCACATCCCGAAGCTCATCGGGGCCGACCGTAGGCGATGAGGCGCGGTCAGCGGGTCACCGTGCGCCCGCGAATCCCGAGATAGGCGGCGATGAGCACGATCGCGACCACAATGCCGACGATGAACGGGATGACCTCCCACCCGCCGTTACTGTTCGAGTAGCCGAGGCTGTAGGTCAGCCACGACCCGATGAGCGAACCGACGATACCGAGCACGATCGTCATGATGATCCCGATGTCCTGCTTGCCGGGCATGAACAACCGGGCCAGTGCGCCGATGATCAAGCCGACGATGATTGCGCTGATGATTGTTCCGATCATGACCTCACCACTCCTTTTCAAGGGTCCGCGCGATCACCCGGTGTGATGCGCGTGTTTCACAGTTCTTGTCTCACCCAGACCTGCGCTTCGACGTCGGGCCTGTGCGTGGTCTAACCGCCACCGCCGGGCAGGCACCGGTACTCGACGTGGCGGGTGCCTCTTGGAGGCCACGCCGACCCCTCGCATTCGTTCGGCAATAGTGACACAAAATCTGCCTCGATGGAAGCAGATAACGTGACTTCAACCTGTCGGGTGATGGAGGTTATGCAGGTAGTTGTGCAAATCCGGGGCTGCTCGATCGGGAAATCTCCGGGCCGTGGACTAACGTGGAAACACGGTCCAGAAACGTTGGCCAAGTCTGTTCGTCCGCTGCGAGAGAATCGAGAACCGACCGTGCCGCGTAGACCTGAATTCACCGAGCGCTTTGCCGATGCGCTGCACGTGCTGGCGGTGGCCTCCGGCCGTCCGGCCGTGGTCGTCAACCTGGACGGCCATTACGCGTTGCGGGTCGACTTCGAATACAGCCGCTATCTGCTCGCCACGAACACCGATGCCGACGTGGGCCTCGTTGACACCGATGCCGAGACGTCCTGGCGGGTTCAGGTTTTCGCCGTGCGCGACAACCGGGGTGTCCTGGTCGGCGACCACAGTGCCGCGTGGCTGATCGACGCCTACGAAGAGGTGATCGGGGTCATTCCCACTCGGCCCGAGCTGTAGCAAACCGTGTGGAGATCGATTGCAGCGGATAACACTGGAACTCCACCGTAGAGAGAATCTATAGTAGTCCGTGCAGGTTTCTTGGAGCGCGCAAGATCGGTGAGGAGGACCGTGACCCGCCCGTCGCATGTACGAGCCGAGCAAGGTGTCTACGGCATCTCCGTGGCCGCCGAGTTGTCCGGAGTCGGACTGCAGACGCTTCGCCTGTACGAACGGAGGGCTCTCGTGCGACCCGGTCGCACCCAGGGTGGTACGCGCCGCTACAGCGACAACGACATCGCCCGTATCCGCCGCATCACCGACCTCGTCGAGGCGGGTATCAACCTCGCCGGGGTGAGCCGGATTCTCGATCTCGAGGACGAGAACGAGCAACTCAAGGTGCAGTTGCGCGCCAGTGCGCATCTCCCAGAACGCCAATCCAACTGATCCGAACTTCCCGTCGAAGTGCGCGTACGCTTCTGCGGCGCGCACTTCGCCCACCGGCGTCTCTGGATGATTCCTTCCCTGGTACGGCATGTCACGTGTTGTGGTGAACACCTTTTCAGGTACCCGGGTTGACAGAAAACAGTCCAGGAGGGTATCCATTTATCTATCGTCGAAGACATAGATTTTCTGACAAGGCAGGGAGTGTGATGAGCATCCGTCACGATGCCGTCAGTGATTGGGGATCGCCGGAGTCGCCTAATTGGGTCCCCGCGGACGAGCGGCCACCGCTACTTCTCGGACCGCATGGTGGTGTTGCGGTCGTCGCCATGCTGCTGCTGGGGATCGTCGCCATCATCATTATGTTCGGCGGGACATTCACGCGCTGACGACGACCACGCTCGCGGGTGTCGCCGTCCCGACCGAAATCAACGGTGGGCTCACATCGCGCTCCGTGGCCGACATGCGGCGTGTCCCGACCGCCCAGCCCCTCTTCGGCATCTGGTTGTGGCAGGGCTGTCGGAGAGCGATAACCCCAGCCGACGACGCCATCAACCCGAAACAGAAAGCAATCATGCGAGAATTTTTGTGCCGCAGATGTGGTCAACGTCTGTCCTTCGAGAACAGTCTGTGCCTGAATTGTCAAAGCCCACTGGGACTCTCACTGCGCGACCGCGCCATCGTCGTCCTCGACGACTCAGAGCAGATCGACATCGACGGTCGGACGATGCGTCGGTGTGCGAATTCGTCGACTGCCCAGTGTAATTGGCTCGTCGATGTCGACGATCTCGGTGAGCTGTGTGAATCGTGCCGTCTCACCCGGACGCGTCCTTCCGACTCCGACCCCGAGGCCATGGAGGCATTCGGGCAAGCCGAAGCCGCCAAGCGTCGCGTCGTGTTCGAGCTGTCCGAGCTCGGGCTGCCCCTCGTGGGGCGAAGCGACGATCCGGCGACCGGACTCGCATTCGATTTGCTCTCCAGCGCAACGCAATCGGTCATCACCGGCCACGACAACGGTCTGATCACGCTGGATCTGGCCGAAGGTGACGACGTGCATCGCGAGCAGATGCGTGTCGAACTCGCCGAGCCCTACCGGACGCTCCTGGGGCACTTCCGTCACGAAATCGGGCACTACTACCAGTTGGTCCTCATCACCGACGACAAACGTCCTGACTTCGAGAGGCTGTTCGGCAATCCCGACGACGACTATCAGGCGGCACTGGACCGCCACTATTCGCAGGGTGCGCCCGCCGGCTGGCAGGACGAGTTCGTGTCGTCCTACGCCACCATGCACCCGGCGGAGGATTTTGCCGAGACCTTCGCGCACTATCTGCACATCCGCGACACCCTCGACACCGCGGCGGCGTTCGCGATGGCGCCGGCGAACACGAGTCTCGCCGGCAATGAACTCGACGGGGATGTGGGATTCGATCACATCGTCGACCGCTGGCTCCCTCTGACCTGGGCGTTGAACCAGATCAATCGGTCGATGGGCCACCCGGATCTGTATCCTTTCGTCCTCGCCGAACCGGTCCTCAGGAAGATCCGGTATGTCCACACCCTGATCGCACCGGGGAACATCCCGGCCACCGACTCCCCGCGAGGACAGGCGAGACACAAGGTCACCGGCCGTCTCCGCGGTGCGATGACCCGACGAGGTCGATGAGGTCACGCACCCTGATCGGCGGGTGAGGTGTCTTGGGGGGCGACACCGCGCCGTGAGCTCGGCACGAGGACTGATCGACAGCGGTGGTGCGCGGTCAGACCACTGAGTCTCGTCGCCTGGTGGTCTGACGCGGCGCAGAGCACTACCCTCGGAACCGTGACGACCCCGGACAACCTGCCGGCGCCCGACGATCGTCGGGCGCGCCTGCGTGCTGCCGACGCCGATCGTGAGCTCGTGCACCAGATCCTGTCGGCGGCGATGAGCAAGGGCAACCTGTCGATGGCCGAGTTCGAGGAACGATCCGGAAAAGCCATGGTCGCCAAGACATTCGGTGATCTCGACGAATTGACCGACGATCTGCCGGTGGGGCAGCTCGGTGTGCCGATGCCGTTTGTCGGCGAACCGTCGGGCAGCCGTGTCAGTCCCGGATCGGGCCGTCAGCCGGTGCGGCAGCGGTTCGCGCTCATGTCCGGGGCGGAGGTGCGCGGCAACGTCGCGGTGGCCGACACGTTCACCGCGACAGCGTTCATGGGGGCCGTCGAGATCGATCTGCGTGACGCCGAGTTCACCGCGCCCGTGCTCACGATCCGATGCTTCGCGCTGATGGGCGGCGTGGAGGTGATCGTGCCGCCGGACGTCGCGGTGGAGATCGGCGGCTGGGCGGTCATGGGTGGCTTCGGTGGTCGCGCCACCGGACCAGGGGCGCCGGGCACGCCGACAGTCCGGGTCGTCGGGTTCGCGTTGATGGGGGCCGTCGATGTCAAGCGCAAGGACCGGATCCCGCCTGAGGGGGGTCGAGCGGAGGTATGACGCCGGACCGCCTTCGAGTCGCCGATCGGTGACGCGTTCACGCCAGCAGGAACGCGATCACGGCGATCGCGGGAATCGATCCCAGGGTGGTGATCAGTGCGGTGTCGCGGGCCATGATCTGCGCGCGCCGGTAGCGGGTCGCGTACACCAGTACATTCTGCGCCGTCGGCAGGGCGGCGATGACGACCTGCGCGAACAGGTCATGCCCGCTCTGACCGAAACCCCATCGGGCCACGACGTACACCGACGCCGGCATCACGACGAGTTTCAGCACGCTCGCGAGCGCGATCTGTCGGCGGGGACTCTGACCCTTCTTGAAGACCGCGACACCGGTCAGGGACAGTCCGAACGCGAGCAACGCACCCGGGACCGACGCGTTGCCGAGCATCTTCATCGGCTCCATGACCGCGGCAGGCGGCTGCCATCCGATCGCGGAGATGGCCAGCCCGGTGATGCCACCGAGCAGGATCGGGTTGGTGAGGGGCGTGACGATCGCGTCGCGCAGCGTCGTCTCACGCGAGGCATGACCGAGCGCGGGGTCGGTGACGGTCAGGTCGAGGGTGATCAACGCCATCGGGGAGTAGAGCAGGATCTGAAACAGCAGGAGCGGGGCGATGAACGACGCGTCATCGAGGACGAAGATCGCGATCGGCAACCCGAGGTTGACGCTGTTGACATACGACGACGCGAGGGCGCCGATCGCGAGTTCGGGGATCTCGATCCGGAGCCACAACCGGGCGACGACCAGGTAGATCGCGCCGATGGTGAGTGCGCTGCCGCCGGCGATGATCAGCGTCTTGGAGAAGATCACCGACAGGTCCGACGTCACCAGCGAGTGGAACAGCAGAGCCGGGGTGCACACGAAGAACACCAGCCGTGAGAGCACCTCGTGGGCGGCGTCGCCGAGGACGTGCGTACGGCCGAGGAGATAGCCGATCCCCACCACGATGAAGATGACGGTGAAGCCTGAAACCACTCCTGACACCGCACGAGTGTATTCATTACTCTGGACAGCACATTCGCTGGCGTCCGCAGCTCGGAGAGAGGGGGTGTGATGGCCCACCCGCCCGGTGAACCGGATCGTGCCTCCTCCGACGACGAGTGGTCGTCGTTGCCGCCGGCGAGCCCCTATGACTTTCCCGGCATGACCGCCCCCGGCCCGCAGGTGCCGTCGACCGGTCAGTCGCCCTACGGTCCGCCCGCGCCCTACGGCCAACCGCCCTATGGTCCAGCGCCGTACGTCACACCGATGCCGATGGGGTACGCCGTCTCGGCGTCCCGCGCCACCGATGGGCGCGCAGTCGCGTCGTTGATCTGTGGTGTCCTGTCGCTGGTGCTCGCCTTTATGTGTCTCGGCCTGGCGATACCGGTGCCTATCGTCGCCGTCATGTTGGGGGTGCTCGCGCGCCGTGACATCGCCGCGTCCGGCGGTCACACCGCCGGGTCGGGCATGGCGTTGGCCGGCATCGTCACGGGGGCCATCGGGACTACCGTGAGTCTGTTGTTCCTCATCTTCTTCGGGATGGCCATCGCCAATGCTGCCGAGGTCGCCCCGGGATGAGCGTTCACTACGCTTGGACAGTGGGACGGACGTCTCACGACGTGAATCCAACCCGCCGGCGCGCCACACACGGTGGCGCCGGTCCAATGGTCGGAGAAAGGATGCCTCGATGACAAATCCCAGCGACCCCGGTTCGAACCCGCCGGACGATTCGGCGTCTGGCGAACCCGCGGACTCGTCGTCGACGCAGCCCCCGTCCGGCGATTCCCAGACCGGATCGTCCCCCTACGGCTCCCCGCCGTCCTACGGTCAGACGCCCGACTACGGTTCGACGCCGCAGTACGGTTCGACGCCGCAGTACGGTTCGACGCCGCAGTACGGTTCGACGCCGCAGTACGGTTCGACCCCGCAGTACGGTTCGACCCCGCAGTACGGTTCGACGCCTCAATATGGCCAGACGCCGGAGTCCGGCCAGACACCCCAGTACGGCCAGACACCTGAGTCGGGTTCGACTCCGCAATATGGCCAGACACCTCAGTACGGCCAGACACCTCAGTACGGCCAGACGCCGCAATATGGCCAGACGCCGCAGTACGGCCAGACACCGGAGTCGGGTTCGACCCCGCAATATGGCCAAACGTCCGACTACGGCTCGACCCCGCAATACGGCCAGACACCCGACTACGGTCAGACACCGCAATACGGCACGGCGCCTCAGTACGGCACACCTCCCCAGTACGGCGGGCAGTACGGCGCGACACCCCAATACGCCGCCGGCGGTTACACCTATTCGCGCCAGACCAACGGCAAGGCGATCGCGTCGCTCATCTGCGGCATCGGATCGTTCGCCGTGTGCCCGGGCATCCTCGGTGTGGTCGCAGTGATCCTCGGCAACTCCGCCCGCGACGAGATCGCCGCGTCGGCGGGGACCCAGGAGGGCGACGGCATGGCCAAGGCCGGCGTGATCCTCGGGTGGGTCTCGATCGCGCTGGTTGTCATCGTCCTGGTGATCATGGTGATCGCGCTGATCTTCGCAGCGAGCTCGTCGGCGTAGGTGTCCTCGACGATGCGCCGACGTCGCGTATCGTGCGGCACCGTTTTGGAGCTTCGGGCCTCGGCCCGGTAGTCTGGTGAGGTTGTGTGCCGCGCCCGACCGGCTTCGACGCCATGACCGGGCGGGCACACTGATCGGCGGGACCCCTCGACGCCACCACGTCGGGAGGTCCCCACAGACTTACACGTAGGAGAAGGGCTCAACCATGGCTGTACCCAAGCGCCGGATGTCGCGGGCGAATTCCCGCAGCCGTCGTTCGCAGTGGAAGGCGGACAACCCGGCACTGCAAGAGGTGAAGGTGAACGGCGTCGCGCAGCGTATTCCGCGTCGCTACGTCAAGGCTGCCAAGGCCGGCGTCATCGATCTCGATCGCCGCTGACCCTCCTGTAGAGACCGGTACCGACGACACGTCGGTAACCGGGAGCATTCCACCGACGACCGCCTCGGGTTCACCCGAGGCGGTCGTTGCGCTGCTACGCCGGCAGAGGCATTCACATGAGGTGGAAGTCCGCTGGAGGGGGCAGTGGACTCCTGGGTCGAGCGCAACCACGTCGGGTCCTCCTACTCGATCTGTCCCACCGACGTGCCGTGCCCGGGTGTCGCCTCTGACACCATGATCGGGTGCTGCAAGAGATCCTCAATGACGTCGGAATCGCGGTCTTCGCCGCGTCGGGTGCTCTCCTCGGCGTCCGGAAGGACTTCGACCTCTGGGGCATCCTCACCGTCGGCGCCCTGACCGGTGTCGGCGGAGGCATTCTCCGCGACGTCCTGCTGGGTATCACACCGCCGACGTCGGTCCAGCACTGGTTGCCGATCACGATCACGCTGGCAGCCAGCCTGATCGTGTTCACCTTCCACCCCACATTCGCGCAGCTGCGCCGATCCGTCCTGATCCTCGACGCCGTCGGTATGGGTCTGTTCGCCACGAGCGGTGCCGGCATCGCGATCGACCACGACACCAGTGCTTTCGCGGCGAGTATCGTCGGCCTGCTCACCGCCGTCGGCGGCGGAATCCTGCGTGATGTCCTCGCCAACGAGATCCCACTGCTGCTCCAGCCGGCCGACCTCTATGCCGTGCCGGCGCTGCTCGGCGCCACCATCGTCGGTATCTGTGGCACCTACACAACGGTGCCCGTCTGGTTCTGGCTGATCATCGGGACGGTGGTGGCCACCGCGCTCAGGCTCGTCTCGCTGGTGTTCGGATGGCGTCTGCCGACCGCTCCTCCGGGCAGACGCGGGCACCACGCCCGAGCGTGAGAGCGATCGTGGTCCGGTCGTACCAAACCCGGCGAACCGATGGCCGCGAGCCGTCGCGTCGCTTATGTTCGTCGCGTGGGTGGGGTAGGAGCTCGTTTTTCCCGTGTCCGAGGGCCGGCCGTCGGAGTGCTCGTGGCTGTCGTCACGCTGCTGGTGTTCGGTACGGCTGTGCCGGCGCGGGCCGCGACCGACGTCGGCCGCGGCGCGGGCAGCGTCACGCAGGCCTACCTGCTGGGAGCGACGCCCGGGGCTCCGGTCGTCCTGCACGACGCCGACGGCGACGTGGTCGGATCCGGTCGAGTGGACCGGCTGGGCTCGTTCCTGGTGCGTGAACTCCCGCCGGGCCCGGGCTACCGGTTCGAGGTGGATGGTGAACCGGGCAACGCCTTCGCCGTCCTCGACGGTGTGACGCCGCCCCCGTCGTCGTTGTATCGGCAGACGTTGCGGCCGGGACTGAACTACATCCGGGTAAGGGACGGGGTGACGTTGGCGGCCGTGGTCCGCCTGCCGGTGGGCAAGACGATGGCCGACGGCCCGTTTCCGACGGTGATCGAATACTCCGGCTACCAGATCGCGGCACCGCACGATTACGTGCTCGGTGCTCTCGGTGCGCTGGCTCGACACCCCGATCCCATCGCACCCTCGACGAGCACGGTGCTCGGCGGTCTGGTCGCACCCACGGCCGGGTTCGCCACCGTGAACGTGCAGATGCGGGGCAGCGGCTGTTCCGGCGGCGCGTTCGACCTGTTCGACTATCCGACGATCTACGACGGGTACGACGTCGTCGAAACCGTCGCGCGCCAACCCTGGGTCGCCCATCACAAGGTTGGGATGGTCGGCATCTCGTTCTCCGGGATCTCCCAGATCGCGGTCGCGGGCACCCGGCCGCCAAGCCTGGCGGCGATCGCCCCGCTCAGCATCACCGACGATCTCTACTCGACCGGCTTCCCCGGGGGCATCTTCAACACCGGGTTTGCCAATTCGTGGATCACCGAACGCCAGGCCGACGCGCGCCCCGCACCCGCCGGCGGTCAGCCCTACGCCCGTGAACTGGTCCGCAGCGCTGACCGGGTCTGCGCCGCCAACCAGCGACTCCGGTTGCAGACCCAGGACGTGAAACAGCTCATCGCGTCGAATCCGACTCGGACGCCGTCGCTGTTCGACCATCGCGCACCGGCCGCGTGGGCGTCGCGGATCGAGGTGCCGGTGTTCCTGGCCGGAGCCCTGCAGGACGAGCAGACCGGACCGCAGTGGACGGCGATCATCGAGCGGCTACGCGGTAACCCGAATGTCTGGGTGAAGGCGGTCAACGGCGCCCATATCGACTCCTTGGATCCGCAGATCCTCGGACCGTGGAACGAGTTCCTCAACATTTTTGTGGCCCAACGTGTTCCGCGCGCCAATCCCGCCCTGACGGCGCTGATGACAGTGGTCTACGAGGTGCAAACCGGAACTCCCGGCAGGCTGGTGGTGACCTCCCGATTCGCCGATGCACCGTCGGTGGCCGCCGCCCGTTCGGACTTCGCTCGGGATCCGCGGGTGCAGGTCTTCTTCGGTTCCGGCACCGATACGTCGGTCGCCGGTGGACCGGGTAGTGTGTCGGCGCCGTGGTCGGCGGGATTCGGTGCCTGGCCGCCGGTTTCGGCCGGAACCGGAACCCGCCTGTTCCTCGGCGCCGGTGGTCACCTGACGTCCGCACCGAGTGCGTCGTCGTCGGTGTCCTTCCGGCCGGACCCGGCGGCGCGACCCGTGGGCACACTGGACGTCGTCGGCGCTTCGCCACTGCCCTGGCTGGCGCTCCCGCCGTACAACTGGGCACCGGTCCCGGGTCGGGCCGGGGTGAGCTTCCTCAGCGCACCCCGCGTCACCGATGCGGTCGCGGTGGGCCCGGCGAGTCTCGATCTCCGGCTCGCGTCGTCGGCGCCCGACACCGACCTGCAGGCGACCATCTCCGAGGTCCGTCCCGACGGCCGGGAGACCTACGTGACGTCGGGGTACCTGCGCGCCTCCCTGCGTCGGGTGAATTCGGCTGCGACACCGCTGAATCCGACGCGGGACTGGATCGATCCGCAACCGCTGGCGCCGGGCTTCCAGACGGTGCGGATCGCTCTCGATCCGATCGCCTATCCTTTCCGGGCGGGGTCGCGCATCCGGGTCACGATCACCGCGCCCGGGGGAGACCGCCCCTCATGGCGCTTCGGCACCCCGCAGACCGGTGGGCGGGTCGTCGACACGATCGCCCTCGGCGCCGGCGGGTCGTCGCTGGTGTTGCCGATCGTGCCCGGACTGCGGGCCGCGGTCCCGCTCGGTGCCTGCGAGGGCCTGCGGGGTCAGCCGTGCCGGCCGTACATCCGCACGTTCAACGGGGGTTGACCGCGCGCTCAGCCCTGCGCGAGCAGCTTGTTGATCTGACGGGACGCGAAGTTGGGGGCGAACTTCGCGACGTTGGCCAGCACCGTGGTCGGCATGCCCACCGAGTAGGAGGTGCGGTGCATGCGGCGGTCGCGCGGCGTGGGATGCACACTCTCCCAGACCTTGTCGGCGACCTGCGACGGTGTGATCCGGACGCCGAGGGTCTTGGTGGTCTTGGCGTCGTTGTCGGCGAGGGAGGTCTTGGCCCACAGCGGCCAGATGCCGACGACCCGGATGCCGTACGGCTCCCATTCGAGTTCGAGCGCCTCGGTGAGGCCGGCGACGTAGAACTTCGACGCGCTGTAGGTCGCGATGTCGGGCTGACCGTAGATCGCCGACGCAGAGGCGATGTTCACCAGATGGGAGCCGGGGGTCGCCCGCAGATACTCGAAGGCAGCCTGCGCGCCGAGCGTCACGCCGAGCACGTCGATGTCGATCTGGCGTTTGACGGCGTCGGCAGAGATCTCGTCGAGCGGACCGGCCACCAGAATGCCGGCGTTGTTGTCGAGGACGTCGAGGCGACCGCCCGTGTTAGAGGTGAAATCAGCAAGGGCGTCGGCCCACTGCTTCGGGTCGCGGACGTCGAGTTCGCCGACCACCCACCCCGGGTGATTCGCCGCCACCTTCGACAACGCGTCGGTGTCCACGTCGTAGACGCCAACGGTCCACCCCTCGCGGTCGAAACGTTCGGCGGTGGCGAGTCCGATGCCTGCCGCGCCGCCGGAAATGAAGATCGATGGCATGTTCGTCCCCCTGTCTTCGGCCTGTTCGGCCGGTATTTTTTCGAACTTACCGGCCAGTAT
>NZ_BAHC01000023.1 GCF_000298195.1 Gordonia rhizosphera NBRC 16068 | reverse complement strand
CCTACCGAGAGTGGCTCGGTGGCAGGACGTGGAGCCAACCAGGAGACCGACCCCGCGTCAGCGGGCGACGCAGGAGGCTATGAAACGTCAACCCCGCACAACACCGCTGGTGTTGGTCAGACGGGGACCGCCGTCTCGCAAGGGACGGCTGCCTGATGACAGAGCACACTCACGTTTGCTCACCAGAAGGCAACGGAAGACGAACCGACACCGGCTACGTGGTCCAGGTTCCCGTGCGCTGGTCGGATATGGACGTCTACGCCCACATCAACCACGCGAGGATGGTCACCCTGATCGAGGAGGCACGGATTCCGTTTCTGTTCTACGACGGACGACCCACGGCCTCGTTACGGGAGGGATGTGTCGTCGCCGACCTGCATGTCCGCTACCGGGGGCAAGTACGCCACGACGAGGGCCCCATCGAGGTGACGATGTTCGTCGAGCAGGTGCGGGCCGTCGACTTCACGGTCGGCTACGAGGTCCGGCCCCGCGGTGGTGCCCCCGACAGCAGACCTGCCGTTACGGCGAGCACACAGCTCGTCGCCTTCGACGTCGCCGGGCAGCGGCTGCGGCGTCTGACGCCCGCCGAGAAGGACTACCTGGGCTCGTTCCGCCGAGTCGACGGGAAACTGCCATGACCTCCGCCGAACGGCACCTGACCCTCACCGGACCCGGCGACCGCGCCGACACGATAGCGTTCCTCGCCCGGGCGGTGCGACTCGACGAGACCGCGGTGGTCCGATTGACGACCCGGCCGGACGGACTGATCGCGCTCTGGGTCGGCACCGGATTCGACGTGCTGACCGGCCGGTCGGTGTTCGGTCGGCTGCGGCCCGACGACATCGTCTGCGACGCATCGACGTTGCGGGCCAACCTCGTGGCCGCCGCGCCGGGTGAACCCGTCGATCCCGGATTCCCACTCGACAGCGCGTGGCGCGGCGCCCTGCCCGCGACGACCGGGTTCGTCCACCTCGATGACGTCCCCGCCCGTGCGATCGTCGAATTGTCGCGTGGCGGAGCCCAACTCGCCCGTACCGAGGGCAGTGCCCACGGACCCGCGACCGGACTGCTCGACCAGGATGTCCTCGACGTGTCGTCGGCGGACGGCGGCACTCGGGTGGCGGTCTCGCTGCGGTCGGTATTCGCGCTCACCGCGATGGGATTCATCCGGGACGCCGACGGACACGAGGTCACCGACACCTCGTCCATCGATCGCATCGCACCCGACGAGCCGGTCCGGATCCGGGCCTCCGGCGCATGGATCCGGATCGACGCCCGCTACGGATCGGTCTTCGCGCGCCGCGAACGCCTGTCGATGACGACGGTGTAGGCGCCGCGGGCGCTCAGACCAGCCAGGCGGCAGAGTTGGGCGCCAGCTGACCGTCAATGAGCGGGTAGCTCGTCAACAGGATCTCCCCCGGCGGCAGCGCTACCGGCGCGCCACTGGTGTTCAGTGCGCAGATGAGATGTCCGACGGACCGGCGGAACGCGAGACAGCCTTCCGGAGCGCCGTACCACTCGACCGTGTCACCCTCGAACTCGCCACGGGCGTAGCGCAATTCGATCGCCTGCCGGTACAGCGACAACGTCGAGTCGACGTCCTCGAGCTGTGCCTCCACGGTGAATCGGGACCACGACTCGGGGATCGGGAGCCACGTGTCGGCGGTGGAGCTGAACCCGAAGGGCGGCTCGACACCCTCCCAGGGCAGCGGAACCCGACAGGCATCGCGTCCACGTTCGGTGTGGCCGGAACGTTCCCACACCGGATCCTGCAACGCCTCGTCGGGCAGATCGGCGTTGGGCAGGCCGAGCTCGGCCCCGTTGTAGATGAAGACCGAACCGGGTAGGGCCAGTTCCACCAGCAGCATCGCGCGGGCCCGCAGGATGCCGAGGTCGATGTCGATCTCGACCTCGTCGGCGGCCTCGTCCTCGACCGCAGCGGTGGTGGCGGCGGCCTCGGCCGCGATGTCGTCTTCGGCCTCGACCTCGTCTTCGGCCTCCGCGATCTCTTCGGCCTCGACCTCGTCCTCGGCTTCGACGACCTCGGCGGCGTCGAGTTCGTCGGCGGTTTCGGGTTCGTCGCCGGTCTCGGGCACCGCCTCGTTGGCGGCCTCGTCCGCAGACTCCGCAGACTCCGTCGCCTGCGCTGCCTCGGTGGCCTCTGGTGCCTCAATGGCTTTCGGGACGTCGGACTCGGTCGTGTCCTGGGATCGGGGCTCGGTCTCGTCCTCGACGGCTGCCACGGCCTCGACGTCCGCCACGGCCTCGACGTCCGCCACGGCCTCGACGTCCGCCGCGGCCTCGATCTCGGCCTCGTCACCGTTCTCCGGTACGGCCTCGGCGGCTGCTTCTTCGCCCGGTTCGCCGGTTGCCTCGCCACTCTCGAATGCCTCGTCACCCACGGGTTCGGTGAGGGCGGGCTCGTCGGAGTCGGACCGCGGATGCGCGATCCGCCCGTAGCGGGTGACCTCGCGGTCGACGTCGTGGTTCGACAGCGTCCAGGTGGGGGTGCCGCCCACCGACAGCACGGCCTCGAGCGAGTTCTCGATCGCTTCCCGGATGGACCTCGGATCGAACGTCGCTTTCGCGAGACGGAAGTTGAACCCCAGGTGCAGTTCGTCGGGTCGCAGGTACTCGGCGAACCGCTCGTTGTCGTCGACCCAGATCTCGCCGACATTCGCCGCGCCCGGGTACTGGTCGATCACCTTGCGGATCTTGCGATGGATCTCGTGGACGGCATAGTTGTTGAACCGCGGATCGTCGTCGTCGTTCTCCAGCAGTCCGACCGACTCGAGGTCCATGTCGGGCAGGTCGGCGGGTTTGGCCATGCCGTGCGCGACGTCGATGCGAAACCCGTCCACGCCCCGATCGAGCCAGAAACGCAAGGTCTTCTCGAGATCCTCGAAGACCTCGGGGTTCTCCCAGTTCAGGTCGGGCTGTTCGGGGGCGAAGATGTGCAGGTACCACTGTCCGGGCGTGCCGTCGGCCTCGGTCACGCGACGCCACGCCGGACCGCCGAAGACGCTGCGCCAATTGTTGGGCGGCTCGTCACCGTTCTCGCCGCGGCCCTCCCGGAAGATGTAGCGGGCCCGCTCCGGGCTGCCCGGTCCGGCGTCGAGCGCGGCGCGGAACCACGCGTGCTGGTCGCTGGTGTGGTTGGGCACCAGGTCCATGGTGACCCGGATGTCGCGGTCGTGGGCCTCGGCGATCAGCTCGTCGAAGATGGCGAGGTCGCCGAAGAGTGGGTCGATGTCGCGCGGGTCGGACACGTCATAACCATGATCGGCCATGGGGGAGCGCATGATCGGGCTCAGCCAGATCGCATCCACCCCGAGCAGTTCGAGGTAGCCGAGTTTGTCGATGACACCGGCGAGGTCGCCGATACCGTCCCCGCTCAGATCGGAGAAGGAACGCGGATAGATCTGATAGAAGATCGCGGATTTCCACCAGGTGTCGTTGCCCGGATCGAGTTGCGGCACCGCGACCGCCGGCACCGCGACCGCGGGTGCCTCGTCGGTGACGGACTCGTCGTCGGTCGGGGGCTCGTCGGCCTCGAGTTCGTTGGCGGCCTCGGGCTCGTCCACGGCCTCAACGTCGGTCTCAGGCTCGGCGTCGGGCTCGTCCACGATCCCGGACTCAACGTCGGTCTCGGGCTGGGCGTCGGGTTCGGGTTCGGTCTCGTCCACGGCGACGACCGCGTCATCGTCCTCGACATGCTCACCGGCCTCGTCGGTCACGGCGTCACCGGCCTTGTCACCGGCCGGCGAGTCCCCCTCGGCCTCTGTGAGCGCCGGGTCGGGCCCGCCGTCCGGGTCCGGTTCGGCGGGGACAACATCCGATGTCTCATCGCTCACCGTCGTCATTGTGCCCTACCTGTGTTTTCGATGAGAAGCACAGGTAGGGTCGGCGAGTCGCGAGACCGGCCCCGCGGGTCAGATCATCGAGTTCATCATCGAGTTCGCGGCCATCTCCATGTAGTCGGTCAGCGCGCGGCGGTGCACGTCGTCGAGGGTCGCGGAGTCGATCGACGCGATCGCGGTGTGCATGCAGCGCAGCCACGCGTCCCGCTCGATCGGCCCGATCGTGAACGGGTGATGACGCATCCGCAGGCGCGGATGGCCGCGTTCGTCCGAGTAGGTCCGGGGGCCGCCCCAGTACTGTTCGAGGAACATACGCAGCCGGCGTTCGGCCGGGCCGAGATCCTCCTCGGGATAGAGGGGCTTGAGCACCTCGTCGGCCGCGACTTCTTTGTAGAAGCGGGCCGTGATCTTGTGGAACGTCTCCGCACCGCCGACCTCGTCGTAGAACGTCTGCGCGGGCGTCGGGCTGTTGGGTTGGCTGCCGCCGGGGACTTCGGTACTCACCGTTCCCATTGTCCTGAGGTTTCCCGAGCGGCTCAACATCTCCTGTCCCGGGAGAAGAAGTCACCTGTCGTTTACCGAGGCGACCTGCGCTGACACGCAGAATTGTCGTGCAATAGTCGGTGTTCCGTGGTCAACTTGTCCTCGTCGGTGTGCAGGTGGGAGACACGTATGACGAGTAGGCGAGCAGGCACGGGCCCCGCGTCGGACGGTGTCGGAACACGGGTGCGACCCCTCACCACGCTGCCCGGCGGGCGCGGTCAGGTCCATTCCGATCCATCGGGCCAGCGGTCCCCGTCGATCTGGGGACGCCGGCGGGTGCTGCTGCTCAACGCCACCTACGAACCTCTCACGGCGGTCTCGCTGCGTCGCGCCATCGTGCTCGTGCTGCGCGAACGCGCCGATGTGGTGCACGCCGACGACGCCGGTCTGGCCGTGCACTCGGCGGATATCGCCGTACCCATCCCCTCGGTCATCCGGCTGCGGTCCTATGTCAAGGTTCCCTACCGGGCGGTCATCCCGATGACCCGGGCGGCGTTGATGCATCGCGATCGGTTCCGGTGCGGCTACTGTTCGGCGAAGGCGACGACCATCGACCACGTCGTGCCCCGCAGCCGTGGCGGCGGGCACACCTGGGAGAACTGCATCGCGTGTTGCGCGAGCTGCAATCACCGCAAGGCCGATCGACTGCTCAGCGAGCTCGGCTGGACGTTGCGGGTCGTGCCGTCCGCCCCGAAGGGCCGACACTGGCGCCTGCTGGCCACGGTCAAGGAAATCGACCCAGTCTGGTCGCAGTACATCGACGCCGGGGCGGCGTGAGCGCGCCCACCGCGACGTCTACGACGCACTGTAGGGGTCACCGCCCCCTGCACCCACTGTGTGGGCTAGATTGATCACACGACCTGCCGCGCAACCGCTCTGCAGGACGGCAGGTATGCAACAGAACGAAAGGGTGACATGGACAACCTGATCGTCATCATCGGAGTTCCCGTCACGATCCTCTGCGTGCTCGCAGCCGCGGCGTGCGTGGTCTCGATGGCCTTTGGTCACGGCCTCAAGCACCCGAAGGTCCAGGAATACACCCTCGACCAGCAGTGGGACCACGAGCCCCTGCTGTTCAGCGCGACCGACATCGAACCGATGACACTGGCGCGGCATGCGGAATCGACCGACGCGGACGGAGGCTCGGCAAGTGGCAAGTGGTGAGGTAAACACGGGACATCACGGCGCCGTCGCGGTCGCCGGCTCGACAAGTGCATTGCCGGTGGGAACGGTCGTCACCAACAGCGGACGGGTGTCCGCGACGCGGTTCCCGGGACAGGCGCCGACGACCCCGCCGTTCAGCCGTGAGGAACTGATCGGGCTCGACGACGCGCTCAAGGACGCCAGCGAGAAAGCCTTGGTGCGGTTCTCGGTCTACATCGGCGACCTCGGTCCGGATGCGGTTGCCGACGCCCGCAAGGTGCTGATGCGTGCGCCCGAGCCGGCCAACGGCGCACTGGTCGCCGTCTCGCCCAACACCAAGGAGACCGTCGTGGTGTCGGGTTCGGCAGTGGCCGACCGGGTCAACGACCGCGTCGCCCAGCTCGGTGTGACGGCCGCGATCACCAGCTTCCGGCAGGGAGACCTCATCGACGGATTGATCGCCGCCCTTCGGGTCATGTCGACCGCCGCCGCGGAATCCTGACGACCCGTTCCCCGACGAACCAGACGACTTCGGCCGCTCACCTCACGGTGAGCGGCCGAAGTCGTGTGTCGGGCGGTGTCGATCCTCAGTGCGCGACCGGGATGCGACGATCCGCGGTCGCGGCGGCGTCGGCCGGCAGGGCCTCGATCGGCTCGTCGTCGACCATGTCGCTCTCGTCGAACGGCGCCTGCCCGCTCAGCACCTCGTCCACCCGGGCCCGGTCGACGGTTCCCGTCCACGCCCCGACGAGCAGCGTGGCGACCGCGTTGCCGGAGAAGTTGGTGACCGCCCGCGCCTCCGACATGAACCGGTCGATACCCACGATGAGACCGACACCGTCGAGCATCTCGGGCCGGTGGGCCTGCAGGCCGCCGGCGAGCGTGGCGAGCCCCGCACCACTGACACCCGCGGCACCCTTGGACGCGATGATCATGAACGCCAGCAGGCCGATCTGCTCGGGAATCGACAGCGGGTCGCCCAGGGCGTCGGCGATGAACAGCGATGCCATGGTCAGGTAGATGGCGGTGCCGTCCAGGTTGAACGAATAGCCGGTCGGCACGACGACACCGACGGTGGTCTTCTGCACGCCGAGGTGCTCCATCTTCGCGATCAGCCGGGGGAGCGCGGACTCAGACGACGACGTCGCGAAGATCAGCAGGTACTCGCGGGCGAGGTAGCGGACGAGCCGGAAGATCGACACCCCGGCGAAGGCGCGCAACATCGCGCCCAGCACGCCGAACACGAACAGCGCACACGTGATGTAGAACGCCAGCATCAGGATGAGCAGCTGCTGCACGGCCGCCCAGCCGGTCTGGCCGACGACGCCGGCGATCGCACCGAATGCGCCGATCGGGGCCACCCACAGGATCATCGACAACACCTTGAAGACCAGCTTCTGGAAGTAGGAGACCGCGACCAGGATCGGTTCGCCGGTGCGTCCCATCGCCTGGATCGCGAAGCCCACCAGCAGTGCCACGAACAGCGCCTGCAGGACATTGCCCTCGGTCAGCGACGACAGCAATGAGGTCGGGATGATGTGTTCGATGAATGCCATCGTCCCGCCGGACTCGTGGGACTTCGCCGCCAGCTCGGCGCCCTTGCCGGCCACCGAGTCGATGTTGAGGCCGTCTCCGGGCTTGATCAGGTTGCCGACGACGAGACCGATCCCCAGAGCGACGGTCGACATGACCAGGAAGTAGACGAAGGCCAGTCCGCCGACCTTGCCGACCGTCGCGGCCTTGCGGACCGAACCGATGCCGAGCACGATCGTGCAGAAGATCACCGGGGCGATCATCATCTTGATGAGACTGACGAACATGCTGCCCAGGACGGCGAGGTCCTTGCCGAGCTGCGGCGCGACCAGGCCGACCACGACACCGCCGATGACGGCACCGATGACGGCGACGTAGAGCCAGTGGGTGCGGTCCTTCTTCTTCGCGATCGCCGGGATGTCGGCGGTGGACGCCGCCCCTGGATCGATCGCTCTCCGTCGCAGATTCATCGAACTTCCTCTCGTTGCCGCATCGGGACACCGTGTGTACTTGCCGGTGTTTGGATTGTGGGGTGAAGTCGTGACGCGGGTCACGGTTGAGTTCGTTTCGTTCACCGCAACACGGGAACGTCAACGGGTGAGGAGTCGGACGTGCGGATGCGCAGGATGCGACCGCGGACGTTGGCGGGGCAGGCGTTCGCGTGGCTGTTGGCCATGGTCGCGGTGATCGTGATCAGCGGCAGTGTGCTCGCGGTGCTCGACGCGCGGGTCGACGCCGAGCACGAGGCCCGCCAGGAGGTCGAGGCGGTCGCGGTGAGCCTGGCCACCGCGCCGTCGACCGCGGCGGCGCTGACGTCGAGTGATCCGACCACGATCCTGCAACCCATGGCCGAGCAGGTACGGGGTGAGACGGGCGTCGCCTTCATCACGATCATGGGGCCAGACGGCACCCGGTATACACACCCCGACCCGTCGCTGATCGGGCAGCACTACATCGGATCGGTGGACCAGGCGCTCCGCGGCGAGGTCTACACGGAGACGTTCACCGGCACGCTCGGGCCGTCGGTCCGCACCATCGCGCCGGTTCGTGCGCCCGACGGCCGCATTGTCGGGCTCGTCTCGGCCGGCATCACGCTCGAATCGCTCACCGCGGGTTGGCTCGCCCAACTGCCGCTCATCATCACGATCGCGGCTGCCGCGCTGCTGACGGCGGGGGCGGGCCTGTGGCTGATCCGCCGGCGACTCTTGCATCAGACCGGTGGGCTCGCGCCGCGGGAACTGCGGCTGATGTACGAGCATCACGATGCGGTGCTGCACGCCATCCGGGAGGGGGTGGTGGTCACCGAGGGCGGGCGGGCCGTGCTGGCGAACGACGAGGCGCGACGGTTGCTCGACGACGTCGGTGAGGCCGATTCCACGGGCGACGGGGTGCGCCTACCCGAGTTCCTCAGCGGGGGCGACGAGCCCATCGTCGACCACGTCTACGCCGAGGCCGGGCGGACGTTGATGGTCAGTCGGTCCCCGGTCCCCGGCGAGCGCGGTTCCTCGGTGGTGACGTTGCGCGACCGAACCGAATTGTCGGAGGCGATGGGCGAACTCGACTCGATGCGCGGGTTCGCGGAGGCTCTGCGGTCGCAGGCACACGAATCGGCGAACCGGCTGCACACCATCGTCGCGCTGATCGAGATGGGCCGCAGCGAGGAGGCGGTCCGCATGGCGACGACCGACCTCGAGGTGTCCCAGGATCTCATCGACCGGATCGACGAGACGATCGGCGAACCCGCGATCGGGGCGCTGCTCCTGGGTAAGATCGCGCAGGCGGCCGAACGCGGAATAGCGCTGACGGTCACCGACGACTCCCGGTTGCCGGGCGACGGAGCGACGCAGGCGTTGCCGGTCGGCGAGATGATCACCGTGCTGGGCAATCTGATCGACAACGCGCTCGACGCGTGCGACCCCGACGACCCGTGGGTGGAGGTGACGGTGGTGGGGGACGCGACGACGCTGAGCATCGTCGTCGCCGACAGCGGACCCGGAATGGACCCCGACGAGTTCACCCGCGCCCAGACCCGTGGCTACACGACCAAGGCCGGTGGTGACGCGGCCGGGCGGGGCCTCGGCCTCGCGCTCGTGGCACAGGTCGTCGGCCGCCGCCACGGCACGATCACGGCCGAGCAGACCTACGGATCGGTGATCACGGTGACGGTCGGGGACACCGGCGGCGGCAACGATTCGGCACGATTCCAGGTGCAATCATGATCCGCGTGCTGATCGTCGAGGACGACCCGGTGATCGCGACGGCCAATCGTGAATACCTCTCGCGGGTAGGCGGATTCGATGTCGTGGCGGTGGTGGGTACCGCGCGCGAGGCGCTGCGCGTCGCATCGTCGTCGGCGGCGGCGGGCACACCGATCGAACTGGTGCTGCTCGATCTCGGCCTTCCCGACGCCCACGGTGTGGATCTGGCGTCCGCGTTGTCTGGGGTGCGGCCCGGCCCCGACATCATCGCCATCACCGCGCGCCGAGACCTCCCGACCGTCCGGCGCGCGATGTCACACGGCGTGCTGCTGTATCTGTTGAAGCCGTTCACCTACGCCGCGTTCGCCGAGAAGATCCGGCAGTACCGCGGGTACCGGGAGGCGCTCGGCGGACAGACCGATGCGGTCAGTCAGCGTGACGTGGACCGGGCCCTGGCCGAACTACGGACCAGCGACGCCCGGCGCACCGCGAAGAAGGGCGCCGCACCCGAGACCGAGGACGCGGTCGCCCGCGCTGTGCGCGACAGCACCGGCGGACTGACCGCGTCGGAAGTTGCCACCACCCTGGGGATCTCCCGGGTCACGGCATGGCGGTACCTGGAACGGATGGCTGAGGACGGCACGGTGGAACGGATGACGGAGTACGGCAACACCGGTCGCCCCCAGGTGCGCTACCGCTGGCGCAGTCGCTGACCCGGGGCCGTCACGTCACTGCCGAGCGTCGAACTCCCGCGCCCGCAGCGATCGGGCCACAGTGTCCCGACCTTCGGAGATGAGCCGTTTGAGCGCAGGTGGATGATCGCCCGCGAGGAACTCGTCGGCGGCCGCGAGACCGTCTGCGTTGATCGCCCAGTGCGGATACAGACCCACCACTACGGTCTGCGCGACCTCACTCGATCGGCGCGCCCAGATGTCGGGCACCGCTGCGAAGTATTTCGCCACGTACTCGCCGAGCAACTCGGATTGTCCGGGACGCGCGAATCCCTCGATCATCGTGCGGGTGTAGATGTTCGAGAGCGAGTCCTCCTCGGTGGCCTGCCGCCAGGCCTCGGCCTTCGCCTCCGGAAGCGGTCGCGACGATCGCGCGGCGGCGGCCTGACGTGCGCCCGCCGCGGTGTTGTCGCGCGCCGCCTCGGCGTCGATCACCGGCGAGGTGGCCGGGTCGGTGTCGATGACACCCGCAGAGGCCAACGCCCGTACCAGCTTCCAGCGCATGTCGGTGTCGATGACCAGGCCGGCCAGATCGTGTTCGGCCGGGTCGTCGCCGTCGAGCAGACTCCGGACGACGGGCACCTGATCGTCGTTCAGCTTGCCGGCCAGGAGGGTGTTGACGAACGCGAGTTGGTGATCGGATCCCGACTCGGATGACCGCGCCATCTCGAGAAGACGGGCGCTGAATGTCGAACGTCCCGTCGCGGCCACCCATGCCGGATCGGCGTAGGCCTCGATGGCACTCGTCGCCTGCATCAGAACACGCTGCACCACACCGATTTCGGATTCGCCGGCGATACCGCGCTGTACCAGCGCGGCGAAATCCCGGGCGGCCATCTCGGCTTGTCGCGTCATCTCCCAGGCCGCCGACCAGACCAATGTGCGTGGCATCGAGTCGGTGATGTCGCCGATCCGGGAGGTGGCGGTGGACAAGGACTGCGGGTCGAGGCGAACCGAGGCGTAGGTGAGATCGTCGTCGTTGAGCAGGATCAGCGCGCCGCGCCCGACTCCGACGAGCTCTGGCACGTCCGTGCGATCACCCTCGACGTCGAGCTCCACACTTTTCACGCGTTCGAGTGCGCCCGATCCGTTGTCGTCATACACCCCCACCCGGAGGCGGTGAACTCGCGTCTCGCCGGCACCCGGTGCCGCGCCGTCCTGGACGACCGTGAACCGGGTGAACTTGCCCGCGGCGTCGATGTCGAAGTCCGCGCGCATGACGTTGATCCCGGTGGTCCGCAGCCACTGACTGCCCCAGTCGGACAGGTCACGTCCCGATGACTTCTCCAGTGCGTCAAGTAGATCCGAGAACGAGGCGTTCCCGAACTTGTGCGCCGAGAAGTAGTCGCGGAGGCCGGCGAGGAAATCCTCGAGTCCGACGTAGGCGACCAACTGCTTGAGCACCGACGCACCCTTGGCGTAGGTGATGCCGTCGAAGTTGACCTCGACCGCGGCAATGTCGGGGATGTCGGCGGCCACTGGGTGGGTGGACGGCAGCTGGTCCTGTCGATACGCCCAGGACTTCTCGACGTTCGCGAACGTCGTCCACGCACTGGTGTACTCGGTTGCCTCCGACTGGCACAGCACAGACGCGAAGGTGGCGAAGGATTCGTTGAGCCACAGGTCATCCCACCACTGCATGGTGACCAGGTCGCCGAACCACATGTGCGCCATCTCGTGCAGCACCGTCTCGGCCCGACGTTCGTAGAGGTACTTGGTGACCCGCGACCGGAAGACGTAGTCCTCCAAGAAGGTGACGGCGCCGGCGTTCTCCATGGCGCCCGCGTTGAACTCCGGTACGAAGAGCTGGTCGTACTTGCCAAAGGCGTACGGGATGCCGAAGTTCTTGTGATAGAAGCCGAATCCCTGCTTGGTCTCGGTGAACAGCCGTTCGGCGTCCATATGCTCGGCAAGCGAGGCTCGGCAGTAGATGCCGAGCGGGATCGTGCCGTGATCGTCGCTGTAGGCGTCGGTCCACTCGGCGTACGGGCCGGCGATGAGCGCGACGAGATAGGTGCTCATCAGTGGTGTCTCGCGGAACCGATGAATGCCGGGCTCGGCGGCGGCGGTGTTGACCACCGCGGCGTTGGAGATCACCTTCCAGTCCTCGGGAGCGGTGACCGTGATCGTGTAGGTGGCCTTCAGGTCGGGCTGGTCGAAGCAGGCGAACATGCGCTTGGCGTCGGCGGTCTCGAACTGCGAATAGAGGTAGACCGATTCGTCGGTCGGGTCGACGAATCGGTGCAGACCCTCACCGGTGTTCGAATAGGCGCAGTCGGCGACCACTGTGAGCGTGTTCTCGGCGGCCAATGACGGCAGCGCGATGCCGACGGACTCGTCGAAATCGGATACATCGAGGTCGGCGCCGTTGAGCGTCGCCGAGACCAGGTTGGGCGCGACCAGGTCGATGAAGGTCTCCGCCCCCGCCGTCGCGGTGAACGTCACGGTCGTCACCGACCGGAAGGTGTTGACGCCGGGCGCCCCGTTGCCGTCGGTGAGGTCGAGTTCGATCGAGTAGTTGTCGACGCCGATCGTCGCGGCACGCTCACGTGCTTGGTCTCGGGTCAGATTGGGAGCAGTCACAGTCGGAACATCCAGCCTCTCGGATCACGAATTCGTTGTCAGCTTATCGGGAATGCCCGCCCGGGAATCCGGTTGTACCTACCGTCATGGTTTGTTAGCTCAACGAAAGGTCGTGCACATGTCGGCAGAACCACAGGCGACCCCGAACCGGGAACATGATCGTGTGGACTTCTGGTTCGACCCGCTGTGCCCGTGGTGCTGGATCACCTCGCGCTGGATCCTCGAGGCCGAGCAGGTGCGCCCGATCGACGTCAACTTCCACCTGATGAGCCTCGCCGTCCTGAACGAGAACAAGGACATCCCGGACGAGTATCGCGAAAAACTCAAGGATGCCTGGCGCCCGGTGCGGGTCATCGCCGCCGGGGTCGCACAGGTCGGGGACGAGATCCTGGGGCCGATCTACACCGCGATGGGCACCCGTATCCACGACAAGGCCATCTCGGACCTCGACCGGGTCATCGCCGAATCGCTGGTGGAACTGGGCCTCGATCCGGCTCTGGCGTCGGCCGCGGAAACCGGCGAGCTCGACGACTGGATCCGGACCAGCCATCACGAGGGGATGGACAAGGTCGGCGACGACGTCGGGACGCCGACGATCCACGTCAATGGCGTCGCCTTCTTCGGCCCGGTGCTGGCGCGGATTCCGCGCGGCGAGACCGCCGGCACCGTGTGGGATGGCGCGGTCGCGCTGGCGTCCTACCCGCATTTCTACGAACTCAAGCGCAGCCGGACCGAGGGCCCGCAGTTCGACTGAGGGTTCCCTCAGATCTTCGGCGGCATCTGCAGCCCGTTGGGCATCGAGCCCGCGGGTAGCGCGGCGGGATGTTCGGGCGGTGAGATCGGCGTGACGTTTCCGCTGCCCACGCCGCGCACGATCGTTTTCGGCCGGAACAGCATCGCGCCGGCGCGAGTGCGGTCACGCAGCGCGGCCGCCCGCCAGGTGAGCACCGGATGGGAGGCCAGGGAGTTGACCGCCCAGGTGAAGAGGCCCCGTTCATGGGTGGCGCGGTCGGCGAACTGGTCGAAATCCACTGCGGAGAGCATGTACTTTCCGGCCGCGAGCACCCCGATCACACCGGGGGCGCCCGACGGGCGTGTGTAGTAGCCGTAGTTGTCGGCCGTGTACTCCTGCGCGCGCGACAGCGCCGACCCGAGGAAGGGGATGCCCATTCCCACGCCGGTGGCGAGCTGACGCCAGTACGACGTGTGCCCGGCTGCGATGTGCCCGATCTCGTGTCCGATGATGAACTCGAGTGCGTCCGGGTTTCGTGCACGACCGCCCACTTCGAACAGATCCGAGTACACGACGACGTAACGTCGGAATCCGTGGCCGGACGCGAACGCGTTGATCATGCCGTTGCCGAGCACCACGTAGGCGTCGGGGACGTACTCCAGGCCGTACCTCGCGGCTGCCTCCACGACCATCCGGTGGCCCTCCGGGAACTGGGTGGGCGTCATCTGCACGCCGTTCACCCGGGGGCTCGCGTAGGTCAGACCGCGGATCAGCATCAGGATCAGCGGTGCGGCGAGCAGCGCCAGGAAGATGTCGCTGAAGTCGCCCAGCACCACCAGCATGATGATCAGCAGGTATCCGAGCAGTGTGGCCGCGATGACCATCACCAGCATCGGGATCTCCCATGGATGCAGCCGCGGGCGCATCGCGTAGGGCGCCGGCGGTAGCCAGAACGCACCGGGCTCCGGGGCCGGGCGGTCGGACGGGGCGGAGTCGGCGACTCCGGGGACGTTGGGGATCGGCGATTGTGCGTCCACACGACCAATCTATAGTGGCGCCATGCGTGTCTACCTCGGTGCCGACCATGCCGGATTCGAATTGAAGAACACGATCGCAGACCATCTGAAGGCTGCCGGACATGACGTCGTCGACTGCGGCGCTCACGTCTACGACGCCCAGGACGACTACCCGGCGTTCTGCATCGATGCCGCGGCTCGTACCGTCGCCGATCCGGGCAGCCTCGGCATCGTGTTGGGGGGCAGCGGAAACGGGGAACAGATCGCCGCCAACAAGGTGCCGGGTGCGCGCTGCGCATTGGCGTGGAGCGTGGAGACCGCCCAGTTGGCGCGTCAGCACAACAACGCTCAGCTGATCGGTATCGGCGGACGTATGCACACCCCCGAGGAAGCACTGGCCATCGTCGACGCCTTCATCTCGACCCCATGGTCCGA
The DNA here is from genome assembly GCF_000298195.1 of Gordonia rhizosphera NBRC 16068. Classification (GTDB taxonomy): domain Bacteria; phylum Actinomycetota; class Actinomycetes; order Mycobacteriales; family Mycobacteriaceae; genus Gordonia; species Gordonia rhizosphera. Next base: position 3,685 of record NZ_BAHC01000023.1, on the reverse strand, counting down.
GCAGGCCCGCCATCAGCGGCGCATCGACATCCTCGCCACCTACGAGCGCACCCACGAGGCGCCGCCGGTTCCCGGACGGGACTGAGCCCGGCCGAGGTCGTCGTCGTCCGTGCCCGAAGGACATACCCTCCACCGTCTCGCCCGTCGCCAACAGCGCGTGTTCGGCGGCCGACCGGTGCGTGTGACCAGCCCGCAGGGCCGCTTCGCCGACGGTGCCGCCGCACTCGACGGGCTGGTGTTCGCCAAGGCCGAGGCGTGGGGAAAACATCTCATCCAGCACTACGGCCCGCGCGGGCAGCGGCGGATGCTGCACGTCCATCTCGGCCTCTACGGGGCCTTCGCGGAGTTGCCGGCACCGATGGGGGAGCCGGTGGGACAGGTGCGCCTGCGGATCGAGGGCGCCGAGATGGGTACCGACCTGCGGGGGCCCACCGCCTGCGAGCTCTACACGCCCGCCGACCTCGAGGCGCTGGTCGCCCGGCTCGGCCCGGATCCGCTGCGTTCCGACGCGGATCCGCAGCGGGCGTGGGCGGCGATCTGCCGGTCGCGCCGACCGATCGGCGCGCTGTTGATGGATCAGCGGGTGATCGCCGGGGTCGGCAACGTCTATCGCGCCGAGGTGCTCTTTCGCGCCGGGATCGATCCGCATCGGGAAGGACGGGCGATCTCGAGGCCGGAATTCGACGAGATCTGGTCGGACCTCGTGGCGTTGATGAAGGTCGGCGTGCGTCGTGGTCGCATCCATGTGATCCGTCCCGAGGATGACCACGGCGCACCGTCGTATGCCGCGGATCGTCCGCGCACCTACGTCTATCGACGACACGGCGAGCCCTGCCGGATCTGTGGGACCGCGGTGGCGATCGGCGAGCTCGACGGTCGCAAGCTCTATTGGTGCCCGGACTGTCAGCGCTGAACTGTCAGCCCTGACGGGCTGGGGAGTCGCACATCACAGCCGACACTCAGTCGCTTCCGTGGCCGTTCACACCGCGGGCGGGGACCATGGGGTCATGGGTGGGCGGACACAATCAACGGAGCCGGCCGAGCCCCGGGTCACCGTGCTGGCGGTCGGCGGTACGGGGGAGTCGTCGGTTGGTGACACGCGTACATCGGTGAGTGGGATGCTCGCCGGTGTCACCGCCGCCCTCGACGAACGATTCGACTGCCGATGGGTGGCCTATCCGGCCAGCTACGGCCCCGCACCCCGCCTGGACGGGATGAGCTATATGCGGTCGCTGACCCAGGGCGGCCGTAATCTGCGGCGCGCGCTCGACGACACGGTCGGCCCGGTCATGCTGATCGGGTATTCGCAGGGTGCGGTGGTGATCCGTAACACCCTGCACGACCTGTGGCGGGCCGGCGACCCGGTGCTCGAACGGGTGTCGGCGATCGGCTTCGTCGCCGATCCGCATCAGCCGCCGGGTGCCGTCGCGGGATGCGCCGGCTGGGGTCTGGCCGGCCCGGGACCCGATCTGCCACCAGGGATTCCGGCGCACTGGGTCGGTATACCCGACGACGCGATCTGTAACGCGAGTTCCGACTCGCTGCTGCGGGATCTCGCGGACCTCACGGCCGCGATGGCGTTCGGACGGCTCGGCGACTGGGCATCAGCGCTCTGGAACATGCTGCGCAGCAATGCTTTCCAGAACGCTTCCCGAACAGGGTTGGGGCTGGCGCAGATGCGCCACGATGTGGCACGGATGAGTTCGGCGCTACGCGAGGTGCTCGGCTACCTACCGGGGATCATCGTCTGGCGCAGCGTCGTGGTCCGCAACCGGTCCGGCGGACGGCATACGTCCTACGCGCGCGAGCCGTACCGTCACGCACCCGTCACCGATCCCGAGACCACCGGCTGTGAGTCGCTGGCCGGGTGGTTGCAGGTCTGCGCGACCTTCGCCGGTTTCGGGTGCGCGGACGTCGCACGGGAGTGCGCCTGACCTCATCGTCGAGCGTGCGCGCCCGATCGTCGAGCGTGCACGATCGACGGGTGGGCGTGCACGGTCGACGTCGCGGTGACGACCCGAAGATTCCGGTGGTGTTAAATCCCGTCGAAACCCTGCGCTTTCGAGTCGTGCCCGACGGCGCGGCGGGTGAGACTGATCTCTGGGCATTTACGCCCGTTCGCGTACCCATCGAGCGGAGACAGCCACCGTGAATCATTTCGACATCGTCGTCATCGGCTCCGGCCCGGCAGGGCAGAAGGCCGCTATCGCCGCCGCCAAGCTCGGCAAACGAGCCGCGATCGTCGAACGCCGGGACATGGTCGGCGGCGTCTGCATCAATACCGGCACGATCCCGTCCAAGACGTTGCGGGAGGCGGTCCTGTACCTGACCGGACTCAACCAGCGCGAACTCTACGGGCAGTCCTATCGGCTGAAATCGGATATCACCGTCACCGATCTGTCCGCCCGGACGATGCACGTCGTCGGCAAGGAGATCGACGTCATCCAGAGTCAGCTGTCGCGTAACTCGGTGACGATGTTCATCGGGAGCGCGTCGTTCGTCGGCGACCACGAGATCGCCATCGAGGACGCCACCGGGGACCTCAAGCGGGTCACCGCAGATCATTTCGTCATCGCGGTCGGCACCCGTCCGGCCCGTCCGGCCAGCGTCGAGTTCGACGGCACGACCGTCGTCGATTCCGATCAGATCCTGAATCTCGATCGGGTCCCCGGGTCGATGGTCGTCGTCGGTGCCGGGGTGATCGGCATCGAATACGCGTCGATGTTCGCCGCGCTCGGCAGCAAGGTCACGGTCATCGAGCAGCGGCCGACGATGCTCGACTTCTGCGATCGGGAGATCGTCGAGGCCCTCCAGTATCAGCTCCGCGAGCGCGGGGTGACGTTCCGGTTCGGTGAACACGTCAAGACGGTCGAGACCCACCCGTCGGGGACGCTCACCATCCTGGAATCCGGCAAGAAGATCCCGGCGGACACCGTGTTGTATTCGGCCGGGCGGCAAGGCGTCTCCGACGAGCTGCGGGTCGAGGCGGCCGGACTGACCGCCGATTCGCGTGGCCGGCTCAAGGTGGACGAGAACTTCCGCACCGAGGTCGAGCACATCTACGCCGTCGGCGACATCATCGGCTTCCCGGCGCTCGCCGCGACGTCCATGGAACAGGGACGGCGGGCCGCCTACCACGCCTTCGACGAACCGGTCGGTGCGACGGACGCCGACCTACAGCCCATCGGCATCTACGCGATCCCGGAGATAAGTTTCGTCGGGCGCACCGAGGACCAGTTGACCGCGGCGAACATCCCGTTCGAGGTCGGGGTGGCGAGGTACCGCGAACTCGCGCGGGGCGCCATCATGGGCGACTCCTATGGGCTGTTGAAATTGCTGGTGCACGCCGAGGACCGCACGCTGCTCGGGGTCCACGCGTTCGGCAGCAACGCCGCCGAACTGGTGCACATCGGTCAGACCGTGATGGGTTTGTCCGGCACGGTCGACTACCTGGTGGACGCGGTCTTCAACTATCCGACGCTCGCCGAGGGCTACAAGGTTGCAGCACTCGACGCGGTGAACAAGATGCGGGCGATCGCCCGGGTCCGCTCCACGGGGCACCGCCTCGATCTCGACGCCGGCGAGGCCGCGGTCAGCTGATATCGCCCCCGAAGCCGGGGCGCGGCGGACGGGACGACAGACGACGAAGGGCCCGGTCCTGATCGGACCGGGCCCTTCGAGGTTC
>NZ_BAHC01000024.1 GCF_000298195.1 Gordonia rhizosphera NBRC 16068 | reverse complement strand
ACCCCCGCGGCGAGCTGACGCGCCGCGACATCACCGAGCAGCCCCGCATTGACGACACGCGGGACACCATCGGCCACGGCATGCACCCCGCGACCCCCGCCCACCACCTCATCGTTCATCTGCATCGCTGCCCCGTGTCCAAGCGCACTCCCCCCAGGGTGCACGCCGGCCCATTGCCAGTCGTCAGCGATTCTCCCTGGTCGGTGCATGGGGAATCAAGGGTTTGCGCAGATCCCACGCCTCCGAGACAACGCGTCGGCGCCGCGGACGTCGCGTTTGGCCGGGCTGATTCAGGGGAAGACGATCGGCGGCAGGCCTGGAATCGGATTCGGAATCGTGATCCGCGGCGGGCGCGTTCGAGGACGAGCCGGCCCCTGCCGGCCGGGCCGGTCGACCGTGGTTTCCACAGGTGGTGGCGGTGGCACGTAGCGCACCGGGGTCTGACGTGCCTCGGCGAAGTCGGCCGGGTCGGCGTAGGTGCCCGAACTCGTCGATGCCGTCGTCGGAGCCGCGTGGTTGAGCACCGGGTCGCTCGATGTGCCGTCGCCGGTCACCGCAACGGCGACTCCGCCGCCGATCCCGATGATCGCGCCAACAGCTACGGCGCCCAACAGGATTCGCGTCCTTCGCGACTTGCGCGGAGCCGAGGCACCCGCGACGTCCTCAGTGACGACCTCGGGTGGCGTCGTCGGGTACGCCGAGAGCCGATCCGTGTCAACCGTCGACGGGACATCCACCGCGTGGGTGAATTCCGTTCTTCCGGCATAGGAATCGGCCAACACCACGGGTGGTGTCCCGAGCCGGGTCAGTGCGGCGTCCAGGCCGGGCCAGGTCTCCGGAGCCGACCGCATCACCACCGACGTCACCGGTTCCGGTGCCGTGGCT
>NZ_BAHC01000025.1 GCF_000298195.1 Gordonia rhizosphera NBRC 16068 | reverse complement strand
TGCGCGCGTCGCCGCGGCAATCGAGTCCGGCACCCTGGCCGAATCCGACCTCGACCGCGCCTGCAGCCGGGTGATCGAGCTGGCGCGGCGGGTGCACGCCGAACGCGATGCGCGCGGCGACGACACCCCGGTCGACGTCGCCGCCCACCACGAGCTTGCCTACCACGAGCTCGCTCGCCGCACGGCGGCGGCCGGCACCGTGCTGCTCACCAACGACGGGCTGCTGCCGTTGCCGGTCACCGGCAGGATCGCGCTGATCGGTGCCTTCGCCGACCATCCCCGCTACCAGGGATCGGGTAGCTCCCTCGTCAACCCCACACGCTGTGACACCACCCTCGACGCCCTGCGTGCGCGGGTCGGCGACGCCGCGGAGGTGGTTTACGCCCCCGGCTACGATCCGGTCACCGGCACGACCACCCCGGCCCTGATCGCGCAGGCGCGACAGGCCGCCGCGGACGCGGATGCGGTGATCGCGATGGTCGGGTTGCCCGGCGCGCACGAATCCGAAGGGTTCGATCGCACGACGCTGCGGCTACCCGCCGATCTCGACGGCCTCGTCGAGGTGGTCGTCGCGGCCAACCCGCGCAGCGCGGTCGTGCTCAACAACGGCGGGTCGGTCGAGATCGGCTGGGCCGACAAGCCGGCCGCCCTCGTCGAGGCATACCTGGGCGGCCAGGCGGGGGGATCGGCTCTCGTCGACGTCCTCGTCGGCGACGCCGAGCCCGGCGGACGCCTTGCCGAGAGCTTTCCCGTGACGATGGCCGAACTCCCAGCTCACGAGAACTTCCCCGGCACTCCCACCCAGGTGCAATACCGCGAAACGTTCAACGTCGGCTACCGCTTCTACGACACCCACGACGTCGCCCCGCGCTTCTGCTTCGGACACGGCCTGAGTTACACGACCTTCGAGCACACCGACCTGACCGTCACCGGCGAGAACACCGACCGCACCGTGTCGGTCACCGTGACCAACACCGGCGACCGACCCGGCTCCGACGTTGTGCAGGTCTATGTGCACGATGTCATCTCGATGCTGCCGCGCCCTGATCAAGAGCTCAAGGGCTTCGCAAAGGTTCATCTGGAGCCCGGTGAGTCCCGACGAGCCGAGATCGGTCTTGGACGCCGGGCATTTGCGGTGTTCGACGTCGGCAGTGCAGCGTGGCGGGTCGAGGCCGGGCAGTTCGAGATCAGGGTGGGCACGTCGTCGCGTGACGTCCGCCTGACGGCGACGATCGACATCGAATGCGACGACGCCCTCGCGCCGGTTCCGTCGGCCCGCGGACCGGTGGCGACCGACGCGGAATTCGAGGTGTTGCTGGGCCACCCGATACCCACGGCGCGACCGTTGATGCCGTTTCACGAGGACTCCGCCATCGACGACCTCCGCGAGGTCGTCGTCGGCCGGCTGCTGCGTGCCGTCCTGGTCAAGTCCACGCAGCGCTCTCTCGACCTCGGCGATGATCCGGGGACCCGCGCGATGCTGGACGCGGTGCTGGGTCACATGCCGCTGCGTGCCGTGGTGGCCAACTCGGGCGGAAAGCTGAGCTTCGACGCGCTGGACAAGCTGCTGCGGGTACTCAATCTGATGGGTGGGCGCTCCCGGTGACGAACCGTCCGGGGGACCGTGATCATCGGCCGGACTGCGCCGCTCGCGGTGGGATCGGCGATCGGCCTCAGGATTGAGGCGTGAACGCAGACACAGCTGCCCCGAGAGGCACATCCTGGCTCCTGACACCGACGCTGGAGAAACAATGCTGGGGATTCATGATCGGTTCGACACTGTTCGCGGTCGGGTCCGCCCCTGGCTTCGTCGACTGGGCGGGTGCGTCGGTGGCCAACCTGTGCTTTTTCGTGGGCGCATGGTTCTTCACCGCGGCCGCACTCGTGCAGCTCAGGCTCAGCGGGGAATCCGCCATCACGACGCCTTCGGGTGGTCGGCAATTCCGGCCTGAGTGGCTCTCGGCGGCGAGCCAGTTCATCGGAACCCTGCTGTTCAACGTGAGCACCGCGGCTGCCCTGCACGCCGACACGATCACCGAGGAACGCCGCCGTGTGTGGACTCCGGACGCGGCCGGCTCGGTGGCATTCCTGGTGAGCGGGATCCTTGCGGTGATCGTGTGCGCCCACGCGCTCCGGATCTGGGCACCGCGGAGTCGGGAGTGGTGGGCGACACAGCTCAACCTTCTCGGATGTGTCGCATTCGGCGCCTCCGCAGTCGGTGCCTACGTGACCACCTCCGGTGCGACGGTCAACACCACGGTGGCGGTCGACGGGACCTTCATCGGCGCGATCTGTTTCCTGGTGTCTGCGGCGTTGTCTTTGCCGCACCAACAGCGGCCGACAGTGGCGGCGGGTGCAACCCCGGCCCCTCAGGTGTGACACCCCGACCAACGACATCCCGACCAGCGACACCCCGGCCAGCGACACCCCGACCGGCGACGCCCCGACCCGGAAGGGCGCGTCGTGGCAGCGCCGACATCCGAGGTCGACAATGAATAGATGATCGACCGGCTGGTCGTGGTCGTGGCCGTCGCGGCGCACCTGGCGTTTCTGGGCTATCTCGTCGTGGGCGGGCTGATCGCCCTGCGGTATCCGCGCACGATCTGGCTGCACGTGGTCACCGTCATCTGGGCCGTGGTGATGCTCGCGGGGAAGGTTGAATGCCCGCTGACCTGGTTGGAGCGCTGGGCGCGCGCCGCCGGGGGCATGGCACCACTGCCCGACAGCGGTTTCATCGACAACTACCTCACGGGTGTGATCTACCCGGCCGATGCTCTCGTCGTCGTGCAGATTCTGGTCTTCGCGGTCGTGATCGGGTCGTGGATCGCGCTGGCCGTACGGTGGCAGCGCCACCGTACGGCCGGCGCCGCGCACCGTCGACAGGTCTGAAAAGGTGTCGCCGGGTCGGACCCGACCATGTCATGCTGTGGGCGCCCGGCTCATGCACCCCGGAGGCGATTGTTCTCGACCGGCCCTGGGCCAATAGGATGGTGTCCCGTGACTCCCGCCGACCTCGCCGCGCTGCTTCATGCCGTGACGCTGAACGTTGTCCGTGACCACGGACTCGACAGTTCCCTGGTCCCCGAGACCGTCGTCGTCGAGCGTCCGCGCCATGCCGATCACGGAGATTACGCGACGAACGTCGCCCTGCAGCTCGGGAAGAAGTTGGGCGTCGCTCCGCGCGACCTGGCCGGCTGGCTGGCCGATGCGTTCGCAGCGACCGGCGGCATCGCCAAGGCCGACGTCGCGGGGCCCGGGTTCGTCAACGTGTGGCTCGCCGCGGCTGCGCAGAACTCCGTCGTCGCCACCGTGCTCGGTGCGGCCGCAGAGTACGGCCGCGGCTCGGAGTTCGGCGGACACAAGATCAACCTGGAGTTCGTGTCGGCCAACCCGACCGGGCCCATCCACCTCGGCGGCACCCGCTGGGCGGCCGTCGGCGATGCCCTCGGCCGCGTCCTCGCCGCCCGCGGCGGTGACGTCACCCGCGAGTACTACTTCAACGACCACGGCACCCAGATCGACAGATTCGCCCGCTCGCTGGAGGCGTCGGCGCGGGGTGAGGCCACGCCGGAGGACGGTTACGCCGGCGATTACATCACCGACATCGCCGCGCATGTCGTCGAGCAGGCCCCCGACGTGCTCTCGCAGCCCGACGCGCAGCGTCTGGAGACTATCCGCTCGATCGGCGTCGCCCTGATGTTCGAGCACATCAAGGTCAGCCTGCACGAGTTCGGCACCGATTTCGACGTGTACACCCACGAGGACAGCATGTTCAGCTCGGGTCTCGTCGACGAATGCATCGCGAAGCTCAAGGCGAACGGCAACCTCTACGAGAAGGATGGCGCGTGGTGGCTGCGCTCCACCTCCTTCGGCGACGACAAGGACCGCGTCGTCATCAAGAGCGACGGTGACGCGGCATACATCGCCGGGGACATCGCGTATTACCAGGACAAGCGCAAGCGTGGTTTCGATCTGTGCATCTACATGCTCGGCGCCGACCACCACGGCTACATCAGCCGGCTCAAGGCGGCCGCGGCCGCGCTGGGCGACGATCCGGGCACCGTCGAGGTGCTCATCGGGCAGATGGTGAACCTGGTGCGCGAGGGTAAGCCGGTCCGGATGAGCAAGCGCGCCGGGACGGTGATCACCCTCGACGACCTCGTCGACGCGGTGGGCGTCGACGCCGCACGCTACGCACTGATCCGGTCGTCGGTGGATGTGAACATCGACATCGACCTCGACCTGCTGCGCAGGCAGTCCAACGACAACCCGGTCTATTACGTGCAGTACGCCCACGCTCGCCTGTCGGCGCTGGGGCGCAACGCCGCCGAACTGGGGCTCGAATATGCGACCGACCACCTCGACCTGCTCGACGATCCGGCCGAGGGTGAGCTGATCCGCACCATCGGCGATTTCGACGAGGTGGTGACCACCGCCGCCGAACTGCGTGAGCCACACCGCGTCTGCCGTTACCTCGAGTCGCTGGCGGGTGCCTATCACCGGTTCTATGCGCGCTGTCGGGTGCTCCCGCAGGGCGACGAGCCGGCATCCGACATCCACGCCGCCCGGCTTGCGCTCTGCGAGGCGACCCGGCAGGTGCTGGCCAACGGTCTCGATCTGGTCGGCGTGAGCGCACCGGAGCGGATGTGAACGCGCACCCGGCCGGACCCCGGCACGCCGAACTGCTCGCCGCCCCGCACCTCGCCGAGCGGCCGAACGATCCCGCGCTGCTCGCACAGATCCCCGCCGAGGTGTGGCCGCGCAACGCGCGCCGGGACGCCTCCGGCGAGGTGAGTATCGCGGGCGTACCGGTCTCCGAGCTGGCCGAGCGCTACGGCACCCCGTTCTTCGTCGTCGACGAGGCGGACTTCCGCTCACGGTGCGCGGACATGATGGCGGCGTTCGGCCCCTACGGCCGAGTGCACTACGCGGGCAAGGCATTCCTGTCCACCGAAATCGCGCGCTGGGTGGCCGGGGAAGGACTCTTCCTCGACGTCTGTACCGGCGGCGAGTTGGCGATCGCCCTGCACGCGGGCTTTCCACCGGAGCGGATCGCGTTTCACGGCAACAACAAGAGTGTCGACGAACTCGCCATGGCCCTCGACGCCGGCGTCGGCCACACCGTCCTCGACTCGATGGTCGAGATCGAGCGACTCGACGCCCTCGCTGGTGAGCGCGGCATCGTCGCCGACGTGCTCGTGCGGGTGACCGTAGGCGTGGAGGCCCACACCCACGAGTTCATCGCGACCGCGCACGAAGATCAGAAGTTCGGGTTCGCCCTCGCCGGGGGCGTGGCGATGGATGCCGTGCGCCGTGTGTTCGAGACCGACAACCTGCGTCTCGTCGGCCTGCACAGCCACATCGGCTCGCAGATCTTCGACATGGATGGATTCGAACTGGCCGCCCACCGCGTACTTGGTCTGCTCAAGGAGATTGTCGCCGAGTTCGGGGTGGATAAGACATCCCAGCTTCACATCGTGGATCTCGGTGGGGGACTGGGTATTTCGTACCTCCCCGACGACGACCCGCTGCCTGTCGACAAGGTCGCCGAGGCACTCGCCGCCATCGTCGCGCGCGAGTCCGCGGCGGTCGGGCTGCCGATGCCCGAGATCGCCGTCGAACCGGGCCGTGCGATCGCCGGCCCGGGTACCGTCACCGTCTACCGGGTCGGCACCGTCAAGGACGTCACGGTCGGTAAGAACCTGACCCGGCGATATGTCTCCGTCGACGGCGGGATGAGCGACAACATCCGTACCGTCCTGTATCAGGCCGAGTACGACATACGTCTGGTCTCGCGCGTGTCCGACGCACCCGCCGCGGTCTGCCGGGTCGTCGGAAAGCACTGCGAGAGCGGCGATATCGTGATCAAGGACTGCTGGCTGCCCTCGGACCTGGCACCTGGCGACCTGGTTGCGGTGGCTGCCACCGGCGCCTACTGCTATTCGATGTCGAGCCGCTACAACATGGTGTTGCGGCCCCCGGTCGTCGCCGTCAAGGACTCGACGTCGAGACTGCTACTACGTCGCGAGACGATCGACGACTTCCTGAGCCTGGAGGTGACCCAATGACAGCGAGCGGGGCGAACGGATCCCGGACAATCGGCGTGGCAGTCCTCGGCATGGGCAACGTCGGCGCCGAGGTCGTGCGCATCATCGGCGAGAACGCCGATGACCTGAAATCCCGCGTCGGCGCGCCCGTCGCGCTGCGCGGTGTGGCCGTGCGCGACCTGTCGCGGCCGCGCAAGGTGTCGCAGGACCTGCTCACCGACGACCCGGCCGCCCTCGTCGCGCGCGACGACGTCGACATCGTCGTCGAGCTCATGGGTGGCATCGATCCCGCGCGTGAGCTGATCCGTACCGCCCTGCAGAACGGGAAGTCGGTGGTCACCGCGAACAAGGCGTTGCTGGCCGAGTACACCGGCGAACTCGCCACCGCGGCCGCGGACGCCAAGGTCGACCTCTACTTCGAGGCCGCGGTGGCCGGCGCCATCCCGGTGGTCCGTCCACTGATGCAGTCGCTGGCCGGCGACACCGTCGACCGGGTCGCGGGGATCGTCAACGGCACGACCAACTTCATCCTGTCGGAGATGGCCCAGACCGGCGCCGACTACGCCGCCACGCTCGCCGAGGCGGGGCGCCTGGGCTATGCCGAGGCCGATCCGACCGCCGACGTCGAAGGCTATGACGCCGCCGCGAAGGCGGCGATCCTCGCGTCGATCGCCTTCCACACCCGGGTGACGGCCGCCGACGTCTACCGGCAGGGGATCTCCTCGGTGACCGCCGACGACCTCGTCGCGGCCAAGAAATTCGACTGCACGGTGAAGCTGCTGTCGATCTGCGAACGGGTGCGCGGCGCGGACGGTTCCGAGCGCGTGTCCGCCCGGGTCTACCCGGCACTCATCCCGCTGAGTCATCCGCTCGCCGCGGTCAACGGCGCGTTCAACGCGGTGGTGGTCGAGGCCGAGAACGCCGGCCGGCTGATGTTCTACGGGCAGGGCGCCGGTGGTGCCCCCACGGCGTCGGCGGTGTTGGGTGACATGGTGATGGCGGCGCGCAACAAGGTGCACGGCGGCCGCGGACCTCTCGAGTCGACGTACGCGTCGCTGCCGATCGCGTCGATCGACGACGTCCCGACGCGGTACTACATCTCGATGAAGGTCGCCGACAAGGCCGGTGTGCTGGCCCAGGTGGCCGGCGAGTTCTCCAAGCGGTCGGTGAGCATCGCCGCCGTTCGCCAGGAAGGTGCGGGCGAAGACGCGCGCCTGATCGTGGTGACCCACCGCGCCCCGGACCGGGCGCAATCGGAATGTGTTGCGGCACTTGAAGACCTGGAGTCGGTTATCAAGGTGTCCAGTGTTCTGCGATTGGAAGGAACCGATGACTGACGTCACCCCGGTGCACCGACGTTGGCCCGGCCTCATCGAGGCCTACCGGGATCGCCTCCCGGTCGCCGACGACTGGCAAGTGGTCACCCTGCTCGAAGGGGGCACCCCGCTGATCTCGGCCCCGCATCTGTCCGAGATCACCGGCTGCGAGGTCTACCTCAAGGTCGAGGGCCTCAATCCCACCGGCTCGTTCAAGGACCGGGGCATGACGATGGCGGTCAGCACCGCGGTCAACAACGGCAAGACCGCCGTGTTGTGCGCGTCGACCGGCAACACGTCCGCCTCGGCGGCGGCATACGCCACCCGTGCCGGGATAACCTGCGCGGTCCTTATCCCCGAGGGCAAGATCGCGATGGGCAAACTGGCACAGGCGGTCATGCACGGAGCCAAGATCATCCAGGTCCAAGGCAACTTCGACGACTGCCTCGAGCTCGCTCGCAAGGCGACCGCGGAGTTCACCGAGATCGAGTTGGTGAACTCGGTGAATCCCTCGCGCATCGAGGGGCAGAAGACCGCGGCCTTCGAGATCGTCGACGTGCTCGGCCGGGCTCCCGACGTCCACGCGCTCCCGGTCGGCAACGCGGGCAACATCACCGCCTACTGGAAGGGCTATACCGAGTATCACCGCGACGGCATCAGCAGGTCCCTGCCGCGGATGCTGGGTGTGCAGGCCGCCGGTGCCGCACCCCTGGTCACCGGGGCGCCGGTGAAGAACCCGGAGACGATCGCGACGGCCATCCGCATCGGTTCGCCGGCCAGCTGGAATCAGGCCGTCGCCGCGAAGGAAGAGTCGGGCGGACAGTTCCGCGCCGCCACCGACGAGAAGCTGCTCGAGGCCTACCACCTCGTCGCCGGCCGCGAGGGTGTGTTCGTGGAACCGGCGTCGGCGGCCAGCGTCGCCGGTCTGCTCGCCGCCCGCGCCGACAATTGGATCGAGGCCGGCTCCACCGTCGTATGCACGGTGACCGGCAACGGCCTCAAGGACCCCGACACGGCGCTGGCCGGTATGCCGGAGGTTGAGGCGATCCCGGTTGATCCGATCGCGGTCGCAGATGCTCTCGGCGTCCGCTGAGACGGCCGGTGTGAGCACGGTGATGACAGAGCAGACGTTCCGCGACATCGAACCTGGACTCGTTCTGCCCGTCGGGCTCTCGGCACGTGTACGGGTTCCGGCGTCGAGCGCGAATCTGGGTCCGGGGTTCGACTGTCTCGGCATCGCACTCGGCATCTACGACGAGCTGATCGTCGAGACCACGGCCGGCGGGGTCGAGGTCGAGGTCACCGGGGAGGGTGCCGAGGACGTGCCGCGCGACGAGACCCACCTGGTGGCCCGCGCGATCGTCCGCGGACTGGCGACCGCCGGCGCTGCCGCCCCCGGACTGAAACTGCGGTGCATCAACGCGATTCCGCATTCACGCGGTCTCGGGTCGTCGGCGGCGGCGGCCGTCTCGGGGCTGGCCGCGGCGTCCGGATTGCTCGTCGAGGCGGGTGTGCGTGGTCCGTTCGACGATGCCGAACTGGTTCAGCTGTCCTCGGAGTTCGAAGGTCACCCGGACAACGCCGCCGCCAGCGTGCTCGGCTCGGCGGTCGTCACGTGGACCGAGTCGGGTGCGGTCAACGGCGGCGACCGTGACACTGCGGATCGGTACTCGGCCCGCCGGTTGGTGGTGCATCCCGACATCACCGCCACGGTGTTCGTGCCGGACACGGAGTCGTCGACCTCGTTCACCCGCGGCCTGTTGCCCGACGAGGTGCCCCGCAGCGACGCCGTCTTCAACGTCAGTCGTGCCGCGCTCGCGGTCGTCGCACTGACCGCTGACCCGGCCGCCCTGTGCGCGGCCACCGAGGACCGTCTGCACCAGGATTACCGCGCGGAGGCGATGGTGCCGACTCTCGAACTCGTCCGCGCCCTTCGAGCGCGCGGCTACGCGGCGACGGTCTCGGGTGCGGGACCGACCGTGCTGGTACTGGGGGCGGGTCAGGTCTCCGCCGAGGCGCGGGAGCTGGCCGTCGGTCTCGGTTTCGTGCCGGCCACTGCAGCCATCGCCGGCGGGGTCGAGGTCACCCACGGTCGCGTCTGACGCGTGGGTCCGGGGTGCCCCGGAACAAATTACGACACGCCGGGGTTGACTTTGGTGTGTTTGCCCGTCCTGTACAAGCGGGTTAGCATATACTGGTCTAGCCGCACAGGCATGTCTTGTCGTGCTCCTCGCCGATCATCGATCATTCCTCCGGTTCGAACCGGGCGAGCGATCAGCTCACCGATGTCGAGCGCGCGTCAGTGGACACACCGCAGCGGACCACATTTCTCCTGACCGTCCCCAGAGGAGATTCCCCAGCGGACACTCCGACGAGGACGAAGCCCGCCTGAAGTGAGGCGGGGTGAAAAAGACCCCAACGCAGTTCTGGTCTGCGGGGGAACGAAAGGATATCCGTGACGGATACGGACCTGATCAGCGCACCAGCACCAACGTCGAGCAACGAGACCGCGGACGCCGACGCGTCGTCGGCGGTCAGTTCGCGGTCGGGTGGGGGCACCCGAGCCCGTTCCGGACTCTCCGGGATGGTGCTCACGGAACTGCGTGCACTCGCGGGTGAACTCGGTATCAAAGGCATCTCCGGTATGCGCAAGGGCGATCTCATTGCCGCCATCCAGGAACGCCAGGGCGGGGGCGCGTCGTCGGGCAAAGAGGCTGGAGATCAGCAGATGACCTTGGCCGACGCAGGTGAAGCGGCCGGCACCCGAACCGCCAACGGTGCGCGGGCCCAGCGTGGCGCCGGCAAGGCCGAGACCGCGCCGGACACCGGCGCCGGCCGCCCCGCCGCAGAGGGCGACGTGGCACCTACCCGGGGGCGGCGCCGCGCGCGTGCCGAGTCGGCAGAGGCTCCGACGGCACCGGCCGCCGCAGGCGACGGTTCGGCGGCCACTGCACCCGAGAAGGCGGCCCCGCAGGCCGAGCCCGCCGAGGGCGGTGACCAGCGCGGCCGCAACCGCAACCGAAACCAGACCCGCGAGGGACAGACTCGCGAGGGCGGCACCCGCGAGGGTGGCCAGGCCGATCAGGGTCAGGGCGGTCAGAACCAGGGCGGTCAGAACAACCGCGATGACGACGGTGAAGGCGGCAGGGGACGACGTGGGCGCCGGTTCCGGGAACGCCGCCGCGGACGTGACCGTGAGTCGTCGGGTACGGGTGAGCCGCAGGTGTCCGACGATGACGTGCTGCAGCCGGTCGCCGGAATCCTCGACGTCCTCGACAACTACGCCTTCGTGCGCACCTCCGGCTATCTCGCCGGCCCGAACGACGTCTACGTGTCGATGAACATGGTCCGCAAGAACGGGCTCCGCCGCGGCGATGCGATCACCGGTGCGGTCAAAGTGCCGCGCGAGGGGGAGCAGCCCAATCAGCGGCAGAAGTTCAACCCGCTGGTGCGGCTCGACTCGGTCAACGGCACCGACATCGACACCGCGCGCAAGCGTCCGGAGTTCGGCAAGCTGACTCCGCTCTACCCCAATCAGCGGCTGCGTCTGGAGACGACGCCGGAACGCCTCGATACCCGCGTGATCGATCTGATCATGCCGATCGGCAAGGGTCAGCGTGCCCTGATCGTCTCGCCGCCGAAGGCCGGTAAGACGACCATCCTGCAGGACATCGCCAACGCCATCACCATCAACAACCCGGAATGCCACCTCATGGTCGTGCTCGTCGACGAGCGCCCCGAGGAGGTGACCGATATGCAGCGTTCGGTCAAGGGGGAGGTCATCGCGTCGACCTTCGATCGTCCGCCGTCAGACCACACCTCGGTGGCCGAACTCGCCATCGAGCGGGCCAAGCGCCTTGTGGAGAACGGCAAGGACGTCGTCGTGCTCCTCGACTCGATCACCCGACTGGGTCGCGCGTACAACAACGCGTCGCCCGCATCAGGCCGGATCCTTTCCGGTGGTGTCGATTCCACGGCCCTCTACCCACCGAAGCGGTTCCTCGGCGCGGCCCGCAACATCGAGCACGGCGGTTCGCTGACGATCATCGCGACCGCGATGGTGGAGACCGGTTCGACCGGTGACACGGTCATCTTCGAGGAGTTCAAGGGCACCGGCAACGCCGAGCTCAAGCTCGACCGCAAGATCGCCGAGCGGCGCGTGTTCCCGGCGGTGGACGTCAATCCGTCGGGCACCCGCAAGGACGAGCTGTTGCTCTCCCCGGAGGAGTTCTCGATCGTCCACAAGCTGCGGCGGGTCCTGTCCGGCCTCGATTCTCAGCAGGCGATCGACCTGTTGATCAGCCAGCTCAAGAAGACCAAGACGAACATCGAGTTCCTGATGCAGGTTCAGAAGACCGCGCCGGGCGCCATGAACGACGACTGACCTCCATTCGGCCGGGTAGAGCCCTGGCCCGAGTCCAACGGAAACGGGCCCCGCGACAAGCACTGTCGCGGGGCCCGTTTTCAGGTTTGTGCCCCCTTATTTTGTGTCCAGAGGATCCTGTTCACAGGATCACCAGGACCTGGGCTGCGAGGATCTTCGCGACCATCGCGGCCGGGTAGACCAGTGCGTACCCCAGTGCAATGCGTGGATCCTGCCCACTACGGGCATTGGCGAACGCGAGATGTGCCGGATTCGTCTGGGTACCGGCGAGGACCCCGGCGAGCCGTATCCGGCCCACCCGCAACACCCATCGCGACAGCGCGTACATACCGAGCGCGAGGACCGCGGCCGTCACCATCGCGGTCACGATCATGTCGACGATCGTGCCCCCGGTGAGTGCGTCGAGGATCACCGATCCGGCCCGGTTACCGGCGTAGGCGAGAAACAGCAGCAGACCGATCTCGGAGACCACCTGGGCGGCGGTCAGCGGCATGGTGGTCACCACCCGCCCCACCCGACCGACACGGCCCAGGATCAAACCGGCGATGAGAGTGCCGGCGGCCGCTCCGATCGACAGCGTTCCCAGACCGGGTACCGGGATCTGCACGATCCCGAGCGCGAGTCCGGCCGCCGCGCCGAATCCCAGTGCGGCGCCGTTGAGGTCGGTCAACCCGCGCGACGAGTCGCCCAGAGCCCTGGCGATCGACGCGAGTTGCCCTGGCGGGGCCACCACGCGCACGCGATCGCCGAGCGTGACCACGGTGTCCGATGTCGCCACCATGTCGACGTCACCGCGGCGTACCCGGGTGACGTGTCCGTCGAACCGGTCGAGTTCGAGGTCGCGCACGCGCAGTCCGGCCAGCCGCGGGTGCGAGATCGTGATGCGGCGGAAATCCAGCGTGCTGCGATCGGCGGTCAGGTCGCGGTCTGCGTGGGTGCCGATCTCGGCGACCAGTTCCTCGACATCGTCGGCGGGACCGACCACGGTGACCAGATCGCCGGTGTGCAGGGTGTCGTCGTCGTGCACGTGGTCGGGCGGGGCCGCGGGTTGGCGGGCGACACGCGAGAACGTCACTCGGTCGCCGTGGCGCGAGCGGAGCTCGCTGGCGGTGACGTCGGGACACTCGACACGCACGGTCACGTCGATGACGTCGGCCGGAGTGTCCGGGTCGGCATTGCCGTGGCGAAAGGCGACCGCGATCACCGCCAGCATGATCAGGACTCCGAAGACGTAGGCGGTGGCGTAGCCCACGGTGGCTTCCGCCGACCCACCGGCGGCGGCGAGCGCCGGGGTGTTGGTGACCGCACCGGCGAAGGTGCCGGCGATCGCGTCGGCCGACAACCCGAATCCACCACCGACGAGCTGGGTGACCAGCGCGGCCAGGCAGATCAGTGCCGTCACGCCCAGGACGAGTTGCCACGCATAACGCAGGGCCGCGAAGAAACCCGGGCCGGCCATCAGACCCGTCGTGAAGGCGAAGAGCACGAGACCGAGGTCACCGACGATCTGCGGGATCTCGATTTCCACGTCGAGTGCGCTCGCCCACGCGGTCACGATCATCGTCGCGAACAGGACCGCGGCCGGACCCAGGCGGATTCCGCGGATACCGACCCGGCCGGCGGCGACGCCGACACCGATCATCAGCGTGAGGAAGAGCAGGGGCTGCTCGGCCAGGAGGGACATGCCTCGAATTATCCGACCGCCGCGCAGGTCTCGCAGGTCAGCCCGCCGCCCGCGGGCTATGCCCTCTGCGAATCAGTAGACGTCGCGGACGTAGCGCTTGTCGCGCTTGAGCCCGTCGACGTACTCCCGCGCCGCGTCGATGGTCATCGCGCCGTGCTCGGCGATGATCTCGACGAGGGCGGCGTCCACGTCGGGCGCCATCCGATTCGCGTCGCCGCACACGTAGACGTGGGCGCCGTCGCGTAGCCAGGCGAACAGGTCTGCGCCGCGTTCGCGCATCCGATCCTGCACGTAGACCTTGTGATCTTGGTCACGGGAGAACGCCAGGTCCACGCGATGCAGGACGCCCTCGATGCCGAAGCGTTCGATCTCGTCGGCGTAGAGGAAGTCGTGGTCGGAGTGTCGGTCCCCGAAGAACAGCCAGTTCTCGCCGCCGGCATTCGTGGCCGCGCGTTCGTGCAGGAAGGCGCGGAAGGGGGCGACGCCGGTGCCTGGACCGATCATGACGACGTTCGTGTCGTCGGCGGGCAGGCGGAAGGAGTTCTTCGGGGTGACGAACACGTCGACCAGGCTGCCTTCCGGACACCGATCGGCGAGGTAGGTGGAGCAGACGCCGCCGCGATCCCGATCGCCGGAGCGATATCGAACGGTCGCCATGGTGATGTGCGCGGTGCCCGGGTGGGCCAGCGGGCTCGACGAGATCGAGTACTCGCGATGCTGCAGCGGGTTCAGCTCACCGAGCAGTTCCTCGGGGGTGATGGCCAGCGACGGATCGATGTCGAGGAGATCGAGGACGTCACGACCACGCAGCCAGGACTCGATCGCCTCGCGGTCGTCTTCGGCGACGAGACGGACGAGATCAGGGTCGCCGGTGCGCGCGGCGATGTACTCGACGAGGTAGCGCGACGGGGTGGAGATCTCATACTGCCGCGTGAGAGCCTCGCGGAGGGTGCGCTGCGAGCGCCGATCGGTGATCGGTGTCTCGGGATCGACCCGGAGGCGCGCGATGATCCGGTCGACGAGGTCGGCGTCGTTCACCGGCGCGATGGCGATGCCGTCACCGGGCTGGTACTCGATTCCACTGTCGCCCAGCGAGACCACCAGGTGGCGGACCTCCTTGTCCGAGGCAGGGCCGGACAGCACGACGTTGCTGACGATCGTCGCGGGGTAGGGATTCTTGCGGGTCCACTTCGACCGCGCCCGCCGTGCGGTCCGTGACGGTGACGTCGCGTGGGAGCGCGCCGGCAGGATATCGGGGGCCGGTTCGTGCAGGGTCTCAGGGGTCTGTGACACGTGCTGCGTTTTCCTTCTCGGTCTCGCGCTGCCGGCCGGCGCCGCGGGGCGGACGGGGTCGGTCGGCAGCGATGGGGTCGGACATGTGGCGGCGCCGCGACGACGATGACGGGGAGCCGAGGAGGCAAGGCCGAGGCTTGCCGAGCCGTGCCAGTGTAGGGCACCGCGCACCCGGGAATGAAACCGACGTGTGCGCCGTTGAGTCGCTTGGATCGCTCCCTCGTGGGGTTCGACCGAAGGCGCCGGTATCGGCGATTTCGGTGCTGAACGGCCCTCGTGGCATACTGAGCGGTCGAGTCCGGTTCCGGTTCACACCGTCGATCCCCGACGGTGACCCGGCGACCATAGAAAGGGACACCAGATATGAAGCAGGGCATTCACCCCGAGTACGCGGCGACCACCGTCGTCTGCGGCTGCGGCAACACCTTCGAGACCCGTAGCACAGCGGAGAACGGACGTATCAACGTCGAGGTCTGCTCGCAGTGCCATCCGTTCTACACCGGCAAGCAGAAGATCCTCGACACCGGCGGCCGGGTCGCGCGGTTCGAGAAGCGCTACGGCAAGCGCACCAAGTAGCTCGATCGACGACGCCCACCGGCGCGCCACGTTGCGCCCGGTCGGCGTCGTTTTTCGTCTCCGCAGTCCTGCGGGGCCGGGTCGTCTCGAGAGGTCAGCATCACATGAGTACCCAGAGTCCGTCGGCAATCGACGACATCCTCGCCGAGCATGCCGGCCTCGAGTCGCAGCTCTCAGACCCATCCCTGCACAACGATCCCACCGCCGCGCGTCGTGTCGGAAAGCGGTTCGCCGAGTTGGCGCCCATCATGGCGACATATCGTCGCCTCGTGACCGCCCGCGACGACCTCGCCGCGGCGCAGGAACTCGCCGCCGACGATCCGGCATTCGCCGAGGAGATCCCGGCATTGCAGGCCACGGTCGCCGAACTCGACGCCACCCTGACCGATCTGCTCGCCCCGCGTGACCCGCACGACGGCGACGACGTCGTTCTGGAGATCAAGTCCGGGGCCGGTGGCGAGGAGTCGGCGCTGTTCGCCTCCGACCTCGCCCGCATGTACTTGAAGTACTGTGAGCGCCGCGGCTACAAGGCCCAGATCCTCGGCGTGACCGAATCCGACCTCGGCGGCTACAAAGAGGCGACGCTGTCGATCAAGTCCAAGGAGCAGGTCCGCGACGGGGTCTGGTCCCGGCTGAAGTTCGAGGGCGGGGTGCACCGGGTGCAGCGGGTGCCGGTCACCGAGTCCCAGGGCCGCATCCACACCTCGGCGGCGGGTGTGTTGATCTACCCGGAACCCGAGGAGATCGAGCAGGTCGAGATCGACGAGTCGGATCTGCGGATCGACGTCTACCGGTCCTCCGGCAAGGGAGGGCAGGGCGTGAACACGACCGATTCGGCTGTGCGCATCACCCACCTGCCCACGGGCATCGTCGTCACCTGCCAGAACGAGCGCTCGCAGCTGCAGAACAAGGCCCGGGCGATGCAGGTGCTCGCCGCGCGGCTGCAGTCCGCCGCGGAGGAAGAGGCCGAGGCGGTTGCCGCCGAGGGACGGGCGGCACAGATCCGCACCGTCGACCGCTCCGAACGGATCCGCACGTACAACTTCCCGGAGAACCGCATCACCGATCACCGCATCGGCTACAAGGCGAACAACCTCGACTCGGTCCTCGCCGGCGACATGGACGCGCTGCTCGATGCCCTGGTGGCCGCCGACCGTCAGGCGCGACTCGAGTCATGACCCCCCGACCGGCGACGACGGGCCCGGTGTCGCAGCCGGAGGCCTCCGATTCGTACCCCCGTGTGATCGACGAGTTGCGCTGGGCGCAAACGGTATTGAGTGTCGCCGGGGTCGAATCTCCCCGCGCCGACGCCGAATGGCTGCTCGCGTCGGTTCTCGGTGTGGAGCGAGGGCGGTTGGCGGTGATCGACACCGTCGACACCGATGTGCGCGACCGCTTTCGAGGGGCGATCGAACGTCGGTCTCGGCGAATCCCGTTGCAGCACATCATCGGGACCGCCCACTTCGGGCCTGCCGAACTCACGGTGGGACCGGGCGTGTTCATCCCGCGGCCGGAGACCGAGTTCCTCCTCGAATGGGCGGCGGCGCAGTCCTCGTCGTTGCACCGGCCCGCCGTCGTCGACTTGTGCAGCGGGAGTGGGGCTCTCGCGATCGCGGTGGCCCTGATGGTGCCGACGGCACGGGTGCACGCCGTCGAGAAATCGCCCGCCGCCCTGGAATGGTTGCGGCGCAACGTCTCCCGAGCGGGAGCCGAGGTGGCCTCGCGGATCACCGTGCATGCCGGTGACGTGACCGACCTCGAACAGATGCGCGCGCTGCTGCCCGTCGGTGCTGTCGACGTCGTCGTGGCCAACCCGCCGTACGTGCCGTCGGCCGCCGACGTCGCACCCGAGGTCTACCACGATCCGTCCGACGCCGTGTTCGGTGGCGCCGACGGGATGACCGTGATCGGACCCATGCTCGCCGTGATCGCCGAACTCCTCCGCCCGGGTGGCGTGATGGGCCTCGAACACGACGACTCGACCGCGGCCCAGGTGATGGCCGCGGTGGACTCGACCGACCGATTCGGTGACGTGCGGGCCCACACGGATCTGACCGGTCGCCCCCGGTTCGTCACCGCGCGGCGCGTGGCGGGCGCCGACGACGCGCATGGCAGGATGGCCGGGTGAGCACGGTATTCGACTGTGGTGATCCCGATACCCGCACGGCGGGCATCCGCGCGGCCGTGGGGGCGGCCAAGGCCGGTCGGCTGGTGGTGATGCCGACGGACACCCTCTACGGCATCGGATGCGATGCGTTCGACGGCGACGCGGTCGCGGCACTGCTGGCCGCCAAGGGTCGCGGACGGGACATGCCCGTCCCGGTCCTCGTCGGCTCCTGGCACACGATCGACGGGCTCGTGTTGTCGGTGTCCACGGCCGCGCGTGATCTCGTCGAGGCGTTCTGGCCGGGCGGTCTGAGCCTGGTGGTACCGCAGGCGCCGTCGCTGGCCTGGGATCTCGGCGACACCGACGGCACCGTCATGCTGCGGATGCCGCTGCACCCGGTGGCGATCGAGTTGCTGCGCGAGGTCGGACCGATGGCCGTGTCGAGCGCGAACGTCTCCGGCCGAGCACCGGCGACCACCGTCGATGAAGCCTGCGAGCAGCTCGGCGAGTCGGTCTCGGTCTATCTCGACGGGGGACCGGCGGCGGCCGCGCAGGCCTCCACGATCGTCGACCTCAGCGGTCCGACGCCGCGCATCCTGCGAGAAGGGGCCGTGCCGGTCGCCGACATCGCGGAGGTCCTCGACCTCGACGTCGACGCGCTGACCGGCCCCTGACGATGACCGAGGCACTCAACGATCCCGAGATCGCCGAACTCGTCGAGCGGGAGGCGCGGCGGCGGGCGTCGACGATTCAACTGCTCGCGGGCGAGACCCCGCCGAGTCCGGCGGTGCGCGCGGCGGAGGCCGCCGGGCCGGCGGCGAAGTATGCGGAGGGCTATCCGGGAGCGCGCTACCACGGTGGCTGCGAGGTGGTCGACGAGATCGAGCAGCTCGCGATCGACCGCGCCTGCGCACTGTTCGGATCCGAGTACTGCAACATGCAGCCGCTCTCGGGCAGCGCCGCCAATCTGGCGGTGTATGCGGCCTTCGCGCAGCCGGGCGATCCGGTGCTCGCGCTGCGACTCGATCACGGCGGCCACCAGACGCAGGGCTCGCGGGCAAATTTCTCCGGGCGTTGGTTTTCGCCGGTCCACTACGGGGTACGTCGCTCCGACGAGCGCATCGACTATGACGAGTTGCGCGATCTCGCGCTGGTGCATCGCCCGCGCATCATCGCCGCCGGCGGGGCCGGCTACTCCCGATTCATCGACTACGCCGCCCTGCGGGCCATCGCCGACGAGGCCGAGGCGGTGTTGTGGGTGGATGCCGCCCATGTCGCGGGTCTCGTGGCCGGGGGAGTGGCACCGTCGCCGGTGCCCTTCGCGGATGCGGTCACCGTGGCGACCCACAAGGTGCTGCGGGGACCGCGCGGCGGGATGATCCTCGCCCGGCCCGCGCACCGTGCGGTCCTGCAGAAGGCGGTGCACCCGTTCGTGCAGGGTGGCCCGGCGATGGCGTCGATCGCGGCCAAGGCCGTCTGCATGCGTGAGTCGGGCACCGTCGAGTTCGCGGCGTATGCGGCGATGGCCGTGGCGCTCGCCGAACAGTTGTGTGCCGAACTCGTCGAGCGTGGACTGCGGATCGTCAGCGGGGGCACCGACACCCATCTCGCGGTCATCGACGTGACCGGTTTCGGTCTGACCGGAATCGAGGCGCAACGCCGGCTCGGCGCGGCCGGGATCGTGGTCGACAAGGCGGTACTGCCCTTCGACCCCGAGCCGGTGACCTCTGGTTCGGCGTTCCGCGTCGGGACGTCTGCGGCGGTCGTCGACGGACTCGACGCGCGGGATGCGCACCGACTCTCCGAGTGGATCGTGCGTGCGCTGCACGATCCTGTCGGTGGCCCGCAACACGCCGGGATCCGCGCCGAAATCGCGGAGACGCTCGACGGGTAGCGTTGTGCTGGTGTTCGATCCCGCCACCGGCATCCCCGGCCTCGCCGCCGGAGACCCCGGATCCCCGTTGGTCGCCCTGTCGGTGGCCGGCAGCGGTGGGGCGGGCGTGCCATTGCGTGAGCTGGCCCTCGTCGGGCTGACCGCCGCGGCCGTCACCTATCTGCTGACCTCGCTGGTCCGGGTCTTCGCCATCCGTGTCGGCGCGGTGGCGGTGCCTCGGTCCCGCGACGTGCATGTCATCCCGACGCCGCGCCTCGGCGGGCTCGGGATGTTCGCGGGAGTGGTGTCGGCGATCGCACTGGCGGCCAATCTGCCGGCCCTGACCCGTGGTTTCGCCTACACCAGCGACATGAGCGCGGTGATCGTGGCCGGGACGGTGATCGTGGTGGTCGGCATTGTCGACGACCGGTGGGGGCTCGACGCCCTGACGAAGTTCGTCGGACAACTCACCGCGGCCGGGGTGCTGGTGATCATGGGGGTCAGCTGGTATCTGCTGTATGTCCCGTTCGCCGACATCGGCACCGTCGTGCTCGACCCGCTGCAGGCCGGGCTGCTGACGGTCGCGGTCACGGTGGCGACCATCAACGCGGTCAACTTCGTCGACGGACTCGACGGGCTCGCTGCGGGCCTGGGTCTGATCGCCGCGTCCGCGATCTGCATGTTCTCGCTGGGACTGCTGCACGATCAGGGCGGCGACGTCAGCTATTACCCGCCCGCGTTGATCTCCACCGCGCTCGCCGGCGCATGCCTCGGCTTCCTGCCGCACAATTTCTCGCCGGCGCGCATCTTCATGGGCGACTCCGGTGCCATGCTCATCGGGCTGATGTTGGCGGCGGCCTCGACGAGTGCGTCAGGCCGCATCGCGATCAACGCCTACGGTCCGGCGGATGTGTTCACCCTGCTCTCGCCGCTGATCCTGGTGGCGGCCGTGGTGTTCGTCCCGATGCTCGACATGTTGATGGCCGTGATCCGAAGGACCCGGGCCGGTGTGGGCTTCCACACGCCGGACAAGATGCATCTACACCATCGGCTGCTGGAACTCGGTCATTCGCAGCGTCGGGTCGCGCTGATCATCTACCTGTGGGTCGGTGTGCTCGCCTTCTCCGCGGCGGCCAGTACCCTCTTCGGTGTCTCGGTGGTTGCGCCGATGTTCGGTGCGGGCCTGATCGTGGCGCTGCTGGTCACGATGGCGCCACGGCTGGCCCGGCAGATCGCGGAGTGGCAGACGCGGGGCCGCGCCGACCGGCCGGATCGGACCGATTCCACGACCCCGGGTCGGGGGCAGTCCGTGCCGCCGCTGCCCAAGTAACGCATTGGTAAAAAGCCGTGTACTATCTTGCGTAGTAGGTCGACGCAGGCGTGACCACGGTTTCTCCGGATAAGCGGCGGGCCAGTCGCGCACCGCATCGACGCTCTTCCGACCACACGGCGCGCAACCCCCCGGTTGGCGCGTCGGAGAGTGTTGGTAGTGTCACAGAAAACCGCGAGCTTACGCCCGGTGACTCTCGTCGCCGATCGCACGCTCGGTGTTCGCTGCGCAGCGGCGACGGGTATCAGTTGAGGAGAGGCGCATGACGACATCTGCCCCGGACTCGACTTCCTATTATCCTGCGGCCCCGACGGGCCTTCGACGACCCGGCATCATCGCCGCGATCGTGTGCGCCGGTGTCTTCGGACTCTGTATCGCCATCGGCCACGTGTGGTTCGCGGTCTTCTTCCTCGTCGGGACCGTGGCGATCTTCGTCAACGCGATCCTGGTGCGGCGTGCCGTCGAGGTCGTGGCCGCGCAGGAGCACCCGCGCAAGCAAGCGCTGGCCGTCAATTCCGCATTCCGGCTCGGGGCCATCACCGTCCTCGCGCTCCTGGCGGCGTTCCTGGTCCGGCCCGACGGGCTGGGCGCGATGTTCGGACTCGCCATCGGCCAGGTGATCCTGGTTCTCAACACGGTGATTCCGGTGATGAAAGGACTTCGTAAGCAGCTATGACCGCAACGTCTTATCTGGCCGAGGCGCAGATCGAGGTCGGCCACCACCAAGAGGTGGAATGGCTCGGCATGACCTGGAACCTGGACACGATCATCGCCAGTGGTCTCGCCGCCCTCATCGTGATCGCCCTCGCGTTCTTCGTGCGGTGGAAGATCACTTCCGGCAAACCCAACTCGGTACAGCTGTACTTCGAGGTGCTGACCGTCCAGATGCGCGGTCAGATCGAGGGTGCGATCGGCATGAAGATCGCGGGATTCGTTCTGCCACTGGCCGTCACGCTGTTCACCTACATCCTCATCGCGAACTGGTTCTCGGTCCTGCCGGTGCAGTACGCCAATGAGGAAGGCATTTCCAGTGAGGCCTTGAAGGTTGCGGCCTCCGACGTCAACTTCGTCTACGCGCTCGCACTGTTCGTCTTCGTCTGGTACCAGGTGGCCGGCATGCAACGTCGAGGCCCACTGCGTCACCTCAAGCAGACCGTCAAGGGACATGTCGCCTTCCTGGCGCCGATCAACATCATCGAGGAGATCGCCAAGCCGGTCTCGCTGTCCCTCCGACTTTTCGGCAACATGTTCGCCGGCGGCATCATGGTCGCGCTGATAGCCCTGTTCCCGGCGTGGATTCTCTGGGCGCCGAACGCCATCTGGAAGTCGTTCGACCTCTTCGTCGGTCTGATCCAGGCGTTCATCTTCGCCCTTCTGACCATCCTCTACTTCAGCCAGTCGATGGAGCTGGAGGACGAGCACCACTAGTTCGACCTGACCGGCGCCGCCGGTCGGACCCTAAGACCTGGCAACGCGGTTGCCAGTACCCACCCGAAAGGAAAGTTCTCAATGGATCCCAATCTGATTGGTCTGGGCGCGTTGATCGGCGGCGGCCTCATCATGGGCGGCGGCGCGATCGGTGCCGGTATCGGTGACGGTATCGCCGGTTCTCAGCTGATCGCTGGTATCGCTCGTCAGCCGGAGGCTCAGGGTCGCCTCTTCACCCCGTTCTTCATCACCGTCGGTCTGGTCGAGGCTGCGTACTTCATCAACTTGGCGTTCATGGCGCTGTTCGTGTTCGCCACCCCGATCTCCGGCCAGACCTCCTGATCTCGGCCGCTGAACGGATTCGCAAGGATCACTAAGGGAACCAACGAACAATGAATCTCGCCGCAGAGAACTTCCTCATCCCCAACGCCACGTTCTTCGCGTGTCTGTTGATCTTCGTGATCGTGCTCGTCGTCATCCGCACAATGGTCGTTCCGCCGATCTTGAAGGTGCTCGACGAGCGTGATGCGCGGGTTTCGCAGACTGTGCAGGACAATCGGGCGGCTGAGGCGAGCTATGAAAGCGCCGACACCGAGTACCGGGCCGCGATGAAGGAAGCCCGTGGGGATGCGACCGGTATTCGGGACGACGCACGAGCCCAGGCCAACGAGAAGTTGTCCGAGGCGAAGCGTCAGGCCACCGCGGAGTCGGACAGTGCACTCGCGGAGACCGCCAAGGCGCTCAAGGTCGAGGCGGACGACGCGCTCGAGACTGCGCGCCACGACGTCGACCGACTGGCGGAGACGCTGGCCGGGCGCGTGCTGGGATACGAGGTCAAGGCTCCAAAGACCGAGCAGACGGAGACGGTGAACTAAAGACAATGGACCTTTTCATCGGACAGCTCATCGGCTTTGCCGTCATCGCCTTCTTGTTCTGGCGGTTCGTGCTGCCGCCGCTCAAGCGGGCGGTGGTCAACCAACAGGACGTCATCGGTCGCCAGATCACCGATTCCGCGGCTGCCAAGTCACGCGTCGTCGACGCCCAGGCGGCGCACGACCGCGCTCTCGCCCAGGCCAGGAGTGAGGCGGAGGAACTGCACAACGGAGCGCTCCAGGACGCCAAGGGCATCACCGAGGACATCGCTGCACAGGCAGACGCGGAGGTTCAGCGAATCCACGCACATGGCGCGGCCCAAGGGGAACTGGCCCGGTCCAACATGGTCCGTCAGCTCCGCTCGGAGCTGGGGCTCTCCGCGGTCGACGGTGCGGGCGACCTCGTTCGGTCGCATCTGACCGACCCGGATGCGCGGTCGCGGAGTATCGACCGCGTCATCGACGAACTCGAGGCGATGTCGGTCGATTCCTCACAGTCGGTGCCCGGCAACGTCGAACTCCTCGGACTGCATTCGATGCGTGCCGGCAGCCGCGAGTCGGCGCGCCAGACGGCGAAGGTATTCGACGAGGCTGCTGCCGGTCTCGACGGCCCGACGCTGACCAACGCCGCCGACGAGCTCGTGAATGTCCTGGAGTTCCTGCACCGCCAGCCGGTGCTCCGTAAGAAGATGTCCGAGGTATCCGAAGGGCCTGCCGCCAAGGAGAATCTGGTGCGGAGGCTGTTCGAGGGCAAGGTCTCGCCGTTGGTGCTGACCGTGCTGATCTCGGCCAGCAATGGTCGCTGGTCGTCGACCGCCGATTACATCACCGGCCTTCGTCGGCAGGCAGCGATGATCGTCCTGACCGCCGCAGAGCGCGACGGTTCGATCGAGAGGGTCGAGGACGAGCTCTTCCGCGTCGGTCGGGTGCTCGATGCGAACCCCGAGCTGGCGTCGCTGCTCTCGGATCACACCCGCGATGCGGACAGGCGCGTTGAGATGCTGCGGTCCCTCGTCGGTGATCAGGTACACCCGCACACCTGGTACCTGCTGTCCCACCAGATTCGGCTGCTGCACGGCCAGCCGTCCGAGGTCGCCGTAGACCGTCTCGCACAGCTCGCCGCTGCGCGTCGCGGCGAGGTGGTGGCCCACGTGGTCTCCCCAACAGGGCTGACGGATGCGCAGAAGGCGCGGCTCTCGACCGTCCTGGGAACGATCTACGGCCGGACGATCTCGGTGCAGACCGAGATCGACCCGCAGATCCTCGGTGGTCTGCGCATCGGGGTCGGCGACGAGCTCATCGAGGCCGACGTCGCGACCCGATTGGCGAAGGCGGCCGAGAGCCTTCCCCGCTGACCGCGAGCAACCGACCAGCCACCATCCATCCCGCGAACAAACCAAACCAGCCGGACTGATCAAGAAAGACGAGTACCCATGGCGGAGTTGACGATCTCACCAGAAGAGATTAAGGGAGCGATCGAGCAGTATGTCTCGTCGTTCGAAGCCGAGGCCTCCCGTGACGAGGTGGGCATCATCACCGACACATCGGACGGCATCGCTCACGTCAGCGGCCTGCCCGGTGCGATGGCCAACGAGTTGCTGCAGTTCGAGAACGGTGTCCTCGGCGTGGCCCTGAACCTCGACGAGGACGAGATCGGTGCCGTCATCCTCGGTGACTTCGAGTCGCTGGAAGAGGGTCAGCAGGTCAGCCGTACCGGCGAGGTCCTCTCGGTTCCGGTGGGCGACAAGTTCCTCGGCCGTGTCGTCGACCCGCTGGGTGCCCCCATCGACGGGCTCGGTGACATCCAGGCCGAAGAGCAGCGTGTGCTCGAGCTCCAGGCCGCCACCGTGCTCGAGCGTCAGCCGGTCGAAGAGTCGCTGGCCACCGGTATCAAGGCCATCGACGCGATGACCGCGATCGGCCGCGGCCAGCGCCAGCTGGTCATCGGCGACCGCAAGACCGGCAAGACCGCTGTCTGCATCGACGCCATCCTGAACCAGAAGGCCAACTGGGACTCGGGCGACCCCGCCAAGCAGGTCCGCTGCATCTATGTCGCGATCGGCCAGAAGGGTTCGACCATCGCCGGCGTCAAGACCGCCCTCGAAGAGGCCGGCGCGATGGAGTACACCACCATCGTCGCCGCCCCGGCGTCGGACTCGGCGGGCTTCAAGTGGCTCGCGCCCTACACCGGTTCGGCCATCGGCCAGCACTGGATGTACCAGGGCAAGCACGTGCTGATCGTGTTCGACGACCTGACCAAGCAGGCCGAGGCCTACCGCGCCATCTCGCTGCTGCTGCGTCGTCCGCCGGGCCGCGAGGCCTACCCGGGTGACGTCTTCTACTTGCACTCTCGTCTGCTGGAGCGTTGCGCGAAGCTCTCCGATGCGATGGGCGGTGGGTCGATGACGGGTCTGCCGATCATCGAGACCAAGGCCAACGACGTCTCGGCGTTCATCCCGACCAACGTCATCTCGATCACCGACGGCCAGGTGTTCCTCGAGTCCGACCTCTTCAACAAGGGTGTCCGTCCGGCGATCAACGTCGGTACCTCGGTGTCCCGCGTCGGTGGTGCCGCACAGACCAAGGGTCTGAAGAAGGTGTCCGGCTCGCTGCGTCTGGAACTCGCCCAGTTCCGTGAGCTCGAGGCCTTCTCGGCCTTCGCCTCCGACCTCGACGACGCCTCCAAGGCCCAGCTCGAGCGTGGCGCCCGCTGGGTGGAGATGCTCAAGCAGGACCAGTACTCACCGTTCTCGGTGGAGGATGAGATCGTGTCGATCTACCTCTGCGGTGAGGGTCTGTACGACTCGGTGCCCGTCGACGACGTCCGCAACTTCGAGACGCAGCTGCTCAGCCACCTGCACCACCAGGCGAAGGGTGTCTACGACTCGATCGCCGGCGGCGCGGTGCTCACCGACGATCACGCGGAGGCGCTGATCGCCGAGACCAACAAGTTCAAGAACAGCTACCTCACCCACGATGGCAAGCGCGTCGTCAACGAGGCCGAGGCCAAGGCGATGGACTCGGAGAACGTCGAGCACGAGCAGATCACGGTCCGCAAGTGATCGTCTCGCCGGGCAGTTCTCTTCAGGAAAGGGGTGATGGCTGATGGCCAGCATTCGTGAACTGCGCTCGCGCATCCGGTCGGTGCAGTCGACGAAGAAGATCACCAAGGCGCAGGAGCTGATCGCGACCTCGCGGATCACTCGCGCGCAGGCGCGCGTCGCCGCGGCCAAGCCGTATGCGCACGAGATGACCGAGGTCCTCTCCGAACTCGCGAGCAACTCCGGATCGCTGGATCATCCACTGCTGGTGGAACGCGAGACGCCGCGTCGGGCCGGCATCCTGGTGGTCACCAGCGACCGCGGGATGTGCGGCGGCTACAACTCGAACGTGCTGCGTGCCACCCGCGAGCTCATGGCGCTGCTCCGCGAGGAGGGCAAACAGCCGGTGCTGTTCGTCATGGGGCAGAAGGGTGTCGGGTACTTCAGCTTCCGCAGCACGCAGATCGCGGATTCATGGACCGGGTTCTCCCAGGCCCCGGACTACTCCGACGCCAGCATGGCGACCAACTTCCTGGTCGATCTGTTCCTGGCCGGGTCGGGTGAGCAGGTCGAGTTGCCGGAGGGCGACGGAGCTCTCGAGGGTCTCGACGAGATTCACCTGGTGTACACGAAGTTCGTCACCATGCTGACGCAGGAGCCCGAGGTCCGCCGGATCGCGCCGCTCGTCGTCACGCAGCACGACGACCCGATGGAGGCCGAGATCCACAAGCCTTCGCGGAACTACTCGTTCGAGCCGGGTGCCGAAGCGCTCCTCGATGCGTTGTTGCCGAAGTACCTGGCGACCCGCGTGTACGCAGCGCTTCTCGATTCCGCGGCCTCGGAGTCCGCGGCGCGTCGGACCGCTATGAAGGCGGCAACCGACAACGCCGAGGAACTGTCCAAGACGCTGTCGCGTGAGGCCAACCAGCTCCGCCAGGCGCAGATCACCCAGGAGATCAGCGAGATCGTCGGCGGTTCGAGCGCCCTGGCCAACTGACCTATCGACCCGAAAGAGGAAGTGACCCAAGCACAATGACTGCAGCAGCAACACAGAGTGCGCCCGGCGAGACCGGGTCGACGCACGGCCGTGTCGTCCGGATCATCGGGCCCGTGGTGGACGTCGAGTTCCCGCGCGGCTCCATCCCAGACCTGTTCAACGCCCTGCACGCGGAGATAAGCCTCGCGGCCGTGGCCAAGACCCTGACCCTGGAGGTCGCGCAGCACCTCGGTGACAACCTGGTGCGCACCATCTCCATGCAGCCGACCGACGGCCTGGTCCGTGGCGAGACCGTCGTCGACACCGGCCGCCCGATCTCGGTGCCCGTCGGTGACGTCGTCAAGGGGCACGTGTTCAACGCCCTCGGCGACTGCCTCGACGCTCCCGGGACCGGCCGTGACGGCGAGCAGTGGAGTATCCACCGCAAGCCGCCGCCCTTCGACGAGCTCGAGGGCAAGACCGAGATCCTCGAGACCGGCATCAAGGTCATCGACCTGCTGACCCCGTACGTCAAGGGTGGCAAGATCGGCCTGTTCGGTGGCGCCGGTGTGGGCAAGACGGTGCTCATCCAGGAGATGATCACCCGTATCGCCCGCGAGTTCTCCGGTACGTCGGTGTTCGCCGGCGTCGGTGAGCGCACCCGTGAGGGCACCGACCTGCACCTCGAGATGGAGGAGATGGGCGTCCTGCAGGACACCGCCCTCGTCTTCGGTCAGATGGACGAGCCGCCGGGCACGCGTATGCGCGTGGCCCTGTCGGCGCTGACCATGGCGGAGTACTTCCGCGATGTGCAGCACCAGGACGTGCTGCTGTTCATCGACAACATCTTCCGGTTCACCCAGGCCGGCTCGGAGGTCTCCACCCTACTCGGCCGTATGCCGTCCGCGGTGGGCTACCAGCCGACCCTGGCCGACGAGATGGGTGAGCTGCAGGAGCGGATCACGTCGACCAAGGGACGTTCGATCACCTCGCTGCAGGCGATCTACGTGCCCGCCGACGACTACACCGACCCGGCCCCCGCGACGACCTTCGCCCACCTCGATGCGACCACCGAGCTCTCGCGTCCGATCTCGCAGCTCGGCATCTACCCGGCGGTGGACCCGCTGACCTCGACCTCACGTATCCTCGAGGCCTCGATCGTCGGCGACGAGCACTTCCGGGTTGCCAACGAGGTCAAGCGAATCCTGCAGAAGTACAAGGAACTGCAGGACATCATCGCCATCCTCGGTATGGACGAGCTCTCCGAAGAGGACAAGGTGACGGTGCAGCGCGCTCGTCGCATCCAGAAGTTCCTCGGCCAGAACTTCCTCGTCGCCGAGAAGTTCACCGGTCAGCCGGGATCGGTGGTGCCGCTCGCCGACACCATCGAGGCGTTCGACCGGGTCTGCAAGGGTGAGTTCGATCACCTGCCCGAGCAGGCGTTCAACAGCTGCGGTGGCCTCGACGACGTGGAGGCCGCGGCCGCCAAGATCGCCGGAAAGTAGCGGATCGCCATGGCAGAGAAGACCTTTCACGTCGAGGTCGTCGCGGCCGACGAGGAGCTGTACTCGGGTATGGCGACCTTTGTCATCGCGCAGACCACGGTCGGCGAGCTCGGTGTCCTCGCGAACCACGAGCCCCTGCTGGGTCAGCTCGTCCCCGGCGGCTTCGTGGTGATCGTGGCCGAAGACGGCACGCGGCGTTCTGCCGCGGTGCAGGGCGGGTTCCTGTCGGTGACCGGTGAGTCGGTGACCGTGCTCGCCGAGGCGGCACAGTGGGCGGAGGGTATCGACCCGACCGCCGAGAAGGCGGCCATGGAGGTCGCCGACCCCGGTAGCGACGAGTACAACCGCGCGCATTCGCGGCTGGTGGCTGCCGAACACGCGGGCAAGTAGCCAGAGAGCTCCCGGTAGCGGCCGGTCATCGCAGGAGCGATGACCGGCCGCTACCGTATGTCTGGCATGCTGGTGTCGGAACTGTCGCGCACCATTGTCATCAGCCCGCCGCGTGGCCGTTCGCGGGAGGTGTGCGCCGGTGTCGTTGCTCGTGGTCGTGCTGGGGGCGCTGCTCGCCGTGGCGGTGGTGGTCTGTGCCCTGCTGGCCTACCGATTGGGCCAGTTGCGCAGCGCGGGCACCCCGGTGCTTTTGCGCAGGCTTCCGGCCGGCGCCGACGAAGGCTGGCGCCACGGCACCATCCACTACGGCGACAACGCTCTTCGGTACTTCCGGTTGAGTTCGCTGCGGCCGGGACCCACACTCACGTTCTCCCGGCAGTCCATCGAGATCATCGGACGTCGGCGACCCGAGGGGTCCGAAGCCGACATCCTGCACGGCATGATCATCGTCGAGCTCGAACCCGATGCCGACGGCGGCGGGCACTCGTACGAGTTGGCCATGGCGCCCGGTGCGGACACCGCTTTTCAGTCGTGGTTGGAGTCGCGTCAGTCACGACGGTCGCAGCGATCGCAGCGGCGCCGGACCGCATGACCGGGAGCGGTGCCCGGGCCGCCGGAGGTGCGCAGTAGATTCGTCCCCATGGCGGTACACCTGACACGGATCTACACACGGACCGGTGACGATGGGACCACGGGTCTCAGCGATTTCTCCCGGGTGGCGAAGACCGACCTGCGGGTCGCGGCGTACGCGGACTGCGACGAGGCGAATGCGGTCATCGGGATGGCGTTGGCGCTCGGCGGCGACGTCCCCGCCGAGATCGTCGAGGTGCTGACAACCGTGCAGAACGATCTGTTCGACGCCGGCGCCGACCTGGCCACCCCGGTCGTGGAGAATCCGGAGTTCGCGCCGCTGCGGATCGAACAGGACTACATCGACGCCCTCGAGGCATGGTGTGACCATTTCGGTGAGGGGCTGCCCGCACTCGATTCGTTCATCCTGCCCGGCGGTAGCCGGCTCAGCGCGTTGCTGCACCACGCGCGGACTGTCACCCGACGGGCGGAACGGTCGGCGTGGGCCGCGGCGCAGGCGCATCCGGACGACACCAACGTACTGCCGGCCCGCTACCTGAACCGCTTGTCGGACCTGTTGTTCATCCTGTCCCGAGTGGCCAACCGACCGCCGCTGGGGACCGGTGATGTGAAGTGGATCCCGGGCGGGGATCGAACCCGCCTTCAGGCGCCGCCCGCGAGGCGTGAGTCACGGCGCTCGGGGACGGGCGACCGCTAAGGTGTCAGCGTGAGTGATCGTTTCATGGTCTCCGGGGGAGCCCGCCTGTCCGGCGAGGTCTCGGTGGGTGGTGCCAAGAACAGCGTGCTGAAGCTGATGGCTGCGGCGCTGTTGGCCGAGGGCGCCACCACGCTGACGAACTCCCCGGAGATCGCGGACGTGCCGCTGATGGCGGACGTGCTGCGTGGGCTGGGTGCGGTGGTGGCGATCGACGGGGACACCGTGGTCATCGAGTCGCCGGCCGAACCGAAGTTCCACGCCGATTTCGACGCGGTGAAACAGTTCCGCGCCTCGGTATGTGTACTCGGCCCGCTGATGGCGCGCTGCCATCGCGCGGTGGTCGCGCTGCCGGGCGGCGACGCGATCGGTTCCCGGCCGCTCGACATGCACCAGGCCGGTCTCCGGGCGCTGGGTGCCCACAGCTCGATCGAACACGGCTGCGTCGTGGCCGAGGCGGACGCGTTGACCGGTGCGCCGGTGGCCCTCGAGTTCCCGTCGGTCGGTGCCACCGAGAACATCCTGATGGCCGCGGTACTCGCCGAGGGGGTCACGACGATCGACAACGCGGCCCGCGAACCCGAGATCGTGGACCTGTGCGTGATGCTCCAGCAGATGGGCGCGCAGATCGACGGGGCCGGTACGTCGACCTTGACGGTGACCGGAGTGGACCGCTTGCATCCCGCCACCCACCGGGTGGTCGGTGACCGGATCGTCGGGGCCACCTGGGGGATCGCCGCCGCGATGACCCGCGGCGACGTCACGGTGCGGGGCGTCGAACCGGCCCACCTGCAACTCGTGCTCAACAAACTCGGCGACGCGGGCGCGCAGGTGGACCGTTTCGACAACGGATTCCGGGTCCGCCAGGACCGGCGGCCGTCGGCGGTCAACGTCTCGACACTGCCGTTTCCGGGGTTCCCGACCGACCTGCAGCCGATGGCGATCGGCATGGCGGCGATCGCCGACGGAATGTCGGTGATCACCGAGAACGTCTTCGAGGCCCGGTTC
Source organism: Gordonia rhizosphera NBRC 16068 (assembly GCF_000298195.1). Lineage (GTDB taxonomy): Bacteria > Actinomycetota > Actinomycetes > Mycobacteriales > Mycobacteriaceae > Gordonia > Gordonia rhizosphera. The sequence continues at coordinate 12,288 of NZ_BAHC01000025.1, read as the reverse complement.
CGCTTCGTCGAGGAGATGGTGCGACTCGGTGCCGACGCCCGCACCGACGGGCATCATGCGGTCGTGCGTGGCATCGAACGCCTGTCGAGTGCACCGGTGTGGTGCTCCGATATCCGTGCGGGGGCCGGATTGGTGCTCGCGGGCCTGGTGGCCGACGGTGTCACCGAGGTGCACGATGTCGAACACATCGACCGTGGGTACCCGCATTTCGTCGAGAACCTCCGTAGCCTCGGCGGTGAGATCGAACGGGTCGGCTGACGCAGATGGCCGAGCACACACAACCCGGCGCGCACCCTGGGGCGGCAACCGGTGGGCACGATCGGCCCGATGTCGATGTCGCCGAGTGGGCAACCCGCTTCGACCTGCTCTCCGACCCTCATCGCCTCGAGATCCTGCTGGTGCTGCACCGACATCCGGGAATCATCGTCGGCGATCTCGCCGCGGCCGTGGGCCGTACCGAAACCGCTGTCTCCCAGGCTCTTCGGGTCTTAAGGCACCAGGGCTGGGTCACTTCGACCCGGGTCGGGCGGTCGGTGAGCTATCGCCTCGACGACGACACCGTGCACGATCTGCTGCACTGGATGGGTGCGGGTCACTCGTAGGTGCAGCCGACGACCTGTCCCAATGGACAGTCTGTTCACTTAAACATCTGAATATGTGGACAGATGATGGTGGCGGTCCTACCGTTCGAACATGCCCCTCACCGTTCCCGACGCCGCGACGACGGCGGTCGCCATGCACATGAGCGACGGCATCATCGACGCACCGGTGTCTCTGCTCTTCGGCCTGGTCGCCTTTGCCGGACTTGCGGTCTGCGTGTGGCGCGCCCGCACCGACCTCGACGAGAAAACCGTGCCGATGGCCGGTCTTGTCGCGGCGTTCATCTTCGCCGTTCAGATGATCAACTTTCCGATCCTGCCCGGCGTCAGCGGGCATCTGCTCGGCGGCGCATTGGCGGCCATCCTGGTCGGGCCGTTCACCGGTGCGCTCTGCATCGCGATCGTGCTGATCGTGCAGTCCCTGATGTTCGCCGACGGCGGTGTGACCGCGCTGGGTGCCAACATCACCAACATGGCACTGGTGTCGACCTTCGTCGGCTACCTCGTGGCACTGGCCGGCCACCGGCTGCTCGGTCGGGGGACGTCGGTGCGTCGGCTGGGCGTCGTGGCATTCGTTGCGGCACTGTGCGGGACGGTCGCCGCGGCCACCGGCTTCGTCGTCGAGTACGGTCTGGGCGGCGCGGCGCAGGCGTCGCTGACCACCGTGGCCGGCTACATGTGGGGGACCCACACGCTCATCGGAGTCGGCGAGGGACTCATCACGGCCGTCACGGTGATGGCGGTGGTCCGGGCGCGGCCCGACCTCGTCTATCTGTTGCGGTCCCGTACCTCGTACGCCACCGACCCGATCGGAGCTGTGGCATGACGACGACCAACACCCGGCCCCGGTTGCGCCGACGCACCTTCCTCGCGTTGTTTGCGCTCGCGGCCCTGCTCATCGCCGGAATCGTGTCCTACGCGGCGAGTTCGTCCCCCGACGGTCTGGACTCGGCCACGCTACGCGGCTGCCAGACCGCCACGGTCGACGGCGTCGAGGAGCTCACCGGCAACTGCATCGCCCAGCATGCGACAGACCACGCGATGGCGTCGTCGCCGCTGGCCGGCTACTCGGTGCGCGGCATCGGCCTGACCAACGGGATCGCCGGCGTGATCGGGGTGCTCGTCACCCTCGCCGTCGCCGGCGGATTGTTCTGGCTCATCGCCTCCCGTCGCTCGCGAAGTGCGGGTTCCGGCACCGACGGCGGCCGCTGACGTCATGGGCGCCGGGCATGCGCATCCGCTCTACCGGGCCGGGGAGTCGGCGGTCCATCGGGCTCCGGCAGAAGTCAAACTGGTGTGCCTGGTCGTCTTCGTCTTCGCCGTGGTTGCCACACCGCGCGAGATGTTCTGGCCGTACGCGGTCTTCGCCGCGATCCTGGTCGCGGTGTGGGCCCTGGGACACATTCCGATCGGCTGGATCGCGCCGCGCATGCTGATCGAGGTGCCGTTCGTCGTCCTCGCCGTCCTGCTGCCGTTCGCCGAGGGTGGCGACCGCGTGGAGGTGGCCGGGTTGTCGCTGTCGGTCGCGGGCCTGTACGCGGCCTGGGGGATCATCATCAAGGGCACGCTCGGTGTCGCGGCCTCGTTGACCTTTGCCGCGACGACCCCGGCACGGGCACTGCCGCTCGCACTGACACGCCTGGGGGTGCCCTCGACGGTGACCCCGGTGATCGTCATGATGCTGCGGTACACCGATCTGCTCTCGGCCGAGATCCGGCGCATGCACATCGCCCGACTCGCGCGCGGGGATTCCCCACGCATGGCACATCAGGCGGGTGCCGTGGCCAAGGGGGTGGGAGCGGTCTTTCTGCGCTCCTACGAGCGCGGTGAGCGGGTGCATCTCGCGATGATGTCGCGCGGCTTCACCGGGTCGATACCGGAGATGCTCGGTGTCGCGACAGCGCCCCGGGCCACCACCCGACTGTGGATCATCGTGGTGATGCCTGCGGTGATGGCGGTCGTGGTCGCGGTGATCGCCTGGGGGACAAGGTAATCGATGATTGACACCAGGCAGGTGGGACGGGAGTGACGGCCGGGATGGACACCGACGGTTTCGCGATCGAGGCAAGCGCCCTGAGATACGCCTACCCGGATGGGCACGTCGCCCTCGACGGCGTCGACCTGACGGTCCGCCCGGGGGAGCGCGTGGCACTGCTCGGACCGAACGGCGCCGGCAAGACGACCCTGATGTTGCACCTCAACGGTGTACTGCTGCCCACGTCCGGACAGGTCCGCATCAACGGCACACCGGTGGGCCGCAAGACACTGCGCGACGTCCGACGGCAGGTGGGTCTGGTGTTCCAGGACCCCGACGACCAGTTGTTCATGCCGACGCTGGCCGAGGACGTGGCCTTCGGCCCGGCGAACTTCGGCGTCGCGGGAGAAGAACTCTCGCGGCGGGTCGATGATGCCCTCGCGGTCGTCGGCATGACCGATCACGCCCGTCGCAGCCCCCATCATCTGTCCGGCGGGCAACGAAGGCGCGGCGCTTTGGCCACCGTATTGGCTTGTCGCCCAGACATTCTGGTTCTCGACGAACCGTCGGCGAATCTCGATCCGGTCGCGCGACGCGAACTCGCCGACACCCTGCTGGGGCTCGACACGACCATGCTCGTGGTCACCCACGACCTTCCCTACGCCGCGCAGCTGTGCGACCGCGCGGTCATCATCGACGACGGACGCGTGGTCGCCGACGGCCCGATCCTCGCCATCCTGTCCGACGCGCTGACCCTGGCGCGGCACCGTCTCGAACTGCCCTGGGGATTCGACGTCGCGGCGATGGCCGACCTGTCCGAACGGACAGGTCGTCGGCTCCCGACCGGCTAGCGCTGGACTCATAACGGACGGTATGACCGTCGAGACCTGTTGGCCGACAGTGTGACGCGCGTAACGTCGCCGGTGTTCGGTTCCCGACGTTGAGATGCGCCAGAAGGGCGCAGGAGGTCAGGTCATCATGCAGGTTGACGAACTACTGAAACCGTTCCCGATCAAGGAGTTCCACCCGTTCCCGCGGGCGATGATGGGCCCCGGTGCCCATGAGATGATCGGACCCGAGGCGCTCAAGCTCGGGTTCAAGAAGACGCTGGTGATGACCACCGGTCTGCGCGGCAGCGACACCGTTCACAAGATCGTCGAGTCGTGCAAATACCACGGCCTCGAGGTCGTCGTCTACGACAAGGTCGAGTCCAACCCCAAGGACTACAACGTCATGGACGCCGTGGCGATGTACAACTCCGAGCAGTGCGACTCGTTCATCTCGATCGGCGGCGGTTCGGCCCACGACGCCTGCAAGGGTGCCCGTGTCTCGGTGGCCCACGACGGCCGCAATGTCAACGAGTTCGAGGGCTTCAACAAGAGCGAGAACCCGAAGAACCCGCCGCACATCGCGGTGTCAACCACCGCCGGCACCGGGTCGGAGACCTCGTGGGCCTATGTCATCACCGACACCACCACCGATCCCGACAAGCCGCACAAGTACGTCGCGTTCGACGACGCCGCGGTGACCACGCTGGCCATCGACGACCCGGTGCTCTACTACGACTGCCCGGTCGCCTACACCGCCCAGTGCGGCTTCGACGTGCTCGCCCACGCCTCCGAGCCCTACGTGTCGCGGCTGAACTTCCCGCCGTCGATGGGTAACGCGCTGCACGCCGTCCGCATGACCGCGCGCCACCTGCGTGAGGCCACCTGGAATCCCACCGAACTGGCCGGTCGCGAGGGCATGATGTACGCCCAGTACATCGCCGCGCAGGCGTTCAACTCCGGTGGTCTCGGCATCATCCACTCGATCAGCCACGCGGTGTCGGCCTTCTTCGACACCCACCACGGCCTGAACAACGCCATCGCGCTGCCCCGCGTGTGGGCGTTCAACATGCCGGTGATGTACGAGCGCTTCGCCGACATGGCCGAGGCCATGGGCGTCGACACCCACGGCATGACCAAGGTGCAGGCCGCCGACGCGGCGCTCGAGGCGGCCATCCGGCTGCTCCGCGACGTGGGCATCGTCGAGCGTTTCGCCGACGTCAAGCAGGACACCTACCCGAAGAACCGGCTGGGTGAGGGCCCGACCAAGTTCTACGAGAACCGTAAGGAGATCACCACCGACGCGGCCACCATCGACGCCCTCACCAACCACGTCCTCGGTGATGCGTGCACCCCCGGCAACCCCAAGGAGTGCACCTTTGAGACCGTTCGCCCGGTCGTCGAACACTGCGTCAACGGCGATCTGGACGAACTGCTCCCGTAGCGGCAGCCACCTCTACGAGAGCGCAGCGGATGGCGGACCCACTGCCCCCGACTCGGGTCCGCCATCCGCTGCACATTCCCCAACGTCAGGTCAACAGATGAATTCCCATCGCAGAGAATCGGAGACGTCGATGTCCCTTCACCTTGCCGTCGATCCCGACAACGCCGACGGCGACGACGGTCCGGTGCAGTTCGCCGATGTCGCCGATGTCGTCGAGAAGTTCGCGGACGCAGGCTATCTGGCCGATCAGCGACTCGCGACGACGGTCTTTCTGCAGAGCCGGCTTGGCAAGCCGATCCTGTTGGAGGGCCCCGCCGGTGTCGGCAAGACGCAGCTGGCCAAGACCCTCGCCGAGGTCACCGGCCGTGAACTGTTGCGGTTGCAGTGCTACGAGGGCCAGGACGAGACCACGGCGCTCTACGAGTGGGATTACGGCAAGCAATTGCTGTACACACAGGTACTGCGCGAGAAGATCAGCCAGGTCGTCGCCGACGCCACGACGCTGTCGGAGGCGGTCGACCGGATCGGTGCCGAGGAAAGCGTCTTCTTCTCCGAGCGGTTCCTGGCGCCGCGCCCGCTGCTGGAGGCCGTGCGGTCCGAGACACCGGTCGTCCTGCTCGTCGACGAGGTCGACCGCGCCGACGAGGCGCTCGAGGCCGTGTTGCTCGAACTGCTTGCCGAATATCAGGTCTCGGTCCCCGAGATCGGCACCTTCGTGGCCACGCATCAGCCGATGATCGTGTTGACCTCGAACAACACTCGGGATCTCTCGGCGGCGCTCAAGCGGCGCTGTCTGCACCTGTCGCTGGATTATCCGGATGCGGCACGCGAACTCGAGATCATCAAGTCGAAGAACACCGGTCTGTCGGAGACCCTGGCGGCCAAGCTCGTCGAGATCGTCCGCGGGCTGAGGGAACTCGACCTGCGCAAGGCGCCAAGCATCTCCGAGGCGATCGACTGGGCGCGGACCCTTGCCGTACTCGGAGCCGAGGACCTCACCGCGGAGGTGCTCTCGCAGACCGCGAACGTCGTCGTCAAGTACGACCGGGACCTCAGCCGCGCACTCGACGCGCTCCCCAAACTCGTCGACCCCAATGCCGAAGTGCCCGAACATCTTCACTCACACGATTACGGTCACTCGCACAGCCACTCCCACGGTCCTCACTCGCACGGCGAGCACAGCCACGACGGCGATCATGACCACGACCACGGCAAGGACCACCGCGGCACCGCGAAGCGGGCTGCGATGGACGAACCGGGCCGGCACGGCGACGAGTACTATGGGTCGCCCGGGGCCAAGAGCGATGCCGGCACCCGCCAGGTGAGCGCCTCGCAGGGCAGTCGGTCGTTCAAGGCGCGCGGTGGCAAGGGCAAGCGTCCGTTCTAGCTGGGAGAGAAACCATGGAAGGAGCGGTGCACCGGTTCGTCCGGTTGCTACGGCTGCACGGTATCCGCATCGGTGTCTCGGAGGCCATGGACGCGATGTCGGCGGTGGCGACCGCGGAGATTCTCGACGATCGCGAGCTGCTGCGGTCGGCGCTCGAGGTGTGCCTGGTGAAGGACCGCCGCGACGAGGCGACCTTCCACGAGGTCTTCGACAAGTTCTTCGCGCTGCGTCCCGTCATCGAATCCGATGGGGGACATGGGCATTCGCATACCCACGACGACCTCTCCGACACCGGTGACCTGCAGGAGTACACGCTGTCCGAGGAGGTCGGCAACACCCCGCAACAGGGACACAGCCACGGGCCGCCGTCGGACATCCGTCGGTATTTCGACCCCGAGGACCTTGCCGAGCAGTACAACCTCCATCAGGAGGCCAACCGGCTCGACATGGCGTCGCTGACCGACGAGATCGTGTTGTCGGCCGACGAGGTGCCCAATTCCGAGGCGGCCGCCCGCGTACAGCTCACGGTGTCGCGCCTGCACAATCCTGGTCGCCCGGGCGAGCTGGTGTCGGGAAACTCGGCCGAACTCGATGTCGAACTGTCGGTCGCGCAGGAGATGGCGTTGCTGGACTGGCTCGATGCGGGTGATACCGAGTCCGGGCCGCAACCCGACGCGGAGGCGATCGCCGCGCTGCGATCGGCGCTGGCCGGTCTGCTCGACGGCCTTCCCGAGAAGCTCCGCGATCATCTCGAACAGCTGATGGCCACCGATCACGCGATCGAGGAGCGGGAGGTCAAGGCGTCGGTTCGTGACGCGATCCACGAACACGAGCGGGCCAGCCTCGAGGATTCCGTCCGACGTCTCATCCGCAGCCTGCACGGGGCTCCGCGCGCCCGGCGTAAGCTCGCGGCCCGCGGCACCGTCGACGCCGCGCGCACCATGCGGGCGAATCTCCGCTACGACGGGGTGCCGTTTCGTCCGATCACGGTCGCCAAGGTGACCGACCGGCCGAGTCTGCTCGTGCTCACCGACGTGTCGTTGTCGGTCCGTACCGCCGCACGGTTCACCCTGCAACTGGTGCACGGACTGCAGAGCATGGTCGCCCACGTCCGCTCGTTCGCCTTCGTGTCGGATCTCGTCGAGATCACCGACCTGTTCGCCGAACATCCTGCGGAGGAAGCGCTTTCGCTGGTGGTATCGGGGTTGCCGGCGGGCGGCGTACTCGACACCGACGCGGATTCGGACTACGGGAAGGCGTTGGCCACGTTCCTCGAGGAATACGGCGGTGCCGTCAATCGCCGCACGACGGTCATCGTGCTCGGCGACGGCCGCAACAACGGTCGTGACCCCAATCTGGCGGCCTTCGAGGAGATCACGCGGCGCGCGCGGGAGACGATCTGGATCACGCCCGAACCGAGTTACTCGTGGGGTCTGGGCTCGTGCGACCTACCCGCCTACGCGGCGCTCTGCGATCGTGTGCACGTCGTCCACGACCTGGCCGAACTCGAACAGGTCTCCGTTGACACGGCGGGCGCGTGACCGGGGTCACTCCGCGTAGGATCGCGTCCAGGGGCGGGTCAGACGACAGGTGAGGCGACGTGCGAACCGAATCGGGTGACACGATGATCCGGCAGGGTGTGCGCATCGCCAAGTTCCACACCCCGGAGATCATCATCGGCCACGGCTGCCTGGCCGAGGTGCCGCGGGCGGCGGTGGGCCTCGGCGTGCAGAGACTGATGATCGTCTCGGACCGTCGGCTGCAGGGCACGCCGTGGTATCCCGAACTCGCCGACCGGCTGCGCGCCGCCGACCTGCATGTCTCCTCGTTCACCGGGGTCTCGCCGAACCCGCGTGCCGGGGAGATCTCGGCCGCGCTCGAACACTACGAGGCGGCGCGCTGCGAGGGCATCGTCGCGCTCGGGGGTGGGTCGGTGATCGACGCCGCCAAGGGTGTCGCGATCCTCGCCGCCAATGGCGGCCACATCCTGCAGTACGAGGGGATCGACCGGGCGCGGCGTCCGTTGCCTCCGCTGGTCGCCGCGCCGACCACCGCCGGCAGCGGGTCGGATGTCTCGCAGTTCTGTATCGTCAACGATCTCGACCGCGGTACCAAGGTGACGATCATCGGCCGTGGCCTGGTACCCGATGTCTCCGTGATCGACCCACGACTACTCGCGACCCAGCCCCACGAGGTCGTCGCGCAGTCGGGGCTGGATGCGATCACACATTGCATCGAGGCCTTCGCCTCTGTCGCGCACAGCCGGCTGACCGACATCTCGGCGCTCTCGGCCATCGCGACCGCCTGGCGCAGCATCGAACGGCTCGTCGACGATCCGGGCGATCCGGACGCCGGACTCGACATGGCCTACGCCGCACTCGAAGCCGGGATGGCCTTCACCAACGCGATCCTGGGTGCCACGCATGCCATGAGCCATCCCGTGGGTGGACTGGTCGACGCCCCGCACGGCGCGATCAACGCGGTTCTGCTGCCACATGTCATCCGGTACAACGCGGAGGCCGATCCCCAGCCCTACGTCGAACTCGCCCGCGCGATCGGGATCGGGGAGGCGGGTTCGTCGTATGCGACCGCCGACCGGCTCGCCGACGAAATCGCGAAACTGGCTGCACGCGTGGGATTGCCGCCGTCTCTCGGGCGGCTCGGGGTACGACGCGAGCACCTCGAGATCCTCACCGGCAACGCGCTTGCCGACGCCTGTATGAGAACCAACCCGCGTCAGCCCACCGCCGCCGAGGTGAAGCGGATCTACGGCGAGGCACTCTGAGCCATGGACACCGGGGTGAACGACGACATCGCGCGGACCGTCGATACATCCGGCGCCGACGACGATCGAAGTGGGGGGCAACTCGATTCCCTGCTGGGCTTGCACTCGGTCAAGGGGTCGCACTACGCCCAGTACCGCGGCGTCGAGCAACGCCTGTCGCGCGTCGTCGGCGCACTGGACCGGATCTCGCGCGCGCTCGTGCAGACCGCGGAAGGACCGGAGAATCTCGTACTGTCTGTGGTACGGGCCGCCCAGGAACACCTCGATGCGGAGTGGGTGGTCTTCGCTCTGTGCGACGGGGAACTCGAACGCACCGGTCCTCGTCATCTGATGATGACCGGCGACGGAACCATCTACGCGTTCGAGGGTGTGCAGGCGGCCCGCACACCCAGCCATCTACCCGACACGGTCCTCAACCGGCTCAACGACCTGCTGCGCAACCAGATGGGCGAACTGATGCGTCCCGTGGTCGACGACCACCACCTGCACGTGCCGCTGCATCTCGACGGACGGGTCGTCGGCGGCCTGTCCGCATGGACCCCCGAGTGCTCCGTGGTCGATTCGGCGGACCTCGTCGTGATGCGGATCCTGGCGCGACAGGCCGTCGTCGCGCTGCTGAACGCTGCGCTGCTCGAGGAGTCCCGTCATCAACTGGCACGGGCCGAGGATGCCTTCGCCAAGGCCACCGAACATGCCGCCGATCTCGCTGCCCGCAATCTGGAACTCGAACGGACACAACGGGAACTGTCGGCGGCGATGCGTCAGCGACTCGTGGTCGAGGAACGTGAGCGTATCGCCCGGGAACTGCACGACTCGGTGACCCAATCGGTGTTGTCGGCCGGCATGCAGATCGAGGTGTGCCGCATGGAATCCGATCCGCGCACGGCGGAACGGCTCGAGGTGGCCGGACGGCTGACCCGCGATGCGGTCGATCAGTTGCGGTCGGTGATCTATGCGCTCAACCAGTCGCCCACGGTCAGCGAACTCGGTCTCGGCGAGGTTCTCGAAGGTCTGTGCTCGATGCACATGCCCGCCGACCTGGCCACCGATGTCCGCATCGTGGGTCGGGCCCGGGACCTGCCGGACGACGTGCAGCACGCCGTCCTGCGGATCGCCGGTGAGGCGCTGTTCAACACCGCGGTGCATGCCGCCGCGTCGTCGGCGCGGATCACCCTGACCTACACCGACTCCGGCGTCGCGCTGACCGTGGATGACGACGGGTGCGGCGATCCCGGACACATGCGTCGGGTCATGCGCGCGGCGCGGCTCGGCGACCTCGCCGGGCGACACCGCGGGCTCGCGAACATGGCGGCCCGGGCCGAGGAACTCGGAGGTGTACTCCGCGTGCGCCGGTCACGGCAAGGAGGCGTGCGCATCGCCGTGGAGATCCCGGTGCGCACGGATGGTCGGCCGACTGGCCGGGAACGGGAGGCGTGACATGACTTCTCCGCAGGTGACCGCGGTGCGCACGATGCTCGTCGACGACCACGCCCTGCTACGCGAGGGCATCCGGTCGCTGCTGGATCGGGAATCGTCGATCACAGTGGTCGGTGAGGCGGATTCGTACGACGCGGCGCTCGCCGAGGTGACCCGCTGCCGACCTGATGTCGTCGTGGTGGACCTCAAACTCACCGCCGGCACCGAATACGAGGGACTGCGGCTGATAGGCGAGATCGCGGCACGTCATCCGAGGGTCGCGACCTTGGTGCTGACCACCTTCCTCGACGACGACCTGGTGGTGCGTGCGGTCAAGGCGGGCGCCCGAGGCTATGTCGTGAAGGACGTCGACACGACCGAATTGGTCCGTGCGATCCAGTCGGTGTCGGGTGGCGGCAGCGCATTCGACCCGCGAAGTGCGGCCATCGTGCTGCGGACGGTGTCCGGGGAGGGAGACGGTCCCGAGGCACTCACCGAACGGGAGCGGGAAGTGCTCCGGCTCCTGGCCGACGGTATGTCCAACAAGAGCATCGGGCAGACGCTGTACATCTCCGAGTCCACGGTGAAGTTCCACATCCGCAACATCATCCGCAAGCTCGGTGTCTCGAAGAGGACGGACGCCGTCTACATCGCGAGCAAGAGAGGGTTGATCTGAGGGGTCGGGCGCGTCGGGCGGCGCGAGGGCTCCTGAAACCTCACATCACGGAGCGGTCATCGACGTCGGCGTATCCGCGCCCCGCTGGGGCGTGGACTTCAGGGCCGACCCGGGCCGCGTTCCGGTAGATCCTCGGATCAGTCCACGCATTACGGGTTCAGGACCAGCCATCCGCCGTGATCGGTGAAGGTCCGTGCCCCCGCGTGCGCCACCCGATCCGCCCAACGCCGTAGGTCGGCCTCGGTGAGCCGGAGCAGATGGCCGTAGTGCTCGCTGGGCTCGTCCTCGAACGGGACGGCCACGACGACGCGTTCGCGCGCGACCCGCAGCGCCTCGAGGATGGCCTGGATCGCGGCCTCCTCATCGAGGTGTTCGAGCAGGTGGATGAGCGTCACGGTGTCCACGGAGTCGGTGGCGAACGGGAGGCGCGTCGCGTCGCCGACAACCGCATCGACCGGTGTCCCGCGCCGGGTCGCCTGCCTGGTCAGATGGTCGATCGCCCCGGCCGTGATGTCGCACGCGCTGACTGCGTGACCGTCCTCGGCGAGTTGGAGCGCGAGGAAACCGAAGCAGCACCCGACCTCCAGGACGCTGTGTCCCCGAACCAGGCTCCGCGCTTGCCGGTGGACGGGGCCGAACGGCGACGTCCCGCTGGTCAGTTCGACGACGGAGTTGTCGTAGAAGGCCGCCCACCCCGCGTCGGCAGTGCCGGCGGTCGATTCGATGACCTGCACCGCAGCTGACTCGAATGCCTCCTGCCCGCACAGCACGCCACCCAGGACCAGGGGAGTCAGACCGTCGATCATCGTCGAGTCGCTGATCGTCGTCGTATCGAGCGAGTGCAGGATCTCGACAGTGCCGTCTCGACAGGCACGCCAAGCGAACCGCCCACACTCCTCGAAGTCCGCCGGCACTGACAACGTGCGCCGAACAACGGGGACCGTCCGGCGGGCCGGCGCGGGTGCAGCCGATGCGGATACCGAAGCGCTCACCCAACCGAGGGTAGGAAGGTAGCCGTCTGATCGGAACTGACCGAGGGGGCCGACCCACTGTCCAAAAGGATGGGACCAGCATGGCGCAGATCACAGTTGTGTACGGACGTACCAATCAGGTCGATGGACGACCGCCGGCGGCGGCGCCACGCCCCTGACCAGCACGTTGTCCGCCTGGCGCCGAGGC
>NZ_BAHC01000026.1 GCF_000298195.1 Gordonia rhizosphera NBRC 16068 | reverse complement strand
ACCGGTGACCTGGCCGATCGCCGCACGTGACAGGCCGCGGATGGAGAAGCCGGAGTTGGACTCGAACTCGCGGTCCTCGGCGGCGATCACGGCGTCCTGCATCGCCTGCGGGATGTCGCTGATCTTGACGTCGGTGCGGTTGCCCTCCGGGGGCACGACCCGCGCCAACTCCTTGCCGTTGGACATCAGGATCGTCGCGACCTGGTTCTGCTTGATGTCGCCGGGCGCCGGAACCGATGCTCCGACGTAGGTGAACACGAACGCGACGACACCGATCAGGATGGCCACCGGGATGATGGCACCCAGGATGCCGAAACCCCACGCGAGCCACTTGTGGCGGGTGCGGGCGGATTCGTCGGCCTGCGTTGGTGTCGTCCGGCCGTTCCCACGGGGGGACGACGACGTGCCGCGGGTGCTGCTCACCGTCCCACCTCCCGATCCATCCGACCGAACACTTCAGCGCTACTCACAGTCAGTCCATCTCCGTCGTCAAAACTTGCCCACCACTGTGAACCACGTAGGTATGTCCGGGCAATAATCCCCGTCACGCGGTCGGATGAGCGGGCCCACCATCGGCGGCCCCGAGGGCGACTACTTCGCCACCCGCCGCGTACGCGTGGAGCGCGGCGGCAAACCCGCAACGTACGACTGGACCAGATGGTTCCACGAACACGTGCGGCACACCTCGACCACGTGGACGGAGAACTCCTCGGCGGTGGCGGCCAGACGCGCGATCTCGTCGTTGGTGCGGGCCGATCCCGACACCTGCCCCAGCTTTTCGCCGAACACCCAGGACACCAGCGTGACCTGCTCTTTTCGGCATATCGGGCACAGCGTCGACGACTGCCGTCCGTGGAATTTGGCCGCACGCAGCAGATACGGACTCGCGTCACACACGTCGGCCACGGCGGTCCGGCCCGAATGGACCTGCGACAGCCGTGCCCGCCGTTGCAGGGCGTAGTCGACGATCTGGCGTTGCACGTGTTCAAGGGTACGTGGTCGATCCGGCGGCTGTCGTTGTGACGGATATCCCGGTTGCGACGTGTTGATCACCACAGGACGTGTCGATCAACACAGTCGGGCAGCTGTAGACGCAAGTTATATCGGTGCGATACATTGGTGATTACATCAGAGCGAGGTGTCGGGCCATCATCATGTCCGCACCCACTCGGGCCGGTTCCCGGCGAATACGTTCCGATCGGAGAGGGGTGAGCGACCAGTGCTGGAGCTCGCGGTTCTCGGATTGCTCCTCGAATCGCCGATGCACGGGTATGAGCTGCGTAAACGGCTGACTGGTCTGCTCGGCGCGTTTCGTGCGTTCTCCTATGGTTCGCTCTATCCCACGCTGCGCCGGATGCAGGCCGACGGCTTGATCGACGAGGCCACAGGGCCCACACCGGGCGGCGTGAAGGTCCGGCGGGCTCGCCGCGTCTACCAGCTGACCGACAAGGGACGCGAACGCTTCAGCGAACTCGTCGCCGACACCGGGCCGCAGAACTACACCGACGACGGATTCGGCGTTCACCTCGCGTTCTTCAGCCGGACGCCGGCCGTGGCCCGGATGCGCATCCTCGAGGGCCGTCGTCGTCAGGTGGAGGAGCGGCGTGAGGGTCTGCGCGAGATCCTCGGGCGCTCCAACCGGGCCGTCGACCGCTACACCCGCCAGTTGCATCTGCTCAGCCTTGAGTCCAGCGAACGCGAGGTGCGCTGGCTCAACGAGCTGATCGCCGAAGAGGCGTCGGGCGACGACGCCAAGACCTCGGCCGAGTCCGGACGCGATCCGTTCACGGACACCGCCGATACAGACTTCCGTGTTGCGGGCTCACAGCCGAGCCGTGACGGGGGGCATGAAGAGATCGAAGAACAACAGAAGACACCGGTGCCGCAGCAGTCTGCGACGCCCGGAGTAGAAGGAGAACCCGACCATGGGTGAGCACAATAAGGTGCGCGTGGCCATTGTGGGCGTAGGAAACTGCGCTTCATCCTTGGTCCAGGGCGTGCAGTACTACAAGGACGCCGACGAGACCGCGACGGTGCCCGGCCTGATGCATGTGAAGTTCGGGCCGTATCACGTGCGCGACGTCGAGTTCGTCGCGGCGTTCGACGTGGACGCGAAGAAGGTCGGCTTCGACCTCTCCGACGCGATCTTCGCGAGCGAGAACAACACCATCAAGATCGCCGACGTGCCGCCGACCGGTGTCACCGTGCAGCGCGGCCACACCCTCGACGGCCTCGGCAAGTACTACCGCGAGACCATCACCGAGGCTGATGGTGAAGGTGCCGACATCGTCAAGGCACTGCGCGACGCCGAGGTCGACGTCCTCGTGTCCTACCTGCCGGTGGGCTCGGATCAGGCCGACAAGTTCTACGCGCAGTGCGCCATCGACGCGAATGTCGCGTTCGTCAACGCGCTGCCGGTGTTCATCGCCTCCGACCCGGTGTGGGCGCAGAAGTTCGCCGACGCCGGTGTGCCGATCGTCGGCGACGACATCAAGAGCCAGGTGGGCGCCACCATCACCCACCGCGTCATGGCCAAGCTGTTCGAGGACCGCGGCGTCGCGCTCGACCGCACCTACCAGCTCAACGTCGGCGGCAACATGGACTTCAAGAACATGCTCGAGCGTGAGCGTCTGGAGTCCAAGAAGGTCTCCAAGACCCAGGCCGTGACCTCCAACCTGACCGGTTCGCTGGCCGGCAAGGTCGAGGACAAGAACGTCCACATCGGACCGTCCGATCACGTCGAGTGGCTCGACGACCGCAAGTGGGCCTACGTCCGCCTCGAGGGCCGCGCGTTCGGTGACGTGCCGCTGAACCTCGAGTACAAGCTCGAGGTGTGGGACTCCCCCAACTCGGCCGGCATCATCATCGACGCCGTGCGCGCCGCGAAGATCGCCAAGGACCGAGGCCTCGGCGGCCCGATCCTGCCGGCGTCGGCCTACCTGATGAAGAGCCCGCCGGAGCAGCTCGCCGACGACGTCGCCCGCCAGCAGCTCGAGGCGTTCATCATCAGGGCCTGACCGGCTTCTCGCTCCACCGCATCGTCCCCGTGGACGGCACCCGAGATCATGTCTCGGGCGTCGGACACGGGGACGATGTTTTTTCTGTCGTCTTCAGTCGCCGGGCAACCGCCGGCCGGAGTAAACCGCACCCGACGACATCCCTGCGCTGGCACACTGATAACCATGCGTGGCGAGTCTGTCACCAGGCGCGCGGTGACGGCGGTGGCCGCCGTCGGCCTCGCTCTCGCGCTGACCGCCGGACCGGTCCATGCCGCACCGGCGACCACCGTCGTCGCGGGCTGCGATGGGTCGAAACTGTTTGCGCCGACGACCCTCTCGTCGATCTTGTGCGGTGACGGCGGTGTGATCGTCACCGACATCCGCTGGATGGGGTGGACCGACTCGTGGGCCACGGGCCTCGGGACCGAACACCGCAAAACCTGCGTCCCGAATTGCGCGTCCGGTGGAATCACCACTCAGCAGGTCGGTGTGTGGCTCGGCGCGCCGCGCAATGGCGCGTTCACCGAGGTGGCGCTGTATTCGTCACCCGACCGGCCACCACGGACCTACCGGCTGACCGGGCGGCTCCGCTGACCGTGGGGGTCACGGGGACGTTGTCGGTTGGGTCGTCCGTTTCATCGTCGTCCGTTTCATCGCTGTGGTTCATCGCTGTGGTTCATCGCTGTGGTTCATCGCTTTGGGCGACGAACACCGACACCGATCACGCCTACCCTGAGGCGACACCATCTTCAGGAGCGCACCGATGACAGCGGACAAGTGTGAGCGATGCGCCGAACCGCTGGTGCCCTGCCCGGAGTGTCACGGCCAGGCGGGTGGCTACAGCATCGCCGGCCGACTCACCTGTCTGCGCTGCGGCAACACGGGCCGTCTCTGCCCCGTCCACAACGAGCTCTGGAAACAGGACTGGTAACCGACAACCTGGTCACACTGCGCTGACCAACAGGTCGCGCTCCACCCAGCCGTCGGCGATCAGCTGGATCAGCAGCTGCGTCTTGTTGTTCACCGGACGGCCGGCCTCGCCATAGCGGTTCATCACCCGGCGGAAGTGCGAACGCACGGTGCTCTCGGAGATGAAGTAGCGCTGCGAGGTCTCCCGCACCGTGGAGCCGAGGGTGTAGGTGACCACGACTTCGCGTTCGCGGGGACTCAAGTGCACTCGATCGGCGCCGGTCGTCCCGGGCGCGGCGATGCGGCGCAACACCTGACGCAGCCTTCCGGCGGAATAGCCGGAGTCGGGAAGCTCCACGCCGCCGAGGTGACCGACCGGGACGCCGATACCGATGACGCGGGCGGAGGCCAACGCAGCGACCCGGCGGAGCTGGGCCAGGCGCAGCTCGCTGCGCACGATCACCACCGAACCGGTCTGCCTCGGCGCTTCGGCCCCGCCGACGTCGATCAGCGCGGCACGATAGCCGAAGCGCTCCACGAGAGCCAGCAGCCCGACATCGGCGAGGGTGTCTTCGGCGACGATCAGCACCGTCGATGACGGAGGGAGCGGATGCATCGGAATCTGCAGGTCTTGATTGACGTCGGCGGTCATTGTGGCTCCTCTGGGGCGCTGCGTCGGTCAGGGGAACAGGCGATACTTGAGTGCGATCTCAGATTCGTCCCGAAGCCGGAATGGTTCAGCCCTCCATGGAACCTTTCTGCCGAAATTTTGTGTCGCTGACTCCCCGGAAAAGCGATTGCGATGTGTAATCGCGCATGAATTGTCCCGATGAGGCAATATTGCGCACATGTCGGCTGGATTGCGCATCCTCATCGCTTCCCCTCTCGGTCATGTCATCGCGGCCCCGCTGGAGGCCGCGTTCAAAGATGTCACCGTCGTGGTGGCGGGAGATCGCGACGAGTTCACCCGCGGCGTCGCGGCCCGGGTGCGGTTCGACGTGGTCTGCGCCGACCTGATCTTCAACCGGGCCGAGATGGAGTGGACCTTCGACGGCCTTGACGTGATCGAAGGTCTCCGGGATGCCGATCGACTCGCGCCGGTGCTGCTGGCCACTCAAGGCCATTCGATGGAGGAAGATCATCTCGCCGAGGCGCGGGTACGGCCCGAGGTCTCCGGGGTCGTCGCGAAGGCCGCCGGACTGCAGGTCCTGATGGACTCTCTTCGCGCCGTCGCGCTCGGCCAACGCCTACATGACACCGTGCCCGCCGATCCGCGGCCGTCGCTGTTGGCAATGTTCGAGGGACGGCGCGGAACCACCGCCGCACGCATGGCCGGCGCCATCGCGTCGGGGAACGCGTCGGACAACCAGACGCTGGCCGAGGTGGCCCAGGTGTCTCCGAACACCGCGAACAAGGTCGCGACCAACTACCTCGGTCCGATGATGCGTCGCCGGAACGAACACGATGACCGACTCCCCCTGACCCAGGCGTCGGTGTATCGCTGGTGCGGACTGCACGCGCGCTACATCGTCAGCTGGTGCCGACGGAACGGGCACTCCGATGTCATCAAGCCGCGCGGCTGACCTCGTCCGCTCGTGGTCAAGCGTTTTCGCCGAAACCCCGACGTCAGCGCACGGCCCGGAGCCACAATCGCAAACAGATCAACTGTCTGTGCGGTGAACAGGGGTGCGATATGCGATCGGCTTCCGTTCGTGTGGTGGTCATGCTGGCTGCTCTCGCGACGCTGGTGACATCGGCAGCCTCCGCGGGGTCGGGGAGCGCCACGGCCGCGCCGACTCCGGCTACCAGCATCGTCTACGGCTGCGACGGAGCGAAGCTCGTCCAGCCACGCACACTGTCATCCATTTTCTGCGCCGACCTCGGCATCATCGTCACCGACATCACTTGGCTCGGATGGACCGACCCCTTCGCGGTGGGATATGGGACGGAGCATCGCAATCTCTGCGAACCGACCTGCGCAGCCGGAAGATACGCGGTGTATCCGGTCGGGGTCTATCTGTTCGCGCCCCAGCGAGGCGCCTTCACCGAGGTGTCGCTGTATTCCTCGGTCACCGCACCTCCGGAGACCTACCAGCTGACGGGGTTCCCGCACTGATTCGCTTGTGTCAGAACGCTTTCCGACGGGCCGTCACTGCCGTTCCCGTGCCAGCCGCGGGATCAATCCGCCGGCGAGGACGTCGGCGACCTGTCGCGGCGACAGGCGATGCCGGACGGTGAACTCGGTTCCCTTCGTCGCATTTGGAACCACCAGCGCATCCTTGGCTGCCAACAGTTCACGCAGATCCTCGAAACGCAGTAAGTCACCCTGGTCGATGCCGTCATAGTCGGCGGGTTGGTCGAATTCGAGTGCGAGCACACCGAAGTTCGCGAGGTTCTGCCAGTGGATGCGGGCGTAGGACTTCGCGATCACCACGCGCAGACCGAGATACCTGGGCGCGATGGCCGCGTGCTCGCGCGAGGACCCCTGCCCGTAGTTCTCACCGCCGACGACGATGTGGCCGGGTTCGCCGGCGTCGTGGGCACGCGACGGATAGCTCTCGTCGATCTGGGTGAAACTGAACATCGCCAGCTTCGGGATATTGGATCGGAACGGTAGCGCACGCGCGCCGGCCGGGGAGATCTCGTCGGTGGAGATGTTGTCGCCGACCTTGAGCAGCACCGGCGCGGTCAACTCGTCCGGCAACTCGTCGAGTTCGGGCAGCGTGGAGATGTTGGGGCCCTTCACCGGGTCGATCCGCGCGGCCTCGTCGGCCGGTGGCGGCGCGACCAGCATCGCCGTGTTCACCGCGTGATGTGTCGGCAGGTTCAGGTGCGGATAGGCCATCGCGACGTCGGCGGCCCAGTCCCGCGGGTCGGTGATGACACCGGTCAATGCCGACGCGGTCGCGGTCTCCGGCGAGCACAGCCACACCGAGTCCTCCTTGGTCCCGGACCGGCCCGGGAAGTTGCGCGGCATCGTCCGCAACGAGTTGCGGCCCGTCGCCGGCGCCTGCCCCATCCCGATGCATCCCATACAGCCGGCCTGGTGGATACGGGCACCGCCGATCACCAGCTGCGAGGTCGCACCCATCGTGGTGAGGTCGGTGAGGATTTCCCGGGAGGTCGGGTTGACGTCGAAGCTGACCTCCGGCCTGGTCTGCCGACCGTCGACCATCGCGGCGGCGATCGCGAAATCCCGCAATCCGGGGTTGGCGCTGGAACCGATGACCACCTGGCTGATCTCCTCCCCGGCAACCTCGCGGACCGGCACCACGTTGCCGGGTGAGGAAGGTTTGGCGATCAGGGGTTCGATCGTGGCCAGGTCGATCGTGTCCTCAATGTCGTAAGCGGCGCCGTCATCGGCGACGAGTTCGACCCAGTCGTCCTCGCGGTCTTCGGCGCGCAGGAAGTCGCGGACCGCGTCGTCGCTGGGGAACACCGTCGTCGTGGCACCGAGCTCGGCACCCATGTTCGCGATCACGTGCCGATCCATCGCGGTGAGCCCGGCCAGTCCGGGACCGTGGTATTCGATGATGCGGTTGACGCCGCCCTTGACGTCGTGGCGGCGCAGCATTTCGAGGATCACATCCTTCGCCGAGCACCACTCGGGGAGTTCGTTCTCCAGCCGGATGCCCCAGATCTCGGGCATCCGGATCTGCAGCGGGTGACCGGCGATCGCCAAGGCCACCTCGAGACCGCCGACGCCGATCGCGAGCATCCCGAGCGCCCCGGCCGCCGGGGTGTGCGAGTCCGAACCGACCATCGTCTTGCCGGGAATCCCGAATCGCTGCATGTGTGTCGGGTGGGAGACGCCGTTCCCGGGTTTCGAGTACCAGATCCCGAAGTGCGCACATGCGGTACGCAGATACTCGTGGTCCTCGGCGTTCTTCTCGTCGGTTTGCAGCAGGTTGTGGTCGACGTACTGGACACTGACCTGGGTGCGGGCGCGGTCGAGTCCGAGTGCCTCGAGTTCCTGCATCACCAAGGTTCCGGTCGCGTCCTGGGTGAGGGTCTGGTCGACGCGGAGGGCGATCTCCTCGCCGGCGGTCATCTCCCCGGACTCCAGATGTGCCGCGATCAGCTTGCGGGCGACGTTGTCGGGCATGATGCACTCCTCTGCTCCCCATGCTCCCAGCGATCCGGGATTCCTGCCACGACCGTCCGAACACGTGGCCAAAGCCCCACGACACCACGCCGCGGACCGGCGCATGCTGAAGGCATGAACACCGGAATGGTCCTCATCGCCGGAGCCGTGGCTGCCGGCGCCGCGGCGGTGGGCTACCAGCGATTCCTGCGGCAGCCGATCATGAACTGGGGTGCGACCGACGACGAGGTCGCCGCCACCCTGCCCGGTGACGAGCTGCTCTCCGAGGCGGACGGGGTCTCCACCCGCGCCATCACGATCGAAGCGAAGCCCGAGCACGTGTATCCGTGGCTTGCGCAGATGGGCCCGATGCCGCGCGGCGGCGCGTACACCTACGACTGGATCGAGAATCTCCTCGGGCTGAACATGCACTCCACCGACGTCGTCCTCGAGGAGTTCCAGCATCCGGCGGTCGGCGAGACGATCGGACTGGGTCCGAACAAAATGGTCATCGAGATCGCCGAGCCCGGCCACGCCTTCGCGTCCCGGTCCAGCGACGGGAACTGGGTATGGGCGTTCACCCTGACCGACTGCGGAGACGGGACCACCCGTCTGATCAGCCGCAACCGGTTCCGGCTCCCGCGCGTGCGTGATCGGATCGGGATGCTTCCCATGGAACCGGGATCGCTGGTGATGGAACGCAAGATGCTGTTCGGGATCAAGGCCCGCGCCGAGCACCTGGCGGCGATGGAAAAGCAATCGCCCGTTGCCGAACTCGCCACCACGGCTTCATCGGAGACGTGACCGCGGTTCAGGAGGATCACAAGAGTCGCGGGTCTAGCCTGGATTCGTGCGCACACAACGGTGGGTGGCGACCGGCTCCGGAGGGCTCGACGACTTCGCCTTCATCGACGACGAGCTCCCGCCACCGGGACCCGGTGAGGTGTCCATCCGGGTCCGCGCGGCCGGGGTGAACCCTGCCGATCTCAAGCACGCCAAGCGCCTTACCGACCCGTCTCAGTTCCCGCTGCCGATCGGCTACGAGGTGGCCGGCGAGATCCTTGAACTCGGCCCGGACACCGAGATCGCCTCCGGTGGCGGCGCGGTCGGCGATGGTGTGCTGGCGTTTCGGGTGCAAGGCGGGTACGCGACCGCGGTGACCGTGCCGGCCGGAAAGGTGTTCGCCAAACCCGACGATCTCGGCTGGCCGGAGGCTGCCAATTTGTTCCTGGCGGGGTCCACCGCAGCGGATCTGCTGCGCGCATCACACGCCGAACGCGACGAAACCGTCCTGATGCACGGCGCATCCGGTGCAGTCGGGGTGGCGCTCATGCAGATGGCCCGATTACGCGGCATCCGCGTGATCGGCACGGCCAGCGCCAAGAACTTCGCCCGCATTCGCGAATTCGGTGGCATCCCTGTCGAATACGGCCCAGGTCTGGTTGATCGGGTACGGTCTGCGGCACCCGACGGGGTGGACATCGCACTCGATGCCGCGGGCACCGACGAGGCCATCGACGCATCGTTGGCGTTGGTGGCCGACCGGAACCGGATCGTCACGGTCGCGAATCCCCAGCGCGCCGCCGCCGACGGGTTCCTCGCGCTCGGCGGTGCACAGCCCGAAAGCCTCGACTTCCGCGACGCCGTGCGTTCGAATCTGGTGCGACTCGCGTCGTCGGGAGATCTGGTCGTGCCGATCGCGCGGACCTTTCCCCTGTCGGAGGCCAAGGCGGCTCTCGAGTTGGTCGGTAGCGGGCACCCGGGCGGCAAGGTCGCGCTGATCCCCGAGTAGCCCTCTGGTCAATGAACCGGTATCGACGACGCGCCCGCGGCCATATAATCAGGGAGCCCACGAACAGCGGGCACCGCACTCGTCACAGCCGTCGAATCGCCACTTCTCTCGGAGCACAGGACATGTCCCGCAAGGCGCTCCTCATCGTCGTGATGGTGGCGGTCTGCCTGTCCTGGATCGCCGTGGCACCCCAGGCCGACGCCGCCGAGCCTCGGGCGCAGTTCTCGGCCCAGTACGGCACGATCCTGATCAGAGCCTGGGGCCTCGGGAAAGAGGACAAGTCCTGCAGCGCGATCTGGGCCAAGGGCACACACATCTCGGCGACAGCGGTTCGGAGTCAGTCACCGCGGATCGCACTGCGCTCGCCACCTCTGTGGCACGGTACATATCGCGTCGTCTTCGCTTGCGCCACTTACGGAACCCTCGGCAACCCGATCTTCAGCAAAGACGCCGAGGTCAAGGTCTGACGCCAAGCTGGTGGACGCTGTGCGTCAGCAGTACGGCGCACGTGGCCAGGGCGCAGTGTCATCGCTTCAATAGCTGAAGGCCGTCGCGCCGTCGTCGATCCACTCCCACAGCTGGACCGTTCCGCCCATGTCGGCGCCAGGGATGAAGGTAGTGGGGTCGATCGCTCTCGAGTTCACACAGATCGGGCAGACGAGGTAACGACCGCCCGCGCTCTCGTAGCGCTCCATCAGGTCCTCCAACGACGGACAGCCGATGCAGGCGGTACCGGTCGCAGTGCCCTTGACCGCGAGGCGGACGGCCTCCTTGGTCAGAAACATCCTCGTGGGCCGACCGCTTTCGGCTGCGCCGGCGGCGACCAGGAATGCCACTGTCACCTTCTCGGTGTCTTCCAGGCCGGTCGTGAGACTGATGGCGGCCTTATTCGTGTTCATGGCGTCCTCCTCGGTGGTATCGGTACGACACCAAGAACGCTATTGATCCGAGCAGGCGCAGGAATCGGTGCTGACCGCCATGTTTCCGGTGTCGGCGACCGCGTCGATGGCGGACGGCACGTATGTCAGCTGCTCAACAGACGCGCGACCGCCCCGGCTCTGGCCGATCGGCCGGCCAAACCCAGCTTCGTGTAGATGGTGCTGAGGTGTCGTTCGACGGTTCGGACCGACAGCGACAGCTCCTTGCCGATCGCGGCGTTGTCGAGTCCTCGTCCGACCAGCCGGAGAACGTCGAGTTCTCGGGCGCTGAGACTGCGCAGTGCCGCCGGTGTACTCGGCGCGACGATTGCGTCCGCCCCCAAGAAGCTGCGAATCTGCTCGACGAACACGGGCCAGGCGGCCTCGTCGGCGAGGGTGATGTGATTGTCGCTGTCGAGGGTGACCAGCCGTGCGTTCCGGATCCCGGCCGCGAGCTTGCGGCCCTCGGAAAAGGGATTGATCCGGTCGCCCCGGGCATGGATCACCAACGTGGGCTGATCGATCTCCGACAGCAGCGCGGACACGTCGACCACACCACGGGCGGTCCGTGCTCGGATGGCATTGCCGGTGGATGTCGCCCGGGCCTGCAGGTCGTCCAGCCAGCACGCCTGCAGCTCGGAGGCTCCCGGAATCATGAGCTGGGTGAAGACCCGACGAAACGTGCTGTCCGGTCGAGCCCAGCCGACCTTGATCAGCTGCTGCAACGTCCGTTCGAGTTCATCGGTTTCCGCATCGTGGTGGATCGCGGCGTAGGTGCCGTAGAGGATCAGCCGGCTGATACGGTCCCGACGTCGCGCGGCATAGGCGATCGCGACCGGCCCGCCCTGCGACATGCCGAGCATCGCGCAGCGGTCGATTGCGGCCGAATCCAACACGGCCTCGAGATCGGCAATCCGCGCATCCAGTTCGAAGCCGTCCACATCCCAGTCCGACATGCCGAACCCGCGCTCGTCGTAGCGCACGACGGTTGCGAACTCACCCAGATCCAGCAGAAAACGTCGCCACACCGGGCTCTCCCAGTCGAACTCCAGATGGCTGAGCCAACAGGTGTTGAGCAAGAGTGGCGGCCCCGCGCCGTGAACGGCGTAGGCGATCTTCGTACCGTCCGCGCTGCGGCAGAAACGCACCTCTTGGAGCGGCGTTCGCCCCGACATACTTCCAGATTAGGAGCCCCGGTCGGCATCGACAATCGTCAATCCGCGGTCGGCCGCCGCGCTCAGTCCTCGATACGGTTGCCCTGTTCGTCCCAGTGCGCGGCCACCTTCTTGCTCGGCTGGACGCGGGGTGGTTCGCCCGGCATCTTCGGGTAGCTGGGCGGGTAGGGCATGTCGCCGAGACCGTCGGCGTCGTCGCGTTGCACCATCTCCAACAGAGGCTCGATTCCGCGGCGGTGCATTGCGATGTCGGTCATCGGATCGCCTCGGCGCGCAACGAGATCCGGGACGGTGGCGATGGTGCAGTCATCGGGGTCGACCTCCGCGAGCTCCTCCCAGGTGACCGGTGTGGACACGCGGGCGTTGGAGCTGCGCCGCGCCGAGTACGGCGATGCCATGGTGCGGTCGCGGGCGTTCTGGTTGAAGTCGATGAAGATCCGTTCGCCCCGTTCCTCCTTCCACCAGGAGGTGGTCACCGACTCCGGGTCGCGGCGTTCCATCTCGCGGGCGACGGCGATGACGCAACGGCGGGTCGCGATGAAATCCCACTTCGGCTCGATCGGGACGTACACGTGGATTCCGCGCCCACCCGAGGTCTTGGGAAAACCCGTGTACCCCAATTCGTCGAGCAGCGGGGCCAGCACCTCGACGGCGACGCGCCGGACATCGTCGAAGTCGGTGCCCGGTTGCGGGTCGAGGTCGATGCGCAGCTGGTCGGGGTGGTCGTTGTCGGGTGAGACGGTGGGCCAACTGTGGAAGGTGACCGTCCCGAGGTTGGCGCCCCACACGATGTCGGCGGGTACCGTCGGTTTGAGGGCGTCACCCGTTCTGCCCGAAGGGAAGACGATGCGCGTCGATTGGACGTGGTCGGGTCGCTTCTTGGCGATATGCTTCTGGTAGATCTCGTCGCCGTCGACGCCGTCGGGAAACCGTTGCAGGAAGGTGGGCCGGTCGCGCAATGCGGTCATGATCGGCCCCTCGGGCCCGTTGACCGGTAGGGCCATCGTCCGGTAGTAGCCGACGAGATCTCTTTTGCGGCCACCGTTTTCGCCGAGTCCCGGGAAGTAGATCTTGTCCGGGTTGCTCATCCGGACGGCGATGCCGTCGACGTCGAGTTCCTCGGCCGGCGAACGAGAGGCCATGTCAGGACGATCCTTCCAGCACATCGTGCAGGTCATAGGTGAGCGGTACCTCGAGTTGGGCGTAACCACAGCTCTCCGGGTCCCGGTCCGGCCGCCACCGCAGGAACTTCACCGTGTGCCGGAACCGGTGGTTCTCCATCTGGTCGTAGGCAACCTCGGCGACGAGTTCCTGCCGAATAGGTATCCATTCACCGGATTTCTCCGACCGCCAGCGGGTCGGTTCGCCCGGTGCGGGTGCCTCGGGGTCCAGGCGCATCGGTTCGAACATCTGCTGCAGTTCGATGCGTTTGGCGTCGGAGAACGCGCCCGCGCCGCCGACCATGTGCACGGCGCCGTCGTGGTAGAGGCCGAGCAGCATCGAGCCCAGCCCGGTGCCGCTCTTGTGCACGCGGTAGCCGATGACCACGCAGTCGGCTGTGCGCTTGTGCTTGACCTTCACCATCTCGCGTTTGCCCTCGACATAGCCGCCGTCGAGGCGTTTACCGACGACGCCGTCGAGACCGGCGCCCTCGAAGGCGGTGAACCAGTCGGCGGCCACCGCCGGGTCTCTGGTCACGCGACTCACGTACAGCCGCCGATCGGCGCCCTGATCGGGGTCGATCGCGCGGAGCAGCGCTTCCCTACGCACCGGGAAGGGTTCACCCATGACACGGGCCGGGCCGAGCGCGAGGGCGTCGAAGCCGATGAAGATGGCCGGGGTCTTCTCGGCGAGCATCCTGATCCGGGACTCGGCCGGATGTATCCGCTGCGCGAGCGAGTCCCAGTCCAGCCGGTGGGTGTCGCCGATCAGGGCCGGGACGCCGATCTCACCGTCCACCACCGCCTTCTCGGGTAGTTCGGCCTTGGCGGCGGCAACGAGTTCGGGGAAGTACCGGGCCAGGTCCTTGCCACCGCGTGATCCGATGGCGACTTCGTCGCCGTCTCGAAAGATCAAGGCCCGAAAGCCATCCCACTTCGGCTCATACGACCACGCGGGATCGCCGTCGGGCTGGTCGGGCACCGTCGTCACGGCCTTGGCGAGCATCGGGGCGATCGGCGGCATTACCGGGAGGTCCACGGCTCCCATCGTCCCACTTGTAAGGTCATCCGCAATGGACCCCGAACAAGCCGCGCCGCCGCCGGCGGGACGCTACGCGCCGTCACCGTCGGGTGAGCTGCACGTCGGCAATCTGCGCACGGCTGTGCTGGCCTGGCTGTTCGCCCGCACGACGGGACGGGCGTTCTACATCCGGATGGAGGACCTCGACCGGACCGCGGTCGGCGCCGACCGACAGCAACTCGCGGATCTCGCGGCGCTCGGTCTCGATTGGGATCCGCCGGTCGTGTATCAGTCGCAGCGGCTCTCGTCGTATCGGGTCGTCGTCGACACCCTCCGCGACGCGGGACGGACCTTCGAGTGCTACTGCACCCGCCGGGAGATCCTGGAGGCGCCGTCGGCACCGCACGCCCCGCAGGGCGCCTACCCGGGCACCTGCCGCGACCTCACCCCCGCCGAGCGCGCCGAACGCCGGGCCGCGGGACGACCACCGGCCATTCGCATCCGGACAGACGTGGATCGGTTCACCGTCACCGATATCCTGCACGGCGAGTACACCGGGATGGTCGACGACTTCGTCGTCCAACGCAACGACGGGACACCGGCCTACAACCTGGCGGTCGTCGTCGACGATGCGGCCCAGGGTGTGGATCAGGTGGTCCGCGGTGATGACCTGCTCTCGTCGGCGCCGCGGCAGGCGTACCTCGCCACACTGCTCGGCCACCGGCCGCCAGAGTATGCGCACGTGCCGATGGTGTTGAATCCCAAGCATGTTCGGCTGAGCAAGCGTGACGGTGCGGTGACGCTGGCCGATCTCTTGGAACGTGGTGTGACCGCCTCCGGAGTTCTCAACCACATCGCCCACTCGCTGGGGCTCGCAGGCCGGCACGAGTCCGTCGAGCTCGCCGACCTGGCAGATCGGTTCCGCCCCAACGAACTCCCCCGCGAGCCGTGGATCTACTCCATGAGCGAGTGGGGCGAGTGATCTCGATACGCCACTCACTCCGTTCGCGCCTACTCGATCAGCGGATGGGAGACACTCGATCGGCGGATGGGAGACACTCGATCAGCGGGAAGGCGTCGTGAGGAGACGATCGAGGACGTCGTGCAGGGTCAGCACGCCCGCGACACGGTTCTCGTCGACGACGACGGCCACGTGCCGGCGGGTCTCCCGCATCCTCGCGAGCGCCTTGTAGACCGGCTCGTCCGCGCCGAAGGTCGGCACCGGACGCATCAGATCGGCTGCGACAACCCCGGCCGGCGCAGACACACAGTCCCGGACATGCACCACGCCCTCAAACCTGGTGCCGTCGGAATCCCTGTCCCGCACAAGCAGTCGACGATGGCCGGTCGACAGCGACACCGCCCGGATCTCCGCGGGAGTGGCCGAGGGGTCGACGGCGCTCACCGTGTCGTGTGTGAGCACGTCGGCGACCGTCAGCCGCTGCAACTCCAGAGCTCCCGACAGGTGCGCGTGGTATCGCTCGTCGAGCGTACCGACCGTCGCCGAATGCTCGACCAGGTGCCGCAGTGCGTCGGCATCCTGCCCGGCGCCCACCTCGTCGACCGGGTCGACACCGACCCGGCGCAGACACCAGTTGGCCAACGCGTTGAGTCGGGTGAGAACCGGGCGGGTCAGCCACATGAACGCCCGCATCGGGATGGCCAGGAGTGTCGCCGACCGTTCGGGATGTGCTATCGCCCACGACTTGGGTGCCATCTCGCCGACGACGAGGTGCAGGAACGTGACGACGATGAGTGCGAGCACGAATCCGGCGATGTCGGCGGTCCAGGTCGGCATACCCCATACCTCGAACATCGGCGTGAGCCAGTGGTGCACGGCCGGTTTGGTGACCGCACCGAGTGCCAGTGTGCAGACGGTGATGCCGAGCTGCGAACCGGCGAGCAGCACGGAGAGTTCCGAGGCGCTGCGCAGCGCGGCGCGCGCCGAGCGGCTGGTTTCGGCCGCGTCCTCCAGCCGGTGCCGTCGCGCCGCGATCAGGGCGAACTCGACGGCGACGAAGAAGGCGCTGGCCGCGATCAGGGTGACGGTGACCAGCGCGACGATCCACGGATTGCTCATCGGGCGCTCCCTTGGACGGTTGGCGCCGGAATGGTCAGCAGCACCGACGACGGCACATGCCGGTCCACCGACAGCACCGTTATCGTCGCCGTGGTCGGGACTGGTTCGTCGGTGTCGAGCGGGACCGGGTCGTGCGATAGGTCGACCGTGACGCTGTCGCCGATCTCCGGCAGCCCGCCGAACTCGGCGATGACCAGACCGGCCACGGTCTCGTTATCCCCCTCGGGCAGATCGTGGCCGACCACCCGGGACACCTCGTCCAGATGCGCGTCACCCCGGACCCGCCAGCCGTCGTCGGTCCGGTCAATCGCGGTCGCGACGTCTGCGTCGTGTTCGTCGTCGATCTCGCCGACGAGTTCCTCTGCGATGTCCTCGACGGTCACGACACCGGCGAAACCGCCGTATTCGTCGATGACGACGGCCATCTCGTCGGACGCAGCGCCGATCTGGTCGAGGACCTCGGTCAGCGGCAACGAAATGGGCACGATGACTGCGGGCCGGCCGAGGTCGGCGGCGGTGGTCGTGGCGTCGGCCGGGCCGTCCGCCCAGACCAGCAGATCGTGGAGATGGACCACACCGACGACGTCCGCGCGATCGTCGACGACGGGGTACCGGGTGTGCCCGGTACCCATCGCATGGAGGACCGACGCGGCCGGCTCCTGTGCGCGGACGGTGTCCACGCGGGTGCGCGGGATCATCGCGTGGCCGGCTGTGCGCGTGGGGAAGTCGAGAACTCGGTCGAGCAGGGCCGACAGGTCGACGGGCAGGTCGCCGGCGTCGCGGGACTCGGCGACGATGTGTTCGAGGTCGCGCGGGGTGGCCGAGTGCTCGACGTCGTGGACGGGTTCGATGCGCAGCGCGCGGAGCAACAGGTTCGACGACTTGTCAAAGAGCGCGATCAGCCACCCGAATACCGCCAGGTAGATCGTGGTGGAGCGGGCCAGCCACCGGGCCACCGGTTCGGGGCGTGCGATCGCCAAGTTCTTCGGGAACAGCTCCCCGAACACCATCTGCACGATGGTGGAGAATCCGATGGCGACGACCGTGCCGATGGTGACCCCGAGTGCCACCGGAATGCCGACGTCGCCGAGCAGGTTGCCGACGCCGCGGCCGATGAGTGGCTCGGCGACATAGCCGACGAGCAGACCGGTGACGGTGATGCCGAGCTGCGCGCCCGACAACATGAACGAGGTCCGGCGGGTGACGGTCAGAGCGCGGGCCGCGGCGGTGTCGCCGGCTTCGGCGCGGGCGCGCAGACGGGACCGGTCGACGGCCATGAAGCCGAACTCTTGGGCCACGAAGTAGCCGGTCAGGGCGGTGATGATCAGGATGACCAGGATGCCGATGGCGATGCCGAGGAGGGTCAGCATGACAGCCGCCGGCTGGTCGGGCCCGGGTGGTCGTCAGACGTCGGGGGGTGCGGGTGGGTAGATCGTCGGCGGCGTTTTCGGCGCTTGGCGCGTCTCATCGTCTCTCTCGTGTCGGGACCCGGATTTCGGTGTTCAGGGTGTTCAGCGTACCGGGTTGTTCAAGTCGAACGGCCGGAGCGTCGGTTCGGTTCCCGGCACGGAGACATTGCTGAGCAGATCGGCGCCGCCACCGCCGCCACACCGCGCAGGTAATTCCCGTTGCTCACCGAGTGCGGCGAAGAACCAGAAGAACGAGCGCTTCGTTCGATCGGGCCCGCCTCCCGTGGCCGACAAGATCTGGCGCTCTGAGCGCGACATCCACCTTCGAGTACGGCCGGCGAAGCCCCTCCGAGAGCCCTGAGATTCATCTCACAGGTCTCCCCAGGTGGGAACAGCGGTGAGCGACCACAAGCTACACAATCCATGCTTATAATGCTTTTAATGATTTATCTAATTGATGATGCGCTGGGCAGTTCTCACGACCCTCTGTCGGATCGGTGCTGCTGATGCGGCAGGGCCCTCTCGCCGGGCGTTACCCGGCCGTCGCGGTCATGGTGACGTTCGCACTGATCCCCTATCTGGCGCTGTCCGCAGCGATCGAACCGCTGGTGCCCACGATCACCGACCAGCTCGATATGTCGGCACAGGCCATGAGTCTGAGTCTGGGACTCGGGAACGCGGCTTACGCCGCCGGCACCGTGCTGGCGGTGCAACTCGCCCAGCACCTGCCGCAACGGCGAATGCTGTTGGTCTACGCCGTCGTGCTGGTCACCGGCGCCGTGCTCGCAGCCGGTGCGCGCACCGGGGCCATGTTCACCTGCGGCCTGATCCTGCTCGGGTTGGCCACCAGCATGCTGCTCATCGCCGCGGCGCCACCGCTGACCATTGGTTTCCCGAAACAGCGACTGCGGCACACGGCGATGATCATGAACATGTGCGTGTTCGGCGCCGTCGCCCTCGGCCCCTTCCTGGGCGGGGTGCAGTCCGCCGCTGACGAATGGCGACCCCTGTTCTGGGTGATCGCCGCTGTGGCCCTGCTGGCGCTACTGATGGCGGTGCTGACCTTCGACGACGCCCCACCCGCCGACCCGGATGCGCCGCGTGACCTGCGGGCGATCGGCCTGGCCGCGGCCGGCTGCGTCCTGGCCTTCGTCGGGGCATCCGCGCTGACCACGCACGCCCTGACCGATATCGAGGTCCTAGGGCCGATGCTGGCCGGACTGGTGTTGATCGTGGTGTTGATCGTGTACCAATTCCGTTCGCCCCGACCCCTGCTCACCATCCGCTCGGTGCTCACAAGTTCGATCCCCGTCGCCGGCGTCGGTGTCGCTCTGTTCGCCGCAGCGGGATCGGTGGCCGCGACAACCCTGACCGCCAACGCCCTGATGGAACACCTGAGCCCCCTGCGCGTGGGCATCCTGTATCTGCCCGAACTCGGCGGCGCGATCGTCATGGCGGTGGTGTTCGGCACCGTCATTTCCCGCCGCGCGGTGCACTTTCTCCCGCTGATCGGCATGGCGCTGCTGGCGGTCGGCATCCTGGTGTTCCAGCTCGCCCTACCGGCCAACCAACCGCTGGTCATGCTGGGTGCGGCGCTCACTGGACTCGCCCTCGGTGCGACCGTGGCTCCGGCACTGTTCGTCGTCGGCTTCTCACTGCGGTCCAACAGCCTGCAGCGGGTGTTCGCGGTCATCGAGCTGCTGCGTGCCGTCGCCGCGTTCATGGTCGCTCCGGTACTTGCCCACTTCGCGCTCACCGTGGCCACCGACCGCTCCGTCGGCACGAGCTACGCGCTGTGGATCGGGTTCGCCCTCGCCGTGGCCGGCGCCGTCTTCGGCGTGGCGATCTACGCGGCCAGCGGCGCACGACCCAGCACACCCGACGTCGATCGATTCCTCGACGGAGAAGAACCCGGATGGTTGTCACCGCCGTTGCTCGCGCGAATCCGCAAGGTGCCGACCTCCGCATTGTCCGGACAACCAAAGTCGGCAACCGCACGTCTGACACACCCGAGGCTCGATGGCCCTGTGCCGGGCGCGAGCGGACCGATCTGCTTCGCCTACGACGGCAGTGATCTCGCCGACAAAGCCATTACTCGGGCCGCCGGGCACTTCGCCGAAGACCGAGACGCCATCGTCGTCTGCGTCTGGCAACCCGCCGACGTCGGCTTCCCCCCTACCAGCGACCTGCATCTCGACGCCAACAACGCCGCTGCCGTGCGCCGCGCCGCCGAGCTGACCTCGGCCCGCGGTGCAGATCTTGCCGAGACAGTCGGATTCCGGGCACGAGGCGTCGCCGTGGAGGCCGCACCGACCTGGCAGGGGATCCTGACCGCAGCCGAGGAGCATCGCGCCGGCGTGATCGTGATCGCCCCCCATCGACGCGCGGGAATCCTGGGGCACATCCAAGGCAGCGTCGCAGCCACCGTGGCCGCCAACTCGTCGATCCCAGTACTCGTCATGCCGACGGCCGACAGTGTCGAGCCAGGTGAACGGGATGAGAGTTCGGATCACTACCCGAGACCTCAGCAGATGGCTGCGCCCATCTGAGGGCGTAACCTATCGGGGCCTTGCCCAGGTCCGAAGAGGGCCCTGGGCGATTTCACTCGAACCCTCGCCTGTCGTCCGAGGGCTATTCTGCGCACATGGGGCGGGCATCCGTCGTTCTGAGGGACGATATTTGCCTGCCCGGTGTTCGCCTCCTCGATCCGGAGGAGGCAGTGAGGTGGGACGATGACGACTAGGAGGTCTCCGTTTCGGGAGCGTAACCTCCCGGTCAGCCCGACGAGTTTCGTCGGGCGCCGAGAGTTGGTCTCCGCGGTGAAATCGGCTTTGGCGGGCGCACCGATCGTGACGATCACGGGTCCCGGCGGGGTGGGCAAGACACGGTTGGCGCTGCAGGTGGCGCACCGAACCGCTCGATCTTTTCCGGGTGGCGTGTGGTTCGTCGAGTTGGCGGATGTGACCGATCCGGCTGCCATTGCCCTGGTGATCGCGGAGTCCATGAAAATCGCTGATCAGTCGAGTACAGACACCGTCGGGGTGGTGCTCAGACATCTGTCCGATCGTCGCGCGCTGGTGATTTTGGACAACTGCGAGCATCTGGTGGACGCGGTGGCAGGCCTCGCCAGTGCCTTGGTCAAGCGCGCGCCTGACCTGCGGATTATTCTGACAAGCCGCGAGCCGCTGGCGGTGGCCGGCGAGCATGTGGTGTCGGTTCCACCGTTGTCGGTCCCCGAGCCGGGCGAGGGCGGCCGCGGCGGCAGCGAAGCGGTGGAGTTGTTTGAGCAACGTGCGTCGGCGGCTTCACCGGGTTTTGTCGTCGACGTCGGCAACGCCGACGACGTTGCCCGTTTGTGCCGACGATTAGACGGGATTCCGTTGGCCATCGAGCTGGCGGCCGTGCAGGTTCGCAATCTGAGCATCCCTGAGATCGTTCATCACCTCGAATCGAGCGGGGGGTTGTTGACGGCAAAGGTCCGCGGGGTGGATGTGCGCCATCAGACCATCGAGGCGGCAATGCGGTGGAGCTACGACTTGTGTACACCCGGTGAGCAGCAGATCTGGGTCCGGTTGTCCTATTTCAACGGCAGTTTCACCCTCGACAGTGCCGTTTCGATATGCGCGTTCGCCGGTGTCGATGACAGTCAGGCGCGGGAGTCGATTCTCGGGCTCATCAGCAAGTCGGTGATCGATCGTCTCGACGACGGCGACCGGTATCGATTGCTGGAGCCGATCCGGCAATTCGGCCGACGGCTTCTGTCTCCGCCAAACGGTGAGCACGCGGTCGACGAATCGGAGCTGGCAGCACGCCACCTCCGCCACTACGCGGAGGTGGTCGCTGTCTCCGAGCGTATGTGGCGATCGGGCACCGGGCAGATCGACGCGGCGAACTCAGTGATGATGCAGATGTCGAACATCCGGCAGGCGATACGGACCGGCTTCGATCGCGATATCGATGCCCGGAAGGCGGGGGAAATCGTCACCGGTCTCTGGCACCGATGGATCTCGGGACTGGCGAGGGAGGGTCAGTATTGGTTCGATCGTGTGTTGACCTCTCCTGCAGAGCTTTCCGCGAAGACGCTCTGGTTGAAAGGCTGGATCGCGTTGGCTCAGGGCGACCCGCAGGCAGCGGTCCCTGTCCTCGCCGAGGCGGCCGACCGGTCCCTAACCGACGGCGACAGGGTGATGACCGGTTATGTCACGCAAGCCCAGGCGTCGGCAGCGATGTTCACAGGGCGCTTGGAGGAGTCGGCTCGACTTTACGAGGAGGCCGTGTCGATCTTCGACAGCCTGCAGCTGTGGGATGCGGTTCATCTGTTGGCGCTGGCTCAGCAATCGTGGATCCATTTGGTTCTCGGCGACCTCGAGCGCTCACGCGCTTTGGCGAGCATTCTTCGGCGTCGCAGTGACGAGATCGGAGAGGTGTGGGCGCTCAGCTGGGGCCAGTGGGTCAGTGCCGTCGACTGTTGGAAGACGGGCGAACTCAACACCTGCGCGGACCTGTTGCGCAGAAGTCTCCGGTCGAAGCGGGCCCTTTCCGATCTCACCGGGATCGCGTTCGCGCTCGAAGTCTTCGGCTGGCTTGAATGTGACCGTCGGAACTGGGTGCACGCTGCGCAGCTGTTCGGGGCGAACCGGTCCATCTGGGGGCCGATCGGCAACCCGTTGTTCGGTTTCGATCAGTACCTCGACATGCACCATGACTACTCGGTCCTACTCGAGGAGGAGCTCGGCATCGAGACTTTCGATGCTGAGCTCGCCCGCGGCGCGACCATGACGGTGAACGAGGTCCTCGACCTGATCTTGAGTCAGTCGGGTCGCGAAGTGCGCGATCGCGGACGCACTCATCCGGATGGCGCCCGGGGTGCGAAGGAGGGTCGGAACCGTGGTCGCCCCAAGGCCACAGGTGAACTGACCCCGCGCGAATGGCAGGTGGCTGCGCTGATCGCCGAGGGCGCAAGCAATGCCCAAGTGGCATCCGACTTGGTGATCGCGCCACGCACGGCGGAAACCCATGTGGAGAACATCCTGGTCAAGTTGGGTTTCACGTCTCGATCGCAGGTTGCCGGCTGGTATTACGAACACCGGGAATTAGATACGTAGTCGTCTGCGTAGTTACCCCGAGCCATCGGCTCGCCGATCCGCGCACAGTGGTTCATGACAGAAGTCACAAGCAGCCCAGCGAGTGACTTGGATGACTGAACGCGGGAGGCATCGATGGATGTACGGCCAGCCGAAAGAGGATCGGTGGAATCCGTGGCCACTGATTTCCGGGAAGTGATGGCGGGTGTCTGTACGCCGGTGTCCGTCGTGACCGCGATGGACGGCGCGCGACCCCACGGCACCACGGTCAGTGCCTTCGCATCGTTGTCGATGACCCCGCCGATGGTCCTGGTCTCCCTCGACCGGCGATCGGACCTGCTGGCCGTGCTGCAGCGGAGCCGACGCTTCGGGGTCAACATCTTGTCGCACGGTCAAGCCGATACCGCGGTGCAGTTCGCCCGCAAGGGTCCCGACAAATTCGACGGCGTGTCCTGGCATGGCTCCGCCGGGCTCCCCCGGCTTCATGGGACCGCGGGCTGGCTCGCCTGCGATCTCGTCGAGCTGGTCGACGGCGGCGACCACGTCGTCGCTTACGGTGGCATCTCCGAGGCAGTCCGTTCGCTCATCGCGCCGTTGACATACCACGCACGCACCTTCGGCACCCACGCCGCAGCGGAGGTGACACTGCGATGACCCTCCACGGCCGCGACACCGCACTACTCCACACAATCCTCGCTGCTGTCGGATGGGTACAGGAGCGACGTGCGCGACGCGACTACGACTACCGGCAATTCGTCACAGCGTGTCATGAGGCGGGAATCGATGTCTGACCTGGAACCGACACAGCCGTGCGCAGTGGGGCGGATGCACCACAACGGATTGCCCGCCACGGACATTGCCGACACCCTGGACACGACCGCCAACGACGTCGCAGACGTGAATCGCGCGATCGCTGCTCTCGCCGCGGGCTTGATGGTCGTCGTGATCGACGATGCCGACCGGGAGAACGAAGGGGATCTGGTGGTAGCCGCTTCGTCCGTCACGAATGAACAGATGGCCTTCATCGTGCGGCACACCACCGGTATCGTGTGCGTCCCGATGACCGCCGAACATGCTGCAGCACTCGAGCTTCCACTGATGGTCGACCAGAACACCGACCCGCAT
This sequence comes from Gordonia rhizosphera NBRC 16068, assembly GCF_000298195.1. Classification (GTDB taxonomy): domain Bacteria; phylum Actinomycetota; class Actinomycetes; order Mycobacteriales; family Mycobacteriaceae; genus Gordonia; species Gordonia rhizosphera. The sequence continues at coordinate 11,985 of NZ_BAHC01000026.1, read as the reverse complement.
GGGACGGCTTTCACCGTGACGGTCGACCACGTGAACACGGGCACCGGGGTGTCGGCGTCCGATCGTGCCGCCACCGCCCATGCACTTGCCGACACGTCCACGTCGCCGGCAGAGCTCCGCAAGCCCGGGCACGTCTTTCCACTGCGGGCGCGTTCTGGTGGTGTGCTCGCCCGTGCCGGTCACACCGAGGCCGCAGTCGACCTGGTGCGCCTTGCCGGGATGGGCGAGACGGCCGTGATCTCCGAGATCGTCGCCGATGACGGCGGGATGCGACGCGGAGATGACCTGGCGTCCTTCGCGGAAGCCCACCAGCTCCCGACCCTGCATATCGCGGACCTTGTCCGGTATCGCAACGCTCACGATCCACAGATCGAACGAGTCGCCACCGCGTCGATGCCCACCGCGTCTGGGCAGTTCCGGGCCGTCGCCTACCGGTCAGTACTCGACGACATCGAGCACCTGGCTCTCGTGATGGGCGACGTCGCCGCGGCCGGACGATCCAAAGGCGGAGTGCTGGTCCGGGTACACAGTGAGTGCCTCACCGGTGACGTCCTCGGCTCGCTGCGCTGCGACTGCGGCCCCCAACTCACGCAAGCTCTGGCGGCCATCGCCCAGGAGGGCTGCGGAGTTCTGGTCTACCTACGTGGGCACGAAGGCCGCGGAATCGGCTTGGCGCACAAGATCAGTGCCTATGCACTTCAGGAGCAGGGATTCGACACCGTCGATGCGAATGTGGCTCAGGGCCTGCCCGTGGACGCCCGTAGCTACCGGGTCGGCGCCCACATCCTCCTCGATCTCGGTGTCCGTCGACTGCGGCTGATCACGAACAACCCGACCAAGTACGAAGGCCTCGCGGGCCATCCGCTCGAACTCGTGGGTCGGATTCAGCTCCCCACGACCGAGACGGACCACAACGTCCGATATCTGCGGACCAAGCGGGACCGGCTGGGACACCACCTCGACGTGCGGCCACCGGTTCCCCCTCCACACGAACGGCTCTCGGCGCTCTGACCGCGAAGCGGTCCACACTCGACGACTCCCGACAACCCTCGCTCGTATCCGAAACCATCCATTCGGCGCTCTGGCGCCTTCAACCCTGGAGAAAACATGTCCACCGTCGTAGACACCACCACAACTCCCGTCGACATCGAGCACATCGACCTCATCTCCCGCACGGAGGCCCTGATCCCGCTGCTGCAACAGAACGCGGCCGACACCGAAGAGGGTCGCCGCGTTCATCAGGACAACATCGACGCCTTGGAGGAAGCCGGGCTCTTCCGTGTCTCGGTGCCCCGCCGCCACGGCGGCTTCGAAGCGGATTTCGGCACCTGGCTTGCGATCGAGGAAGCCCTCGGCCGCGGCGATGGGTCTACGGCATGGGCATTCAGTCTGCTCAACATCGGCAACTGGTTCGTCGGCCTCTACGGCGAACAGGCCCAGGACGAAATCTATGGCACGGCAGGAGGTGCCCGCACCTGTGGTGTGTTCACCCCCTCCGGCACGAGCGCGCGGGTCGACGGGGGCTGGCGGGTGACCGGGAAGTGGGGCTTCGCCTCGGGCAGTTGGCACGCGAACTGGGCGATGGTGGGATTCCCCATCGTCGATGGTGACGGCAACCCCGACATCGGATTCGGGATGGTCCCGGTGTCGGACTACTCGATCGAGGAGACGTGGTTCGTCGCCGGGATGAGTGGTTCCGGAAGCAACACCGTTGTTCTCGAGGACGTCTTCGTCCCCGACCACCGCGTCCTCGCCCTCGGCGGATCGGCTGTCCACGGCCTACCGACCCCATTCACCGACGAATACCTCTACCAGGCCCCGTTCCTCGCCCCCGGATGCCTGATCCTCGCCGGTCCGCAGTTGGGGCTGGCCCGCGCGGCCCTCGACCTGGTGATCGAGAAGGCCGGTCGCCGCGGAATCTCCTACTCCAGCTATGACAAGCAAACCTATGCTCCGACAGTACAATTGGCCGTCGCCGAAGCAGCAGCGCAGGTCGAGGCCGCCCGGGCCCTGGTCTACACACTCTGCGCGGAGGTGACGACGACCGTCGCCGCCGGCCGGCAACTCGATGTCGCCGACCGCACCCGCATCAGGGTTGCCAACGCCTATGCCATCAAGACCGCGCGGGAAGCGATCCGCACCCTGGTCTCCGCGCATGGGGCTTCGTCGTTCGCCAACGCCAATCCGCTGCAGAGGATTTGGCGTGACAGCGAAACGGCCAGCCGTCATGCCTTCGCGCTGTTCGAAACCGCGGCAGAAGTCCACGGCAAGGTTCTACTCGGCGTCGACGAACTCCCGACCACACTCCTCTGAACATCCCTACCCAACCGACACCGATCCAGGAGGCCCTCATGCCCTCGCCCGATCGTCTGGCACATGTGGTGTTCCAGACCAATAACGTTCCCCGACTGCGGGACTGGTGGCTCAACGTGCTGGAGGCGAAGGTCCAGTACGGCAATGACAAGATCTGCTTCCTCTCCTACGACGACGAACACCATCGGCTCGCCCTGGCGAATCTCGCCCCGGAGGGATACGAACCCCATGACCCCAAAACGCAGGGTATGCATCACGTGGCGTTCACCTATGCCACCCTCGCCGACTTGATCACCACCTACGAGCGGCTCCGCGATCAGGACATCACCCCGTGGTGGCAGATCCATCACGGACCGACGTTGTCGCTGTACTACCGGGACCCGGACGGGAACCAAGCAGAGATGCAGGTCGATGTCTACGACACCGTAGAGGAGGCCAACGAGTTCATGTTCGGTCCCGAGTTCGCCGCCAACCCCATCGGCATCGAGTTCGACATGGAGGACCTGATCGCGCGCCGACTGGCCGGCGAACCGGATTCCGAACTGATCAAGCGGCCGAAAGCCCCGGCCTCATGATCGTGCCAGCGAGCCCACATCCCACCGGCATTCCTGCAAACCTCCACTCAGAGGACAATTCATGAAGATCGCGAACCAGAACAACCGAGCCGTACTGCTGTCCGGCGACCGGGTCGTCGACATCGAACAGGCCAGTGACGGCCACTTCCCCTCGGATATTGCGGCATTGTTCGGAGCATGGCCTGAGTTCACCAAATGGGCGCAGGCCGCCACACTTGCGCCAACCGGCGACCTCCGACCGGACTTGTTGATGGCGCCGAGTCCGAAACCCCTGCAAGGTTTCGGAATCGGCGTCAATTACGCCAAACACGTGGCCGAAGCGGGCTGGCCGGTACCGCAGTACCCACTGGTCTTCCCCAAGTTTCCGACCTCGGTGACCGGGCCCGGCACCACGATCGCCCTGTCGGGGCCTCGGGTGGACTGGGAAGTCGAGGCGGTGATCGTGATCGGTCGGGAAGCACACAACGTGCTGGCCGGCGACGCATGGGATCATATCGCCGGGGTGACCATCGGACAGGACTTCTCCGACCGGGACGTTCAGCAGCGACCCGAATCCCACCCACAATTCGGCCTCGGCAAGTCCTTCCCCGGATACTCGGCGATCGGCCCGATCCTGGTCACCCCTGACGAATTCGAAGATCGAGACGACATCGCCCTGGGTACCCTGCTCAACGGCGAGCAAGTGCAGAACTCGAGCACCGGCGACCTCATCTTCCCGGTGAGCGCCCTGATCGAATACATCTCGGGCATCGTGACGCTCACACCCGGCGACCTGATCTTCACCGGAACTCCTTCAGGAGTCGGGACGGCGTGGGACCCGCCTCGTTTTCTGCGCGAGGGAGATGTCATCGAGAGCTGGATCACCGGGATCGGACAGATGCGGCACACCTTCTCCGGACCAGAGACGGTTCGGGTATGACCACAGTCCTGGTCACGGACTATTCGTGGCCCACTCTGGACATCGAGCGCGAGGTGCTTGCCGGGGTGGGCGCGGGGCTCGTGGTGGCCGAGACGGGCACCGAAGACGAACTCGTCGAACTCGCCGGGGACGTCGACGCGATCTTGACCTGCTGGAAACCGGTCACCGCCCGGGTCCTCGAGGCGGCACGATTGTGCCGCACGGTCGGCCGCTACGGGGTCGGACTGGACAACATCGACGTCGAGTGCGCCACCCGACTCGGCATGATCGTGTCCAATGTTCCCACGTTCTGCACTGAGGAGGTCGCCGACCACACCGTTGCTCTCATTCTCGGACACGCACGCAAGATCGCGCAGTTCGCGAAACAGACCTCCGGCGGCGGTTGGGACAACAAGGAATTCGGCGGGTTCCGACGACTCCGGGACAAGACCGTCGGTCTGGTCGGCTTCGGTGCCATCGGGCGCGCGGTCGCCCACCGCGTCCAGGCCTTCGGTATGAACGTCGTGGCGTATTCGCCGTCACTTGCAGGTGCGAGGGAGATCGGCGGAGTGACGTTCGCGACTTCGCTCGACTCCCTGCTCGCGCGTGCGGACATCCTCTCCCTGCACCTCCCGGCGAACCCCACCACCACGGGCATCATCGGAGCGCGTGAACTCGGGTTGCTTCCCCCCGGCGCCGTGGTGGTCAACACCTCACGCGGAGCACTCATCGACGAAACAGCCCTGGTCGACGCGCTCGAACGCAACGATCTGGCCGGCGCCGCCCTCGATGTGATGGTCGCGGAACCGCCCCCGCAGGACCATCCGCTGCGTCACCTACCCACGGTGATCCTGTCACCACACGCCGCCTTCATCTCCGACGAGGCTGTCACGGACCTGCAACACACGGCAGCGACGAATATCGCCGCCGTGCTTCGCGGCGCACTGCCGCCGCATGTGGTCAACCCGCGCGCAATCGAGTCCCACCACGCCCGATTCAGACCGAGAATGGCACTGTGACATGACTATTCATACCGCCAGAGATGCTGATCTCACCGATTTGGCCGCGGACGTGAAGGCCTTGCTGGTCGACCGGGGTATCGCCGCCCGCGAATCGCCCCTCGACATCGCACCGTTGCCCGGCGGAGTGTCGAATGATGTTCTCGCAGTGACCGGCCCGGGAACCGATGTCGTCGTCAAACGGGCACTTCCCAAACTCCGCGTCGACGCTGACTGGTACGCCTCCCCGGAGCGGCTGATCACCGAGGCACGCGCGATCGACACCGCCCGCGCGATCCTCCCGCGCCACGTCCCGCCGCTGTTGGCCCTGGACACCGACCGCCAGTTGATGGTTGTCGGCCGGGCGCCGCGCGGCTTCGGCGAGTGGAAGGCAGACCTCCTAGCCGGACAGGTGAACCCGAACGTCGCCGCTACCCTCGGAGATCTGTTGGCGACCTTGCACGTTGGGTCCGGCGCCGACCGGGCGATTCGGACCGCGTTCGCCCGTACCAACGCCTTCCGGGAACTCCGAGTCGATCCGTTCTACCGCTGGGTCAGCGCCCGACACGACGATCTCGCTTCCGTGATCGATTCCACCGTCGACCGCATGCTCGCCACCACCACGTGTCTGGTCCATGGCGACTTCTCGCCGAAGAACATCCTCACTGGCGCCAACGGGTTGTGGATCATCGACTGGGAGGTGACCCACGTCGGGGACCCGGCGTTCGACGTTGCCTTCATGTTGGCGCATCTCGTGTGCAAGGCGCGGCACACTCCCAGCTTGGCCCACGAGTTCCACAGCCTGGCAGAGGTGTTTCTCGGCGCCTACCTAAGCCACACCCGGCATCCGCTACCCGAACTCGACCACGAGCATCTTTTGCGGCAGGTCGGGTGCATCGCTCTCGCCCGCGTCGACGGCAAGTCACCGGCGTCCTACCTGTCCCCGACTGCCCGGTCGGAGGTATGCCAGATCGCGCGGCAGGTACTGCTCCATCCCCGTCCGACCTTCGAACTGCTCTGGAGGAACTGACCATGCCCAACACCAATATCGCATCGGTATTATCTTGGGAGGCATTCGATTCCCGCGGTAATCCGACCGTGGCCTCCCGGGTGACCCTCCGCGACGGAACCTCGGGCAGCGCGATCGTACCCTCGGGCGCCTCCACCGGCACCCACGAAGCTGTCGAATTGCGCGACGGCGGAGTCCGATACGGCGGAAGGGGCGTCGCCGGAGCGGTGGCGAATACGAACACCGTCCTCCGCGACGCCGTCCATGGCATCGACGCGACGGACCAAGGCGCCGTCGATTCTGCGCTTCGCGATGCAGACGGTTCCGCGGATCTGTCGTCGCTGGGTGCCAATGCCATTCTGTCGGTGTCAACGGCCTCGGCCCGAGCCGCTGCCAGCGCCGCCGGACTGCCCCTATACGCCACCTTCGGACATGCCCCACTGCTACCGCTGCCGATGGTCAACATCATCTCCGGTGGGGCTCACGCCGATGGCGCCGTCGATGTCCAGGACTTCCTCGTCGTCCCCGTCGGCGCCGAGAGCTTCCATGAGGCCATCGAGTTCGCCTGGCGAGTACGTCGCGGCACCGCCCGTGTCCTCGAGGAGGCCGGCTACGATGTCGCGCTTGTCGCCGACGAAGGCGGACTCGGACCGAGACTGCCCTCCAACCGCGCTGCGTTGGAATTCCTCGCGCGTGGCATTACCGAAGCCGGGCTCGAACTCGGCACCCAGGCAGCGATTGCCATCGACGTCGCCGCGACGGAGTTCTACGACGATGATTCCGGTCTCTACCACCTCGCCTCCGAGAATCGACACTTGAGTTCCACCGAACTCATCGCCGAGTTCGAAGCCTGGTCCGCAGACGTCCCGATCGTGTCCATCGAAGACATCCTCTCCGAGGATGATTGGGACAACTGGCCGAAAGCGCATGCTGCACTCCCCGGCACACAACTGCTCGGCGACGACCTGTTCGTGACAAACCCCCGGCGCCTGGCCCGTGGAGTCGAGGCCGATGCAGCGAACGCCGTTCTGGTCAAACCCAATCAGATCGGCACCCTGTCCCAGGCTCTCGAAGTCATCGATTACGCACGCGACCACAACGTCGCCACGGTGCTCTCCGCACGGTCAGGAGAAACCGAGGACCCGTGGCTGGCCGACCTAGCGGTTGGCTGGCGCACGGGCCAGATCAAGGTCGGCTCGACCACCCGTTCGGAACGCACCGCCAAGTGGAATCGCCTGCTCGAAATCGAGGCCGAACTCGGTGCATCAGCGCAGTACGCCGGACCGCGGGCCCTGGGTCCCGATCCCGTTCGATGACATCGTTCCGCAACAACAATGCCGCGTCACAAGGTCCCGTGCTCAGGCGCTCGCGCGACTACAGCCCACTCCCAGCTCTTCAGGAAAGGCGGAACCATATGGCTTTCAACGGATTGACGACAATCCCGACCGGCCCCAAAGTGGCCCGGTCAGCGGCGGACGCCGTCTGCGACATTCCTTCCGGAGCCTCGCTCGCGGTCGGCGGATTCGGTGTCGCGGGAGTACCGGACACCGTCATCGCCGCTCTCGTCGACCGAGACGTCACCGGCCTGGAAGTGGTCTCCAACAACTGCGGGGCCGGCGGTCACGGTCTGGATCTGCTGCTCACTCAAGGCAGGATTCGCCGCATGATCGCGTCTTACGTCGGCGAGAACAAGGAGTTCGCCCGCCAGTACCTTGCGGGCGAACTCGAAGTCGAACTCACTCCGCAAGGCACACTGGCGGAGAAGCTCCGCGCCGGCGGCGCCGGCATCCCGGCGTTCTTCACGCCCGCCGGCGTCGGAACCCCCGTATCCGCTGGGGGGCTGCCGTGGCGTTACGCGAGCGACGGATCAGTGGCGATCGCGTCCCCGCCCAAGGAGATCCGCGAGTTCGCCGGCCGACGGTACGTCCTGGAGGAGTCGATCTCCACCGACTATGCACTGGTGCATGCCCTCGTCGGCGACACCGAAGGCAATCTCGTCTTCAACAAGGCTGCACAGAACTTCAACCCAGTCGCCGCGATGGCCGGACGAGTGTGCATCGCCGAGGTCGAACAACTCGTCGACGCCGGGGACATCGACCCCGCTCAGGTACATCTGCCCGGAATCTTCGTCGACCGAATCGTGTATTCCGGCCCGCAACACAAACACATCGAGAAGCGGACGATCCGCACCGGTGGAGAGGGCCGATCATGACCCCAATGGTCGATGCTCAGGGGTGGACCCGCCACGAGATGGCCGCTCGCGCAGCCGGCGAGCTCGCGCCGGGACAGTACGTGAATCTCGGCATCGGGCTGCCCACGCTGATCCCGACCTTTCTACCCTCAGGGGTGCGTGTGATCCTGCACAGCGAGAACGGGATCCTCGGAACCGGACCCTATCCGGACGACGATCAGGTCGACCCCGATCTCATCAACGCCGGAAAGGAGACGGTCACGGTCAACCCTGGCGCGGCGTTCTTCGACTCGGCCACCTCATTCGGGATGATCCGCGGCGGGCACATCGACACAGCGGTTCTCGGCGGAATGCAGGTCTCGGCGTCCGGAGACCTTGCGAACTGGATGGTCCCAGGCAAGATGATCAAGGGCATGGGCGGTGCGATGGACCTGGTCCACGGCGCCCGGCAGGTCATCGTGCTCATGGAACACATCGACCGCAACGGAGAATCGAAAATCGTCGAACAGTGCACCCTGCCTCTCACTGGCGAGGGTGTGGTGAACCGCATCATCACCAACCTGGCGGTCCTCGACGTCACCCCGACCGGCTTGATGCTGCGCGAATGTGCCGCTGGGATATCCCCTGACCAGGTTCGTGCGGCGACGGCGGCGCCACTGCATTGAATCACCGGGCGTCTGGTAACCGAACCCAGACGTAAGCGACCGTGCTGTCGACGCGGCACCGGCTCATCATAACCCAGTACCCCAACACCACCGAGGGATTCACCACATGATCGCTCCAGATTCCGTGCTCATCATCGACGGCGCCCGCACACCCGTCGGCAGCTTCGGCGGCGTATTCCGAGACGTGCCGGCCCATGAACTCGGCGCCACGGCCGCTCGAGCAGCCCTTGACCGATCCGGCGTCGCCGCTGGCGCCATCGAAGAGGTGGTGATGGGTTGCATCGGTCAGGTCGGAGCCGATGCATACAATGCCCGACGCGTCGCGCTTGCCGCTGGCCTGCCCACAACCACCCCGGCATATACAGTCAACCGCCTCTGTGGCTCCGGCCTGCAGGCAATCTGGTCGGCTGCCATGCAGATCCGCTGGGGCGGAATCGACCTCGCGCTGGCCGGTGGCAACGAGAACATGTCCCGAATGCCGTTCTACGACTTCGACGCCCGTGCCGGGCGCAGGCTCGGAAACCGAATCTTGGTCGACGGAACCGTGGGTATGCTCACCGATCCCTTTCACAACATCCACATGGGTGTCACCGCCGAGAACGTCGCGCGCAAGTACGGAATCAGCCGTGCGGAGCAGGACGAGTTCGCGGTTGAATCCCAGCGCCGGGCAGACACCGACGCCGCCAAAGCCGCCTTCTCCGAGGAGATCGCCCCGGTCGAAACGACGGGACGACGCCAGAGGGTGATCGACACCGACGAGCACCCCAAACCTGAAACAACTCTCGAGGGTCTCGGTGGCCTACGCGCGGCCTTCGAGAAGGGCGGCACCGTCACAGCCGGCAACGCTTCCGGCATCAACGACGGCGCCGGTGCCGTCGTGCTCGCACGCGAGTCGATCGCGCACGAACACGGACTGGTCGGCTTGGCCACCCTCGAAGCGGTCACCACCTGCGCGCTCGAGCCCGAGGTGATGGGGTACGCCCCTGTCCTGGCGCTGAAGAAGCTATTCGCGCAGACCGGTACGACTCCCGCCGACATCGATTCCATCGAGCTCAATGAGGCATTCGCTGCACAGGCCATCCCGGTCATCCGAGACGCCGAACTCGACCCGGACAAGGTCAACCCCTACGGCGGTGCGATCGCTCTGGGCCATCCGGTCGGCGCCACCGGAGCAATCCTGACCCTGCGAGTAGCCCGGGACCTCGTCCGCCGCGACCTTGAACTCGGCGTGGTCACGATGTGTATCGGCGGTGGCCAAGCCCTCGCCGCGTTGCTGCGCCGAGCCCGCTGACGCGGGCTCCGCTCGTCTACTCCGACCCCGAACAGTACGGAGGTCGCAGAAGGCAACTACCGCCAGACCCGATCGACCCGAGATCGACGTGGCCGCGGTCAGCCTGACGTCCGAGCCCCTGAGTTCGGTTGCGCCTGGCCGATGGCCGCGACTGACAGTTCCCAGAGTTGTTCGGCAAGGGCCCGATCGAGCGCATAGTCGGCGACGCCGCTGCGCCGGCGGGCCAGTTGCGCGGCATCTGTCTGCGTGGTGTCGACGGATTCGGCTTCGCTGCAATCTTCGAAGTAGCGGCCGGTGACACCGTCGAGGTCGGGTGAGGCGGCCACGAGCACGCTGGTGGCGGCGCCTTGCTCGACGCTCTTGCGCAGGTAGTCGCCACTCGCTCGACTCCGTGCGCGGCGGAGTACGTCCGGGTCCAGGTGCCGGGTCAGGCCCGTCTGCGCGATGGCGCCGGGGTGCACGGCATTGACCGTGATCCCGTCGCCGGCCCAGCGGTGGGCCGCCGCGACTGCGAAAAGCGAGTTGGCAGTCTTGGATTGACCGTATGCGGCCCATTGGTTGTAGGCACGCTGTCTGAAATTGATGTCGTCAAACACGACCGGTGAGAGCATATGGCCGACCGAACTGACCGTAACGACGCGGGCGGCGCCCGCGGCGGCCAGGGCAGCGTGCAGTCCATGCGCCAGCGCGAAATGTCCTATGTGGTTGGTGCCGAACTGCATCTCCCACCCGTCTGCGGTTGGGCACAGATCCGGCAAGGCCATGACACCGGCGTTGTTGACCAGAATGTGCAGCGGCCCATGCCATGCCGCGGCGAAGTCGGCCACCGAGGCGAGATCCGACAAGTCGAGCCGTTCGACATTCACTCTCGAGCCGGTCTCGGCCGCGATGGACTCGGCGACGCTGCAACCGGACTCGACGTCGCGGACGGCCAGCGTCACCTCGACGCCGGCTCCGGCGAGCACCCGAGCCGTTTCCATGCCGATTCCGGATGAAGCACCCGTGACAATCGCACGGCGGTCGCGCAGGTCGATCCCCTCGATAACCTCTGCGGCGGTGGAGTGTGCCGAGAAGCCCGTGGTGATGAATTCGGTCATGATGCGTATTCCTGTCCGTTCGAGACACGTCGGCACTCCGGAGTACCTGCGAGCTGTGCAAAATAGCCTAATTCATTAGCGATTTAAACGCCATGGCACCCAGTGCGAGCCAGCTCCCGCTCCGACGCGCAGCTCGCGACATGACCTCGACCGTCGAAAGGGTCAAGAGGATGTTGGGAAGATCGTCAGGACAGCACTTCCACCAACGTTGTGTCCGAGTCCCCGACCATATACTGCTCCACACGCTTGAGATGACGGCGCCAGTAGTCCGCGGCCGCCTGCGCATCACCGCTGCGCAACAGTGTCAGCAACTTCTTGTACACGCGGAGCGCATGTTCATCTGCCTGACGTTCGTGTTCCTCCCCATGGACGGAAAGGAACAGAGCGTTGTGCGCGTCGATGATGTGCAACAGCATTCCCGCAAGCACCGACAGGGTGCGCAGCCCGGACAGATCGATGACGGTCTGGTGAATCTGGGTATCGATCCGTGAGAAGGCCGTCGCGTCATCAAGCGCTTCTTCGGCTTGCTTGACGAGTTCCTCGAGCGGTATGAGCTTCTTGGCGGACAGCCCGGCAACAGCGCGGACGGCAGCGACTTCGATCTCGGCCCAGGAACGGTACACGTCGGCAAGCGGAACTCCCTGGAATTGCAGGAGCAACCCGAGGTTGCGCGCGGCATTGGAGGCATCCGGCGCAAGAGCCCGAGCACCCCCATGTGCACCGCGCAGCACGGTGATGAGCGATTCGGATTCGAGGATTCGGAACGCTTCCCGCATTGTCGGCCGCGATACGCCATACCGCTCCATCAGCACCGTCTCACTGGGCAACTGACTTCCGGGACTGATGGCGCCGGTCACGATCTGGCGCCGCAGTTCGGCGGCAACCAACTCCCCCGCCTTGGGCACGCGCACGACACTCGAGCCACTCCGTGCTGGCATGACATCCCTT
>NZ_BAHC01000027.1 GCF_000298195.1 Gordonia rhizosphera NBRC 16068 | reverse complement strand
CCTATCGAAAACCGCCGGCGAACCGGCGTCTTCAACACAATCTCAGCCAGAGAGATAAAGACCTGACCAAACAAAAACTAGCAATACCTACTCACCGAGTAGGCACTACAAAAAATCATCAAATATCCAAAAACTTGGACACACGATGCCTATCCAGGCATCAGACAATTCGTCACACACTATCGAGTTCTCAAAGAACACACACCCACCGGTACCACCCCTGCGACAGGGCGCTCACCTGCAAGCTTCACGTTCTGTTCGGAAATGTTGGCCGTCCCCGGCGCAACTCTTCCAGCCTACCAGACCCTCCCCGCACTCCGCAACTCCGCGTTGAAAGCAACTAAGAGATATCTGGCAATCCGAGATTCCCCACCCGGCACACACAGCAACCCGGTCGAAATCTCAGAGGCGGTCAGCAACAACCCGGTTTCCCTCCCCCGTATTCCCGCTCGTGAAACTCTCGCGGCCCTCCGGGGCGGCGCCGTGGCGCGCTGACTCGAAGAAAACTACGCACCCCCACAACCAAAAGCAAATCGCCAGGTCA
>NZ_BAHC01000028.1 GCF_000298195.1 Gordonia rhizosphera NBRC 16068 | reverse complement strand
CACAGCCCGGTGCTGCCCGACAACACCGACGCCGAACGCGGACGGTACATGCGCGAATATCGCTGATCGCGGCCGGCGCCGGGGAGGCCCCCGGACGCCAGCCGGATCCGGGAACGCGCACCCATAGTGTTCACGCGCACGTCGCGACGTGCGCGTGAACACTATGGGTGCGCGTTTTGCGTGACGGCCGTGTCAGCTCCCGGAGGGCGGCGTCAGCTCCCGGAGGGGAGCGCCTCGTACTGCGCCACCGCCTTGTCGAGCTGGTCGAGCGCCTGACCGTAGGCCGTGAAGTCACCCTTCGTCTGGGCGTCCTTCAACGCGGTCAGTGCCTGGCCGATGGCCTGCACGGCCGCGTCGCGCTCCGGCGAAGTGCCCTGATTCGGCGTCGCAGGCGCCTGCGCGCCGTCGGTCGACGGGGTGGTGGTGTCGGGCTGGGTGGTCCCGCCTTCGACGGCAGGTCCACCCTCGGGCGCCGTCACCGCGGCCGGGTTGATACCCACCTGTCGCAGCGCCTCGGCGACCGTCGCCGCGTACCCGACGCGGGCGCTACCGCTGGCCGCGTTGTAGTAGACGAGCACCCGATACAGCTTCGGGATGGCCGAGTCGTCGGTCTTGGACTGCGTGTACATCGGCTCGACGTAGAGAATCCCGTTGCCGCCCACCGGCAGTGTCAGCAGGTTGCCGTAGGTCACCCGGGTGGTGTCCTCGACCTGTTTACGGTCCGAGGCCACCGGACCGGCGCTCTTCATGTTCTCCTGCGCCTGTTGCGGACCGACCGTCTGCTGGGCCGTCGGCAGCGTCTTGACAGTGATACGCCCGTACGATTCGGGGTCCGACGACGCCGTCACGTACGCGGTCAGGTTGCGGGTGTTCAGACCAGTCAGCACCGTGGTCAGCTGGAACTGCGCCTGAGGGCCGTCCGGGGCGGCCGCGGTGAAGTAGTACGGCGGCTGGTTGAGTCCCTGCTGCGCGGCCTGATCCTTGGTGGGATCGGCCGGCACCGACCAGAAGTTGTTGCTGCGGAAGAACGTCTCCGGATCGGACACGTGGTACTTCGCGAGCAGCGCGCGCTGGATCTTGAACAGATCCTCCGGATACCGGAAGTGAGAGATCAGATCCTGATGCTGGTCGAGTTCGGCACGGGACTTCACCGTGCCCGGGAAGACGTTCATCCAGGTCTTCAGCACGGGGTCGTCGGTGTCGACCTGGTACAGGGTGACCTCGCCGGTGTAGGCGTCGACGGTGGCCTTCACCGAGTTGCGCACATACGACACCTGACGGTTGATCTGCGTGCGGCCGGTCTGTCCCTGATTGAGGGCCTGAGCGTCCGACGTGACGTCCTGCAGCGACATCCGCTGCGCATACGGGTAGGTGTCGAGCGTGGTGTACCCGTCGACGATCCACTTGATCGACCCGTCGGCCATCACCGCGGGATAGGTCTTGGAATCGACGGTCAGCCAGGGCGCCGCCTTCTTGACGCGGTCGCGGGGATCGCGGTCGTAGAGGATCCTCGAGTTCTGGTTGATGGCACCCGACAGTAGGATGTTGCGTTCGGTGTACTTCACCGAATAGAGGAATCGGTTGAACCAGTTCCCCAGCGAAACACCGGAATCGGCCTGGTAGGTGTAGTTCTTGCCGTCTTCGTCGTACTCGCGGTCTTCGCCGGTGGAGCCGACGATCGCGTAGTCGGGATTGACCTTCGCGATCAGCTCGCCGAAGTAGATCCGGGGCTGGGTGACCTTGATCGGGGCGTTCGCCTGGTACTCGGGTGAACGGATCGTCTCGAGGTCACTCACCTTGAACACCGGCAGACCACCGCGGTCGGAGTCGCTGTCGGCCGACGCCTCGTCGACGGTGTTGGCCGGCGCCGCGATGAAGCCGTTGCCGTGGGTGAACACGGTGTGCTTGTTGATCCAGTTCTGCTGGTTCTCGCCGTACTTGGACGGATCGAGCTCACGAACCGAGACGATGTAGTCGCGCTCCTGACCGTTGACGGTGTAGCGGTCCACAGCGAGCTGGGCGGGGAACCCGTAGAAGTTCTTGAGGAACTGGCGCTGGTTGAAGGCCGGCGCGATCACGTTCGGATCCAGGATGCGGATATTCGACAGGGTGGCCGTGTCGGTGTTCACCGCGACAGGATCGGCCGGCGTCGCCGTCCAGTTCTGCTCGTAGGTGACGTCCTGGTCTTCCCGGATCTTGTATGCCTGCTTCGTCGCCGTGAGGTTGCGCGCGATGTAGTCGGCTTCCTTCTGCGCCGCATTCGGCTTGACCGAGAACTGTTCCATCGCCAGCGGCCAACCGACCCCGATGACCAGCGCGGACAGCACCATCAGCGCGGTGGCCAGCGCCGGCACGCGCAGGTCACGCAGCACCACACCGGCGAAGAAGGCGACCGCGCAGATGACGGCGATCGCCATCAGGATCAGCTTCGAGGGCAGCACCGCGTTGATGTCCGTGTAGCTGGCGCCGGTGAAGATCTCCTGTTTGCGCTGGCTGGACAGCAGTGAATACCGGTCGAACCAGTAGCTCACCGCCTTCAGCAGCAGGAACGTGCCCGCCAGGGCCGCGAGCTGGACTCGGGCCGCGACCGTCATGGACGGACCGTTGTTGTTGCCACCGGCCAGCCGGATGCCACCGAAGAGATAGTGCGTGACGAGGTTCACGAGGAACGCGATCACCACGACCACGAACAACAGGTTCAGGATGAGCCGGTAGAACGGCAGGTCGAAGGCGTAGAAGCTGACGTCGAGCCCGAACTGCGGGTCCCGCACGCCGAATTGTTCGCTGTGCAGGAAGGTCTGCACGGTCGCCCACGACGCCTGGGTGACGAGTCCGGCGAGCAGACCCACCAGCACGGCCGGCGCGATGCCGAACCAGCGGGTACGACCCATCACGGTGGTCCGGTACCGGGCCAGCGGATCGTTGGGCCCCGAAGCCGGCACGAAGACCGGGCGCGATCGGTAGGCCATCGCGATCGCCCCGAACACGATCAGTCCGACGAGGACCGAGGTCAGCGCGAACAGGATGATCCGCGTCCACATGATCGTCGAGAACACGCGCGTGTATCCGACGTCGGAGAACCACAACCAGTCGGTGGCCAGACCGACCAGCCGAGGTCCTATCAGCAGTAGCACCAGGATGGCCACACCGATCCCGATAGCGATCTTGCTCTTGCGCGACAGTGTCGGCATGCCCGCCGGCCCGCGTACGCCCACCTGGCCCACTCTCCAAAGTTCTCATTCCGGACACCGGTTCGACGCTGCGAAACCGGTCGGCTCGTGCTCCAACTGTACTGGGCAACGACCGACCCGCCACCGGGGTTCCCCTGGCGGCCGCCCCGAGCGGTTTCCCGACGTCGGGATCCGGGCCCCGGGGCCGGGCATGATGGACCACGTGAGCGACGTACATCCTGACACCCCGGCATCCGACGCTCTGTCGCCCGACGCCCTCGGCGGCGCACTGCGCGACATCGTGGAGTTCGTCGACCAGGATGGCTGGGATCAGCCACCGATGCTGTTCGCGCTGGTCCCGACCGCGGCGCTGGCGCGCAGCCAACCCGACCTCGTCGACGCCGACGACGACTCGGAGCTGAGTCCGATCGCCCAGGCGCCGCTGCCGAACCCCGCATCCGCCGAGGACGCCACTGCTGAACTCGAGCGCGTGCTGGCCACCACCAGCTGGCCGCCGACGGTCATGGGGGCCGCTCTGGTCCAGGAGATCACCGTGGTGCCGCCCGACGAGCCGACCTCCGAGGGTCGTCCCGGACGCGTCGCAGCGGGTGCGCTGCGTGACGGGCGCACCCTGGGACTGCTGCAGTTGCGCCCCGAACCCGGCGCCGACCCGGAGGCCGGGATAGAGCTGCTCACCCACCCCGATCTGGCCGTCGAGCTGCGCACCGCTCTCGCACACACCCTCGACGTCGATCCCGCCGGCTGACGCGGGCCCTGATCCGTCCGGGTGTCAGCAGTGCGGCGCCGCCCGTCCCGCGCCGATGTCGTCGAGCGCGTCCACGGCCGACTGCAAGGTGTCGACCTTGACCAGGGTTAGTCCGTCGGGGACATCCGAGGTCGCCTCGGCGCAATTGCCCTCGGGGACGAGGAAGACCGTGGCCCCCGCGTCGCGCGCGGCGCGCGTCTTGTGCGTGATCCCACCGATCGGCCCGACCTCTCCCGAGTCGTCGATGGTGCCGGTGCCGGCGATGAACTTCCCGCCGGTGAGCTCCCCGGGGCTGAGTCGGTCGATGACGGCCAGCGTCAACATCATCCCGGCCGACGGGCCGCCGATGTCACCGACGTTGTAGGAGATCTTCAACGACGGGTCGGCGTTGACCACCTCGGGCGTGACACCCAGATAGCCGGCCTGCGCATCGTCGGGGCGCGCCGCGAGCGTGACGGTGACGGTCTGAGGCTGCCCGCCCCGGACGATCCCGATGGGCACGGCCGATCCGGGAGCGCTCCCCTTCACCGCGGCCTGCATCTCGGCCGTCGTCGACACCGACTTGCCGGCGACGGTGAGCACCTCATCGCCCTGCCGCAGGACATCCGCCGACGGCCCCGACGGCGCGACGGAGGCGACGACCAGCTTCGTCGGACGATCCAGAAACAGCAGGGCCGCGGCCGTGGCATTGCTCTCCGAGCCGGTCATATCCTGCTCATTCTGTTTGCGTACCTGATCGGGCGTCTGATCCGGCGGGAACAGCCGATCACGGGGTTCGAGGGTGTAGGTGCCCGACAACCACATGCCCAGCGACTGGAACAGCGACATCCCGTCGGTGACCGACACCGTTGTCAGATTGAGATTCCCGGTGGTCGGATCCGTCGGCGTCCCGGTGATGTCGACGACCGGTTTGGTCTCGGTCTTGCCGTCCGACGAGATCTCGACGGTGCCCAGCGTATTCACGGTGGGGCCAGGTCCCAGTGCCACGAACGGGACCTGCACGGTCGTCCCGACGAACAGCAGGGCCACGAACACCAGCACCGTCACGACGACGGTCGCGATCCGACGGTGGCCGGGCTGCAATCTCATTCCGCTCACAGTAGTAGACCTCGCCGACAGCGGACCCGCCCGACGCTGCGCCCCTCCCCGGCCTTGAGTTCCCTACGCTCAAGGCGAACGCGCGGCGTCACGTCCGGCGGGCATCGGGCGGTACCGTGGAGACATGACTGATCTGCCCTTCGGGTTCTCCTCGCCCGGCGACGACGACCGCGGCAAGGACGACGACAAGCGCGGCGGCGACGACGCGCGCCGCAAGGACCAGGGCGGCAACGACGCCGGATCCCAGAACCCCTTCGGATTCGCCACCGGCGCAGGAGGTTTCGACCCTTCCGCGTTCGACCCCTCGTCCTTCGACCCGGCCGCCCTCGGCCAGATGTTCTCCCAGCTCGGCAGCATGCTCAGCGGGATGGGTGCCGGCATGACCTCGGGATCGGGCGCCGGCCCGGTCAACTATCAGGTCGCGACCAACCTCGCCCGCCAGCAGATCGGCAAGTTCACCCCGGTGCTCGACAAGGAGAACCAGGCCGTCGCCGACGCCGTGCGGCTCGCCGAGGTCTGGCTCGACGAGGCCACCACCTTCCCCAGCGGGGTGAGCCGGTCGACCGCGTGGACTCCCGTGCAGTGGCTCGAGGAATCGATGCCGACCTGGAAACGCCTGTGTGATCCGGTGGCCACCCAGCTGTCGCGCACCTGGGAGCAGAACCTGCCGGCCGAGGCCGCGCAGTTCGCCGGGCCGATGATGGGCATGCTGACGCAGATGAGCGGCATGGCCTTCGGCACCCAGCTCGGCCAAGGCCTCGGCCAGCTCGCCAAGGAAGTCCTCACCTCCACCGACATCGGGATCCCGCTGGCCCCCGAGGGGGTCGCGGTGTTGCTGCCCGAGGCCATCGCGAGCTTCGCTGACGGGCTCGAGCAGCCCGCTCAGGAGATCGTCGTGTTCCTCGCCGCCCGCGAGGCCGCCCACGTGCGGCTGTTCACCCATGTGGGGTGGCTGCGGCAGCGGCTGCTGTCCACCGTCGAGGAGTACGCACGGGGCATCACCATCGATTTCAGCGGGATCACCGAAGCCACCGCCAATATCGATCCGCAGGAACTGTTTTCCAACCCGTCGAAACTCGAGGAGCTGATCGGGTCGTCGGCGTCCTTCGAGCCGACCACGACGCCGGAGCAGAAGGCCGCGCTGGCGCGTCTGGAAACCCTGCTCGCCCTCGTCGAGGGCTGGGTCGAGCAGGTCGTGTTCGCGGCCCTGTCCGACCGCATCCCCAGCACCGCGGCGCTGACGGAGACGATGCGCCGTCGCCGCGCATCCGGCGGACCGGCCGAACAGACCTTCGCGACGCTTGTGGGGATGGAATTGCGTCCGCGGAAGGTCCGTGAGGCGTCGGCCCTGTGGCGGCAGCTGCTCGAGGCCGGTGACATCACCACACGCGACGGGGTGTGGGCGCATCCCGACCTGATGCCCGACGCCGACGACCTCGACAATCCCGCGGCGTTCATCGACCGCGTCATCGGCGGCGGCGCCAGTACCTTCGACGACCCCATCGCCCAGCTCGAGGAGACCCTGGCCGCCGAGCGGGCCGCCGAGGAACCCGACGAGGGGCGTTCGGGCGACAAGCCGCGTGACACCGACGAGGACTGACGCGCAACCCAACCACCCACAGATCGTCGCGCCTGTGGACAACATCGTCGGAGAGCCGGCGGCGGTCCCCGGAGATGGCAGAGTGACGCCATGGCCGATCGTGGCGCCCGCCGAACCCCCATCCGGGCCGAAGTCCCCGCGCTGACCACCAGCCTGCCGCTGGTGCGGCCGGGTACGCCGGTTCTGGTGCGGCCCGGCAACCGGGTGCACGTCGGCAGCGATCCGCACCGCAGCCTGGTCATCGACGTGGCTGCCCCGGTATCGGCCGCCGACGTCGCCGACCTGGTCCGCGACCTGACGCAGCCCCGCTCCCGCAGCGAGATGGTGCGCCGCGCGCGATCGATCGGCCTGACCCCGACCGACCTCGCCGGCATACTCGGTCAGCTCATCAACGCCGGAAAGGCGGTCCCGACAGAGGGCGGGAGGTCCTCGACGACCCTCCGGATCCGGATTCACGGCCGCGGTCCGTTGTCGGATCACCTGGCCGCCGGGCTCGCCGAGGTCGGAATGGTCTCGGCGCGCTCAACCCGCCGACCCACCGCGCCCCGATCGGCGGCCGACTGGGATGCCAACCTGATCCTGCTGACGGACTTCCTGGTGCACGACCCGGCGATCGTCAACGCGCTCACCACCGCCCGGATCGCGCACTTGCAGGTGCGGGTGCGTGACGGCGTGGGTGTCGTCGGACCGCTCGTGCTGCCCGGAATGTCGAGTTGCCTGCGCTGCGCGGACCATCACCGGTCGGTCCTCGAACCCGACTGGCCGCTGCTCGCGGCGCAGATGGTGATGCAGCCGGGCTACGCGAGCGCCGCCACCATTCGGGCCACCGCGGCGCTCGCCCAGGAACAGGTCGAACAGTTGGCGAGCGCGCTGTGGTCGGGTGCCGGCTCCGGCTCGACACCCCAATTGTTCAACCGTGCACTGGAATTCCGTCCGGCCCCGGCGGGACTCGCGGTCACCGAATGGCCTCCGCATCCCCTGTGCGGGTGCCGTGCGGCCGCGGCGCGCGCAGGATGAGGTCTGGGTTCTGGTCGTCGTCGCTCGGTCCTCTATTCTGTGGTGGGGAAAGGACGCTATGGCTGAAATCACTCGGGGGCAGGGACGGCGCAACGCGAAGCTTGCGTCTCTCCCCATCGGAATGGCCGGTCGGGCCGCGGCAGGTCTCGGCAAACGCATGGTCGGCAAGGACAAGGACGAAGTCCAGCAGGAGATGCTGGAGAAGGCCGCCGAGCAACTCTTCGCCGTCCTCGGCGAGCTCAAGGGCGGCGCCATGAAGGTCGGCCAGGCCATGTCGATCATGGAGGCCGCGATCCCGGACGAGTTCGGTGAACCGTTCCGGGAGGCGCTGACGAAGCTGCAGGCCGACGCACCGCCGATGCCGGCGGCCACCGTGCACAAGGTTCTCGACCAGCAACTCGGTACCCGGTGGCGGGAACGCTTCCGCGAGTTCTCCGACGAGCCCGCCGCGTCCGCGAGCATCGGGCAGGTCCACAAGGCGATCTGGTCCGACGGCCGCGAGGTTGCCGTCAAGGTGCAGTACCCGGGCGCCGACCACGCCCTCAAGGCGGATCTCAAGACGCTGTCGCGGATGTCGGGTCTGCTGCAGAAGCTGTCGCCGGGCACCGATGTCAAGGCGATGATGGACGAACTGATCGACCGCACCGAGGCCGAACTCGACTATCTCGGTGAGGCCGACAACCAGCGGGCCTTCGCCAAGGCCTTCGATGGTGATCCCGATTTCGTCATCCCGAAGGTGGTCGCGAGCGCTCCCAAGGTCGTGGTGTCGGAGTGGATGGTCGGTACCCCGCTGTCGAAGATCATCACCTCGGGTGATCAGGCCACCCGTGACAGCGCGGCCGCACGCATGGCCACCTTCGAGGTCAGTTCACCGTTCCGGGTCGGACTGCTGCACGGCGATCCGCATCCCGGCAACTTCTTCATCACCCCCGACGGGCGCTTCGGAGTGCTGGATTTCGGTGCCGTCGGACATTATCCGAACGGTCTGCCGCCCGAGACCGGACCGATTCTGCGCCTGGCCCGCGACAAGAAGTACGAGGAGCTCAAAGAGCTGATGGTGCAGACGGATTTCATCCGCCGCTCCCATGTGGACCGGGTGAACGCGGACGACATCGAGGCCTATCTGAAGCCCTATGTCGATCCGCTCTACACCGAGTCCTTCCACTTCACCCGCAAATGGATGCAACGTGCGGCCGGCAAGGCGACCGACGTGCGCGGCGATGTCTACAAGACATCCCGAAACCTCAACCTGCCCAAGCACTATGTGATGGTGTTCCGGGTGCTCGCCGGCTGCGTCGGCATCGCCGCGCAGCTCGAGGCGAACGCACCCTACCGGGCGATCATGGAGAAGTGGGTGCCGGGGCTGGCCGACTGAGTGCCCCGGCGGCGGAGCGATCTCGATCTCGACACACACACTCCCGCCACCACCCGCTGGTAGCGACGTGCGAGCCTGCGAGCCCGACGCTCACTCCGCTGGTCGAGTAGCGACGTGCGAGCATGCGAGCCCGACGCGTATCGAGACCACCACTCACGTGATCTCGATACGCCACTCACTCCGTTCTCACGGCTACTCGATCAGCACGACGAACGACGAACCGCTTACGCGGCGTTCTTCCGCGGGCGACCGCGCGGACGCTTGCGCGCGACGACGACGCCGCGCTCGAAGATCTCGCCACCCCAAACACCCCAGGGCTCGGCGCGGTCGAGGGCCGCGCGAAGGCAGGCCTGCTGCAGGGGGCAGTCGGCGCACATCGCCTTGGCCCGCTCCAGATCTCGGGGGTCCTCGGCGAACCACAGGTCGGCGTCGGCCACCTGACAGGGCAGGTCCAGTCGGCCGATCGACCCGTGGTCCGCCGGAAGACAGGATTCGAGAACGCAATCGGTCGTCATTGGTTTCTCCACATCTGCTCGTGTTGGGTGTTTGGCACCCGAGTCCTGATGTGGAGGGAATCGGTTCGGGATGCTCATCGTCGGGGATGAGATCGTCGAACCGGCTTCACAACAAGGGCCACGGGTTTCGCCTGATGCGATTCGCCCGTGGCCCGGATGGTGCGGAGACTAATGTCTCCGCAGTTCTCGTATCTGCACAGGGAACCGCTGCGGCGCTCGCGCTGCGGCGATTGCGGGGTCGGCGGCGGTTACGGCCGCGGTGACCGGGCGGAATGCCATCGGTCGCACGCGGGTCGGGTCGGCCCAGGAGCGGTCGTGAGCCGCCCATGTGACGGCACTGGCCGTGCCGATGCCGAGCTGAACGTTGTTTCCGTTCACTGATCCGCTCCTTCCCGTGTTCGATGGCTTCCACGCGAGGCGACCTGCCATGGACGAGCAGGAGGCACCCCGTGCTGGGTGAATCCAGGGTATGGGGTGCGACGATGATCGCACAACCTATTTTTGACCAGCGCTTTTGACCAGATCGAGGAGTTCGGCACCGAACTGGTCGAGTTTCGTCGGGCCGATGCCGCCGATATCCCCCAGGGATCGCGTGTCGGCCGGGCGCCGTTCGGCGATCGCGTCGAGCATGGCGTCGGTCAGAACCGCGTGTTCGGCCATGCCGCGCCGTCGGGCATGGTCGGCCCGCCACGACCGCAGCGCCGACACCAGCGCCTCGTCGCGTTCCTCGACCCGGCAGCTGCCGCATCGCTGCCGCACGCGTGATTCCGGATTCACCAGCTGCGCACCGCAGACCGTGCACCGGCCGCTGCGGCGCGGATCGAGATCGATGCCCTCGAGGAACCGGGTGCGCTTACGTGTCGCGCGACTCGAACCGGATCGCGACAGACTCCACGACAGGAAGAGATGTTCACGGGCCCGGGTGATCCCGACGTAGAACAGGCGCCGCTCCTCGTCGATCGCGGATGGCCCGGCGTCGATCGCCTGGCTGATGGGCACCGACCCCTCGGTGAGACCGACCAGGAACACCGCATCCCATTCGAGTCCCTTCGCGGCGTGCAGGGACGCCAGCGTGACGCCCGCCTGCGTCGGGGTGTGCCGTTCCTCGGCGCGCATCGTCAATTCGGCGACGACCCGGGGAAAGGTCAGACCCGGCTGATCGGCGACCATCTCGGAGACGACGGACATCAAGGCGGACAACGATTCCCAGCGGGCTTTGGCGTTGGCACCGGCGGGTTCGGACTCGCTCAGCCCGAGCGGTGCGAGCACGGCACGGACCAGATGCGCGGGCGCGACGCCGGCCGGGAGATCGTCGCGCTGCGCCGCGGCGCGCAGTTTGCCCATCGCCTGCACGATCTCGGTACGCGTGAAGAACGCCTCCGAACCGCGGATCTGATACGGGATGCCCGCTTCGGTCAGGGCCTCCTCGAACCGGTCGGATTGCGCGTTGACCCGATAGAGCACGGCGATCTCCGACGGTGGCGTACCGGCGTTGATCAGGTGTTTGATCTGGGCGGCGACCCCGTGCGCCTCACGCAGTTCGTCGGCGAACTCGGCGGGCCGCGGTACCGGGCCGCGAGATCGTTGTCCGACCAGTTCCAGCCGCGTTCCGGGTACTCGTTCGCCGGCCCCGGCGATGACCTGGTTGGCCACCGCCACCACCTCGGGGGTCGAGCGGTAGTCGCGTTCGAGCCGTACCAGGATGGCGTCGGGATACCGGCGGGTGAAGTCCAGCAGAAAACGTGAGGTCGCCCCGGCGAAGGTGTAGATGGTCTGATTCGCGTCGCCGACGACGGTCAGATTGTCGCGCTCCCCCAGCCACGCCTCGAGCAGGCCCTGCTGCACCGGGGTGATGTCCTGATACTCGTCGACGACGAAACACCGGTAGCGGGAGCGGAAGTCGGCGGCGACCCGGGGTTCGCGCAGCAGCTCAGCGGCGTAGACGATGAGGTCGTCGAAATCCAGCAACAGATGGGCGCCGTCGCGTTTGGCTCTCTCGTAGGTGTCGAAGACGTCGGCGACGGCGTCGGCCGGAAACGGCGTGTCACGCCTCAGAGCGGCGACGGCCTCCGGGTAGCCGGCGGGTCCGATCAGCGACGCCTTGGCCCATTCGATCTCCGACGCGAGATCGCGCAACGACTCCGACGTGGTGGCCAGACCGGCGTGGCGTGCGGCCCGCGCGACCACCGGGAGCTTGTTGTCGAGCAGTTCCCAGCTGAGTTCGCGCGGCCAGAAGTATCTCAGCTGACGTAGCGCCGCGGCGTGAAACGTCTGGGCCTGCACCGAACCCCCGGGCCCGGCGATACCCAGAGCGCGCAGCCGCGAGCGCAGCTCACCGGCGGCACGGGTCGTGAAGGTGACCGCGAGAACCTGGCTCGGGTTCACCTGACCGCTGTCGATCAGGTGTGCGATGCGGCGAGTGATCGTGCGGGTCTTGCCGGTCCCGGCCCCCGCCAGAACGCACACCGGACCGCGCGGTGCCAGCACCGCCCGCTGCTGCTCGGGGTCGAGACCGTCGAGTATGCGGTGATGATCGGGCACCGGTTCACTATGCCACCGGGCTGTGACAGGTCAGGGTCGAGATCGACCCGGACCCGGGTCAGAGTCCGAGCTTGGCCTTGACCTCGGCCAATGACGGGTTGGTGGCCGTCGTGCCGTCGGCGAAGAGCAGGGTCGGGACGGTGTGGTCGCCGTCGTTGACGCTGCCGACGAACTCCGCGGCGTCGGGGTTGAGCTCGATGTCGACCTCCTGCCACTTCAGCCCCAGGCCCTTGAGCCCGGTCTTCAGCCGGTTACAGAAGCCGCACCAGCTGGTGGTGTACATCGTCAGCTCGCCGGTGCCGGAAACCCGGGCCGAAACATCGTCGTCGATCACGTTGCTCATGTGACCAATAACATCACGAAATGGTGGCCTGTTCCCAATCGCCACTCCCGACAGTGGTCAGTTCGGTGCCGAATGGGCCCACGCGCTGATGATGGCACGCGCGATCGAGATGGAACCGGGCAACCGCAGGCGACGACCATCCGGGCGTTCGGCGGCCCCGCCGGCACCCCAGTCCCCACCGGCCTCGAGTACCTCGATCACCTCGGCCCGGTCGAACCAGGCGGCGTCGGCGATCTCGCCGTCGAGGAAGCGCAGCGGTTCCTCGGGGTCGGCGACGGCCTCGAAACCCAGCATCAGCGAGCGCGGGAACGGCCACGGCTGGCTGCCCAGATAATGGGGATCGCTGACGGTGACCCCCACCTCCTCGTACACCTCGCGGATCACGCACTGTTCCAGGGATTCACCGGGTTCGACGAATCCGGCCAGCGTCGAATACCAGCCGTCGGGCCACACGGACTGCCGGCCGAGCAGAATCCGGTCGGCCCCGTCGTGCACCACGGTGATGATCGCCGGGTCGGTGCGCGGGAACTCGTCGGCACCGCTGTCGAGGTGCCGACGCACCCATCCCCCGCGGGCCGGTACGGTGGCGGACCCGTCCACCGGAGAGAACCGTGCCGTCGCATGCCAGTTCAGGATTCCCAGCGCGGTGGCGAGCTGGCCGGCCTCGTCGGAGTCGAGTCCGTGCGCGCCGCGGCGCGGATCGTCGGTGGGGCCGTCGATGTGATCGACCCGCCGCGTCCACAGATCGGCTCCGGAGGCGGAGATCCCGAGGAAGACGGCGTCGGCGAGCGGCTCGTCGGCGAGGCCCGCGGCATCCTGCCAGTGCAGCCGGCCGTCGTCGGCGACCGGGTAGCGCCCGGTGGCGTCGATGAGCAACACCCGCGCCGTCGTCCAACCCGCCCGCATCCGTTCCGGGTCGTCACGAATCTCGTCGGCGCGATCGAAGGTGGCTCGCGACAGCAGCGGCGGTTCGTCCAAACGGAATGACGACCTCATTCCGACGCCCCCTTCCGCACGTACAGCAGCCGGTCGCCCACCTCGATCTGCTCGACCACGATGTCGTCGACGCGGTGCAACTTACCGTCGCGCACCACACCGAGCACGATGTCGCGGGTGTGGGATGGCGATCCACCGGTCTCGGTCGGCTCGACCTCCCGCTCGGCGATCGCATACCCCTCGTCGGGAGTCAGCAGATCCTCGATGACCTCCACCACCGACGGGGTCATCGTCGCGATACCGAGCAAGCGCCCTGCGGTCTCCGAGGACACCACCACCGAGTTGGCGCCGGACTGCCGCATCAGGTGGGTGTTCTCGGATTCGCGGATCGAGGCGACGATCTTCGCCCGCGGGTTGAGTTCGCGCGCGGTGAGCGTCGCGAGCACCGCGGTGTCGTCCCGGTTGGCCGCGACGACGATGCTGGAGGCGTGCACGACCCCGGCGAGTCGTAGCACGTCGGATTTGGTCGCGTCGCCGCGGACGGTGACGAGTCCCCTCGCCGCCGCCACCTCCAACACGTCCGGGTTGGCGTCGACGACGACGATCTCCGACGTCTTGACCCCGTCGCCGATCATCGCGTCGATGGCGGTCCGTCCCTTGGTGCCGTAGCCGATGACGACCGTGTGATTACGCACGCTGTTCCTCCACCGCTGGATCTTGAGCGCCTGCCGGGACCGTTCGGTCAGCACCTCCAGTGTCGTTCCGATCAACACGATCAGGAACAGCACACGCAGAGGGGTGATGATGAGTAGGTTGATCAGGCGCGCGGACGGGGTGATCGGGGTGATGTCGCCGTACCCGGTCGTCGACAGCGTCACCGCCGAGTAGTACATCGCGTCCAGGAAGGACAGCGGATTGTCCTGCGTGTCCCGATATCCGTCGCGATCCAGGAAGACGATGACGGCCGTCGCGACCAGCGCGAAGGTCGCGAACACGACCCGCCTGCTGATCGCCCTGCCGGGACTCTGCTGGAGCTCGGGGATGTGCAGGACACCGACCAGCGCATAGTCGGGCCGGTCGTGGAGTTCCTCGCCGCGTAGACGGCGCAACCTCCGTCTGACCATCAGGCACCCCGCCGTTGCATCACAACACGCGAATCTAGCCTACTTCGCCAGCATCGCGGCGAGTGACGTGCGATCGGGCAACTCATCGGGTTCCAACGTATAGCCCGACCGCACGTAGTGGAACGCGGCGCGCACGGAGTCCACGGGCACACCCTTCAGTTGGGCCCACGCGATCCGGTAGGCGGCCAGCTGGACGAACAACGGACCGCGGCGGGCCGGCTCCGGTACCGAACCGGTCTTCCAGTCGACGACGATCCAGCTCCCGTCGGTTTCGGCGAAGACCGCGTCGATCCGGCCGCGGATCACCGTCGGACCGATCACGGTCTCGAACGGCACCTCGACCTCGGTCGGGCTGCGCTGCGCCCACCGAGACGCCAGGAAGGCATCCCGCAGCGCGTCGAGGTCGGCGTCGGGGGCGGCCGTAGCGTCGGCCGCCCCGGGCAGTTCGTCGACGTCGAGCAGGCGCGTGGCCCCGAACCAGCGCTCCACCCACGCGTGGAAGGCGGTGCCGCGGCGCGCGGTGGGATTCGGTTGATACGGCACCGGACGGCGGAGCCGCCGGGCGAAGGCCGCTTCGTCGCTGTCGAGTTCGACGAGTTGGCTCACCGACAGATGTGTCGGCAGCGCGACGTCGACCTCGGCCCGGTTGGTGCGGTCGTGCTCGTCGAGCAGCGCGTCGACCTCGGCGCGCCAGGCGACGATCTCGGCGTCCTCGTCGTGCCGGGCCTCGGCGTCGGCGGTTCCGGGGGCCGCGAAAAGCGCCGGCGTGTCACGCTCGCCGATCGCCTCGGCCACCATCCGGGCGGCCTCGGCGACCGCAGCCCGGCGTTCGCCCAGCAGATCCTGCGGCCAGGCCGCGCTGACCACCTGTTCGGCGAGCGGGTTGGCGGCGCCGTCCTCCGGCTCGGGTGCATCCTCGTCGATGGTCATCCCGGCCGAGTCGACGGTCGGGTCGGCGATGTCGGCAGTGACGATCGAGCGAAGTTCGTCGAAGAACTCCGAGCCGCCGCGCGGTTTGTCGCCGGTTTCCGACCAGTGGTGCGCGGATACCAGCAATGTCTGCTTGGCGCGGGTCAGCGCGACGTAGAGCAGACGACGATCCTCGTCGAGTCGTCGTCGGGTGATCGCCTCCTTGTGCTCGGTGAGCGCCTCTTCGAGTGCCTTGCGATCCGACACCGACCGCAGATCCAGCGGCGGGAAACCCTCGGCGTCGACGTCGTCGGCGAGGTCGCCGCGCAGCGAGGCCGGCAACTCCTTGGCGCTGCCCAGCCACGTCGTGTCGGCTCGACCTCCCGGGAAGATGCCGCGGCAGACGTGCGGCAGAACCACGACATCCCATTCGAGGCCCTTCGCGGCGTGCACGGTGAGGATCTGTACGCGCTGCTCGGCGACCTCGATACGCCCGGGCTCGAGGCCCTTCTCGATGGTCTCGGCGGTGTCCAGGAACGCCAGCAGGCCGGGCAGATTCGCACCGGAGCGGTCGGCGTAGGCGGTCACATGGTCGGCGAAGGCGTCGAGATGTTCACGCCCGGTGATCGCACCGCGCATCCGGCGGGCCCGGATCTGCGCCTCGACCGCGACCCCGATCGTGTGCTCGACGTCGGCGACGAGTTCGGGCAGCGGCTGCCCGATCCGCCGGCGCAGCGACTCCAGTTGGGCGCCGAGGGCACGGATCCGGGCGTACCCCTCACGGCTGTAGCGGCCGGCCTCACCGGGGTCGACGATCGCGTCGGCGATCCCGGCGCGGTCGACGATCTCGGTGGGCAGCACCGAATCGAGCGCGGCGTCGAGTTCTTCGCGCGAAGTGACTACTCCGCTGGACGCGGTGTACTCCACGGCGGCGAGTTCGGTGGCGCGCCGCCACAACGCGGCGATGTCCCCGGCCCCCAGCTGCCACCGCGCGCCGGTCAACAGTCGCATCGCCGCGGTACCGGCCATCGGGTCGGCGATCACCCGCAGCATCGCGACGATGTCCTCGATCTCGGGAACATGCAGGAGCCCACCGATGCCCACGACCTCCGCCGGGATTCCGCGGCTCTCCAGTTCGGCGGCCAAGGGCGCGGAATCCTCGTTGCGCCGCACCAGGATCGCCGTGGTGGGTGGCGCTTCGCCCGCGGTCTCCGCCGCCCGGTAATAGCGCTCGACGTGGTCGGCGACCCAACGTCGTTCGTCGACGACCGTCTCGGTCATGGCCAGGTTCACGGTGCCCAAAGGTGCGTCCGGCCGGGGCCGCAGCACGCTGACCGGGATGCCGCGGCGGCGCAGTTCCTCCGACGTCTCGTTCGCCAGCCGCAACGAGTGCACGGCGTTGCGCCAGCTGGTGAGCAGTTCGAGACGGGACGCCGGCTTACCGTCGGGTCCTCGGAAGTCGTCGGTGAAGCGGGGCAGGTTCGCTGCCGACGCGCCACGCCACCCGTAGATGGACTGGATGGGATCGCCGACCGCGGTCACCGCGACCGATGTCGTCGCAGTGCCCCGGGGCAGGCGGGGTGCCACTCCGAACAGCGTCGCCAGCAGGACACGCTGCGAGTGCCCGGTGTCCTGATACTCGTCGAGCAACACCGCACAGAACGATTCACGTTCGGCGGCAACAACTTCCGGGTTTCCCGTGACCAGACGTGCGGCCAGTGACATCTGGCTGCCGAAGTCGAGTGCGGTGGCCGCGCGCATCGTCTCACCCAGCGCCTCGACCATCGGGATCAATTCGCGCCGCTCCGCGATCACGTCACGGACACGCAGCAGCGCCTGCGTCGGGGTGTCGCGCTGCCGCGGACCCTTCGGCAGGGTCTCGATCATCGCGACGAGGTCCTCACCGGCGCGGCGCAGGTCGTCGATGTCGACAAGGTGTTCGGAGATCTCACCGTAGAGCTTCAGGACTGCCTCGGTGACGCTGGAGGGCACCTTCGTGGTGTGCAGCTCCCCCGTCCAGTTCGACACCACCGAGAACGCCATCTGCCACAGCTCGGTCTCCGACAACAACGTCGAGCGCGGTTCCACCGGCAGCAGCAGGCCGTAGTCCGAGATCAGCCGCCCCGCGTAGGCGTGGTAGGTGCCGACCTCCGGGTCACCCCCGCGCAGCCGGGCCGCGATCACGCCGTCGGGGTCCCAGTGCCGCAGCGCCGGTGACCCCGACAGCGTGGAGAGGCGACGCCGAATCCGTGCTCCGAGTTCGCTGGCCGCCTTGCGGGTGAAGGTGAGCCCGAGGATCTCGTCGGGGGCGACGAGCCCATTGGCCACCAGCCACACCACCCGCGACGCCATGGTCTCGGTCTTGCCGGCCCCCGCGCCGGCGACGACGAGAACCGGTTCCATGGGCGCCTCGATCACCGCGACCTGTTCGGGGGTGGGGGTGGGCAGACCCAGCGCGGCGGCGAGCACCACCGCCGACACGGTCGGGCCGCGGCGGGTGCCGGTACGGTCAGTCATCGATGACGCTCTTCCCCCGCAGCTGTGCCGGA
This sequence comes from Gordonia rhizosphera NBRC 16068, assembly GCF_000298195.1. Taxonomy (GTDB): domain Bacteria; phylum Actinomycetota; class Actinomycetes; order Mycobacteriales; family Mycobacteriaceae; genus Gordonia; species Gordonia rhizosphera. The sequence goes on along the minus strand of NZ_BAHC01000028.1, from coordinate 46,409 downwards.
CAGCTCGTCGACAGCGCGCAGTGCCCGCACCCGGGATTGCGGGTCGCGGCGTAGCCAGGTCCGATACTGGCGCGAGCGGCGTTGCGCACCACGGCGATCCACTCGCCGACGAGTTCCGGTGTCAACCCGTCCTGAACCCGTTCGGCGGCGCCGGTGTTCTTGTTGGCTGCCGACACGTAGACCAGTCGTCCGCCGCCGGGTTCGGTCTCGCCGAGCCCTTCCACGCCGCCGAGCGCGAGGGCCAGCTGATAGGTGGCGAGTTGGGCGTGGTCCTGTGCGTCGGCCTTGGATATCGCGGTCTTCGCGGTCTTCACGTCAATGACCACCGGGCGCCCCCGGTGGTCGGTTTCGAGACGGTCGATACGCCCGCGCAGCCGGACCGGGATGTCCCCGTCTGCACCGTCGGTCGCGTCGCCCGGCACGGTCGCGTCGATCTCGGCCTCTACCCCCACCTCGGCCAGTTCGTCACGCGAGATGCGCAGCCAATCGCGGAAATTTGTGAGCATCGCCTCGGCCCGTTCGAGTTCGCGCACCGAATACCACGCGGCACCCGTGTCGACGCGGTCCCAGATACCGCGCAGCGCGGCGGTGACCTCCGCGGGCTCGATGCGTCCCGCGACCGCCTGGACGAGAGTGTGCACGAGGCTGCCGGTGAGCGCGGGGGTGCCGTCACCGTCGCGTCCTCCGTGCCGCTCGAGCATCCAGCGCAGCGAGCACCGGGTCAACGATTCGACGTTGGACGGCGACAGCATCACCGGACCGCGATCGGGTGTCCACAGCGCGGTGTCCGTACTCGGGCCACCCAGCCCGTACCAGTCCTTGGGCGATGCCCCCGGGATATCCGAATCGGCCAGTCGAGCAAGGAGTTCGGCGGCCGCACGGGCACGCGGCGACGGTTGGTCGCCACCCTCGCGGGCCCGGTGCTCGGCGTCGGCGACGACGACCGAGCGCAGCGTCGCGATGAGCGACGGCAGCGAGAGCACCCGGTCCACTCCCGGGTCCAACGGGATCTCGCCGATCGGGTGTGGCGCGTCGTCGTCGAGGAGCCGTCGCCCGGCGAGGGCGTCGGCGATCTCGGCGACGAAGCGGGACGGCGACGCGTCACCACTGCCGTCCTCCACCGCGGTGACGAGCAGCCGGCGCCGCGCGCGGGTGCACGCGACCAGCAGCAGGCGCCGTTCGTCGGCGAGCGCCGCCCTCGACCTCGTCACGGTGTCGAGGGCATCCGGATCGACGCCGTCGAGCAGGTCGACGAGTTGCCCGGTCGCGAGCACACTGCCCCGGCTGCGAAGGGACGGCCACAGCCCGTCCAGCACACCGGCCACCGCCACGACATCCCATTCGCGTCCCGCCGCCGCATGCGCGGACAGTACCGTCACCGCATCGGCGGCGGCCGTGGGCAGCCGGCTGTCCCGCGGGATCTGCAGCGCCGACAGGTAGCGCACGAACCCCGCGGGGCCCGCGGCGGGCAGGGTGTCGGCGAAGTTCGCCGCCGCCTCGAACATCGCCAGCACCGCGTCGAGGTCACGGTCGGCCTGCTCCCCCGCCGGTCCGCCCCGGAGGGCGCTCGACGCCCAGCGCCGCTCCAGCCCGCTGGCCTGCCATGCCGCCCACAGGGTCTCCTCCACCCCGCGCCGCGCGCGGTGGGTGCGGTGCGCGGCGTCGACGACGTCGAGGACCCGCACCAGCGGGCGCGCCTCGGTCTCGCTGAGCCCGGCCAGATACCGGGCGGCCTCGTCGCGGTCGAGGACGGCGCGCCGCAGGGAGACGAGCGAATCGGTGGCGGCGCCGCCGGTGCCGCTGCGTTCATCGAATCGCCGGACACCGCGCCGCAACCGTCGCATCGCACCCGGATCGGCACCACCGACGGGCCCGGAGAGGAGGCCGACGGCGTCGTCGACACCGAAGGTCTCGTTCACGTCGTCGGACGGGCCGTGCGCCATCAGGTCGCGGGCCGCGACCGCCCGCAGCACCCCCATCAGCGCCCCGACGGCACGCTGGCGATGCAGCGGGAGATCGCTGGTGGGTGTCATGACCGGCACCCCCGCCGACCGGAACGCCCGCCGCAACGCCGGCAGCGCGAACGGGACCGAGCGCACGATCACCGCCATCCGTGACCACGGGATCCCGGCGAAGAGATGCGCACGACGCAGCAGATCGGCGACGGCCGTCGCCTCCTTCGCCGCGGAACTGAACACGCGCACCTCGACACCCTCGCCGGTGTCCTGGACTTCTTGTCCGGCAGCCGAATCCGCGTCCATCGACTCCGGGTAGGGATGCGGGCGCGCGCCGGGGAGCCGGGACGCGAGTGCGGCACCGACCGCCGCGATCGCCGGATGATTGCGGAAGCTGCGGTCCAGGACGATGTCGCGCGCCGATCCCGGCTCGGCGAGTTCGTCGGCGAATCGCGGACTGGCGCCGCGGAACCCGAAGACCGACTGATCGGTGTCGGCGGCGATCACGGTCGAGGAGGTACCGGTGCCGATCAGGGTGACCAGCTCGGCGGCCTGCGGGTCGAGGTGCTGCGCGTCGTCGACGAGCAGATGCCGGATGCGGCGCCGCTGACCCGCCAACAGGTCCGGGTCGGTCGCGAAGGCCGACAATGCGGAGCCGACGAGTTCCGCGGCGTCCACCGCGGGGGCCGAGGCGCCGGGGGCGTCGGCGCCGACCGCGCCGCGCAGCAGCATGTTCTGCTCGTACTGGGCGTAGGCCCGCCCGGCCGCGACCCACTCGGGATGACGATGATGGCGACCGAGCGCGGCCAGTTCCTCGGGCCCCACGCCGCGCTCGGCGGCCCGCATCATCAGGTCGCGCAACGCCTGGGCGAACCCGTCGGTGCCGAGCGCGGGCCGCAGCCGCTCGGGCCAGTACCCGGCGCCGTCCTCGATGTCGCCGGCGAGCAGTTCGCGCAGCACCACGTCCTGTTCGGACCCGGTGATCAGCCGAGGCGGCGGGTTGCCGTGCACCGACGCCTGCAACCGCAGGATCGCGAACGCATAGGAGTGCACCGTGCGGACCAGGGGTTCGCGCAGCGCATGACCGCCGTCGGCGGCATCGTCGGACGCCTGATCCGACAGCACCCGCCGGGTGATCTCCTCGCGCAGCGCCGCGGCGGCACGCCGGGACGCGGCGAGGACCAGCACCGACTCCGGGTCGACCCCAGGTCGACGCAGCCGCGAGACCGCCGCGTCGACGATGAGCGCCGTCTTGCCGGTGCCCGGGCCGCCGTGCACCCGGATCGGTGACCACGGCCGGCCGAGATCGACTCCGTCGTGTCCGTCGATCACCGCCTGTACATGCGGCGGCCACTCCCGGACTGCCGTGTCGGCGTCGACGCCGGCAGCGATCAGCCGGGTCCGCAGCGCATCGCCGGTGGAGATCTCGGTGCGTCGCGCCATGTCCCCATGGAATCATGGCCCGCCGACAGCGCCGTTCGGGCACCGCCCTGCCGAGCCCACCCGTCGAACCCGCCCCGCCGGACCACCCTGCCGATCCCACCCCGCCGAACCCACCCCGCCGAGCCCACCCTGCCGGACCACCCTGCGGCAGGATGGCAGCATGCACCTGCAGACCCATGTCTTCGGCCCCGCCGACGCGCCCAGCGTGCTGGCGATCCACGGCCTGACCGGGCACGGCCGGCGGTGGGAGTCGTTGGCGGCCGCGCACCTGGCCGACGTTCGGGTCGTCGCGCCCGATCTGATCGGCCACGGCCATTCGCCGCATCTCCCGCCATGGTCGTACGACCATCACGTGGACGCGCTGACCGCCGTCGTCGACGAACACATCCCCGCCCACGCCCGACCGTTCGTCGTCGTCGGCCACTCGTTCGGTGGTGCGGTGGCCGTCCGGCTCGCCGCCGCACTCGGTGCCGATGTCGTGCGCGGTCTGGTCCTACTCGATCCGGCGCAGGGTCTCGACCCGGCGTGGGCCCTGCAGGTGGCCACCGACAGCCTCACCCACTGGGATTACGCCGACGCCGACGCAGCGCGTGCGGCGAAACGCGCCGAGGGATGGGCCGATGTCCCGGATGCACTGTTGGACAAGGAGATCGCCGAGCATCTGATCGACCTCGACAACGGCCGGGTGGGCTGGCGGGTGGCCGCCGCCGCGGCGGCGACCGCGTGGAGCGAGATGGCCCGGCCGTTCGTGTTGCCACCGGCCGGCGTGCCGACGACCGTCGTCGTCGCCGAGAGGGTCGATCCTGCGTTCGTGTCGGAGGCGTTTCTGCGGGCCTGCGCCGCCGAGCGTGCCGAGAGCGTCGAGGTCGTGCGGGCCGATTGCGGCCACATGGTCGCCTACGACGATCCCGACCTCACCGCAGGCTTGATCCGCGCGATGATCGGACACCGCTGAGGTGGCGTCCGTCTCCGACGACGACGTGGAACGGGTCCGCGAGTTGGTCGCCGCGATCCCCGTCGGCCGGGTCACCACCTATGGGGACCTGGCCGCGGCGGCGGGGTTGTCGAGTCCACGGATCGTCGGGTGGATCATGCGGACCGACTCGGCGGATCTACCCTGGCACCGCGTCATCTCCGCGAGCGGGAGACCGGCCGCACATCTCGCCGACCGCCAACTGGAGCGCCTGCGCGCCGAAGGCGTCGCGGTCCACGCGGGCCGCGTGGCGCTCCGCGCCCACCGCTGGGCCCCCTAGCCCGAAAGTTCCTCCCCCGCAATCGTGTTCGCCCTCCAACTGCAGCTAGGGGACGAACCGACTTCCGGCGGAAAACCTGCCGGAGGCGTACAGGGGCGTCAGGCGGCGGTGCGGCGACGGTACGGGCTGACGGCCGCGCGCATCCGCGTGACGATGAGGTCGACGATGCGCCGGTCCACGCCGAGCGGGTCGGACACCGCGTCGGCTCCATAGGTGTGCAGTCGCTCGTGGAACAGGCCCGGTGCGAGCAGGTTGGCGGCGATCACGACCCGGCGACCGTGCCGGGAGGCGCGTTCGACGGCGTCGGGCACCGACGGGCTCGCGGTGGTGATGAAACCCACCTCGATCCGACCGCCGATGAGGGACTCGAGCTGCCGGGCCGCGAGATAGGTCTGGCCGCAGGCACTCTCGTCGGACGATCCGGCAGCGGCCAGCACCACTGCATCCCCCGGTTCCCACCCGGCCTCGATCAGGCGCAGGCGCAGCACCGCGGCGATCGCCGGGTCCGGCCCGAGGGCGCGGGTCACGATGGTGTCCGGGCGCCCCGCGGCGGCGACATGCTGGGGGATGTCCTGCCGCACGTGATAACCCGACGCGAGGAAGGCCGGGACGAGGACCGCGGGCCGGGGCGCGTCGGCGATGACCTCGGCCGGGTTCGGTCCGAGCACGTCGACGAAGGCGGTGCGCGTGGTGCCGACACGGTCGCTGACCGCCTCGGCGATCTGGGCGATCACGTTGACGCCATGGGGATTTCGGGTGCCGTGTGCGACCAGCACCGGACTGACGTCGCGTAGGCGGTCGCCGAAGGGCAACAGGTGCTCGACGGTCATTCGCCGTCCTCCTCCTCGTACTCCAGATCGACCGCGAGGCGGTAACCGCGCTTGACCACCGTCTGGATCATCTTCGGATCGCCGAGCGCCGCACGCAGTCGTGCCACCGCGACCTCGACGGCATGGGTGTCAGAACTGTCGCCCGGCAGCGCCGCGAGCAGATCCCGCCGCGAGACCACCGCTCCGGGGCTCTTGGCCAGGGCCTTGAGCATGATCAGACTGGTCGCCGACAGGTCCCGCAGTTCCCCGTCGACCACCACGGCCTGACCGTGGATAGCGGTGTCGTGGCCGTGAACCCGCAGATTGTGACCACGCCGCGGAAGTTCGTCGGTGATCAGCCGCGCCAGCGCACCGAGTCGGAACCGCTTCGGATAGATGGTGGGGATCTGCAACGCCTCCAGCGGGGCCGCGGTCACCGACCCGACGCACACCACCGCGACGGCGGTGCGCATCGCGTGCACGAACTGCGTCAGTTTGCCCAGGTCCTTGGCGCGGGTCAGGATCGACGCCGCGGCCGGGGCACTGGTGAAGGTGATCGCGTCGAGGTCGCCACGGATCACCCCGGTGATCATCCGGTCGATCCGGTCCACGTCGGGGTGCATGTTCCAGCGGTAGACCGGAACCGGCACCACCCGCGCGCCGGCGGCGCGCAGCACAGCACAGAAGTCCGGCAGTGGCTCCCACTCGGTCGTCGCGCCGTGCAGCTGCACCGCGATGCGCACCCCGTCGACGCCCTCCTCGAGCAGAAGGTCGAGCACCTCCGACGACGATTCGCTCTCCGGTGACCATTCCTCCCGCAACCCGGCCGCGCGGATGGCACCCTTGGCCTTCGGGCCACGGGCGATCAGCCGGCTCTTGCCGAGTGCACCGAGGAGGGGTTCGACGTTGCCCCACCCGTCGGCGGCCTCGACCCAGCCACGAAAACCGATACCGGTGGTGGCGACCATGATGTCGGGTGGGTCGGCGATGATCGCATCGGTGACGCGCTCGAGTTCGGTGTCGTCGACGAGCGGGAGGATCCGGATCGTCGGGGCCATCATCACCTCCGCACCGCGGCGGGTGAGCAGCGCGGCGAACTCGTCGGCGCGCCGGGCGGCGGTGATGCCGACAGTGAACCCCACCAGCGGCAGCGGGTCGGCCACGTCGGTGGATCCTGCGTGGGTCTTGTTGATTGTCATCCCTCCGGGAAGTAGATCTCGACGACGTCGTCGACGATCCTGACGGCATAACTGGGCACCTGAGTCGACTCGTCGTCGAGGCAGATACCCGTACGTAGCGAGAACACCTGTTTGCCCAGCGGGCTGGCCACCGTCGGCTCGCCGGACCGATCCCCGGTCACTCCGCGCGACAGCACAGCCGCGCGCGCGAACGGGTCGATGTTGCCGATGGCGTGCAGGCGGGTCCGGCCGGCGGCGGCTTCCCGGTCGGTCTCGTACGCCGGGATGCGGAACAGTGCGGCCTGTTCATAGTCGGGGCCCAGCACCGCGACACCGCGCCCGACCGTGAGGTCGGCCAGCGCGCAGGCGCGTACCCATGTCCCGGTGACCTGTTCGTCGGTGATGGTCATGTCGGTACTCCTTCGGTATCCCGCACGGTCGGCATGTCCAGCAGTACCGGCACCTTGCGCTCCGTCTCGGTGAATCTGATGGTCGGGTCGGCGACCTCCGGCGCGTTGACGAACGAGACGAACCGCTTGAGCTTGTCCTCGTCTTCGAGCACCGCGGCCCACTCGTCGCGGTAGCCGGCGACGTGTCGCTCCATGGCCGACTCGAGGTCGGCGGCCAGTCCCAGACCGTCTTCACAGACCACTGCCTTCAGATGATCGAGTCCCCCCTCCAACGACTCCAGCCACGGTGCCGTGCGCTGCAGACGATCGGCGGTGCGGATGTAGAACATCAGATACCGATCAATGTAGGCGACGAGCGTCGCGTCATCCACCCCGCTCGCCAGCAGCTGGGCGTGCTTCGGGCTCTGGCCACCGTTGCCCGCGACGTACAGGTTCCAGCCGTTCTCGGTGGCGATCACGCCCACGTCCTTGCCCCGCGCCTCGGCACACTCGCGGGCGCAGCCCGACACCCCGAACTTCAGTTTGTGCGGTGACCGCAGACCCCGGTAGCGCTTCTCCAGGAACACCGCCATGCCCACGGAGTCCTGCACGCCGTAGCGGCACCACGTGGACCCGACGCAGCTCTTCACGGTCCGCAGACTCTTGCCGTACGCGTGGCCCGATTCCATGCCGGCGTCGACGAGGCGCCGCCAGATCAGCGGGAGTTGGTCCACGCGGGCACCGAACAGGTCGATGCGCTGTCCCCCGGTGATCTTCGTGTAGAGACCGAAGTCGCGGGCGATCTCGCCGATGACGATGAGCTGTTCGGGGGTGACCTCCCCGCCGGGTATCCGGGGCACCACCGAGTAGGAGCCGTTCTTCTGCAGGTTGGCCAGGAAGTGGTCGTTGGTGTCCTGCAGCGACATCTGCTCACCGTCGAGGATGTGGTCGCTCGACGTCGACGCCAGGATCGACGCCACCGTCGGCTTGCAGATCTCACAGCCCTGTCCGGTGCCGTAGGCGTCGATGAGCGCGGAGAAGGTGCGGATGCCGGTGACCGCGACGATCTCGAACAGTTCCCGACGTGACTGTTCGAAGTGTTCGCACAGTGACTTGGACAGTTCCACCCCGGAGGCCTCGAGCAGTTGCTTGATACTCGGCACACAGCCACCGCACGTCGTGCCCGCGCAGGTCTCCTTCTTGATGTCGGCGATCTCGCACGCGCCCGCGGCGATCGCCGAGCAGATCGTGCCCTTGGAGACACCGTTGCAGGAACAGATCTCGGCGTCGTCGGGCAGCGCGTCGATGCCGACCGCCGGCCCACCGGCCGGGGCGATGAGTGCCGCCGGATCGCCGGGGATCTCCCGGCCGACCATCGGCTTGAGCATGGCGTAGGCCGATGCGTCGCCGACCAGGATGCCGCCGAGGAGGGTCTTGGCGTCGTCGGACACCACGACCTTGGCGTAGCGCCCGGCCACCGGATCGTGGTAGACGATCTCCAGCGCGTTATCCGTGGCGCCCATCGCATCGCCGAAACTCGCGACATCCACGCCGAGGAGCTTCAGCTTGGTGGACATGTCCGCACCGGGGAACGTCGAGTCGGCACCGAGCAGCTGATCGGCGACGACCTCGGCGGTGCTGTAACCAGGGGCGACCAGGCCATAGCAGCGGCCCTCCACGGCGGCCACCTCACCGATGGCGAAGATGGCCGGATCGTCGGTGCGGCAGACATCGTCCACCAGGACACCTCCGCGCTCACCGATCGCGAGGCCGGCGTCGCGGGCCAGTTGGTCGCGCGGTCGGACACCGGCCGAGAACACGACCAGGGCGGCATCGAGCTCCGTCTCGTCGGACAGGGTGACCCTCAGTCCGCCTGCCTCACCGTCGGCGATGTTCGCCGTGCCCACGCCGGTGTGCACCACGAGCCCGAGTTCGGTGACGAGGTTCTTCAGGACCGCGCCGCCGCCGTCGTCGACCTGCATCGGCATGAGCCGGGGTGCGAACTCCACCACGTGCGGGGTCATCCCCATCAGCTTCAGCGCGTTGGCCGCCTCGAGGCCGAGCAGGCCGCCGCCGACAACGATGCCGGGTGCGCCGGGACCGGCGGCCTCGGCGGTGGCCCGGATCTCGTCGAGGTCGTCGAGGGTGCGGTACACGAAGCACTTCTCGTGATCGTGGCCGGGCACCGGCGGCACGAAGGCGTACGACCCGGTCGCCAGAACCAGCGCGTCGTAGTCGATCTCGCGCCCGGCGCTGGTGGTGACCCGGCGCGCGGCACGGTCGATCCCGGTGACCGCCTCCCCGAGGTGGGTGATGACGCGCTCGTCTCCGGCATAGGTGTTGCCCTGCAGCGCCAGCAGATCACGCTGCCACGCACCGACATAGGACGACAGCCCCACGCGGTCGTAGGCGGGATCGGCTTCCTCGCACACCACCTCCACTCGCCAGGTGTCCGCGGTGTCGCGATCGCGAAGGGTCTGAACGAAACGGTGTCCGACCATGCCGTGGCCGACCACGACGACTGTTTTGGATTCGTTGGTCACTGGTAACTCCTCGAGGAACTCGCGGCTCACGACACCGGCGGCGTCGCGGACCGGTCGGTCAGGCCATGGCCTTGTCGGTGGTGCCGATCTCTCCGGTCAGGTGTCCCGAGACCGCGGCGGGGTCGGCCACGGCCAGATCGGTGGTCTCGCCGAGGACGATCGGACGGCGGGCGTAGAACCACCAGGTGATCACCCCGGCGACGACGTAGAAGACCATGAAGACCCAGAACGCGAAGGTGGCCGACTGATTCGACTTGTAGCTCGCCCGCAGCACGAGATTGATGCCGACACCACCGAGACCACCTGCGGCTCCGGCGATTCCGATCAAGGCGCCGGACATGCTGCGCGACCACTTGGTCTTACCCACCGCGTTGAGAGCGGTGAGGTGCGCGGACTTGTGCTCCCAGATCGTCGGGATGATCTTGTACACCGAGCCGTTCGCGATACCCGAGATCAGGAACAGCGCGATGAAGGCGATGACGAACGTGGTGAGAATGGGGCCGGTGATCACCTTGCCGTTGGTGTCGGCGATCGTGCCGGCGACGACGAGGACCGCGGCCGAGGCGGTCATCGCGACGAAGGAGTACAGGGTCACCCTGCCGCCGCCGATGCGGTCGGCCAGCTTGCCGCCGTAGGGCCGGGACAGCGAACCGAGCAGCGGACCGATCCAGGCGATCGACGCCGCGGCCAGCGCCGGCTTGGCGGCCCCCGCCGAGGTGAAGCTAATGTTGAGGACCTGGCTGAAGGCGAAACCGAAACCGATGAATGAACCGAAGGTGCCGACGTAGAGCAGGCAGATCAACCAGGTGTCGCGGTATTTGAGGCAGTCGATCATCGCACGGCCGCTGGAGGTCTGGTGGTCGAGGTTGTCCATGTAGATGGCCGCGCCGACACCGGCCACGGCCAGGGCCACCAGGTAGATCGAGCACACGATCTCGGGCTGATCCGAGGCGAGCCAGATGACGGCCAGACCGATCAACTGCACCACCGGCACGCCGATGTTGCCGCCGCCGGCGTTGAGCCCGAGCGCCCAGCCCTTGAGCCGCTGCGGGTAGAAGGCGTTGATGTTGGTCATCGACGAGGCGAAGTTGCCGCCACCGAAACCGGTCAGCGCCGCGACCGCGAGGAACCAGCCGAAGCCGAACTCACCCGGATTCATCATCAGCATCATGGTGAGGCCGGTGGGGATGAGCAGCACGATCGCACTGAAGATGGCCCAGTTGCGCCCGCCGAATCGGGCAGTGGCCTGGGTGTAGGGGATGCGCAGGCAGGAGCCGACCAGGGTGGCGGTGGCGCCGATGATGAACTTCTGGTCGAGGCTGATGCCGTACTCGGGCCCCATGAACAACGCCATCACCGAGAACAGCGACCAGATCGAGAAGCCGACGTGCTCGCAGATCACCGACCAGACCAGGTTGCGCTTCGCGATGGCGGCGTTGCCCGCCTCCCAGGCCTGCTCGTCCTCGGGATCCCATGCGGTGATCGTGTGATCGCGTTTGAGCGCGTCACGCACGGATGCGGGCAGTGCTGGCATGGGCCATCCAATCGGGTTGGTGAGCGTGGTTGCCCGACGGCGTCGTCGGTGTGATGGGAATCAAGGTAGGTAACCCTTGTTGCGCCCATTTTCCTTCGCGTGACCGAACGGTCACGTTGTGCTCACATCCGGGGAGGAAACCTGTGAGAAGGTGTCGGACCCGCTCCGACCTGCGCGGTCCTTAGTGGTCCACTTAGAGCATCAGGCGGACGAGGTCGACGACACGCTGCAATCCAGGGAGCGCACCGCCCGTCGCCCGCGGATGCAGGGCGTGCACGGCCAGTCTGAACATGGTGGCACGCAGCATCATCTGCGGCCACTCGGGTTGATCCGACCACCGGTCGACGAGCTCGTCGTCTGCCCCGCCCCACGCCAGGGAGTCCACGACCACGACGGCGGCCGCCCAGGGCGCCGGTCTCCAGTAGGGGACGATGTCGGTGATTCCGGGTGCCGCCGCCCCCGCGAACAGCACGGTGCCGAACAGGTCACCGTGGACGACCTGCGACGGGAGATCTACGATCTTCCGCAGTGTGGCAAGGGTTTTCAGCATCTCGACGCTGGCCACGCCATCAGGTGAGGTGGGCTCACCCATCCCCGCGGCCCGTGCGGTGCGCAGCGGTACGTCCTCCCAGGCGGCGCGGTCGGCGGCGGTGAACACGTCGACGTCGGTGTGCGGCGGGGCCGGTGACTGCAACAGGAATCGGGGACGCTCGAGTTCCGCCGTCGCCGCGTGGAGCCGGTCGGCGACGAGGACCACCTCGTCGTGGCGCGGTTCGGGCGTCCCGGCGATGTAGGTGTCGGCGCGCCACCCGGATACGACGTAGCGGCCGTCGGTCGCGCGGAACGGGCGGGCGATGCGCAGGCCCTCGACGTAGAGCGATTCGCGGACCTTCGCCGACCAGGCGGCGCGCGCATGGTCGGGCACCAGCGAGAGAACGACCTCGCCGACACGCCAGCCGCCGATCCAGGAATCCCCCATCGGAATCGGCGGGTGGGCGGTCAGCCCGAACGTGTTGAGCACATGTTCGGGCGGCTCGACGCTGTTCACGTCTGCAGAGATTACCGAGCCAACGGGGCAGAACCCGGCAACGACGCGGCCGTGAGCAGGGCAAAAAGGACCCGCCCGGGACCGATTGGGTCACGGGCGGGTGCGGACGGCAGATGATCAGTAGACCGGAAGACTCTTGTCCACCTGGCTGGCCCAGGCCGTGACACCGCCTTGCAGATGTGTCGCGTCGGCGAATCCGGCGCGCTTGAGCGCGGCGAGTGCCTCCGCGGAGCGGATACCGGTCTTGCAGTACAGCACCGTCGGGCGGTCCTGCGGCAGCTTCGCCAGCCCGGACCCGGACAGGATCTCGTCCTTGGGGATCAGCGTCGCACCGTCGATGTGCACGATGTCCCACTCGACGGGCTCACGGACGTCGACTAGCGCGATCTTCTCGCCGGCGTCGATGCGCTCCTTGAGCTCGGCGGCGGTCAGCGTCGACCCGGTCGCCGCGTCGGCCGCCTCGGCCGACACCACACCGCAGAACTCGTCGTAGTCGATGAGCTCGGAGATCCTCGCGCCCTCGGGGTCCTTGCGGATCCTGATCGTCCGGTAGTTCATGTCGAGGGCGTCGTAGACCATCAACCGGCCCAGCAGGGGTTCACCGATGCCGCAGATCAGTTTGATCGCCTCGGTGCCCATGATGGAGCCGATCGAGGCGCACAGGATACCGAGCACACCGCCCTCCGCGCACGAGGGCACCATCCCCGGAGGCGGTGCCTGGGGATAGAGGTCGCGGTAGTTGATGCCGCGGCCGTCGGGTGCGTCCTCCCAAAAGACCGACGCCTGACCCTCGAATCGATAGATCGAGCCCCACACGTAGGGCTTGTGGGCCAGCACCGCCGCATCGTTCACGAGATAGCGGGTGGCGAAGTTGTCGGTCCCGTCGAGGATCAGGTCGTAGGCCGAGAACAGTTCGATCGCACCCTCGGGTTCCAATCGCTGATCGTGGATGTTGACCGTGACAAACGGGTTGATCTCGAGGATCGAGTCGCGGGCACTCTCCGCCTTGAGCCGCCCGATGTCGGACTGGCCGTGGATGACCTGACGCTGCAGGTTCGACTCGTCGACGACGTCGAACTCGACGATGCCAATGGTGCCCACTCCGGCCGCGGCCAGGTACAGCAAGGTGGGCGAACCGAGTCCGCCGGCCCCGATGACCAGGACCTTCGCATTCTTCAACCGCCGCTGTCCGTCCATCCCGACATCCGGGATGATCAGATGCCGGCTATAGCGGGCGACCTCTTCGTTGGACAGTTCCGCTGCGGGCTCGACCAGCGGGGGCAAGGACGACACGGGCGCCTCCATCACACGACTCTTTGTTGGCGATAGTTATCAACCGAAACGATCGCCTCAGCATTCCACGCGGCCGGACCTCCGCCGCCGCAGTGGTCACCGATCGCCCGTCAGGCGTTGGGGAAGGGCCAGGGGTTGGGTTTGCACACGAATGCCGGGTTCGCCTCCATGTCGGGGTCGAGCGCCATGATCTCGCTGTTGGCCACGCCGAACGACTGCTGCATCATGACCGGCGCCAGCGCGCCGTTCTCCCGGCAGGGTTCGTGATGTTCGTACCCGATCCCGTGCCCGACCTCGTGGTTGACGAGGTACTGGCGGTAGAGCAGATCGTCACCCTGGTAGGCCACCGCGCCGCGGACCCACCGCGCCTCGTTGAGGGTGACCCGTCCCTCGGGCGGGTAGAAGCACGACGTCTCCAGCCGGATCTGGTATCCACAGAGCTCACGCGTGGTCGCCGTCGACGTCAGCGTGATGCGCAGATCGGGATTGTCGGTGGAGACCCGCTGGAACGAGACCTTCCCGTCGCCGATCCAGCTGCGCGGGTTGGCCAGCGTCGCGTCGACCATCTTCGCGAAGGTCCGGTCGCCCCCGAAGTCCTGGGCGTTCAGACCGTTCTCGACCTCCACGGCGTAGGTGTAGACCTGCCCGCCGGTGCCGATCTTCTCCCCCGTCCCCGGGACGACGTGGTAGGTCCGCTTACCCTGCACGGTGAACGCGCCACCGGCCGGCAGCGCGCCCGCCGGCAACGCCGCCTCCTGGATCGCTGCGGTGGGGGCACCGATCGGGGTGGTCTGCTCGGCGACCTCGGTGTTGCGCGAGGCGGTGTCGGGGTTGACGTCGGCGGCGGTCGCGACCGACGGGTCGCTTCCGTCTCGCAGGGTCATCACAACCACGGTCACCGTGATGATGGCCAATACCGGGATCGCGTAGGCCCGCCATCCGTAGGTCGAGACGAACCGGCCGAGGGCACTCTGCTTCTTGCGCTCGGGCTGCGCGTCCCGGTCCACGCGGGGACGACCGCTGTCATCGGTCGGGTCCCATCGAGCGCGGAGCGGCTGGTCGGGTCGCGGGCGCGGGCGCGGCGCCGAACCGACCGCCGACGATGGGCCCGGAGCCGGGTCCGACACGATCCCGCTGCTGGGACGCGGACCCACGTCTCCCGCCCGCACGCGCAGGCGGTCCCCCCCGACGCCGGTGCCACCGACGCCGGATCCGCCAACACCACCGTCGCCGGAGCTCGGCCCATATCCTGGGTCACTCACCGGTCAACTTTCTCACAGGTGACCGCCAATCTCCCGATCCACCGGCTCCCGGTAGTGGCCAGGCGGGTCTGCGAGCGCGTCGCCGCGAGTACTCTCGACGCATGTCAACCGCTACGAATTCCTCGCAGGGTGCGGGACGCAGCAGCACGCGCCTGCCGCGCAGCGCCCGTCGCATGCAGTTGCTCGACGCTGCCAGTGAGATCTTCGTGGAGCGCGGCTATCACTCGGCCGGTATGGACGAGATCGCGGTGCACGCGGGTGTCAGCAAACCGGTCCTGTATCAGCATTTCCCGTCCAAGCTCGACCTCTACATCGCCGTCGTCGACTCACACGCCGAGAAGCTGGTCAGCGACGTCAACACCGCCCTGTTGACGACCACTGACAACAAACAACGCGTCCACGCCGCGGTCGCGGCGTTCTTCGATTTCATCGACCAGGACAACTCCGGCTACCGGTTGATCTTCTCGTCGGACGCCATGGATCCCGCGGTGATCCGACGCGTGGAAGGTGCCACGGAGGCGTGCGTCGACGCCGTGTACGGACTGGTCATGCACGACTCCGGTCTCGACCCCTATCGGTCGCGCATGTTGGCGGCGGGCCTCGTCGGCGCGAGCCAGGTCAACGCCCGCTACTGGCTGGAGGCGAAGCGGCCGATCGACAAGGAGTCCGCGATCGACACGACCGCCGCGCTGCTGTGGGGCGGACTCTCCCATGTTCCGCTGTTGGACGAGGAGACCCCGTCGGGCGAGCAGACCCCGTCAGACGACGAGGCCCCCGGCGGACACACTGCCGCCGAGGGTCCGGCCTGATCTCGGTTCGGTCCGATCGCTGGTCAGACCGCGCCGAAGCCCACCCGCCGGTTCTCGGTGGCTCCGACCTCGACGTAGGCGATCTTGGCCACCGGGATGAGGTAGCGGGCGCCCTTGTCGTCGACCAGCGAGAGCAACTGCTCCGATCCGCTCAGAGCGGCCTCGACCGCGGCGAAGGCCTTGTCGCTGGTGAGGGACGACTGAATCGACAGTTCACGAGCGCTCTCCGCGATGCCGATCTTCACTTCAACGGACATGGCCACCTTCTTCCGACTCGACGCCTCTGACGGCATACGACGATGCCTGCCGCACCAGCCTAGTGTCGTGTCGCGGGCGGGCGACAGCGGCTCCGCTCACAGCGGAAATCGGGCGCGGGAGGCACGTGTCGGCCCGCGCGGGCGGCTCAGCCGAGACCCAGGTCGCGCATCCGCTCGGCGTGCTTCTCGGCGATGACATCGAAGAAGGTGGTCATGCCCGCGAGCGTCGCCGCGCCGGAGAACAGCAGGTCGGTCACCTCTTCCTCGGCCGCCAGCACCCACTGCGTGTGGGTCACCGCCTCGCCGAGCAGACGCCGCCCCCACAACGTCAGGGGCGACTTGAGTCGTGGTTCCCGGGCCACCGCCTGCGACACCTGCTCCCGCGCGAACTCCGAACTCGCGGTCTGCGACATCACCTCGGCGACCACGGACTGCGCCTCGGCCGGCAGCACACCGGACAGCTGGTTGTAGAAGTCGGCGGCCAGACCGTCACCCACGTAGGCCTTGATCAGGGCCTCGTACCACGTCTTGGGGGTGGTGACCTGGTGGTATTGGTCGAAGATCGGCCGGTAGCGCTCCACCGCGGCCACCGGGTCGAGGCCGCGCGCGGAGACCTGCTCGGCGAGGGTGTCGAAGTGTCGGATCTCCGAAGCCGCCATGCGCGCGATCGCGATCCGACTCGGCACGTCCGGAGCCATCCGGGATTCATCGATCAACCGGTAGAACGCGGAGTATTCACCGGCGAGCAGTACGGCGTAGAGCTTGCCGATGGCGACCGAATCGGCTCCCGTGTCGGCGTCTGCGGTGGGCTCGGGCGAGACCCCGGATGGGGGCGGCACAGTCGACATGGTGGTGATGGTAGGCGGGCCGGGTGCGTTCACCAAGTACACTCAACGACGATGCACTGACGCGAACGTGACGTTCCGGTGGCCGACGGCCCGGTTCACGCGCAGGTATCCGACAATGTGCGCGCACAGTCGCTGGGCAGAGCTGCCCAGCCTGGCCACCACACAGTCACCGACGGTTTGCCCGGCTTCGGCCGGACCCATCGCATGCAAGCCAGCTCGATCTGTGGTGCCTCCGTGCGTGCGGGAATGCAGGAAGGCATACAACCACATGACAGACACAGGGACGAACACCGGTACCGACGACGTGCAGACCACGGTCGTCGACGAGACCCACACCTCCCCCACCTTCGCCGAACTCGGTGTCGACGACCGCATCGTCGCGGCCCTCGCCGACGACGGCAAGACCCACACCTTCGCGATCCAGGAACTCACGCTGCCGCTGGCCATGGCCGGTGACGACCTGATCGGCCAGGCCCGTACCGGTATGGGCAAGACCTTCGGGTTCGGCGTGCCGCTGCTGCACCGGCTCGTCCACGCCGAGGAGTCCGGACTCCGCGCGCTCGACAACACACCGCGCGCGTTGGTGATCGTGCCGACCCGCGAACTCTGCCTGCAGGTGACCGGAGATCTCGAGGTCGCCGCGCGCAGGCTTGACGTGACGTTCGCGGACAGAGCCACCCGCCCGCTGAAGATCACCTCGATCTACGGCGGCCGCCCCTACGAATCACAGATCGCCGAGCTGAAGTCCGGCGTCGACGTCGTCGTCGGCACCCCCGGCCGCCTCCTCGACCTCGCCCAGCAGGGACATCTCATCCTCGGCAAGGTCGCCATCCTGGTCCTCGACGAGGCCGACGAGATGCTCGACCTCGGGTTCCTGCCCGACATCGAACGCATCATGGCGTCGCTGCCGACGCCGCGCCAGACGATGTTGTTCTCGGCGACGATGCCCGGCCCCATCGTGACCCTGGCCCGCACGTTCCTGCACCGCCCGACACATATCCGCGCCGAGCACGCCAACGACTCCGCGGTGCACGAACGCACCACCCAGCACGTCTACCGCGCCCACGCGCTGGACAAGGCCGAACTCGTCGCACGCATTCTGCAGGCCGACGGTCGCGGCGCGACGATGATCTTCACCCGCACCAAGCGCACGGCGCAGAAGGTCGCCGACGATCTCGGCGAGCGCGGTTTCTCCGTCGGCGCGGTGCACGGTGACCTCGGCCAGGTGGCCCGGGAGAAGGCGCTCAAGCGATTCCGCAACGGCGACATCGACGTCCTGGTGGCCACCGATGTGGCGGCCCGCGGCATCGACATCGACGACGTCACCCACGTCATCAACTACCAGTGCCCCGACGATGACAAGACCTACATCCACCGCATCGGCCGGACCGGCCGCGCCGGGCGCACCGGCACGGCGATCACCCTGGTCGACTGGGACGAACTGCATCGCTGGGAACTGATCAACACCGCACTCGGCCTCGGCGTCCCAGAGCCGGTGGAAACCTATTCGACCTCCGAGAATCTCCGCAGCGACCTCGGCATCCCGGAGTCGGCGACCGGTCGGATCGCGAAGCCGAAGCGCGAGTCGGGCGACGGCGAGAAAGGCGAACGGCGGCGGGAGCGAGCCGAGCGTCCGAAGTCGAACCGGTCGCGACGGCGCACCCGCGGTGGCAAGCCGGTCGAAGCGTCCGACGCCGGCGCCGACCCGACCACCACGCCGGCCGACGACGCGGACGGATCCGCGCAGGGCGACGACGCCCCGTCCGATATGTCGTCGGAGACCGGCAGCGACAAGCCGCGGCGCCGTCGTCGGCGGCGGGGCGGCGCGAAGCGCAGCGGATCGTCGTCGGAGCACCGCGCCGAGGAGGCGACCACCGTCTCGAGCGCCGACTGAGCGACACCGGGCGTGGGCACACTCCGTCCTGAGCGGCGTACCAGGGTCGATCTCGCCGTGAGTGCCGCGATCCTCGTGGTGCTCGCCGTCGCCGCCCTGGTGGTCTGGGCCAAGAGCCCGGTCCGACACACCGACAGCGCGCAGTCGGCCCGGCCCGCGGCCGACGTGGCTCCGGCGACCACGGTGCCCGAGCGGCTATCGGTGGCCTGGCGAGCGCGCTCCACGGCGACCGCCGGTCCGTCCCTCGCTCGTTCGGTGGTGGTGACCGCCGCCGACGGCGCGGTCGTGGGACGCGACCCGGCCACCGGTGACGAGCTGTGGCACTATCGGCGCAACTTGTCGTTGTGCGCGGCGCTCGCCGCGTGGCCGACCGGCACCAACTCGGTCCTCGCGGTCTACCGCAATTCCCGCGGATGCTCGGAGGTCACCGCGCTCGACGGATCGTCCGGGCAGCGGGTGGGTGCGCGCAGCAGCGACGCCGATGACCACGTCCAGCTGTCGTCGGACACGGGATACGTTGTGTCCCAAGGCCCGACACGACTCGAGACGTGGGGATCCAATCTCGTCCGAGGCATCGAGTACGGCCGGGTCGACGCGCCGGTCAAGCCAGACGTGCAGCCCGGCCGCACCGGATGCCGGTTGTACTCGTCGGCGCTGGGCGGTGATCGGGTCGCGGTCATCGAGCGTTGCGACCGCGACACCGGGTACCGACTGACGGTGCTCGGCACGGTCCTCGACGACGACGAGAAGGTACAGCAGTACGGGTCGTCGTTGATCACCGAGGGCACCGCCGGACCGCCCCCGGTTCTGGTGGCGATGGGGAGTTCGGGTATCGCCGTCTACGACGGAGGAGCAGATCCACCCGCACCGGCATCCGACACCCCGAGCGGGTCCCTGGCGCCGTCGATTCGGCGATTCACCACCGACGGCGTACCGTCGGCCACCAATCTCGTCGCCGGCGATCCGTCACCGCCCACTGGGCCCGCCGTGGTCACGGCCGATGGATTGACCAGCTATTTCACCGGAAAATCCACCGTCATCCTCGACACCCAGACGCTGCGCCCGATCTACCAGGTGCCCGGCACCATCGGGTCCGGCGACACCATGGGCGGACAGTTGTTGCTGCCGATCCCGGACGGCATCAGCGTCCGCGACGCGGCCACCGGCCGCGAGATCCGGACGATCGCGGTGCCCCGCGACGGCCGCGGTGACGCACCGGTCACCCTCCGGACGCTCGGCGGCGCGGTCGTCGAACAGTGGGGTTCGACGGTTCAGGCGCTCCGCGCGTCCTGACCGGCCGTTGCCGCGCGGATCAGGACGGTTCGAACGTACGCACCGGTTCGCCCGCGTCCCAATGCTTCCAGAGGTTCTCGGCAAGACTGCGATACGCGTTCGCGCCCTTGTTCTTTCGACCCCGCATCACCGATGACCCGGAAGCCGACGCCTCGGCGAACCGCACCGTGCGCGGGATGGGCGGGTCGAGAACCGGGAGGTCGTAGCGGTCGGTGACGTCGGAGAGCACGTCGCGGCTGTGGGTGGTGCGCGCGTCGAAGATCGTGGCTGCCGCCCCCAGCATCGTCAGGGCGGGGTTGGTGATCTGCTGAACCTCCCGGACGGTGCGCAGCAGCTGTCCGACACCGCGGTGCGCGAGCGTCTCGCACTGCAGCGGCACGATCACCTCGTCGGCGGCGGTCAGACCGTTGAGCGTGAGCACGCCCAACGAGGGCGGGCAGTCGATGAGGACGACGTCGTAGTCCTCGGCGACCTCGGCCAACGCCCTTTTGAGTGCATACTCGCGGCCCGGACGCATCAGCAGCAGCGCCTCGGCGCCCGCGAGGTCGATGGTCGCCGGTAACAACGTGACGTTGTCCTCGGTATCGAGGAGGACGTCGGCGATCTCCTCGTCGCCGAGGAGCACATCGTGGACCGACACCTCGAGCTGGTCGGGGTCATGCCCGAGCGAAAAGGTCAGGCAGCCTTGGGGATCGAGATCGACGACGAGCACCGACACGTCGAGGTCGGCCAAGGCCGCCCCGAGTGACGCCACGGTGGTGGTCTTGGCGACCCCACCTTTCTGATTCGCGACGGCGAGCTTGCGGGTCATGGCAACACTGTACGACCCATCCGGCCTCCCGTCGGGGTTAGCACACACGCTGGTCTGCCCGACCGACGTCGGAGGTCATCGCCGCGCCCGTGACCCGCCGTCGGCGGGGTCGTCGGACCCGTATTCCCCCGCCAGCCAGTGCGTGGAAGCGGGACTGAACATCGCGACCAACACGCCGATCGCGGCGATACCCAGGGGGACGCCGAACCAGGGCTGATGGCTGTCGGTGAGCAACGCGTAGGCGACAGGCAGGAGCAGGATCTGCGCGACCACCGCGATCGCGCGACCCCAGCGCCGGCCGGCGAGCAGGGCGATCCCGCCGAGCAGCACACCCCCGCCGATGATCCCGAACCAGGCCGCGGTGCCGTACCCGCTGATCGCTGCCTCGCGGTGACCGGACGCCTCGCGGATGGCCAGGATCACCGCGACGACAACCGCGATGGCCCCCTCAAGCGCCGTGACCGCCCCGGCCGCCCGGATCGTCGCCGGCGGCCGCCGGGAATCACCGCCCGCCATATGGACACACCACCAGATCGCTCACGGGTCCAGCCTATGGGTGAGGTCCCGGCCGGCGCCGCTCGGCCCCGCGCCCGCGGGCCGACCCGACGGTGGGGTGCGCGTCACAGAGCCGGACCCCATATCGTGGGGACTCGTGCGCGTGCTGCTCATCGTCAACCCGTTCGCCACCGCCACCACCCCGGCCGGTCGCGACGCGCTCGCGCACACCCTCAGCTCGCGCTTCCGCCTCGACGTCGAACACACCACACACCGCGGCCACGCCGGCGAGCTGGCGCGGCGCGCCGCCGACGACGGGTTCGACGTGGTGCTGGTGCACGGTGGCGACGGTTCGGTGAACGAGGCGGTCAACGGCCTGCTCGGTGCTCCCGGATCGATCCCGACGCCCCGCCGCGTGCCCCGTCTCGGGGTGATACCGGGCGGCAGCGCCAACGTCTTCGCCCGCACCCTCGGCATCCTCGGCGATCCCCTGGCCGCCACCGCACAGCTCATCGAGCTCCTCGAGGCCGGCGAATGCCGCAGCATCGGGCTCGGCCACACCGCCGATCGATGGTTCCTGTTCAACACCGGCATGGGGATGGACGCCATCGTGGTGCACGCGATGGAGGACAAGCGCCACGCCGGCAAGTCCGCGACGCCTGCCCGGTATCTGCGGACGACGATCATGTCGTTTCTCCGGCATGCGGGCAACACGTCGTCGTTCACCGTCGAGGTACCCGACCACGAGCCGATCCCCGGCGTCCGCTTCGGTTTCGTCAGCAACACCAGCCCCTGGACCTATCTCGGCAACTACGAGATCCGCACCAATCCGACCACCGACTTCGACAGCCGTCTCGGCTTGTTCGCGGCCACCTCGACCGCGGTGTCGCGCAACCTGCCGCTCGCCGCGCGACTGCTCACCCATCGCAGCCCCAAGGGCCGACACCTCTACCGCGACGACGACGTCGAGTGGGTGCGGTTCCGCGCCGAGGAACCCATCGATGTCCAGATGGACGGTGACTACATCGGCGCCCACACCGTCGTGGAGTTCGGTCATCGTCGCGACGCGATCGCGGTGGTCGCGCCACACGAGACCAGCAACGGCAGCGAGATCGCCAGATAGGGCACCGCGGCGAGGGTGAACAGCGTCGTCGGTCCGAACGACTGCGAGCCGAGCGCCCAGGCGCCGAAGGCGACGATCGCCACCATCTCCTCCCCGACCCCGACGATCGACGTGGTCGTCGCCCGGGATCGCGAGGGCACGCGATCCTGCAGCATCGCGTCGGCGATCACCAGCGACCACCCGAACACCGCGAAACCGAACGAGACCAGCACGATCCCGGCGGGATGTCCCGTCATCGCACCGGCGGCCAGCGCACCGGCCCCGCCGAGCAGCCAGCGGCCGAGTCGGCGGGGCCGCATCGTCGAGGTCAGAGCGGCGGCGTGACCGCCGACGATGTCACCGACGGCGACGACCACCATCAGGAGCGATACACCGGTCGCCGCCGCGGCACCGGGCCACAGCTCGTCGGCGAGCAGCGGGAGATACTCGTCGAGCGCGCCGACCCAGGTCAGCGCGACGACCAGCACGAACACCCGCCGCACCGCGCGGATCCGGTAGACCCGGCGCACCGCGTCCGAGAGGACCTCGCGAACACCGGCCGCGCCAGTCTCGCTGTCGGTGCAAGTGTCGCTGTGGGTGCCGGTGCCGTCCGCCGAGGCCGGTGGTGGCCGTCGCGGCGGGGCGTCCTCCGGCAGCAGTGCCGACGCTGCCGAACACAGCAGGCAGGCGACGACGCTGGCGATACCGACGGCCCGGTACCCGCCCCAGGCGGTCAGCGGGACGGCCAGTACGGTCCCGAACAGGACGCCCGCCGCACCCATCGCGCGTACCCGCCCGGCCAGCGCGACGTATCGGTGGGCCTGATCACGCGCGGCGAGGGTGTCGTAGAGCAGCGCCTGCAGGGTCCCCGACCGCAACGCCGACCCGGCGGCCCACAGCACGAAACCCGCCGCGTAGGCGCCGAACGACGGGCACCACGTCCACAGGGCGAATCCCGTCCCGGTCAGCAAAGGCCCCGCCACCAGCAGCGATCGACGCGACATCCGGTCGGCGAGCACTCCCGTCGGGATCTCGAACCCGAACATGCACAGCGACCAGATGACGAAGAGTCCGGAGATCGCCCCGGGCGACAATCCACCGCCGGACACCGGATCGGCGAACATCACCGCATAGATCGGGTACAACGGGATGGCGTCCTCGGCGAGAGCCGCGAGGGACGCGGTGACGGTCAGTCGGCGTGACGAGGATCAACATCGTCGGAGTGGCATGAGTAACACGATAGCGTCGGTGACGTGAACACCACCAGGTGTTTCAGACGACAACCAGGGGAATTACCGAGACATCGGCCCGCCGGACCGGTAGCATAGTACAGCGGTGAACAACCGAGTGCAGGGACCCCCTTCGGGAACCATCACAGCACAGTGATATTGCACACGTGTTACGGAAGACCATTGACTTCGCCTGGATTCGTGAAAGTATTCACAAGCAACAGTGCGGAAACATTTGGTGGGTCCGCGTGAACTAGCGGTTACAGCCACAACAAACCAGCAATGGGAGTTGTCGAGTGGTGCGTCAAGCACCTGAAGGAGAAGGAATGGACTGGCGTCACAAGGCTATTTGTCGCGACGAAGACCCGGAACTGTTCTTCCCGGTGGGAACCAGTGGCCCGGCCATCGCGCAGGTCGCCGATGCGAAGCTCGTCTGCGCCCGCTGCCCCGTCACGGCCGAGTGCCTGTCGTGGGCGCTGGAGTCCGGACAGGACGCAGGCGTCTGGGGTGGGATGAGCGAAGACGAGCGGCGCGCGCTCAAGCGGCGCACGGCTCGCACGCGTACGCGGAGCAGCGTCTAACGGGGCCGAGACCCAGCCGGAAACGGCATCGAAGAGACCCGGCCCCGGCCGGGTCTCTTCGTCTGCGCACCGACGATTCGTGCGGTGCCACAGCATTCGGGGGATTCGGGGGGCAGTGCCCACGGGCGATCACCGTGGGTACTCCACTTCGGGGACTTCGGGGGGATCACCGCCACGGGAACACCACACTCACCTCGGTGCCCCGACCCGACGGGTTGGGGCCCATGGTCAGGGTGCCGCCGAGTTCGATCGACACGAGGGTCTGCACGATCTGCAGCCCGAGGCGATCGGACGCGGCCGGATCGAACCCGTCGGGTAAGCCGGAGCCGTTGTCGCGGACCGTGATCCGCACCTGACGGACATCACGGTCCGCGACGATCTCGATCTCGCTGTCGCTCTGTGTGCCGGCGAAACCGTGCTCGATCGCGTTCTGGATCAGTTCGGTCAGCACCATCACCAGCGGCATCGCGAGTTCCGCGGACAGCACACCGAGGCGATCGCGGTGACGCACCGTCACCGGTGTGTCACCCGATGCGACGTCCACCAGGATGGGGACCAAACGGTCGACCACCTCGTCGAGGTCGACCTCCTCGTCGACGCTGCCCGAGAGCAGCTCGTGGACCAGCGCGATCGATGCCACCCGGCGCACGGCCTCGGTGAGCGCCCCGCGCGCCTCGGGATTCGTGGTCCTTCGGGCCTGCAGACGGAGCAGCGCCGACACGGACTGCAGGTTGTTCTTCACCCGGTGATGGATCTCGCGGATCGTCGCGTCCTTGCTGATGAGGGCCAGGTCGCGTCGCTTGACCTCGGTGACGTCGCGGATGAGCACCACCGCGCCGGTACTGACACCGCGCGGACGCAGCGGCACCGCCCGGATCAGCACCGTCGCCCGCCGCGCGTCGGCCTCCATCCGCATCCCCACATCGCGGTACGGGCCGGCAGGCACGGTCGCGACGCCCGCGGCCGCGTCGATCATCATCGCGACGTCCTCGGACACGAATGGATCGGTCAACAAGGAGGCCGTCACCTCCGACAACCGGGTGTTGTTCAGTTCCGCGTTCCAGCCCATACGGTGAAACGCCGACAGCGCGTTGGGACTCGCGTAGACCACCGTGGCGTTCTCGTCGACGCGGACGAAGCCGTCCCCGGCTCGTGGCGTCGACAGGCCCCGCGGATTGCCTTCCTGCTGTGGGAACGTGCCGTCGGCGACCATCTGACACAGATCGTTGGCGGAGTCCTGGTAGGCCAGTTCCAGCGGTGACGGCAGACGCGGGTGCGTCAGGTCGACCGCACGCGAAAGGACCGCGATGGCGTCGGTGCCCTCTTCGAACCCGACGGGCACCGCCTCTCGTCGGATCGCGAGCGTGCCGACCCACTGTGGGTCCTCGTCGCGCAGGACGGTGCCGGCGGTGAGCGCCCGTTCGAGTTGTGGTCGCATCGTGTCGTCGGCGACCGCGCCCACCTCGTCGCGCGCGTACACCGTCGAGGCGGTGTTGGGTCGGCATTGGGCGACGGTGATGACCGCACCGTTCTCGGTGCGCACCGACAGCAGGAGATCGGCAAACGAGAGGTCGGCGAGCAACTGCCATTCGGCGACCAGGCGCTGCAGGTGCCCGGCGGCGGCGTCGGACAAGGTGGTGTGCTCGGCGAGCAGATCGGCGAGGGTCGACATCGACGTGGGATCTCAGCGGTCAGTGCGACGGATCGTGGGCCCGGGCGCGCTACTCGTAGACGGCGATGACGTCACCGGCCTGGATGACATCGCCGACCTTGACCTTGACGTCGGCGAGGGTTCCCGGTTCCTCGGCGAGGACGGGGATCTCCATCTTCATCGACTCCAGCAGGACCAGGGTGTCTCCGACGTCGACCCGCTGGCCCGCACTGGCCGACACCTCCAGGACGCTCGCCACGATCTCTGCCACGACGTCTTCAGCCATGGACATAAACTAGCCCACCCACTGTGCACCCGATGACCTGTCGGGGCCGCCTGCCGGTAATGGGAAACGACCGTCATGGGACAATGGGCGACGCACATAGCACGAAGGAGACCATCATGGGTAAGCGCGGACGCAAGAAGCGCGCTCGGAAGAAGAACGCAGCCAACCACGGTCGGCGTCCCAATTCCTGAGTCGCGACACGATCGGAAAGACAGCGACGGCGCCCAGCCCTGTGAAAGGATCTGGGCGCCGTCGTCGTCTTCTGATCGCTCGTCCGTCCGATTACTCGCCTGGTCGGGCCGCGGTCAGCGTTCCTCGGTCTCGCGGACGATGACCGTCTTACGGATCTCCACCCGCAGCCGCTCACGCAGCCCCTCGGGTGCGTGGTCGCCCCCGCACTTGCGGTTGATCAGCATCTTCAGTTGCTGTTCGATGCCGTAGTGCGCGAGGCAGGACGGGCAGTTGTCCAGGTGTCCCTGCAGCCGGGCCCGGGCGCCGGTGTCACATTCGTTGTCCAGCAGGAGCCAGACGTCGGCGATCACCGCCGAGCAGTCGTGCTGCAGGAATTCGGGGTCGTCCTCGTGGGCCTCGTGGGAATGCTGCGGTGCGCCACTCATCGCGCGACCTCGCTCTCCGAGTTACGGGCCGCCCGGTTGAAGCCGCGCTCGCGCGCGACGTCGGCGAGCAGTTCACGCAGCTGCCGACGCCCGCGGTGCAGACGCGACATGACGGTTCCGATCGGGGTGTCCATGATCTCCGCGATCTCCTTGTACGGAAGCCCCTCCACGTCGGCGTAGTAGACCGCCATCCGGAAATCCTCCGGCAGCGCCTGCAGGGCCGCCTTGATGTCGTCGTCGGGTAGCGCCTCGAGTGCCTCGATCTCCGCCGACCGCAACCCGGTCGACGAATGCTCGGCGGTGGCCGCGAGCTGCCAGTCGGTGATCTCGTCGGTCGGATACTGGGCGGGCTGCCGCTGCTTCTTGCGGTAGCCGTTGATGTAAGTGTTCGTCAGAATGCGATACAGCCAGGCCTTGAGGTTGGTGCCCTCGCGGAACGACGAGAACGCCGAGAACGCCTTCACGTAGGTCTCCTGCACCAGGTCCTCGGCGTCGGCCGGGTTGCGTGTCATCCGCAGCGCGGCGCCGAACATCTGGTCGAGCAACGGCAGGGCGTCGCGTTCGAAACGCTCGGTCAGCTCTTCTGCGCTCTCCGCCGGGTCGGTACGCCGCGGGGCCTGCGAGCTGACGCCGGGGGCCTCCGACGCGTCGGCCCCCGTATCGATGTCGTTGCCGTCGATGTCGACGGCGGACGGCTGCTCGGATGACTCGGGTTCGACCACTACGATCCCTTCGGTGACGGCAGGCGCGGACACGGCGGCCGGTGCCTCGATGATCCACAGGGGATCGGGAGCCGCCTGACCGATGTCGTTCAAGCTTACCGATGCGGTTGCGGACACGGCGCCGGACCGGTCGCCGGACCCGGGAGCCGACAGCGGTGCGTCGAGCAGACCGAGGGTACTCATCGAGCTGGGCTACCTTCCTCTAGTGGCCTTCTCCAGGCGGAAATCTTCTGGTCACGGTGGACGGGGATGGACTTGCCGAACCGTCGACATCCGACACAACAGCGCGATCGTCTCAAATGTTCCGAGGACCGCCTGTGAAGGGAGACCATGCCGATGGCCGCGACCCCGGCGGTTGCCGCGCTCGAACGGGCAGGCGTCAGCCACGATGTACATCGCTACCGACACGACGCCCGTAGCGACTCCTACGGTGAAGAGGCCGTCGCCGTCCTCGGACGGGCCCTCGGCGTCGATCCGGCGCAGATCTTCAAGACACTGGTGATCGATCTCGCGGGAACACTCGCTGTCGCCGTGGTGCCGGTGCCCCGCAAACTGTCCCTCAAGGCCGCGGCGGCCGCGCTGTCGGAGGCGGTGCCGGGCGCTTCGAAGGCCCAGATGGCCGACGCGAAGGCCGTCACCCGTTCCACCGGGTATGTGCTCGGTGGGGTCTCCCCCATCGGGCAGAAGACCGCGTTGGCGACCGTGGTGGACTCCTCGGCCCTGCAGTGGCCGCGGGTCTATTGCAGCGCCGGGCGGCGCGGACTCGAGGTCTCGCTCGCACCGACCGACCTGGTCGCGGTGACCGGCGCGGTCGTCGCCGACATCGCTGTCTGAGGTGCGTGTCAGCATGGAGGCATGTGCGGACGATATGCGGTGACCACCGATCCGGCGAAGCTCGCCGCGGAGATCGACGCAATCAACGAGGTGCCCGTCCCCCTCGATCCCGGCAGCGGCAGCAGCGCCGCGCGGGTGGAGGACTCGTCGTCGGCGGAGTCCGCCCCGGTTTCCCGGCCGGCCGGGGTCCCGGGATCCAACTACAACGTCGCACCGACGACGACCGTCATGACGGTGGTCAAACGTCATGACCCCGATGATCCCGACGACGATCCGGCGCTGCGGATCCGCGCCATGCGGTGGGGGCTGGTCCCGGCGTGGGCCAAGGAGGTCGGCAAGGGACCGTTGCTGTTCAACGCCCGCGCAGAGACCGCGGCGCAGAAGAGTTCGTTCCGCACCTCGGTGAAGTCGCGGCGCTGCCTGGTCCCGATGGACGGCTGGTACGAGTGGAAGAAGGGGCCGCCGGATTCGAAGGGCAAACCGACGAAGGTGCCGTTCTTCATGTCGCCGCACGACGGCACCCGGCTGTTCATGGCCGGTCTGTGGTCGGTGTGGCGTCCTAAGGACGCACCGAGGGATGCACCGCCGCTGCTGAGCTGCTCGATCCTGACCACCGACGCCGTCGGCCACCTTCGTGACGTGCACGACCGGATGCCGCTGATCATGCCCTTCGACAGCTGGGATGCGTGGCTTGATCCCGATCATGTGGCGCCGGCGGATCTGTTCGCGCCGCCGACCGATGCGATCGCCGATGCCATCGACATCCGCGAGGTCGCGCCGCTGGTCAACCGCGTCGCCAACAACGGACCGGAGCTCCTCGAGCCGGTCTCGTAGCCATCTCCTCACCCGTTCGTCCCCCAGTTCCCCGTTCGTCCCCTTTCTGCTTTCGGAGGGTCTTGAGAGAACTGGCGGACGAACTGTCAGGCTAGTCGGGAACGAGGACCGCGGCGCCGTCGAAGCGGCCCGCCTTGAGGTCGGCCAGCGCCTGCGCCGCCGACGACAACGGATACGGATGGGTCGTCGACCGCACACCGTGGCGGGCGGCCAGCTCCAGGAACTCCCGCCCGTCGTCGCGGGTGTTCGCGGTGACCGACCGGATCTCCTTCTCGTAGAACAGTTCCCGTTCGTAGTCGAGCGGCCCGATGTCGGTCACGTGGATGCCGGCGATGGACAGGATCCCGCCCCGGTCGAGCGCCCGCATCGCGACCGGCACCAATTCGCCGACGGGTGCGAAGCTGATCGCGGCGTCCAGCGGTTCGGGCGGGCTGTCGTAGGCGCCGCCCGCCGACGCCGCACCCAGCGACAACGCCAGCTCGCGAGCCTGCTCACCACGGGTCAACACATGGACGCGGGAGCCCAGGGCGATGGCGATCTGGGCGCACAGGTGCGCGCTGCCGCCGAAACCGTACAGACCCAGACGCTCGGGGACGGTGAACCCCGATCCGGACGTGCCGTCGGTGTGGCAGGCCCGCTTGAGCGCGCGATAACCGATGATGCCCGCACACAGCAACGGCGCCGCGGTCACGGTATCGATGTCGTCGGGCAGCCGGTAGGCGAAGGCGGCGGGCACCGTGGTGAACTCGGCGTAGCCACCGTCGACGTCCCAGCCCGTGTACGACGATGCGGGGCAAAGGTTCTCGGCGCCGCGCCGACAATAGGCACAGGTCCCGTCGGTGCTGCGCAGCCAGGCCACCCCCACCCGATCACCGACCGCGAAGCCCTCCGCGCCGGCGCCGAGCGCCGCGACCTCCCCGACCACCTCGTGCCCCGGGGTGACATGGTCACGGTGCACCGGGAGGTCGCCCTCGCACACATGCAGGTCGGTCCGGCAGACACCGCAGGCCAGGACCCGGACGAGGAGTTCACCCTCGGCCGGCTCGGGTGTCGGTTTCTCTACGAACTCGAGCGGCCGGTCCTCGATCGGACCGGGCCGCGTCACCGCCCATGCGCGCATGGCTCCAGGATATGGGCCGAGGCGGTGTCAGGAGTTGATACCCGTGCGATCTCGGGAGCCGATCAACCGATCGGCGAACCGTCCCACGACACGTCGAAGAACTGCGTCGCCAACAGCTCTTCGCGGGTGTTGCGGTCCAGCCCGATCGCCTTGCGGTACTGCTGCACGTGCTGCAACGACAACGCGGAGTAGATCAGCGGCAGGATATCGCCGGCCTGTTCGTAGACGCCACCGGCACCGAGGGCGACACTGAGGTCTCGCAGGAGACGGGTCGGGTGTTTGAGGACGTCGCGCAGCACCGCGGCCCGGATCGCCTTCTTACGGCCGGGCGGGACGACGACGAGGCCGCCCGGTTCGAAGAGCGCGGTCGCGAACTCGTCGGCGGTGGCAACGGTGCAGCCGGCGGTCGGGCGTGGGTTGCACTCGACCATGTGATGGGTTCCGTCCTCGGTGACCAGGTAGTCGATGCTGATCTGGCCGTGCCAGTTCAGGTGCCGCGCGATGGTCTGGGTCGCCGCCAACGACTCCGGCGACGCCACGGACTCGAACACGATGCCGCCCCGGTCGTCGATGGACAGCGGGTGCTCGTAGCAGGAGTGCAAGACCACCTCGCCGTGCTGGACGACGCTCCAGCTGCACCGGTCGACGCCGGTCAGGTATTCCTGCACCATCCAGGGCGCCTGTGGTGTCGGATGGGCGTCACCGATGTCGGTCTCGGCGGCCAGCGGTCCGGCGTTGCTGACGATGTCGAGGCCGCCCCGCCCGTAGGCGGCCCGGGCGAACCAACGATCCCACCGACCGATCGCCGCCTGCAGCTCGGCGGTCGACGTCGCCGTGACGGACTCGGCGACGGGCAGCCCGAGAGTGGCACACAGGTCGGCGAAGGTCACCTTGTCGTGCACCCGGGCGAGGGTTTCGAAGGGCGGGAAGAACAGTTCCAGGTCATCGCGAGCCGCCATCAACCGGTCGCGATGGGCCGCGAGGTAGAAGACCTCCTCGAACATCGGCAACAGCCAGGTGATGTCGTGGCGGTCGATGACGTCGATGACGGCGTCGATGAACGCCTCGGTCTGCTGGGTGGGGGCGGGCACCACCACCGAACGGCGGGCACCGCGGGAATGGCTGCCCGGCGACGCGGCGAACGTGTCGGCGGCGGTCACGTCGTGACCGGTGACGCCCAGTTTGTGGATCTCGTCGACGGCGAAGGGCATCCGCGACGTCGTCACGAGGATGCGGGGCGGTGCGCTTGGCTCTGGCACCGTCCGACCCTAATCGATGATGCCGACGTCACACCGACACGGCCCGGACGGATACCCGTCCCGAGGAATACATGCGCCGGCGATGACGCTGCGCTTGGGTATGCCGTCGAACCACTCCGCGCCGTCAGCTCAGGTCGCATCTCCCGCCACCACGCCGATCGGTTCGAGCGGCCGCGCCTTCGCCTCGGTGGTGTTCGCGTTCACGGTGGTCATGCTCGGCACCACTCTCCCGACGCCGCTCTATGCGATCTACTCCGACGAGCTGGGCTTCGGTGTCACCACCACCACGGTGATCTTCGGGGTCTACGCCGCCGGGGTGATCGCTGCGCTCGTGTTGTTCGGACGGTGGTCGGATATCGTCGGCCGTCGGCCGTTGTTGCTGGCCGGCGCCGCACTCTCGACGGCCAGCGCGGTCGTGTTCCTCACCGCCGGTCCGGTGTGGCAGCTCATGATCGGGCGGGTCCTGTCCGGACTGTCCGCCGGTATCTACGCCGGCGCGGCCACCGCCGCGGTCATCGAACTCGCACCCCGCGGTTGGCGTCATCGGGCGCCCGCCATCGCGACCGCCGCCAACATCGGCGGGCTCGGACTCGGTCCGCTGATCGCCGGGCTGCTCGCCGAGTTCGTCGCGGCGCCCCTGCGGGTGCCGTTCGCGGTGGATCTGGTGCTGCTGGCCGCGGCGATGGCCGGGATCTGGGCGATCACCGAGCCCGTCGCGGTTCGACGGGGCGCGCGTCTGACGGTGCAGCGGCTGTCGGTGCCGCCCGAAGTCCGGGCCGTCTTCCTGCGGGCGTCGATCGCGGCCTTCGCGGGTTTCGCGGTGATGGGCACGTTCACCGGCGTCACGCCCTCGTTCGTGTCGCAGATCCTCGGCATCTCCAGCCATGCGCTGGCGGGAATTCTGGTGTCGGTGCTGTTCCTGTCGTCGGCGGTGACGCAGATCGTCGGCCGTCGGCTGCCCACCGAGCTGTCCCTCATCGTCGGGTGCGCGATCCTCGTCGCGGGTGTGGGCGTGCTGATCGGTGGGCTACTCGCCGCGTCCTTCGTGTTGCTCCTCGTCGGCGCCGTCGTCTGCGGCATCGGACAGGGTCTCTCGTTCAGCAAGGGACTCGCCGCGGTGGTCGCCGCCAGCCCCGCCGACCGGCGGGCCGAGGTCACCTCGAGCTATTTCGTGGTCGCCTACGTCGCGATCTCGATCCCCATCGTCGGCGAGGGCATCGCGGCCGCCCAGTGGGGGCTGCGCACGTCGGGGATCGTGTTCGACGTCGTGGTCGGGGTGCTCGCGTTGATCGCGCTGGCGCTGTCGGTGGTCGCGGTCAGTCCCAGTCGCGCCCGATTCCGGCGTCGTTGAGGGCCGCGACCAGCTCGGCGAACCGGGAGTTGCTGGCGAGGTCCTCCACCAGCACCACCTCACCGTCCGGGTCGGCGAGCGGAATACACCAGTTCGGGTACTGCTTCGCGTTGGTGCCGGGCTGGTTCTGGATGCGCCTCTCCCCCACCGCGTCGACAAGGGCCACGCCGAGCAGTACCGACGGGCTGGCCGCGATCAGCCGGTAGAGCGCCTCGACGGTCCGCGCGTCGGTCAGCTCGGTGCCCTCCGACAGCAGGCCCCGTTGCCGCGCCATGCCCAGGATCGCGTCGCGGTCTCGGGTGTCGCGGGCTCGTTCGGCGTCCTCACCGGTCTCCAACAGACCCAGCCTCGACCGCAGCTCGATGTGATCGCCCGCGAGGTAGCCCACCGTCGGCGGCAGGTCGTGCGTCGTCACCGAGGTCAGGCACAGCTCGCGGTAGGACTCGGGCGGAATCGGCGCATACGGTCCGTGCTCGAACCACAGGATCGAGGTACCGAGGATGCCCCGCTCGGCCAGCGCCTCCTGCACGTGAGGTTCGAAGACACCGAGATCCTCGCCGATCACGACTGCGCCGGCACGTTCGGCCTCCAGCGCGAGGATGCCGATGAGCGCGTCATGGTCGTAGTGGACATACGTGCCGTCGGCCGGGCCCTTACCATCCGGGATCCACCACAGACGGAACAAGCCGAGAATGTGGTCGACCCGCAGACCACCCGCATGACGCAGCACCGTGCGGAGCATGTCGCGATACGGGCCGTACCCGGCCTCGGCGAGCCGGCGGGGATGCCACGGCGGCTGGTCCCAGCCCTGACCCTGCTGGTTGAATCCGTCCGGCGGCGCACCGACGGTGGCGCCGGAGGCCAGGACATCGCCGAGCATCCACGCGTCGGCGCTGTGCCGGGCAACGCCGACCGCGAGATCGGCGATGATCCCGATGTCCATCCCCGCCGCGAGGGCCGCGCGCTGGGCCGCGGCGAGTTGCTGGTCGCAGATCCACTGCAGCCACATATAGAAGTCGACCCGGTCGGCCAGCTCGCGCCGCTTCCTGCGGACGAAGTCCTTGTCCTGCAACTGATCCGACCATTTCGGACTATCCGGGCCGTAGCGTTCGGCGAGCGCGCACCACGTCGCGAACCGGCGCAACCCCTTGCCCTCGCGGCGCCGAAACGACCGGAATGCGAAGTCCCGTTCGTCTGACCGCGGTTGCCGGTGCAGCAGCTCCAGAATCGACATCTTGGCGCGAAACGCCTTGTTGCGCTTGATCTTCTCCGCCGACACGTTCTCGTCGAAGAAGTCGCGTTCGACCCCCTTCAGCCACTTGCGGGTACGTTTGTCCAGGTCGGACGCCTCCGGGATGTCGGCGATCCGGATGTAGAGCGGGTTGACGAACCGTCGGGTCACCGGCAGATACGGGGATGCCTCTATCGGTGCCTGCGGCTGCGCCGCGTGCAGCGGATTGACCTGGACGAAGTCCGCCCCGAAACTGCTCGCGGCCACCTCGCAGATGTCAGCGAGGTCGGCGAAGTCACCGACCCCCCACGACCGCGCGGAGCGCACCGAGTAGAGCTGCACCGCCAGCCCCCACCGCTGCTCGCCGAGGAGTGTGTCGGCGGTGGACAGACGCCGCGGTGTCACGATGAGGGGGCGCTGCGAGGTCTTCTCGGTGACGGGATCGAGCGCGTGCAGACGGTGATAGCCCGGCGCGAGGCCGGCGGGCACCTCGAAGGTCGCGCGCCCGACGAGCACACCGTCGACCTCGCGCGGGTCCACCCAGACGTCGCACTGGTCAGGATGGACGGTCTGTCCCTGTTCGGTCACGATCCAGACGTGCACCGGGTTCCAATGCGGAACGTGCGCGGCGAACGTCGCCCGCGACCCCTCGGTCGCCACGGTCACCGGCGGCAGCATCCGCCGCCAGGGCTCGTCGTCGAGGTCGGCGTGGGCGGCGGCGATCTCGTCCGGGGTGGCGGCCGCGATGCCGAGCGAACCGAGCACCGCGACAATCGTTTCCGAACCGACCTCGTGGTCGAGCTGATCCCATCCCACATAGCTCGTGGCGACGCCGCAGCGTCGGGCCAATCCCTCCAGATGCTCGCGCGCGCCTGCTTCGCTCGTCACGACATGCATCGTCTCAGGATCCGGCGCGATATGCGCGCCGCGCGGGGGATCCGCCACACACATGCGATCGACCGCACTGGAGAACAGTCTTCGCGGAGGGTTTGGCTTCGAGGGGCCGGCAACGATTCGCTGGCGTGTCCGACCGGCGGTATCCGGTGCTGAGCGCCTCGGTGGGTACTCTCAACCAATCATGGATGGAGTCGATGTCATCGTGGCGCACTGGGCGGTCGCCCGACCCGAACTGGACGTCTCGGCCCTGAAGGTCTTCGGCCGGCTCCATCGCAGCTTCCTCGTCTACAAGGCGCGCATCGCGACCACCTTCGACGAGTACGACATCAGCGAGGCGGGCTTCGACGTACTCGCCTGTCTGCGACGCGCCGTGCCGGATCACCGATTGACGGCCGGTCAGCTCGCGGAGCAGACCCTGGTCACCACGGGCGGGCTCTCGCTGCGCGTGAAGCGACTCGAGGATGCCGGGCTGGTCCGGCGATCCAAGGACCCGCACGACGCCCGGGTGGTCTACGTCGATCTGACGCCCGAGGGCGCGGCCCTGGTGGATCGGGTGGCCGACGAACACTTCGCAAAACTGCGCCTGATGCTCGACGGACTGTCGGACGACGACGCCGCGGAACTCGCGGGTCTGCTCGGTCAGCTCGAGCGCTCGGCGCGATCGGCGGTCCTCGGCGACGGCCTCGATCCGGGCGAATCGGACCCGATCACTGCCGGCTGACGGCGGAATCCGAAAGAATCTTCCGGCGGCCGTGACCGCCACCACACCCTGTGTGACCTGCATCTCTTCGATTTCGACGATGTAAATCGGCCGTTACAAACGTCTGTCCAGCGGTTTCCGCCCTTGACGTCTTAGCGCTAAGGCTTTAGAACTGTCTTAGCGCAAAGATATATCCCTCAGCGCAGACAATCCCCGAACAGCCTCCCGAACGGACAGATGTATGTCGCTCGTCGCGAGTACCCCAGAAATCGCGGACCTCTCCGCCGCCGGTATCGACACCACGCGAGATCTCGCCGACCGTATCCACGTCGCCGGACGGTGGGAGATCGGCACCGGCGGGCTCATCGAGTCCATCGACCCCGCCACCGGACGCGTCTTCGCCACCCTCCACGGCGCGACCGCCGACACCGTCGACACCGCGGTACGCGAGGGATTGTCGGCCGCCAACACGAGCGGGTGGGCGACGATGCTGCCGCACGAGCGGGCCGCGGTCCTGCATCGGATCGGCAACGCGATCGACGGTGCCCGCGACCGCATCGCGGCGCTACAGACACTCGACACCGGCAAGACCCTGACCGAGACCCGGGCGCTGGCCGCAAGCGCAGCCAACACGTTTCGCTACATGGCGGCCGCCCTGGAGACCATGGACGGCGGGCTGACCACGCCCCGCGGTCCCTGGATGACGCTGGCCACACACCGACCCATGGGGGTCGTCGGGGCGATCACGCCGTGGAACTCGCCGATCGCCTCCGACGCGCAGAAGCTGGCACCGGCGCTGGCCGCGGGAAACGCGGTGGTCAGCAAGCCGCCGGTGTGGGCGCCCTGGGTCACCCTCCTGCTCGCGCGGCTCTGTGAGGACGCCGGCCTCCCACGCGGCGTGCTGTCGGTATTGCCGGGCCCGGGACGCACCGTCGGCGAGGCCCTGGTCCGGCATCCGCTGGTCGCGAAGGTCAGCTTTACCGGCGGGACCTCGACGGGCCGCCACCTGGCCCATCTGGCCGCCGACAAGCTGATGCCGATCACCCTCGAACTCGGTGGCAAATCGCCGACGATCGTGTTCGACGACGCTGACATCGAACGTGCCCTGCAGGGCGTGCTGTTCGGCATCTTCTCCTCCAGCGGGCAGAGCTGCATCGCGGGATCGCGGATCTTCGTGCAGCGCAGCATCATCGACTCGTTCACCACCGAACTGGTGGCCCGCGCCCGTCGGCTGCGGCTGGGGGTCGGCACCGACCCCGCCACCGACGTCGCACCGATGATCTCGCGGACCCACCGGGACTCCGTCGCCGCGATGGTCGACGCCGCGGTCGCCGACGGTGCCGAGGTCCTCTGTGGCGGAGCCATTCCCGACGATCCGAGGCTCGCCGGCGGCAGCTACTACCCGCCGACCATCCTCAGCGCGGTCACCAACTCCGACACCATCTGTCAGCAGGAGGTGTTCGGCCCGGTCGCCGTGGTGATCCCCTTCGACGACGAGGCCGACGTCATCGCCCAGGCCAACGACACCGTGTACGGACTCGCCTGCGGCATCTGGACCGAGGACTACCGCCGCGCCCTGCGCGTCGGCGAGGCCGTCGACGCCGGCACCGTCTGGGTCAACACCTACAAGCAGTTCTCCATCTCCACCCCCTTCACCGGCCTCCGCGACAGCGGGCTCGGCACGGAGAAGGGACGCGACGCGGTCCGCCAGTACAGCGAGCAGAAGAGCATCTACCTCGACCGCAGCGACGCACCCCTCGCCTGGGGCGCCGCCCACTAGCGGCTGCCCCGAAACCATCACGGACGAAAGGAATCCCCTCAATGTCAGCACCCACCGACACCGCGCAGGTGTCCGCGCACCCCTACAGCCCCGCCTACGCGGTCGCCGGCTTCGGCTTCGTCTCCGGGGCACTCTCGGTCGACCAACACGGCCGCGCCGTCGAGGGTGTGGAACCCGCGCTCGACGCCGCGATCGCCCGGCTTTCCGAACGACTCGCCACGATCGGCATGGCGCTGGCCGACGTCGTGAAGACCACCTACTTCGTCACCGACGTGTCCCTGCGGGACGCGGCCAACCGCCACTACGAGAAGGTCTTCGACACTCCGCGCCCCGCCCGCTCCTTCGTCGAGGTCGCCGCGCTGCCCTACGGCGCGACCGTCGAGATCGAAGCGGTCGCCCACCTCGCCTGACCCCTCCGTCCACCGCACGACCCCCATCCAACCGAAAGGACCCATCATGACCGCACCGGAGAAGACCACCGTCGATCTCGAACAGCAGATCGACGCAGCCATTGCCAGCCACGACTCCCGCTACGAGGACTGGGACACCCTGGGATTCCAGGCCGCCAAGGGTGGTGACCGCTTCAAGCGGGCCCAGATCCGCTACATCGGTTCGGGCGCAACCGGAAACCACGAAGGGGACAACCGCACCCTCCCGTCGGAACACTTCACCTTTTCCAACATGCGCCTGCCGGTCGGCGCGGTCGGCCCCGAACACACCCACCACGACGTCGAAGAGGTCTTCTTCGTCCTCGAGGGCGAACTCGAGGTGGCCGTGCACGACGTCGAGGACGGAACCAAGAAGGCCGTGCGCCGCCTCGGCTACCGCGACCTCATCCGCGTGCCCGCCGGCGTCCCGCGCAGCCTCGCCAACGTCGGGGACACCGATGCGCTGTTCTGCGTGATCATCGGCGCCCAGAAGCCGCAGCTGCCCACCTATCCGCCGAGCTCGGAGATGTACGGCGTCACCCGCTGAGGGACGCCGCACCGACCGACACCGACTCAAGAGGATCAACGATGAGCACAGCAGACTCGAGAGCGCTACGCGTCCATCAGAAGACGTGGGAGGCCGACGGCGTCACGAGTGTCACCCTGGTGGACCCCACGGGTGCGCCGCTGCCGACCTGGGAGCCGGGTAGCCATGTCGCGCTGCAACTTCCGGGTGGACTCGTCCGCGAGTACAGCCTGTGCTCGGACCCCGAGGACACCGCCCGGTGGACCGTCGCGGTGCTGCGGGCCGAACAGTCCCGGGGTGGCAGCGCGTTCGTCCATGATCGGCTGTCGGTCGGTGCGGAGGTCGAGGTCTGCGGGCCTCGCAACGCCTTCGCCATCGACGACGACGCCCGCGAGCACGTGCTCGTCGCCGGTGGCGTCGGCATCACCCCGATCATCGCGATGATGCGCCGCCTGCACCGCGACGGCCACCCGTGGCGGATGCTGTACGCGGGACGCTCGCGACGGTCGATGGCCTTCGTCGACGAGGTTGCGCTGCATGCCGATTCGACGATCCACGCGGACGACGAACAGGGCGGTCTGCCCGACCTCGCCGGCGTGGTCGCGACGGCACCGGCCGGCGCGGTCGTGTACTGCTGCGGCCCGGCGCCGCTGCTCGACGCCGTCGCCGCCCATGTCCCCGAGGGGGTCACGCTGCGGACCGAACGGTTCGCCGCGCCGATCGCCGCCGCACCCGCCGGCGACGACACCGCCTTCGACGTCGTCCTGGACCGCAGCGGACAACGTGTGACGGTCGGGCCGGACACGTCGGTGCTCGATGCGCTGCTCGAGGCCGGCGTCGACGTGCCGAGCTCCTGCACCGAAGGCATCTGTGGCACCTGCGAGGTGGGTGTCGTCAAAGGTGACGTCGACCACCGTGACTTCCTGCTCAGCGAGGCCGAGCACGCCGCGAACACGACGATGTTCCCGTGTGTATCCCGCTGCCGCTCCGCCGAACTCGTCCTCGATCTGTAAAGGAACCATCGTGCTGCACTCAGCGAAGACCCCCACCACCGACGTCCCGGTCTGCCGGCTGCGCAGCCTGCGGTCGGTCGCGCTGGGCGTCCCCGATCCGATCGCCTCCCGCGACTTCTATCACGAGGTCTGGGGACTGACGGCGATCGACGAGGACGGCGACCGGTTCTGGCTCCGCGCCACCGGCACCGAACACCACGTCCTCGACCTCCGGCCCGCCCGGTCGAATGAACTCGGCTGTATCACCTTCGCGGTGTCGACGCCGGGCGAGATCGATGACGCGGCACGCGCCCTGGAGAGCCGCGGCGTCCCGCTGCTGCGCGAACCCGGACCGCTCGACGACGCCGGCGGCGGCTACGGACTCCAGCTCGTCGACCCGGAGGGACGCGTCGTCGAACTGTCCGCCGACACCTTCGCGGTCTCCACCCGGGAACCCGCGGGACGCCGGGCCGTGCCCCGCAAGATCGCCCACGTGGTGCTCAACACCACCGACATCGAGCGCACTGCCGCGTTCTACACCCGCGTGCTCGGCATGCGGATCTCCGACTGGTCGGAACGTCAGATGGCCTTCCTCCGATGCAATGCCGATCATCACGTGATCGCCCTCAATCAGGCGGCGTGGCCCTCGCTCAACCACATCGCCTACGAGATGACCTCGATCGACCATTTCATGCGCGGTATCGGCAATCTCCGGTCGCACGGGATCGCCCCGCAGTGGGGGCCGGGACGACACGGCCCGGGGGACAACACGTTCTCCTATTTCACCGATCCCGCCGGACTGGTGTGCGAGTACACCTCGGAGGTCGCCCAGATCGACGAGGACGCCTGGCTGTGCCGCACCTGGCGCCGGACCCCCGAACTGTCCGACCAGTGGGGCACCGCCGGCCCGCCCTCGACGACCATCCGGTCGGCGATGGCCGGTAGTCCGGATCCGGGTGCACGTGACCTCGTCGTTCCGGTCCACGACGACTACTTCTACGGTGCGCCGGAACTGGCAGGTGTCTCGTGACCGCGACGTCACCGGCCCGGCACCGGCTCAACATCGTCGAGCATCGCACCCACCGCGAGATCAGCATCGACCAGCCCATGCTGCTGCTGCACGGTATCGGCGGCTCCGTAGCGTCCTGCGCACCTCTCGGCGAACGGCTGGCCGCAGCGGGAATCCCGTGCACCTGTGTGGACGCGCCGGGCTACGGGGATTCGCCGGACCCCGAACCCGGCGTCGACGCCGCGGACGCGGTGATCGAGCTGCTCGACGCCCGCTGGCCGGACCGGCCGGTCGTCCTGCTCGGCACGTCCTGGGGCGGGGTCATCGCGACCGCCGTCGCACTGCGCCGCCCCGGCCGTGTCGCCGCGCTCATCCTGGCCGACAGCACCCGGGGATCGGGCACCACGCCGGAGCAGGCCGCCGCCATGCGCGCCCGGATCGACGAGTTCCGGGCCCGTGGAGCAGACGTGGTCGCCGCACAGCGGGCGTCGCGGCTCACCGCCCCGGATGCGGCGCCGGTCGTGTCCGACGCCGTCCGCCGATCGATGGCGGCGGTGCGTGAGAACGGATTCCGGGCCGCGGCCGACTTCATGGCGGCCACCGACCACGGGGCCGATCTGCACCGCGTCGACTGTCCGACTCTGGTCCTCGTCGGTGAACACGACGTGATCACCGGTGTCGACGAATCGCGTCTGCTGGCCGACCGCATCCCCGGTGCCGAACTGGCGATCATCGCCGACGCCGGACACGTGGCGATCCAGGAACAACCCGACGTGGTGGCCGAGCTCGTCGCCGACTTCGTCGGCGGTCTGTCATGAGCGCGGGAACGGTCGTGGTGACCGGCGGTGGCAGAGGTCTCGGCCTCGCCATTGCCCGCCGACTCTGCCGAGACGGACATCGCGTGATCATCGCCGAGCGCGACCCGCGCACCGCCGCCGCCGCGCAAGCCGAACTACGCGCGTCCGGCCGGGACGCCGACGCGGTGGTCACCGACATCGCCGACGTGACATCGGTTCGCGCGCTGTTGGATCGGCTCGACGGCGAGCACGTCGTCGGACTGGTGAACAACGCGGCGATCGCCGACGGAGTCGGGGGCGCGACGTTCTTCGAGCTCGCCGACGACGAGTTCGGGCGGTTGACCGACGTCAACGTCCGCGGCACCTGGTCGGTCACCAAGTACTTGTGGCCGCTGCTGTCGGCGTCGCAGGGCGCCGTCGTCAACATCGCCTCCGACGTCGCCATGTACGGTTCACCGCGCCTGGTGCACTACGTCTCGTCCAAGGCGGCCGTCATCGGCATGACCCGGTCGATGGCCCGCGATGCGGGTCCGCACGGGGTACGGGTGAACGCCGTCGCCCCGGGTCTCACACGCGTGGAGGCCACCGAGACGGTGCCCGACGAGCGGTATCGCACCTATGCGGAGGGCCGTGCCCTGAAACGCGAACAGACCCCGGACGACGTCGCGGGAGTAGTCGCCTTCCTGCTCTCCGACGACGCCGCCTTCGTCACCGGCCAGACCATCGTCGTCGACGGCGGATTCGTCTTCCGCTGACGGTCACCCCGACCGGCCCACCCTGACCCACCACACCAGAGGAGTCACCATGGATCTGCAGCTGACCGGCCGCCGGATTCTGATCACCGGCGCCAGCTCGGGGATCGGACTCGCCACGGCGCGGCTGCTTGCCGAGGAGGGCGCGACGCTCGCGCTCTGCGCGCGGGACGAGTCCCGACTGCGTTGCGCCACCGCCGATCTCGCCGCCACCACCGACGTGGTCTACGCGTCCTGCGACGTCACCGACCGGTCCTCGGTCGACGCCTTCGTCGACGCCGCGGTGCAGGGCCTCGGCGGGCTCGACGGAGTCGTCTGCAACGCCGGCCGATCCCTGATGCGCACCCTCGACGAGACCACCGACGACGAGATCCGCGACGAGTTCGACCTGAAGATCTTCGGGGTGCTCAACGTCATCCGCGCGGCCCGGCCCGCGCTCGCCAAGTCCGACGCCGGCGCGGTGGTCGTGGTCAACGCGATCCTGTCGCGACAGCCCGAACTGCGGCTCGCGGTCACCGCCGCCGCCCGGGCCGGACTGCTGAATCTCTCCCGGTCACTGGCCGGCGAGTACGCCGCCGACGGCATACGGGTCAACTCGGTCCTGCTCGGACTCATCGACACCGGCCAGTGGCAGCGGCGCTTCACCGAGAGCGGCTCCGACGACTTCGCCGCCTGGAGCGCCGAGATCGCCCACGACCGTGGAATCGCATTGGGGCGCTTCGGCACCGCCGACGAACTCGCCTTCCCGGTGACTACGCTGCTATCGCCCCGCAACAGCTATATGACCGGTGCGGCCCTCGACGTCGGCGGCGGCGTCCACCGCTACGTCTGACCCGACCCAGCCCCCAGGAGACCACCCATGACCGACCAGCCCACCCATCACCGCCGCACCGGCGGCGACGTCCTCGTCGAGGTGATGCGCCGACACGGCATCACCCACGCGTTCGGCGTCGTCAGCATTCACAACCTGCCGCTCGTCGAGGCCGTCGACCGCGACCTCACCTTCGTCGAGATGCGCCACGAGGCCGCCGCGGTCAACGCCGCGGACGGATTCGCCCGCGCCTCCGGCGGTATCGGAGTCGCACTGACCAGTACCGGCACCGGCGCAGGCAACGCCGCCGGCTCGATGGTCGAGGCGCTGACCGCGGGCAGCCGCGTGCTGCACATCACCGGCCAGATCGAGAGCGAACACCTGGCCCCGGGCCGGCCGGCGCCCAGTCGCGGCGTCATCCACGAGTTCCCCGGCCAACCCCGGATGCTTGACGCCATCTCCGCACACGCCGCCACCATCACCGACGCCAAGGACGCCGCCGCCGAACTCGAGACCGCCATCGCGCGGATCGTCACGGCCCCGTCGGGACCGGCCAGCGTGGAATGGCCCACCGACCTGCAGTACCTCGCGACACCAGAGGGGCAACGGCCGGCCGAGGTCACGGCACCGGCCGCCGCCGCACCACTCGCCGAGTCCGTCGCTGCCGCAGCCGAACTCCTGCGCACCGCGCGGTCGCCGCTGATCTGGCTCGGTGGCGGGGCGGCGGGTGCCGGGGACGCCGTGGCCGAACTCGCCCGACGCCTGGGTGCGGGCATCCTCACCAGCAATTCCGGACGCGGCATCGTGGACGAGGCAGATCCGCTGGTGGTCGGGAACTTCGCCACCACCGCGGCGGTGCGTGCCCTGATCGACGACGCCGATGTGCTGCTGGCGATCGGTACCCACTTCCGGTCCAACGAAACCGCCTCGTACAGCCTGCGTCTCCCGCAGCAGCTGATCCAGATCGACGTCGAACCGACAACCGTCGGCCGCGTCTACCCGGCATCGGTCGGTGTCGTGGGCGACGCCGACGCATCGGTCCGGGCGATCACCGAACACCTCGGCGCGGTGTCCGCCGACGAGGACTGGCCGGCCCGGGTCAGCGAGGTCCGGGATCGGGTCCGGGCAGATCTCACCGGCTACATCGGCGGCTATGCCGAGATCTGCTCAGCGATCCGGGCAGCGTTGCCCGCCGAGTCGGTCATCGCCCGCGACGTCACCATCCCGTCGAGTCAGTGGGGCAACCGCCTGCTGCCGATCCACGACCGGGCCACCAACATCTTCCCGCTCGGCGGCGGCATCGGGCAGGGACTGGCGATGGGGATCGGTGCCGCGCACGCCCGCCCCGACGTCCCGACCCTGGTCATCGTCGGCGACGGCGGTCTCGCCGTCCACCTCGGCGAACTCGCCTCGCTGGCCGGCTCCGGCGCCCCCGTGATCGTGCTGGTCTTCAACGACGGCGGTTACGGCGTCTTGCGAAACATGCAGGAGAAGAACGGTTTCCGACGATCCGGCGTAGACCTGTACACTCCGCGCTTCGATCTGCTCGCGGCGTCGATGGATCTGCCGTATCGACTGGTCCAGGGTGCGGGCTCGATCGCGACGGCCCTCGAGCACGCGGTCGCGCACCGAGGCCCCTCGGTCATCGAGGTCGATGTCGAGGCGCTCGAC
The DNA here is from genome assembly GCF_000298195.1 of Gordonia rhizosphera NBRC 16068. Lineage (GTDB taxonomy): Bacteria > Actinomycetota > Actinomycetes > Mycobacteriales > Mycobacteriaceae > Gordonia > Gordonia rhizosphera. The sequence goes on along the minus strand of NZ_BAHC01000028.1, from coordinate 2,115 downwards.
CCGGTGCCGGGGCCCTTCGTCCCGCCAGTGCATGTCCCCTCTGCCGCGGGGGCACGGTCATGACCGCCGCGACGCTGTGGTGGGACGACGGAGCCCGCACCGCGGTCGAATCCGGTGCACCGACCCACGTCTTCGCCGCCGATCACGATGTGGCCGAGGCCATTCGACTCGCCGTTGCTCACCCGGATGTCGTCCTCAGCCTGATTCTGGCCGAACCGGCCGCGTTCCCCGCAGACGTGGCAGACCTCCTCGCCGAGGTGTCGGTACCCACACTCGTGCTGGCGTCGGCGCCGTCGGCCGACGCGGATCTCACTGCCGCCCAACAACTCGCCGGTGAGATCGACAACGGTGTCTTCGTCGTCATCGACGGGGCGCCGAAACCGGTGCACACCGAACGCCGGGAGTCCTTCACCGAATGGAGCTCCTCGTTCGTCGCCATCGCCGAAGGCCTCGCCGCACGCGACGGCAAACTACTCACCCCGCCCACTCCACTGATCGAAGGAGCCCTCCGATGATCACTCGCCCAGCCCGCGAGCCCTATCTCGAAGTCCACCAAACCCATCCGGAGCCCATCACACCGTACGAACAGAAGCTCGCCGGCTCACTCACCGAGATCTTCACCGCCGGTGCAACGACATTGACCGAGGTCGTCGACGGCCTCAACGCCCTGGGACTGCACGGACCCGACGGCGGTCCGTGGACCGACGATAACTTCCGCGCCGAGATGCGCCGATTGGGGAACTGACATGACCACCACCGAAACCACCACAGCCACACCACGTCCCATCCGAGGACGGCCCACCTTCGCTGTCGGCACCCGCCGACACCTCGACGCCGACGAGATCGCTGCCACCGGGCTGCGCGACCGCTGGTACCCGATCCTGCCCTCGCACATGGTGGATCCCGGCGCCATGGTTCCGGTCCGGCGCCTCGAGGTCGACTGGGTGCTGTTCCGCGACCCACGGGGCGTCGTGCACATGCTCGAGGACCGATGCCCGCACCGCAGTGCACCGCTCTCGGTGGGCCAGCACCTCGGCGACCGGATCGCCTGCGCCTACCACGGCGTTCAGGTCGACAGCGGCGGCACCGTCGTCTCCGTGCCCGGCATGCCGGGCTGCGCGCTCGAAGGGCGCCGGGCCACCGTCTCGCTGAAGGTCGTCGAGGCCGCCGACACGATCTTTGCCTACATTCCGCTCACCGACGAGTCCGTGCCGACGCCGTTCGCGCTTCCCGACCGACTGTCGGACCTGGACGTGTCGTGGTTTCCCAACTATGCCGAGTGGGGCGGCCCCTGGCGCTTCTACATGGACAACGTGCTCGACCCGATGCACGGCGCGTTCCTGCACCGAAACTCGCATTCGATGTTCGGCGGCGACACCTCGGCGCGGTTCCGCATCCGCGAGACCGACCGTGGCTTCTTCTTCGAGAAGACCGATCAACGCGGCGTGAACTTCGACTGGGTGGAGTTCGTCCGCGGCTCGATGGACTACGTCGACCTGGAGATCCCGTACGGTCCGGGCGCCGGCCCCGGCGGTGTCTTCGGCATCGTCGGCATGAGCACGCCCATCGACCGGTCGACGTCGGCGATCTTCCATTGGCGGACCCGACGGGTGAGTGGCTGGGAACGTGAGGCCTGGCGCTTCATGTTCCGCAGCACCCTTGAGGCCAAGCACTGGGAGGTGCTCGAACAGGACCGCGTGGTGCTCGAGGCACTGGCGAACGACGCCGACCGCGAAGAGCACCTCTACCAGCACGATCTCGGCGTCTCGCGCATCCGGCGGATCTACCGTGCCGACGCCGTCGCCCAGGCCGAGGTACTCGCGAAGGCCAACGCATGAGCTCCGACGACACGCTGCTGCTGACCGTCATCCTGCGCCACGACCAGTCGCAGAATCTCGAGCAGCTGCAGAGCCGCCTCGACGACAGTGACTGGTGGCACGGCTTCCCGCCCGAAGGCTGCGAGATCGTGTCCTGGGTCGTCGCGATGGGCATCGGTCAGATCGTCACGCTGCGCCTGGCGGCCGACCGGCTCGCCGCGGTCAACGTCGAGCTGGAACGCCGGGCCTGGGGAACTTTCCAGACCGACTTCTATCCGACCTACGATTTCGTGCCGGT
>NZ_BAHC01000029.1 GCF_000298195.1 Gordonia rhizosphera NBRC 16068 | reverse complement strand
CGCTCACCGAATCAGCTCCCGCTCACCGAATCGGCTCCCGCTCACCGAATCGCATCGAAATGGGTGAGCGAGAACGGATTTGGTGAGCGGGAGGGCAATCGATGAGCGGGAGGGGCCGAGACCGCAGCCGTACCACTGATTGCACGTGGAACCGGCCGCGTGTCGGCAAAGGCCGACGTGATGGAGCCACCTATCCCACCGATCGGTAGGAACTCATCCGATGACGGTGGTCCCAGCTTGCCGGCGACGCAGAGCGGTGGGAGCCCCGGGGCCGACCGGGGTTCGCGAGCAGGCGTGCTTGCGCGGCGCGGCCCGACTTTTGACGCGGGTCACAGGATCTCCGATGGGGCGTGATGATTGGTCCGGGCAATGGCGAACAGGTGTTTTGTGCTCGTTTGTGGGGTG
>NZ_BAHC01000030.1 GCF_000298195.1 Gordonia rhizosphera NBRC 16068 | reverse complement strand
GGTGCGGGTTCAGCCGGTGCGGGCGACTCCGGGGCCGGCGCTTCCGCGGCCGGTGCGGCCGGCGCCGCGCCGGCCGGTGTCGCGAGCCCGCCCACCAGGATCACCGAGGACACCGCAACGACGGCCGCAACGAGCGTGCGGCTCCTCGTCATCGCGCCCATACCGGAACCGACACGCCCACCGTGTGCCGCCCCCGATGGCCGACGCCACTCTCGCATCACTGCCCTCATCGCCCGAAGAACTCCTTCACACCCCGATTCGCGACGGCGCTCCGCGTCACCTGAGCAACTTTAGTAACAGCTACCCCATGCGCAACAGAACGCCCTACGTGATGTTCATACACGTAGGGCGTTCTGTTTTCGGTGCGCCACGCTGTTACGCGTGGGATTTGTGTGACTTATGTTGTTTTGCGCACAGGTCTCGACTCAGCGAAAGAATCCGCGGTTCTTCGCGTTCCAGAGCATGTCCTGCCAGTAGCCCCACGCGTGGGTGCCTGCGGCGTAGTAGGTCATCACCGGGAGCCCTTGGACGAATGCGGCCGCCTCGAAGGCCTTGGCCTGGGTGAACGCGAGCAGTTCCAGCGTCGAACCCTTGAAGAGGTCGTCGAACACATTGGGCAACGCGTTGTACTTGCCGAACAGACCGTTACCCGACCCGATGAAGACCTTCATGCCGTGCATCCGGTTGATGTTGAGCATCGGGTCGTTCTGGAACCAGCGGATGCCCCACGGGGGTCCCCACATCGCGTCGATGTTCCACGGCTTCGGGTCGACGTCGAACATCGCCAGTCGCAGCGCGGTGTGCATGCCCGGCGCGCTCAGGAAGTCGTAGCCCGACAGCGAGGCCGCGCGGTCGAAGTTGTGGCGGTTCTGGGCGGCGATCACCAGCGAGGCGTTACCACCCATGGACAGGCCGGCGATCGCGTACTTGCGGCTGGCCCCGACGCGGTAGCCGCGGGCATCGAGCGCGCTGACCAGGCTACGGGTGATGACGCAGTTCCACATGTAGCGGTAGGGCTGGCTGTTGAAGTTGCTCGGTGCGTCCCAGTCGGTGTAAAAGCTGGCCGGGCCGCCGATGGGCTCGACGACGTTGACGCCCGAGCGCACCATCTCCTGGACGTTGGTGTTGATCTCCCAGCCGCTGTAGTCGTACTGGGCGCGCATACCGTCGAGCAGGATGACGGTCTTGTAGTTGCCCGGACGCTTCCAGGCACGCACCTTCACCGCCGGCATGCCGCATCCGTTCACGTAGAACTGTTCGCGGCCGACCGACGTGCCGCCGATCCGGGCGTCTGCCTGGCCGGCGCCACCGACGACGCCGGCGAGCCCGATGACGGTCGCCATCGCGACGAGCGCGGCGATGAATCGGCTGTGGTTTCTACCGGCCCTCGGCCCGGCGAAAGCTACACGCATCGACTGATCTCTCCCTCTGTCATCCGGATGACCGGGGCTTTCACCCTGATCGCCCAGATCCTCTGCGACACCCGGCCGCTGGTCCCTCCCCGAACCGATACCTTCTCGGGCAGTCATCGCCCCAGTGCGGCCGAAAATCCGGCCACGGCACCGATTCGGGAGCCTATTGCATGCCCCGAGGGCTGACAAACACTGTGGTAACGATCACATCAGCGTCGGCGGTGCCGACACCAGGTCTCGCTCCCGCGCGTCCTTGTCATGCCCGTCTATCGACGGCAACCGGCGCAACGTTACCGATTCGAGACCATTGGCGGCAAACCGAACGTCGATCCTTGAGCGGACCCGACCGAGTCCCGGGGGTCAGCGCGGGTGGATGCGGGGCGGCATCTGCAGCCCGCATCGCTGGATCTCGTACTGCGGATCCGATTCGATCCGGTAGTCGGTGAACGTGAACGACTCCTTGAGGTTGTGTTTGAACCGCGCATACGACCACGGCCCCTCGAAGGAGGCGAACCGGTCCTCGGTCTCCGGACAGGTCAGCGCGACCTCGGCCTGCCGGACCATGTCCTCGTCGAGATAGGACGGCAGAACGGGTCGTCGCGGGTAGGCGCCGGACTCGGCGATCACCCATTCGGTCGGCAGGTCCTTGTCGTGCCCGATGCGTCCGTCCGTCAGTCGTTGGGTATGCGCGGCCAGCGGGTAGCCGAGCCCCATCTGGTCGATCACCCGGACGTCGAGCGGCGCGTTCATGCTCGTCATGCCGAGGTTGAGGAAGTAGACGGTCACCTGTCGTTTCTCACCCTTGGGCATCACGGCCGGCAACTGGGCGACATACCACTGGTCGTAGTTGAACGACGGCAGGATGACCCCGCCCTCGCTGTGCCATCGGTCGATCTGCTCGACCATCGCGCGCATCCGCGGATAGTCGAGGTAGTCCTCGGCGGTCACCGGGTTCTCGTTGCCCATGTTGGTCACGTAGAAGCGGCGTTCGTCGACGATGCCGTTGCGGCCGATGTCGATCCCCGCGTTCGGGAGCACGTTCTCGTGGCTGACGACGGCCCAGGCCACGGTGGTGACCCACAGCGAGGCCATGACGAGAGCGCCGGCGAGCTGCAGTCGCGCGCGGCGGCGGGTGCCGTCGGCGGGAGCGGGGGTGCCGTCGGCGGGGTTTTGGGTGCCGTCGGCGGGAGCGGGAGCGGGGGTGCGGCCGAAGGCCGCACGCAGGTGGCCCGGAAGGGTGATCGGGATGACCATCAGCGGCAGCAGCATGGTGAACAGTGGGACGAGCAGCACCCGGCCGTGCATGAAGTCGCCGCCCTGACGGATCCAGTAGGTTCCCCCGATCAGACCGGCGACGAGGACCGTCGCGGTGACCGCGGTCGGCGACTGCAGGCCCGCCGACCAGCGGGCCAGCCGGGTGCGGATCGTCGTCGGGGTGGCCGGTTCGCCGGTCGGGTCGTCGTCGGACGCCTCGGCAGCGGGCGTCTCGGCAACGGACGCGTCGGCCCCCGGACCCAACCGCCTCCCGACGAGGAGCAACACCCCGACGACGACGGCCACGATCACCGGCAGCAGGAGCGTGTAGGGGCCGAACAGATTGGCCAGGTAGATGAAACCCTGATGCCACTTGGATCCGCTGGCGTCCTTGGCCACGGCCGGGTTCGGGACGAGCAGCGCGTAGTAGCCCATCCGGAAGATCTGGTAGCCGACCGGCAGCACCGCGGCCACCACGACGACCCCGGCCCGCATCGTCCACGACAGCGGAGCGAGGACGATCAGCAGCAGGACGAGGCCGCCGAGAATCGTGAGTTCGGGTCGGATCAGTGGGGCGAGGCCGGCGGTGAACGCGAGGGCCAGGGTGGCGGCGTGCTGCCATCGCGACGCCGCCCGCCCCCGCGGTCGCCGGCTCCACGCGACGAGCTGACACCACAGCACCGCGACCCAGAAGATGGCCAGGCCGTTCTCGAGGCCGCTGGTGGCGAAGTCGCGCGCGGGTGGCAACGCGATGTAGACGATGGCGCCGAACGGCAGCAGCAGGGTCAGGCCGTCGCCGGTGATCCCGCCGCACCGGGTGCGCAGCAGTCGCGCGGTGCCGTACATGGCGATGGGGATGGCCGAGACCGACAACACCAGCGCCACCCACAGTGCGACGTATTCGAGCTGCCCGTCGGTGATCCACGCCCAGAACCACAGGACGTAGGTCCATGCGGTCGACGTGTTGGCCTCGACGCGTTCACCGGCGTTGAACACCGGGCCGTTGCCGGCGAACAGGTTACGCAGGGTGCGCAGGACGATCAGCCCGTCGTCGGCGATCCAGCGGCGTTGCCAGGCCCCGATGGTGAAGAACGCGGTGACGGTGATGGCGCCGACGAGGAAGCTGATGGTGGGAACCCACTGTCGGGGCCCCCAGGCGCGCAGACCGCGGCGCTCCCGGGATGCTGGTGGCGACGCCTCGACGGCGGCATCTACGGAAGCGTCGACGGCGGGGATCGTGGCAGTGGGAGCGTCGTCGGCGCCCGTGGTCAAGCGGTCGTCGGGCCCGGGGCCGGACGACTGCTCAGACTGCATAGACCGCGACACCCACGCATACTATCCAGGCGACGGCGAGCAGCTGCAGGACACGGTCGCCGAGCGCGATCTCCTCCGGCTCCCCCGCCTGGCCGCCGTCGATGTCGACGGCGTAGCGCAGGATGGCGATGGTGAACGGCACCATGGACACGGCGTAGGCCACGTTCGTGTCGTGCGAGGTCTCGTCGAAGGCCCACAGACCGTAGAACATGACGACCGCGGTCGCGGCCAGCGTCCACACGAAACGCAGGTAGGTCGTCGTGTAGTAGCGCAACGCCTTGCGGATCTTGGCGCCGGTACGTTCGGCGAGCTGGAGTTCGGCGTACCGCTTACCGGCGGCCATGAACAGCGAGCCGAACGCCATGACCAGCAGGAACCACTGCGACAGCTCGATCTCGGCGGCCACACCACCGGCGATGGCCCGTAGCAGAAACCCCGACGACACGATGCAGATGTCGATAACGGGCTGGTTCTTCCAGCCGAAGCAGTAACCGAGCTGGATCACGAGGTAGACCGCGATGACGACGGCGGTCTGCCAGTTGGCGGCAAGCGCGACGAGCAGCGACGCCGTCCCGAAGACGACCGCCAGGATGTAGGCCAGACGCACCGGGACGACACCGGCGGCGATCGGCCGGAACCGCTTCGTCGGGTGGTTGCGATCGGACTCGACGTCCATGGCGTCGTTGACCAGGTAGATACACGAGGCGACCAGGCAGAACGCCACGAACGCGATCCCCGCCTGCAGCAGGACGTTGCCCTCGGTGATGTTTCCGGCGGCCAGCGGCGCGGCGAGGACGAGGACGTTCTTCACCCACTGCCGCGGGCGGACGGCCTTGATCAGACCCTCCGTCAGATTCTTCGGCGGTCCGGGCACCGCTGCGTGCTCGATCGGCTCTTCGCTCATGTCCTCGGGTTCATCTCGTCGTCTGGTCGGTCGGCCGTCTGGCCGTTTCGCCGTCTGGTCAGTTCGTCGGCCGGGCATGGGCCGCGATCAGTTTGTCACCCGCGGTCACGGCGGCTGCGCTCGCCGCACCGATTGCGGCGCCCGCGAGCACGTCGGTGGGATAGTGCACGCCCAGGACCAGCCGCGACATCAGCATCGGCGGCACCAGCACGGCGGGCAGGGCGGCCGGCGGCAGCCCCGCGGCGCGCCCGATGAGAATCGCCGCCGCGGTCGTCGAGGTGGCGTGCGACGACGGGAAGCTGAGCCGGCTCGGGGTGGACACCCCGACCCGGATCGCCGGGTGATCGGGGCGGGGACGCCGCACGATCCGCTTGATGATCACCGACGCGGCGTGGGCGCCGAAGGCTCCGACACCGGCCTCGATCCAGCGCCGCTGGGCGTCGGTGTCGCCACGCCGGCGGGCCATCGCCCAGCCCGCGGCGCTGATGCCGATCCAGCCCAGCGAGTGCTCGCCGAAGTGCGAGAGTCCGCGCGCGGCCGCCGGCGCGCCGGGCAGGGCGCCGACGGTGGCCTGGACGTCCCGGACGATCCCGGTCTCGCCGGTGGGTTCCTCGACGCGGGCGGTCCCGTCCACACCTGTCATCCCCATGGGATCAGTCGATTCCGAAGACACGCGCCCAACTCTCCTGACTGGTCAACTCGTGGTGTTTGGCCCGGTAGGCCTCCCGCATCGCCGGGAAGTGGTCACGCAGTTCGCGCACCAGCGCGGCCGATTCCTTCGCCAGCGCGATCATCTTCTCGCGGTCCCGCTGGCGGTAGACGACACCCCGCCCGTCGGCGGTCGTGACGGTGACCCCGTCGACACGGCCGAGGCTGAACCACCGCGCCTCGATCGGCGGGTAGTTGGCCTGCGGCACCTCGTGGTGACGTGGATCCGCGGGGCGGGCGTTGTTCCGCAGGGCCGCGGCGAGCGCCTTGAGCTTGGCGACCCTGCCCTCCGGGACGTTGGTGCCCAGGTGAGTGGCCTGGCCGCTGGTGCGCGGCAGTTCGGTGGCCGACGGCAACACCACCGCGTCCGGATACTGTTTGCGCATCTCGGCGATCTTCGGGAGCGCCGTGCCCAGCAGCGAACGGATGTGGTCGGGGCCGGCGAGGAAGTCGCGGATGGCCTCGTTCTGGATCGCCACCGTCGAGTACTCCAAGCACAGGAGATGCTTCGCGGTCGCCTTGACCATGGACTTGATGATGCCGTCGATCGGGCCGTCGAGGGTCAGCGAGGCCACCACGAGGCGGTTGCGCAGGTGGAAGTAGGCCTGCCAGTCGATCGCGTCGTCCTTGTCACTCCACGCCATATGCCAGATCGCGATACCCGGCACGGTCGCGGTCGGATAGCCGGCCTTCGCGGCGCGCAGCGCGAACTCCCAGTCGTCCCACTTGATGAACAGCGGCATCGGCAGGCCGATGGTCTCCGCGCATTCGCGCGGGATCATGCACATCCACCAGCCGTTGCCCTCGACGTCGATGCGGCGGTGCAGGTTCTTGGAGTTCTCCCGGTCGCGCAGCGGGTACTTGGCGAAGTTGTGGTCGTAGGAGACGAACGGCGCCGCGGTCCACATGAACTTCTGCCGGTTGATCACCTCGCCCATGCAGTGCAGATGCGACCGGTCCTGCAGGTTGAGCATCTGCCCGCCGACGAGCATCGGCTTCTTCGCGAACCGGGACATGGCCAGCGCGCGCAGGATCGAGTCGGGCTCGATCATGATGTCGTCGTCCATATAGAGGATGTAGGGCGAATCGGTGCGCCGCAGTGCCTCGTACATGATGCGTGCGTAGCCGCCGGACCCGCCCAGGTTCGGCTGGTCGAAGATGTGCAGGCGGTCGCCGAGCGCGGCGGCGGCCTCGGCGTAGCCGGGTTCGTCGACGACCTTGCGGGTGCCCTGGTCGGGCATCAGCACGGCGTCGATGACCTCGTCGACCAGCGGATCGGAGGTCAACGCGGACAGCGCGTTGACCGCGTCGGTGGGCCGGTTGAAGGTCGGGATTCCCACCGTGACGCGTTTGGTCTCGTCGCCGGTCGGACTCGGGGTCGGCGCATACCAGCCCGCCGCGACGATCTCGGTGTCGGTATCGGTGGTGAGGTCGAACCAGATCCAGCCGCCGTCCTCGAACGGACCGAGGTCGCACTCGTATTCGAAGACCCCGCGGCCGTCGTCGTCGGTGACGACGAGGTCGCCGCCGACCGCGATCCGGGAGCCGTCGATCTTGGACCGGTAGATGTCCACGCGGGCGGTGCCCACCACCTCGACGCGCAACACCACCGACGTCAGGATGCTCCAGCGCCGCCAGTACGCCGCGGCGAACGCGTTGAAGTAGGTCTCGAAGCTGACCTCGGACTCGGCACCGAGGAGCACCGAGGTGCGGCTGGGCGCGTGCGCGCGGCGCGAGTTGTTCTGCGACTCCACCAGGTACAGGGATCGGACGTCGATCGGCTCACCCGGCCGCGGGAAGATCACCCGCTGCAGCAGGGTCTTCGCCTTCGTCGCGGCGTCGCTGGTCTCGTCGGTCTGCTCTTGGGTCACGGTCATCTATTCCGCCTCGTCGCCCGGCACCAGCGGTGCACCCTCGGCGAGGTGCGGTGCGAGCGTGTTGTCGAACATGGTGAGCGCACTCGCGATCGCCATGTGCATGTCCAGGTATTGGTAGGTTCCCAGCCGGCCACCGAAGAGCACTTTGCTCGTGGCGGTTTCGGCCTTGGCGAGGTCCCGGTAGGCCGACAGCTTGGCCCGGTCCTCGGGGGTGTTGATCGGATAGTAGGGCTCGTCGTCGTCATCGGCGAAGCGGCTGTACTCGCGCATGATGACCGTCTTGTCCGTCGGGTAGAAGTCCCGTTCGGGATGGAAGTGCCGGAACTCATGAATCCGCGTGTAGGGCACGTCGGCGTCGTTGTAGTTCATCACCGGGGTGCCCTGGAAGTCGCCGGTGTCGAGCACCTCGGTCTCGAAGTCGAGGGTGCGCCAGCCGAGCCGGCCGGCGGAGTATCCGAAGTAGCGGTCCAGCGGGCCGGTGTAGACGACCGGGGCGTCCGGGGAGGTGGACCGCAACGCGTCGCGCACGCCGAACCAGTCGGTGTTCAGGCGCACCTCGATCCGCTCGTCGGCGGCCATCCGTTCCAGCCACGCGGTGTATCCGTCGACCGGCAGACCCTCGTAGGTGTCGTTGAAGTAGCGGTTGTCGAATGTGTACCGCACCGGCAGGCGGGTGATGTTGCTCGCCGGGAGTTCTCTCGGGTCGGTCTGCCACTGCTTGGCGGTGTAGTGCTTGACGAAGGCCTCGTACAGCGGGCGGCCGATGAGGCTGATCGCCTTCTCTTCGAGATTGCGTGCCGACGCGGTATCGATCTCGGCGGCCTGGGAGGCGATGAGCGCGCGCGCCTCGTCGGGGCTGTAGTAGCGGCCGAAGAACTGCGCGACCAGTCCGAGTCCCATCGGGAACTGATAGGCCTGTCCCTGATACATGGCGAACACGCGGTGCTGGTAGCCGGTGAACTCGGTGAACTGGCCGACGTAATCCCACACGCGCTTGTTGGAGGTGTGGAACAGGTGCGCACCGTATTTGTGCACCTCGATACCCGTGGTGGGCTCGGGCTCGGAGTAGGCGTTACCGCCGAGGTGATGTCGTCGCTCGAGGACGAGGACCCGTTTGTCGAGTTGCGTGGCGGCCCGCTCCGCGAGGGTCAGTCCGAAGAAGCCGGAGCCGACGACGATCAGGTCGAAGGATTCGCCCTCTTCACGCGCACTGTTGACTGCCACGGGTGTTCAGCGTAACCGACCGATCCTGAGAATCCCGACGCACACGGCGGAGGCCTGCGTCTCATCGAGAGATGAGTGACGGAATGCTCACCGGCGGGTACTGTCGACGCATCGGCCTGCAGCCACTGGGCCCGGATACTCATTCGTCGAAGATCTCGAGGCTGCCAGTGACCTGTTCTCCCCCTCGCACCCGCCCGCACCATGTCGGCGAGCTGGTCGTCGTGGTGGTGCCCGTCCACAACGCGCAACGCCTGCCGTCGGCATGCCTGCGTCGCTGGATGTCGCCGCGCCGGCCGTGTCGGCGGATGTCGCGATCGCCGGTCCGAACCTCGACGCGACCCGACGGACGCACCGACGCCGGCCATCTGTACCGACTGGAGGTCCTCGCCCGGGTATCCGGGGCCGAGCAGACCAGAGAGGTCACCGCATGATCATCAACGCAACCGAACTCGCCTTCCGCATCGTCAATCAGGGGAGTCTCGACGTCCCGCTCCCCGGCCGCGGCGACACCGCCACCCGGTTTCGGACCCTCGCCGACTTCTGCCATCGAGACATCGCGGTGGGCAGCCTGGTGGAGGCGCACCTCGACGCCGACGCGATCCTGGAGGAGATCGCCGGTGAACGCGTCGGTCCCGCCCAACTCTGGGGGGTGTGGGCGGCCCAACCATCGCAGACCCCGGTGATGGCGACGCGCAATGCCGGGGTCTGGGAACTGACGGGTGCGAAACACTGGTGCTCGGGCGTCGTCGCCTGCTCACACGCCCTGGTCACGGCCGACGTCGGGGACGAACACCAGTTGTTCGCGGTCGATCTGCGTCAGGCCGGAGTGCGCGCCGAGCGTGGCGGGTGGGTGGCCACCGGGATGCGCGCCACCGAGACCGGTACCGCCCTGTTCGACCGTGCCGTCGCGCGTCCCGTCGGCGAACCCGGCGAGTATGTGAACCGGCCCGGCTTCTGGCACGGCGGGATCGGTGTCGCGGCGTGCTGGCTGGGCGGGGCGAGGAAGGTCGCCGGTCCGCTGTTCGCCGCGGTCGGCGAACGCGACGACGACCTCATGCTGATGCATCTCGGTGCCGTCGACGCGCTCTTGGCGCAGGGCCGGGCGCTGCTCGAGCAGGCCGCGGTGTCCATCGACGCGGCGCCGAAGGACGAGTGCGCGGCCCGGCGTCTGGCGTTCCGGGTGCGCTGGGGCGTCGAACAGATCGCCACGGCCGTGATCGATCGGGTCGCGCGGGCACTGGGACCCGAACCGCTCGTGGGCAACCGCAACCATGCGCAAGCGGTGAGTGATCTGTCGGTGTACCTGCGCGAGTCCGACGCCGATCGGGATCTGGTGACGCTCGGGCGCCTCGCGACACCAATTCCCACCGAGATATTGCGATGAACGACACCGGTCCGTCCGGATACCACGATGCCGACCTACGGGCTCGACGTGTTCGGTCGTGAACGCGCGGAATCGGTTGCACAACGTGAGAATCTCGTACGCTGACTCCACATCAGATGACGACGCCCGGATGGTGCCGGGCGGGCGACGAGGAGTGGATATGAGGTCCGAGGACACCGTCCGCATGGCCGAGATCATCCGCGGCCTGCGCGCGGAGAGCACCGACACCGAGGCGGTGCTGCGCGGCATCTCCAAGACCGCGGTCGATTCGGTTCCCGGCACCGAGTATGCGAGCGTCACCTTGGTCACCGGCGGCCGGATCGAGACCCCGGTGATCGTCGGCGACCTCGCGGGCGCTTCCGACGACCTGCAACGAGAACTCAACGAGGGGCCATGCGTCCGATCCGCCATCGACGACGCGACGATCCTCGTCGACGACATGCGCCGCGAGCAACGCTGGCCCCGATACGCCGCGGCGGCAACCGAACTCGGGATCGGTTCGATCGCATGTTTCTGTCTCTACATCAACGGACACGACTTCGGCGCGCTCAATCTGCTGAGCACCACCACCCATGCCTTCGACCAGGATGCGATCTCGATCGGCGAGCTGTTCGCCGCGCACTGCGCCACCGCGTTCTCCGCGGTGCGCGAGAAGGAACAGCTGCGAGCCGCGTTGTCGTCGCGCGACCTGATCGGTCAGGCCAAGGGGATGCTGATGGAACGCTTCCGGATCGACGCCGACGCGGCGTTTCTTCTCCTCTCCCGCCTCTCGCAGGACAGCAACACCAAACTCGTCGAGGTCGCCACCCGGATCATCGACGCGGGACCGGGTTAGATTCTCAGCCGATGCGGTCGGCGGCCGGGAATCCGAGTTCTCCCAGCCCACCCTCGGCGAGATAGTCGGCGAGTCCCTGCCCGGTCAGTGCATGGGCACCGGTCTGGGTGCTGAAGAGCATCAGACCGTGCTCGAACAGCTGCATGACGCCGTTGGCGTCCGGCGTGAGGCTCGGCACGCCGATGACCTGGCCGAGCGGACCGGTGATGCCGCCGAGTTCGTCGTAACGTCCGTTCAGCGCCGATTGGCCGATGGTGAGCAGTTGCATCATGCCCGGCATCAGGTCGCCGCCGAGCGACATCAGGCTGCCCAGGCCCAGCGATCCCAGGTCGAGGCCGAGCCCCGGTCCATCCGGTCCCGTCGGCGGCGTGACGATCTTCGGCTTCGAGGTCTGGCCCCGCACGGAGAAGAACGACGACTTCAGCTGCAGGAGGCTGCGGGCCTCTTCACCCGACACCTCTCGCGTGCCGCCCGAGCCGACCGCGCGAACCTTGATCGCCCGGCCGTTCTCCGGGCCGAGTCCGTTGGCCTCGATGACCTCCAAGGCGCGCAGGGCGCCACCCCGAAGGCGGCGCCGACGCTGCCGGCGCTGACCGTCGCGGTCCAGTCGTGGTTGGGGGAGGCGGCATCGCCGTCGTCGCGGACCGCCGGGAATCGTCCACCGGCGGTGTAACCGCCGGTGGAGGAGGAGAACTCGGTGAACGCCGGTTTACCTGCATTGAGCAGGATCTGGCCGGCGGTCGCGTCCGCCGCCCGGTTCGTGCGCGGGTCCTCACCGGCCACCCCGCCGTAGACCTGCGAGTTCTGGGTGTCGTCGATCTTCTTGCCGCCGGCGATGGCCGACAGCGCATAGGTCCGCGCGGCGACCGCCTGGGCCTTGAGGGCTTCGGCGCCGCCGGAGTCGGCCCAACCCGGCACGCTCTCCTTGGGGATCACGCCCTTGACGTAGTCGTCGATGTGGAGCCGGTTGGCCACCCGCCCGCCGTCGAAGCCGAGCGCCCCACGGTAGGCCTGGTTGGAGCCACAGAATTTGAGGAACTCGCCCGGCGGGCGGCTCGGCCCCATGTTGAGCGGCTCCACGAAAGTTGCCGTCACCGTGCGCACCACACCGCCGCCGCAGCCGTTGGTGATGGTGGCCGTGGTCCCGGACAGGCTGACCGCCTGCCCGGGAGCCACCGTTTGGCCACCGACCCGCATCCCGGCGTCCGCGTGCACATTCACCGAGTTCTTCCCGCTCAAGATGACCGAGATCTCGGGTCTGTCCACCTTCCCCGCGGTGGTGCCGCCGTAAAAGTGGCGCAAAATCTGTGTCGCCGACCAACCCCTCTTGGCGTAGCCATAGGCGCCCCACTGCCCCATCCCGCGGCCGTGTCCGAGGCCGTGTCCAATCAGCGTGAGCTGCGAACCGGCCGTCAGTGTGACCGTCTGCGTGGACACCGACGGGCCGCCGACCGAGAGCAGACCACCGGCGATCAGCACGGGTGCCAGCCCGATCGCGGCCAGGGACAGCGATCGGGTACGGGCGTGCCGAGGGCGTGCTCTGACCAACGTCTTCGACGACCTTTCGTTCAGTCGAGGGGCGTGCGGCGCAACATTCTCCGCCGACACAGGTGTTACTCATGTGACTGTTGTGACGATAGTTAACAATTGTCCGAAACGACAACCCCAGCAGATCACAACCGCATCACGAGTTACTCGCTTGGATCTCGTCACATAAACCTCACCAGATAACAACCACATCACGAGTTACAGATCCTCCGCGCGTGGCGCCATCGGACCGTCGGCGGAGCCGCCACGATGACACACCATGCGCCGAGTCCGCCCCAACGCCATACCCCGACGGTCGGTCGTGCTCGCGACCGTCGCCGCCGCGATCGTCGCGAGCCCCTTCGCCGTCGTGCTCACCGGTTCCGATCCCCGTCCGACCGACCGACACCGCGATCTGCCGACCACCGCGATCGAGCAGGTCGGTCTCGCCGAACTGACGACGACGGTCCTCGACCTCGCCGGATCCGGGCTGTCCGCCGCGGGAGTGAGGCTGCCCGACATCGACCCGCTCGAGGTTCCTCCCATGGTTGACGGGCGTCCGGTCGGAGTTGCGGTGCAGCACCTCGTCCGCGACAACCCGCTCAAGATGGTGGCGTTCACCTGGGAACGACCGGTCGACGCGTCGATGCTGTTACGCGCCCGCAACGGCGACGGCTCGTGGGGCGAATGGACGAAACTCGCGCCGGTGCACGCCGACGGGACACCGTCACCCGAGCATCCGATGGGGACCGAACCGGTGTGGGTCGGCGACGCCACCGAGGTCCAGGTCGCGATGACCGATCACGGCCTGGCGATCCCGGCCGCCGAGCCCGCGGCGGGCGGATTGGTCGAGTTGGGTATCGGTACCGCCAGCACCGTGATCAAGACCCTGCTGACGGTCGCGCTGGGGGCGGTGAAGGCCACGCTGATCAGTCCCGAGAGCCTGCTGTCGCTGGGTTCGTCGCTGTTGTCGCCGCTGCTGGGCGGGCCGTCGGTGGTGGCCCGCGCCCAGTGGGGCGCCGACGAGTCGGTGCGTTGTTCGCAACCGACGTTCTCGCCCGCGATCCGCGGCGCGATCGTGCACCACACCGCGGGCAACAACGACTACACACCGGCCCAGTCGGCGGAGATCGTCCGCGGCATCTACGCCTATCACGCTCGCACGCTGCGCTGGTGCGACATCGGCTACAACGCGCTGGTCGACAAGTACGGGCAGATCTTCGAGGGCGCCTTCGGCGGGCTCGACCGCAACGTCGAGGGCACCCACACCGGCGGGTTCAACAAGTCGACGGTCGGGGTGTCGATGATCGGAAACCTCGATCAGGCCGCGCCGAGCGCCGCGATGGTCTCCGCGGTCGCCCGATTCCTGCGGTGGCGGCTGAACCGTGCCGGCGTGAATCCCGCCGGCACGGCCCAGTTGACCGCGGAGTCCTTCTCCGACAGTAAGTTCCGCGCGGGTGCACAGACCGACCTGCCGGCGATCAGCGGACACCGCGACTACAACAACACCAGCTGTCCGGGCGAACTCGGCTATTCGGCGCTCGGGCCGATCCGCGCCATGGTGGCCGGGGCGGCACCCGAGGCGGAGACGCCGCCGCCGTCACAGGCACCTGTTCCGTCGGACCCGTCGGCGTCACCCGCCCCGGAGCCGTCCGCGTCACCTGCCCCGGAGCCGTCGGCGTCACCTGCCCCGCCGGTGAGCAGATAGACCGGCGCCACCCGGGCCGGCGGCCGGCACGGGTGGCGCAGGTGTCGCGAACCCTCAGCGCGTGACCACGGGGCCTTCGAGCTCCCATGCCTCGTAGCCGCCGATCAGGTCACTGATCTCGTTGTGTCCGCGCGAGCGAAGGAGGCTCGCCGCGACACAGGACCGCCACCCGCCGCGGCAGTGGACGACGATCGGCTTGTCGCGCGGGATCTCGTCGACACGCTCACCGAGCTGCGGCAGCGGGATGTGCAGAGAACCGTCGATCACACCATCCTCGCGTTCTCCCGGGTTGCGGACGTCGATGAGGGTGACCGCGCCCTCGGCCAGCATGTCCGCGAGTTCCCGCACGGTCACCCGCTCACCGTTCCGGACGAGATCGGCGAGGTAGTCGGGGAATTCTCCGTTGTCGGTATCGATCGGGACGAAACCGACGACGTTGTCGTATCCGATCCGGGCAAGTCGCAGGGCGCCTTCGGATTCCGTCCCGGGCGGGGTGACGAGGACGATCGGGTCGGTCAGCGATGCCACCATGCCGCAGGTCTCGGCGTAGCGCCCGCCGAGACCGACGTTGACCGATCCGTCGAGGTGGGCCGCGGTGAACACCTCCGGGTCGCGGGTGTCGATGACGACCGTCTTGTCGTCGGTGAGCCGTTCCCGCGCCTCCTCGGGGGACAGCTCCCGAATGGGACGCGACTCACCGAGGACGTTGTGCACCCGACGGTTGAGGTCGGCGTCGGCACGGAAGTACCCGGGGATCGCGGGCTGACCGGTGGTGATGAGCTTGACGAAGTCGTCCTCGCTCATGGGTTGCACGGACGGGTTGGTCATCCGCTGTGCGCCGATCGTCGAGACGAGCTCGCTGGACATGTTCTTCCCGCAGGACGAGCCCGCGCCGTGGGCCGGCATGACCTTGACGTCGTCGGGCAGCTTCAGCAGCGTCTCGTGCACGGTCTTGAACATGGCCCGGGCCAGATCGGTGTTCGTGCTGTCGCCGAGGTTCGCGAGATCCGGCCGGCCGACGTCGCCGATGAACAGCGAGTCACCGGTCAGCACCGCGGTGGGCTGTGCATCGGGGGTCTCACGGATCAGCAGGCTGATCGACTCCCAGGTGTGGCCGGGGGTGGAGAGCACCTCGATGTCGACGTCACCGAGCGAGATGTGCGTCCCGTGGGCGAGTCGCCGGATGGGATAGTCGGTCTCGGCCGCCTCGCCGAATCCGATCCAGGCTCCGGTGGCCTCGGCGAACTCGAGGTGACCGGACACGAAGTCGGCGTGGAAGTGCGTGTTGATCACGCCTTCGATGGTGAGTCCGAGGGACTTGGCGTCGTCCAGGTATTCGGTGATGTCGCGGCGTGGGTCGACGACGATGGCGCGCTTGGTCTTCTCGTCGGCCACCAGGTACGAGGCGTGGGACAAGCAATCGATGTAGTACTGGTTGAGGATCATGGGACTCTCCTTCTTGTCGGGTCTTGTTGTCGTGCGTTGTCTTGTTGTCGTGCGTTGTCGGCTGATGTCGTGACGTGGTCTGTTGGGCTGGATGGTCAGTTCGGCAGGACTCCGATGCTGCGGGCTGCGACGTAGGCGGCCACCACGATGAGCATCACGCCGAACGCGCGGGTCATCGCGGTATCCGAGAATCGCTGTGCCACACGCTTTCCGAGGAACGATCCGGCAATGGCGGCGATCGCGACCGGAGCGATGATCGACCAGTCGAGCGGAGCGTCGCCGATCCGCGAGCCCAGTGCCACCGCCGAGTTGATGGTGATGACCAGCAGCGACGTTCCCACCGCCACGGGCATCGAGTAGCCGAGGAACAGGATCAGCGCCGGGACGATCACGAAGCCTCCTCCGACACCGAAGAAGCCGGTGAGCAGACCGATGCCGAGGCCAGCCACCACGATGCGCAGGGCGGCCTTGGCCGGGTGCACCATACGGATGTCGTCGTCGACGGGTTCTACGTCCTCATCCGGTGTCACGACAGGATCTCCGCCGGCCGGCACCAGCGACGGCACCTTCTCGGGTTGTGGCCTGGTCCGCGACCGGGTTCGCACCAGCAGCGTCGTGGCCACCACCACCATCAGAACCGCGAAGGCCGTGAGCGTGGCATCGGAGGGCACGTGCCGGCCGATGGCCGTTCCGGCCCAGGCCGCCACACCGCCCACCACGCCGAGGGCGATGCCGGCGCGCCACCGTACCCGGCCCTCCCGCGCGTGCGCGAGCACCCCGGTAGCCGACGAGATACCCACGATGATGAGGCTCTGGGTGATCGCCGTCGACAGCGGCTGGTCGAGAA
>NZ_BAHC01000031.1 GCF_000298195.1 Gordonia rhizosphera NBRC 16068 | reverse complement strand
CGTTCCCCGAGGCGGGCTGTGATAATAGCGGTTCGGGGGTGGGCCGACGATGTGCGTCCCACTGTCTTGTGTCCGCAACTGTGTTGTGAGGAAGCGATTGTCTGTCATCACCCGCCTTCGCCCCTGGGCCATCGCTGCCGTGGCAGTGGCCATGACTACCTTTCCGTTCGCCGCTGGGAGCGCGCACGCCGCACCGGAATCGTGGAGCGCCGAACTTCCCACGGGTGTTATTTCGGTCACGGCCAGTGAGTACACCTATATCGCGACGCATTCGGCGACCCAACAGGCGGCCTCGATCGGGTTGCCGCAGGTGATCGCCTCGCTCCCCATCCCACAGCAGTACCAGTCTGCAAATGTTGCGCTGGCCGCCCAGTTCGACATGGCCCTGCAGAGCGCGTTGGCGACGCCGGGGGGATGCGTGCAGATCGTCATCGACCCGCGCCCCCCGTCGGGGAACCTCTTCGACTACCGCTTCTTCGCCGTGGCAGGCGAGTACTGCCCCTGATTTCACCGAATGGGGTGGGCGCTGGGACGTCACCAACGTCATCGATGCCACCGTCGCCGTGATCACGCCGGTCGCCATGCCATGCCGACTACCTCGGCGACACGTTGGCCGTCATCGCGTCGGAGAAGGCGGGGATCATCAATCTTCGGCGCGGGTGCCGATCGGCAACTCGACATCGACGCGATCCGGTCCGGTTTCGCGTCGGTGACGAGTCCGGGACGCCTCGAGCGGGTGCGCAGCGCGCCGACGGTGTTCGTCGACGCCGCCCACAATCCGCACGGTGCGGCCGCCCTGGCCCAGGCGCTCACCGAGGAGTTCGACTTCCGGCGCCTTGTCGGGGTGATCGGGGTGCTGGGGGACGAGGATGCCGAAGGGGTTCTCGAGGCACTCGAGCCGGTGTTTGACATGATCGTGCTGACCAACATCGAGGACCGTGTCGTGGTGACGCCCTTCCTGCCCGATGCCGTGGAAACGGCGATCGGGCTCGCCGAGGAGTCCGACGGGGAGCCCGTAGCGGGGGCGGGGGTGGTGATCACCGGATCGGTGGTCACCGCCGGCGCGGGCCGGACCCTG